>NZ_JBXSOO010000021.1:0-130988 GCF_057784515.1 Martinezella sp. CNPSo 3732
ACGAGACAAAGTCATAAGACAAGCGGTTTTCCGCCCGGGATTGCGTGAAACCAAAGAGGTAGAGCGGCTGGATTTCCGCGCCAAAACGAAAACCGCGCCTTCCGGAGAAGGCGCGGCAAAGTCGTTTTCCTGTATGGCCAGCCAAGGCGTGCTGGCGCTTCCTATTAACGGAAGAGCGACAGGATCTGCTGGGTCGAGGAGTTGGCGATCGACAGGGACTGAACGGCCAGCTGCTGCTGCGTCTGCAGAGCGGAGAGCTTGCTCGATTCTTCTTCCATGTTGGCGTCAACCAGCTTGCCAACGCCCGACTGGATCGAGTCGGAGAGCGAGGAAGCGAAGGTCGTCTGCAGGTCGATGCGGCTGGAAACCGAACCGAGCTTCGAACCCAGGCTGGTCATGGAGTTCAGAGCGGTCTGAACCATGTTGAGCGCGCTGGAGATCTGACCACCCGTCATGTTGGTGATGTCGAGACTGAAGACCGAAGCGCCGACGGTAGTGTCCTTCGTGCCGAGAATGCCCGAAGCCGTGTCGATCGTGCCGGCTGTATTGGCGCCGAACAGAACGTTGCCGGTTGCGCCGGTGTCGAAAGCGTAAGAGGTCGAGCTGATCGAAACGGTACCGTTGGTGCCGCGGATGAAGGACGATACGACCGAAGCGGAATCGCCGCTCTTGGCCATGACCCAGTTTTCGCCGTTGAACGAAGCCGACTGGGCAACGCTCTGCAGCTGCTGCTGCAGCTGCGAGATTTCTTCCTGGACCGACTTCTTGTCGACCGACGGTTCCATCGCGGTTGCAAGCTTGTCCTTGATCTGGCCGACGATGTCGATGGCGCTGGTGACGGCGGTGGTCGCCGTGTCAACCTTTGCGGCGCCGAGGCCGAGAGCGTCGGAAACGGCGCCGATGGCGCTGTTGTCGGACTTCATGCTGGTGGCGATCGACCAGTAAGCAGCGTTGTCGGAAGCCTTGGAGATGCGCAGACCGGAAGAAACCGCGCTCTGCGTATCCTGCAGGTTCGTGCCGATAGTGCGCAGCGTCTGGAGAGCAGCCATTGCGGCGTTGTTGGTAAGAATGCTCGTCATGATATTTGCCCCTTTGGCAGTGGTTGGATAAGGGACATTCCGGACCTAAAACCGGTAACGGCATTCAGCATCATGCCTGCTAACCAAATTCGTTAAGGTTAACTCGCCGCTTCGATGGTCTTAAGAAACAGCAATATAGTTAAGAAAAGCTGAACTGCGTTTGGCCTAAAAATATAAAAAAAACCGCGCCTTAGGCAGGCGCGGTTAACTTGTTGTTTAGGATTTTCGACCAACGCGCAGCGTTGGCGCTTCCTATTAACGGAAGAGCGACAGGATCGACTGGGTCGAGGAGTTGGCGATCGACAGAGACTGGATGGCCAGCTGCTGCTGCGTCTGCAGAGCGGAGAGCTTGCTCGATTCCTGTTCCATGTCGGCGTCAACCAGCTTGCCAACGCCCGACTGGATCGAGTCGGAGAGCGAGGAAGCGAAGCTCGTCTGCAGGTCGATGCGGCTGGAGATGGAGCCGAGCTTCGAACCCAGGCTGGTCATGGAGTTCAGAGCGGTCTGAACCATGTTGAGCGCGCTGGAAATCTGGCCAGACGTCATCTTGCTGATGTCGAGGCTGAAGACCGACGCGCCGACCGTGGTGTCCTTCGTGCCGAGGATGCCCGAAGCCGTGTCGATCGTGCCGGCTGTATTGGCGCCGAACAGAACGTTGCCGGTTGCGCCGGTGTTGAAGGCGTAAGAGGTCGTGCTGACCGAAACGGTGCCGTTGGTACCGCGGATGAACGAGGAAACAACAGAAGCCGAGCCGTTGTTTGCGGCCATGACCCAGTTTTCGCCGTTGAACGAAGCCGACTGGGCAACGCTCTGCAGCTGCTGCTGCAGCTGGCCGATTTCTTCCTGAACGGAACCCTTGTCAACCGAGCCTTCCATGGCGGTTGCAAGCTTGTCCTTGATCTGGCCGACGATGTCGATCGCACTGGTGACGGCCGTCGATGCGGTGTCAACCTTGGCAGCGCCGAGGCCGAGGGCGTCGGAAACGGCGCCGATGGCGCTGTTGTCGGACTTCATGCTCGTGGCGATCGACCAGTAAGCAGCGTTGTCGGACGCCTTGGAGATGCGCAGGCCGGAAGAAACAGCCTGCTGCGTGTTCTGCAGGTTGCCGCTGATGTTCTGCAGCGTCTGGAGGGCGGCCATTGCGGAATTGTTGGTGATAATGCTGGTCATAGAGTTGTCCCCTGGAAACTGGATACAAAAGGAGGACATACCGGACTGGAAATACCGGCGATGACGGAGCAGCTTCATGCCCCTCGATCCATTTTCCTAGAGGACCAAACCCGTCATGTCGCGAGGAAGGTCGCACCCATTGCTTGCCAATTTCTTAAATCAGAAGCCGGTGGACACCGCCTCTCTGGAACGTGGCTAAGAATCCGTAAAGGCAATTTCGACCGGTGCTTCGGTTTCAGGCAAGCTCCGTGAGGGATCATGAAGCGAATCCATGATGCCGGCCCTCGCCTTTCGGCGGAAGCCAGTCAACATATCGCTCGGAGTTCTCGCTCGTGAATACGAAAAATGCCTTTGTGACAGCGTCCGGCTTCTATCAAAAGGGCCAATATACACGCGCCCTCGAAACGCTGAACGAGCTGCTGAACGTCGACAGGTCGCCCAAGACCTATGCGCTGCTGGCAAAGACGCTGCTGAAACTCGGTTTCCGATCGGATGCCGCGAGCGCCTACGAGCTGGCCGGCCGGCAAAAGCCGCAGCGCGACGACTATCTTCGGGAAGCTCTGCTGCTGCATGGCGATTGCGGCAACGACGATCAGGCTCTCGCGATCGGAAGTCTGATCCTGCCCCTGGCATTCAAGGATCCGGACCTTGCCTTCGTCCTTAGCCGCATCTTCCTCGGCCGCCAGCAAAAAGACCTGCTGACCGGCTTCAAGACGGTGCTCGTCGAAGGGCCGGAACTCAAGCATCGCCAGATGGCCGCAAGGTTGCTGACCGACGATCTCTATGACGAAAGCAACCGGCATATCGTCACGACCCTGTTCAAGAAACATCCCGACCATGTCATTTTCCGCGCGCTCTACCTGATCTTCGCGCGCGAGGTGTCCGATCTGGCCGTCGTCGAAAAACATATGGCACCGGTCATGGCATCGCTTGCACAGGGCAAGCTCGATCATGTCATTCCCGACAATCCCTTCTTCCATCTCCACTGGTGCGGCGACGAGGCGCTTAACAAGCTCGTGGTCCACGACACCGATCCATTGCCGGCGGGCCATGCAGAAGCCCGCCGTAAGCTGCCGCATACATGGGGCGGCAAGATCCGCATCGGCTATCTCTCCTCCGACTTCTGGCCGGGGCATGCGACGATGAAGCTGATGCAGCGCGTCCTCGAGTTGCACGACAAGGATCGGTTCGAAATCACCCTTTTCGACCACTCGGAGGCGGCTCACCAGAAAGAGGAAGCTTTCGACTATTCGGCGCTGGGGACGACGGTCGACATTCGTGGCCTTTCCAACCAGGCCGCAGCAGAAGCGATCCGCGCCCGCGGAATCGACATTCTCGTCGACCTCAAGGGGCATACCAAGGGAAGCCGCGCTTTCATCCTCAACTACATGCCCGCTCCGATCCAGGTCGCCTGGCTGGGCTTTCCCGGCACGACGGTCAACATCGACCTCGATTACATCATCGGCGACCATTACGTCCTGCCGGATCAGTCGAAGGCGCATTTCTACGAAAAGTATTGCCGCCTGCCCGAATGCTACCAGCCGAACGATCCGCTCAACCGCCCGAAGCCGCGGCCGACAACGCGTGCGGAGCACGGGCTGCCCGAGGACGCTTTCGTCTACGCTTCCTTCAACGGCAACCGCAAGATCACGCCGCAGATGGTCGACGTATGGTGCAATATTCTCAAGCGCAGCAAGAACAGCGTGCTCTGGCTGCTGTGCAACGGCCCTCGGGCGGAAGCCAATATCTGGTCGCGCCTCGAAGCCCGCGGCGTCAACCGCAAGCGGGTCGTCTTTACCAGCCGCATTCGCTACGAGGACCATATCGACCGCCAGCAGCTTGCTGACCTCGGCCTCGATACCTTCCCCGTCAACGGCCATACGACGACCTCGGAACAGCTCTGGGGCGGCCTGCCGGTTCTCACCATCAAGGGTACCAATTTCGCTTCGCGCGTGAGCGAAAGCCTACTGAATGCCATCGGCCTGCCGGAACTGGTGGCTGACGACGTCAAGGCCTATGAAGACATGGCGGTGCAGCTCGCCGGCCAGCCGGAGCGGATTGCCCAGTTCAAGGAAACGCTGGCGGCCAATCGCTATATCAAGCCGCTCTTCGATGCCGAACGCTTCACGCATCATCTGGAGAAGGCCTTCGAGATGATGGCGGCACGGGCCAAGCAGGGGCTTGCACCCGATCACATGGATGTGCCAGCACTGCCGGCGCGCTCGGAACCGTTCATGGAAGACGACCAGAACTCGGCGGCAATCGCCGCCGAGTAAGTTTCAGCGATCATCGGCGCGAGAGCTCCGGTGATCGCCTTCCGTCGTAATATCAGTGGAAAGAGCGGACGAGGCTGCCGACCAGAAGGTTCCAGCCGTCGATCAGCACGAAAAAGAGAATCTTGAACGGCAGAGAGATCGAGGTCGGCGGCAGCATCATCATGCCCATCGCCATGACGATGGTCGAAACGATCAGGTCGATGACCAGAAACGGCAGGACCACAAGGAAGCCGATTTCGAAGCCGCGGCGAATTTCCGAGATCATGAAGGCCGGGATGAGGACGCGATAATCGATCTTGTTGTCGATCACGGTCGTCTGTCCGCGTTCCTGCGCGAGATCGACGAAAAGCTTCAGGTCCTTGTCGCGCGTGTTGTTGGACATGAAGGTGCGGAAGGGCTCGGCGATACGCTGCACTGCGTCCGCTTCCGAAATCTGATTGGCGAGCAGCGGCTGCACGCCATCCTTCCAGGCCTGATCGAAGGTCGGCGACATGACGTAGAAGGTCATGAAAAGGGCAAGGCTCAGCAGGATCATGTTCGACGGCGTCGTCGCAAGACCCATGCCGGTGCGCAGGATCGAAAACGCGATGATGAAGCGCGGAAAGCTCGTCACCATGATCAGGATACCCGGCGCGATCGACAGGATCGTCAGGAGCCCGAAGGTACGGATGATCCAGGCGGCAACCGAGCCGTTGACCGGCGCGTTCAGCAGATCGGTGGGAAGCTGTTGCGACAATTGCTGCGCCGCCGCCAGCTCAGGCGACAATGCTGCAATGACGAATATGAACAGGGCAAGTGCTAATCGACTCATTCGATCACGAAAGTTCTGAAGATAACTTTCGATACCCGTCCTTCGGAGCGCAGGTCAACACGCTCCTGAATGTCATCCCGAAGATATTGCAGGCCGCGGGCACCTTCGATCTGCTGCAGGGAAACCGTGCGGATGTAAGCAAGGATATCCTGATGGACTGCCTGGGCGAGCTGCGCGTCCGGCGGCCCCTTGAAAACCAGCGCCAGCTCCAGCCTGATCCAACTCTGCGAGGGATAAGCGAGATTGGTGGTGATCGGATCGAGCGCAATGATGCCGTTTGCCTGGGCGGCTGCCGCAGCCTGCTTGCTGTCGCCGCCGGCCATTGCAATCGCCTGCACGGCAGCGGTGGCCTCCTTGATCCGCGGCGCCACCATGGTTCCCAGTACCCAGCCGCCGCCGCCGCCGAGCGCGGTCAGCACCAGTAGCCCGACGATCATCATGATCATCGGCGATCCCTTGCCCTTTGCCGGTTCGTCCGAGGCTGCTGCCATATCCCTATCCGTTCACTGTCAAATCAGAGCGGCGAGAGCAGGTCGACGGCCTGCTGCCCCCTCGGCGGCTGCTGTATTTCCGTCAAGCGGCCACGGCCGCCATAGGAGATGCGGGCCTCGGCGATCTTGTCGTAGGAAATGGTGTTGTCGGAGGTGACGTCCTGCGGCCGGACGATGCCGGCGACGTTGAGAATGCGGATTTCCTGGTTCATGCGCACTTCCTGCGAACCGCTGATCATCAGGTTGCCGTTTTCGAGAATGCCCGTCACGACAGCTGCGACCAGAAGGTTGATCTGCTCGGAGCGCTGCATCTTGCCCTTGCTATCCGTGCTGGTGTCGGAGCCCGAAGTCGCGTCGGCATTGGTGCTTGGCTGCCAGCCGAAGATCTTGGCGGTAATGTTCCAGTTCATATCGCTTTTGTTCGTGCGATTGCGATTGGTCTCGTTGTCCCAATTCGCCTTGTCGTTGATCTGAATCGTAACGGTCAGGATGTCGCCGACATTGAGCGCGCGCGCATCCTTGAAGAGGGCGGCCTGCGAATCGTTCCAGAGCGAATAGCCCTGCGCGACCTGATGAGGCCGCTTCGGATACTGCGACATCTGCGGCGTCTGCGCATATTGCAGGCCGCTGCCGATCGGACTCATGGCAGGCGCCCTGCCGATTTCCTTGAGGGCCTGCGACTGGCAACCGGCGAGGAAGACGACGATTGCGCAGGCGGCCGTAAGACGCGTGTTCATGAGGGGTCCTTCGACTTCGATGTATTCGGGTCGGATGCGCTGGCGATGATATTGGTGATGACGGCTGCCTTCTTCGCATCCATTTCCGCGAGGATCAGGCTCGACTGACGCGCGGAAAGCTTCATAATGATGGCCGCTGCGACAACTGTCCTCACATCGTTGAGGCTGGCAGCCGCCGCATCCGGCTTCATGTTCTTGTAGATATCGACCAGGCCGAGATCCGCTGTCTTGAGAAAGTCGTCGCGCTTTTTCAGCCAGTCCTCGTATTCGGCCTTGCGCTTGTCCATGGTGGCGATGCGCTGATCGACATCGGCCTGCAGCTTTTCCAGCTCCTGCTTCTGCAGCAGGTAGCGCTGATCACGGGCGGGATCGGCAATGTTGGTGCAGAACTGACGAATCTCGTCCTGGCTGGAGGCCGGATCGGTAACCGGCTTCGGGGCTTCCTGCGCCAAAGCCGTACCAAGCGACAAGAGCAAGATGCCCGCCGCAAGACTGCAGGCAATCAGCGCATTTCTTGCGATAGTGGTCAATATCATTGCAATACGAGCTCCGCTTGCAGCGCGCCGGCCGACTTGATGCCTTGCAGGATGGCGATGATGCCGTCCGGCTTGACGCCGATATTGTTGAGACCGGAGACCAGCGTCTTCAGGTCAGGCCCTTCCAGCACCGCCACGCGGCCGCCGCTCTTGGTGGCGGTGATATCGGTCTGATCCTGGATCGCCGTCTGGCCATCGGAGAAGGGTTCCGGCTGGATTACCTGCGGGTTCTCGCTCACCTGCACGGTCAGCGTTCCGTAGCTGACGGCGACCGGCGAGACGCGGACATCGGCGCCGATGACGATCGTTCCGGTGCGCTCGTTGATGACGACCTTGGCCGGCGTATCGGTCTGGACGTTGAGATTTTCGATGTCGGCCATCAGCCGCGTCAGGTCCGCCATCTTCGGCTTGGCGATCGTCACCTCCTGCGAATCCTTGGCTTCCGCGATCGGCGCACCGAAACGCGAGGTCGCCCAGGTATTGACCGTGTCGGCGATGCGAATTGAAGTGGAAAAGTCCGGATTGCGCAGCTGCAGGACCAGATTGACGGAATCCTTGAAGCGCGACGGCAGTTCGCGCTCGATGATGGCGCCGCCGGGCACGCGGCCGGCTGTCGTGACACCTTCGGTCACCGTGGCAGCGGCGCCCTGCGCCTGGAAGCCGGATACGATGACCGAGCCCTGCGCCACGGCATAGATCTGCCCGTCGGCGCCGCTGAGCGAAGTCATGATCAGCGTACCGCCGCGAAGCGACGTCGCATCGCCGAGCGAGCTGACCGTCACGTCGATGCGGCTGCCCGGGCTTGCAAAGGGCGGCAGGTTCGCCGTCACCATGACGGCGGCGGTGTTCTTGGCGGCGGATTGGCCGCCCTGCGTCGAGATGCCGAGGTTCTGCAGCATCGCGCGCATGGACTGCTCGGTAAAGGGCGAGGAACGCAGACCGTCGCCGGTCCCCTGGAGACCGACGATCAGGCCGTAGCCGATCAGCTGGTTGTCGCGGCCGGATTGCAGCGACGCGATGTCCTTGATGCGCGATTGCATCGCGAGAGCCGGATCGGCGACGATCAGGCTCGGCAATGCGAACAGGATTGCGAGTAGTTGACGAAGCCGTTTCATTTCGCGACCACGCGGATCGTGCCGTTTTGGAGGACCGTGCCGTTGACGATGATGCCGGAGTCCATATTGCGGGCGCGGACATTGTCGCCGACGGCGCCATCATCCAGCGGCGTGCCGGCTGCCGTGATCGTCATGCTGCCCATGCTCATCACCAGACGGACGTTGGAGCCGCGCGTTACCGCATAGGGCTGGCGCAGCGCGGAGATGGAGATGGTGCGGCCGGGAAGAAGCGTACGCTTTGACACCAGACCGGTGACCTCGCGGAGCCGCTTGGCATAGTCGCCACTCAGATTTGGATTGGTGACCTCGACCTCTTCGAGCTGGCCGCTGCTGATGATATCGCCCGGATAGATCGTCTCGGTCGGCACCACGGCGGTTCCGAAGCTGGAGCCGTCGGCGCTCATTGCGCCGGCCGGCGCAGCCGACGCGAATACGACGGAGAGGCTCGCTGCGGCGAACCATGCCATTGCCAAGCTTTTCATCCGGCGAAACCTCATGTTCGGCCCGTCCCTCTTGCTACTTCAGGTTCTTGCTGACGATCTGCGCCATTTCGTCGGCCGTCGTGATGACCTTCGAATTCATCTCGTAGGCGCGCTGCGCGGTGATCAGATCTGTGATTTCCTTGACCGGATCGACATTCGACGATTCCAGATAATTCTGCTTCAGATAGGCGAAGCCGTTCTGGTTCGGATCGGAAACGACGGGATCGCCCGAGGCAGGCGTCTGCGTGAAGAGGTTGCTGCCCATCGGCTGCAGGCCGGCTTCATTGACGAAATTGGCGATCTGTAGCTGGCCGAGCACCGTCGGCGTGGTCGCCGTACCGATGATCGCCGACACCTGGCCGGACTGGCTGATGGCGAGGCTGCTGGCATTGTTCGGGATCGTGATGCCCGGCTCCAACACGTTGCCATCAGGCGTGACGATCTGGCCGGTGTCACTCTTGTTGAAGGAACCGGCGCGGGTGTATGCGGTCGTGCCATCGGGCATCTTGATCTGGAACCAGCCGCGACCGACGAGCGCCACGTCGAGCTCGTTCTGGGTCTGCGACAGCTCGCCCTGGACCTGGATATTGCGCACGGCTACGGTCTGAACGCCAAGGCCGATGTTGGCGCCTTCCGGCACGACTGCCTGGTTCGGCCTGTTGGCGATGCCCTTGGCGCGCTCGGTCTGGTAGAGAAGGTCGGAGAACTCGGCGCGCGAGCGCTTGTAACCCGTCGTATTGATGTTCGCGATGTTGTTCGCGATCACTTCGAGATTGGTCTGCTGGGCGTCCATGCCCGTCGCGGCAATTGCGAGCGCTCTCATGCTTTCGTCCTTCGAGCCAGGGCGGACCTTCGAAACCGCGAAGCGGCTTGCGAACAACTCACGCCAAATCAATTAATTAGAGCGGGAAACCCCGCGCTAGATCTGCATCTTCGTAATATCGAGGAACGCCGAGACCACCTTGTCGCGCAGTGCGATCGCGGTCTGCAGGGTCTGATCGGCCTGCATGACCTTATCGACGACTTCGCGGGTACTCATCGTGCCCTTGATGCCGGCGAAGGAGGCGTTTTCAGCGTCCTTCAGCGAGTTGATGGAATCCTTCGCGACATTCGACATGACCGAGGCGAAGCTCATTCCTGCATCGACGCCCGCGGCAACGGCCGGCGAGGCATTCAGAGCGCTGGAAGCGGCGGAGGTCAGATCCGTGGCGATGCTGCCAAGGCCGCGGGTCGCCGAAAGAGAGGCTATATTCTTAACCGAGTCGATCATTGGTTCTTCAGCAGATCAATAGTGGAGGAGATGAGATCACGGGCCTGTCTGACCGTCTGCAGATTGGCCTCGTATGAACGATTGGCCTCCCGCATGTCGGCCATCTCGACGAGGATGTTGACGTTGGGCATCTTGACGTAGCCCTTCTGGTCGGCCGCCGGATTACTGGGATCGTATTCTTCGACGAATTTGCCCGTGTCCTGGCCCAGTTTCTTGACGCCGACCGTGGTCAGGCCATTGGCGCGATCCATTTCGGCACCGAACGTTACGGTCTTGCGTCGATAGGGATCGGCACCGGGCGTATCGCCCGTCGAGCGGGCGTTGGCGATATTTTCGGAGACAATACGCAGACGAGTCGATTGAGCCTCCAGGCCGGAGCCCGCAATCTTCAATGCGGCTGATAAAGGGTCCATGACATCTTCACTTCATCTATTGTTTTACGGTCATCAACATCATGCGATGAAAGGAGCCGACGAGAGCGGTGTTCAAGCTGTACTGGCGCTTGATGTCACCGGCCTTGGCGAGCTCGTCTTCCAGGCCGACGGTGTTACCCGACTCCTGGACACCAATTTCCTGATTGAGCGGCGCTTCCTCTACGTTGACGTTGCCGCTCGTGCTGAATTCGCTGCCCGAAAGATGCGCGGGATTGGTCCGGACCATACCGACGTTCTGGTTGTCCAGAACGGCCTGGAATGGCGTGACATCCTTGGCGTGAAACTTCGGCGTATTGGCATTGGCGATATTGCCGGCAACAACCTGCTGACGTACCTGGAGCCACTCGGCTTGCCGCGAGGCCAGGTCAAAGAGCTGAATGGGTTGCATGGGCTTCTCTCCGTTCTTACACTGTGAATCTAGCGGGATAATCTTGCGTGGGACTTGCGAGAAATGCGTTCCTGTAAAGTCTTCGAAGTGCCTGAAATCGGGGCGATTCCGGGTTTTCCTCAATTGTTGCCATAGACATCGCCCGTCGAGGTGACGATGACCCATTTTCCCTCTCGCTGTTCGATTGAGGCCAACCGACTGTTGTCAGGCAAAACAGATCCGACTCGCACGACATACATGCCGGTGTCGTCCTCGATCAGCGCGCGGCCATTGGCGACATGCAGCAGCTGGAAGGCAGACTTGCCGGGAAACGGCTGCTGATCGGCCGGCTGCCCCTTGTCGTCCTCACGGCCGGCATTGCTGACCGTCGCCGTCGTCAACGGATCGGGAATCAACTCTTTCGGCTGGTCAGGATTCTTGTTGACCATGGCGAGCGGCGACACGCTGACGATCGCGCGGCCAGGCCAGTTCGGCAAATCGCGGGTGCGATCGCCTTCGGCCACCTGAATGCCGAACTTGTCCGGGTTCAGAAAGACGTACCAGGGGAAGAAGGCAGAGGCGCCGGCAAGCGCCAGTCCCGTAAAGGCCAGAGCCTTGTCCGCAACGGTTCGCCTTCTCGCCGATTTCGGCGGGGCGACCGGTTCGTCAGCGTCGGATTCTTTCACTTCTGGCCCCTTTTTCGGCATGACATTCGGCGATATCCGGCAGGCTGCGGACAAGGAAAATCGAGGTAGTGCTGTGCATGACCATCACTTGGCTCTGGCGGGAACACCGCTCGAAGCGTTTCTGAGGGCCGTCGCAAGATCGGTGAACGCATCCGCCGACGGCTCTTCGCCCGGCGTCTGCTTCAGTATATCGTATATGATCGGCACCTGACGCACGGCGATGTCGAGATCGGCGTCGCTGCCCTGGCGATAGCCGCCGATCAGGCGCAGATCGCGCGTTTCCTCGTAGCGGTGCACCAGCGCCTTCAGGCGAGAAACCAGCTTTTCCTGATCCGAGGTCCAGGCCTTGCGGGCAAGACGCGACACGGATGCCAGCGGATCGATCGGCGGATAGCGCCCCTCTTCGGCAAGGCTGCGCTGCAGCACGATGTGACCGTCGAGAATGCCACGGGTGGAATCGGCGATCGGATCGTTATGGTTGTCGCCATCGACCAGGATGGAAATGATGGCGGTGATGGTGCCGGTGCCTTCCGGTCCGGGGCCTGCCCGCTCGAGAAGGCGCGGCAATTCGGTGAAGACCGAAGCCGGATAGCCGCGTGCGATCGGCGGCTCGCCGGAGGCGGTCGCCACTTCGCGGATGGCATGGGCAAAACGGGTGACGCTATCGACGATCAGAAGAACGTTATCGCCCTTGTCACGGAAATGTTCCGCGATGGTGATGGCCGAAAGCGGCGCCATCTTGCGCAGCATCGGGCTCTCGTCGCTGGTCGCAACGACAGCGACCGATTTCTGCATGTGGGAACCCAGCGTATCCTCGATGAATTCGCGCACTTCACGGCCGCGTTCGCCGACGAGCGCGATCACCACCTTGTCGAAGGCTTCGGCTCTGGCCAGCATCGACAGCAGCGTCGACTTGCCGACGCCGGAGCCGGCGAAGATGCCGAGGCGCTGACCAAGGCAGAGCGGTGAGAAGATATCGATGGCACGGACGCCGGTCTTGAAACCGGTTTCGACGCGCTTGCGCGTCATCGACGGCGGGGCCGTGTTGGAGATCGAACGTGCTTCGAGACCCACAGTCAGCGGCCCCAGCCCATCGATCGGCTCGCCGAGCGAGTTGATCGTGCGGCCGCACCAGCTGTCATCGGGCGCGATGCGGAAGGCACCTTTACGGATGATGGTGTCCTGGATACCGATCGGTTCGCCCGGCTCGATCGGACAGACATAGGTGAGATCAGGTTCGACGCGAACGACTTCGCCGAGGTGGACGCCCGTCGGCGATCGATGCGCGACGAAATCGCCGAGGCGCACCTGCCTGGAAAGGCCGGCAACCGTATAGTGTCCGGCAGCGATGGTGCGCACATGACCGCCATGGGCCACGGCATTCTCCGCCATCGCATACTGGCCCGCCAGTACGGCCATATGCGAAAGCTTCAGCGACACCGCGCCCTCCGGCAACCGATCCTCGACCATGACAAGTCCTCTTTACTGGCTACCGCCGAGGGTCTTGATGGCGTCGGTAAGCGTGCCTTCACTGCTGCTGGTGAGCGTGCTGATATTGTCGAAGGCGCGGCTGACCTCGATCAGATTGGTCATTTCCCGCATGCCGTTGACGTTGGAGTTTTCGAGATAACCCTGTGCAATGCCGATATTCGAGCGGTCGATGACAGGCTGTGGCGTATCGGTCGGCAGGATGCCGCTGTTTTCGTAGCGCAGGAAGCCCTTGCTGACGTCGGCGCTATAAAGGCCGATCTGACCCATGCTGCGGCCATTCTGCGTGATCGTGCCGTTCGACGCGACGCTCGGCGGACCGCCAGCGGGGTCGAGCTGGATCGGCGCACCGCCAGGATCGAGGACCGGGAAGCCACGCGTGGAAACCAGCGCGCCGCTTTCGGTCATGGTGAAGCGGCCGTCGCGGCTCAACACCAGGCCGGCCGGCGTGTTCATGCCGAAATAGGCGTCGCCCTTGACGGCGAAATCGAAGAGATTGCCGGTGTTCTGAAGTTCGCCATTGTCGGTGGAGAGATAATCGTTGCCCTGCGAGACGAAGGCGACCTTGGCGTTGAGCTTGTTTTGCGTATTGCTGAGGACCTGATCGAACTTGACCTCGGTACCACGGAAACCCGTCGTATTCACGTTGGCCAAATTGTCGGCGATCGTCGTCAGACGCCGCTCGAGCGCCATCTGGGACGACAGCGCGACATAAATACCAGACTGCATTTTCAACGCCCTCCGGACATTGGAGAATAACGGGAAAGGAAACGCCGCCGGCGCTCCTACATTTCGTTAGCGGGGCATGGATGCCCTTACCCGCCATCCTGCAGGGCTTGGCTTGTGCGAAGCTGACAAGGCAAAAAGGATGTTCAGAGGCCCATCGAACAGCCTCACGCAAGGCAGGTCCCCTAGTTCATCGTATGAAGCAACGTTCAGGTGTGGACCGACGATGAATATTATTATCGGATTTGTAGTGACCTGCGGCTGCATCATAGGCAGCTTCATGGCTATGGGCGGAGACGTAGGCGCGCTGTTCCAGCCCTTCGAATTTGTCATTATCGCAGGCGCCGGTCTCGGCGGCTTCATCATGGCCAATCCGATGAAGGTGGTGAAGGATTCGGGCAAGGCGCTCGGAGAGGCCTTCAGCCACAAGGTGCCGAAGGAGCGCGACTATCTCGACACGCTCGGTGTGCTCTACGCCCTGATGCGCGACCTGCGCACCAAGTCGCGCAACGAGATCGAAGCCCATATCGACAACCCGGATGAATCGACGATCTTCAAGGCCGCTCCGACGGTTCTGAAGAACAAGGATCTGACGGCCTTCATCTGCGACTATGTCCGCCTCATCATCATTGGCAATGCCCGCTCGCACGAGATCGAGGCGCTGATGGACGAAGAGCTCGAGACGATGCAGCACGACAAGATGAAGCCTTATCACGCGATCACGATCATGGGCGATTCTTTCCCGGCGATCGGTATCGTCGCCGCCGTTCTCGGCGTCATCAAGGCGATGAGCCACATCAACGAATCACCCGAGGTGCTCGGCCACCTCATCGGTTCGGCGCTGGTCGGCACCTTCCTCGGCATCATCCTGTCCTATTCCGTCTGCGCGCCGCTGGTCTCCCAGATCAAGGTCGTGCGCAACAAGCAGCACCGCCTCTACGTCATCGTGAAGCAGACGCTGCTTGCCTACATGAACGGATCCGTGCCGCAGGTGGCACTCGAATACGGCCGCAAGACCATCTCCTCCTACGAGCGCCCCTCGATCGATGCGGTCGAGCAGGAAATGATGAACCCCGGCGGTGAAAGCAAGGCAGCCTGACGATCATGAGCCAGCAATCCGCGCACAGGGCACAGACGATGGACCGCACCCTTTTTGCCAAGCTCACGGGCAATCTCGGCGATCAGGCGACGCTTGCAAAACTCGGCACAGCCTTCGCCCAGGTCTATGCCGAATTCCTGCCCGACGTCATCAAGAGCGAGACGGGCCTCGATATCAACATCGCCTATGCCGGCTGTCAGTCCGGCTCGATGAACGAGCTGATCGCCGGGCTTGGCGGCGGCCACGCCTTGGTCAACGGTTCGCTGCGCAACTGGGCGCCGAATTTCATTCTCGGCTGCGGCGCCGGCTTCATCATGACGCTGATGGAGCATATGCTGGGCGCGCGCGCCGAAGATATGGAAGCGCCTGTCGCCCGATCGCTTTCGGTGATCGAGCTCGATCTTTCCGTCATGGTCTTCGAAAAGATCGCTAAAGTGCTCCGCTCGGCAGTGAATGCAGCCGGCGGTTTCGAGCCCTACCTCGATCCACCCTACAATATCGAGGACCGCCCGGCCGCCATCGGTGACAACGGTAACGATTTTGCCGCCGCGATTACGATGACGATCTCGCTTGGCAAGTCGATTTCGCAGATCGTTATCATCGCACCCCAACGAGATCTGCTGCGCACCGTCGTCAGCACGCCTCGCGCCAAGAACCCGACAGCCGCTTCCCAGGCATGGTCGGAGCAGCTCAGCGAGCAGGTCCGTCGCTCGCAGGTGACGCTCGATGCGCGAATCCGGTTGGAATCGCTGACGCTCGACACCATTTCCAAGCTCGCGGTCGGCGATATCATTCCCTTCATGGACACCGGCGATGTCCGCGTCGAAGTCAGCGCCAACAGCAAAGACCTTTACATCTGCGAATTCGGCCGCTCTGGCGAAAATTATACGGTGCGCGTCAAGGACAACGTCAATTCCGACGACGAGCTTCTCAGACACTTGATGAATTGATCGGCTGGCGCGTGATCCCGCACACGGCAGCTTGAGGCAAGTTTCAACTGGAATAGTGATTTCATGGCTACGAAGACGACACAGCAAAGCAGCGAGGAATCGCTGGAGATTTCAAACAGCGACGCCGCCCTGGACGAGGCCATCGATGGTCTGCGCGGCGTCCTGAAGAAAGATAACGAAGGCAGTCTGCCTGATTTCGACGCCGACGCATTCGGCGCGCAAACAGGCACGGATCTTTCCACCTTCGGCGATTTCGGCGACGACAATTCCGCTCCGGCCTTCGATGACGGCGAGTTCGGCGGCGTTTCCGCAGCAGCCGCACCGGCTGCCCCCGGCAGCGCGCTGACCGCCAATATGGACCTGATCATGGACATCCCGATCGACGTCCAGATCGTGCTCGGCAGCAGCCGCATGCCGGTGTCCGGCCTGATGAACCTGACTGAGGGCGCCATCATCGCGCTCGACAAGAAGATCGGCGAACCGGTCGAAATTACCGTGAACGGCCGCAAGATCGGCCGGGGCGAGATTACCGTTCTGGAACATGACGACACCAGATTCGGCATCAAGCTCACTGAAATTTATAACGCGAAGAAAAGCTGAACCCGGCTCAGGATGAGCCCACTCCCCCTTGCGGGACGGAGACGAAGACCATGATGGACTTTGACGATTTCAGCGGCGCAATCGCCGAGAAACCGTTATCTCAGACTGAAAAGGCAGCCGCCGTCCTTCTCGCCATGGGCAAGCAAGTGGCGGGACGGCTGCTGAAATACTTCACGCAGAACGAGTTGCAGATGATCATCGCCTCGGCGCAATCGCTGCGGCTCATTCCGCCGGACGAACTGGCGCAGCTCGTGGCGGAATTCGAAGACCTCTTCACCGAAGGCGCCGGCCTCATGGACAATGCCAAGGCCATCGAGAGCATTCTCGAGGAAGGCCTGACGCCGGATGAGGTCGACAGCCTGCTTGGCCGCCGTACCGCCTTCCAGGCCTACGAGACGTCCATCTGGGATCGCCTGGGTGAAGCCGATCCGGTCTTCGTTGCCAAGTTCTTCCTGCGCGAGCATCCTCAGACGATCGCCTATGTGCTCTCCATGATGCCTTCGGCCTTCGGTGCGAAGATCCTGCTGCAGCTCCCTGAAGCCCAGCGCGCCGACATCATGAACCGCACCGTCAATATCAAGGATGTCAGCCCCAAGGCTGCTCAGATCATCGAGAACCGCGTTCTCGGACTGATGGCCGAGATCGACGCCGAACGCAATGCGTCCGGTTCCACGAAGGTTGCCGACCTGATGAACGAACTCGACAAGCCGGTGGTCGATACCCTGCTGAGCTCGCTGGAATCGATCAACAAGGAATCGGTCGAGAAGGTTCGCCCGAAGATCTTCCTGTTCGACGATCTCACCCGCATGCCGCAGCCGAGCCGCGTCCTGCTGCTCAACGACATCGCCGCCGACATCCTGACGATGGCGCTGCGGGGATCGGGCAACGAAATCCGCGAGATCGTGCTGTCCTCGATCAGCCCGCGTCAGCGCCGCATGATCGAATCCGACCTGCAGATGGGCAATGCCGGCATCAATCCGCGCGAAATCGCGATTGCCCGGCGTGCCATCGCCCAGGAAGCCATTCGTCTGGCCAACTCCGGCCAGATCGAGCTCAAGGCCAAGGAAAATACGCCTGTGGAAGAAGCCGCATAAGCGCGACGCGACTCAGCTAAAACGTCATAGACTGACAAGCTCTACGGCGCCGCGCGTCACATGTGACGCGCAAGGGTCGCCGTAGCACTTTAAGTCTGCTGCATAATTCCTCAAATCGATTCCGATTTGAGGAATTATGCCGAGGGCTGCGCATGATGCGCGGGCTCTTTCCGTTTCGTAAAGGGCAGCTGCTTTGGCTGACGAAGACAAGGACAGTAAAACAGAAAAACCGACGGAGAAAAAACTCCGCGATACGATCGAGAAGGGCAATGTCCCTCACTCCAGGGAAGCAACGCTCTTTGCTTCCATGCTCGCGACGGTCATCTACGTCACCTTCTTTCTGCCCGAGCGCATGGGCCGCATGGGCGAGGTTCTGCGCGACCTCTTCGAAAAGCCGGATCAATGGCAGCTGGAGACAGGCCCCGATGCCATCTCGCTGTTTACGCGTATAGGCTGGGAAATCGGCAACATGGTGCTGCCGGCCGTGGTGCTCTTCTTCACCTTCGGTATCGGCGCCTCAATCTTTCAGAACCTGCCGACCCCCGTTCTCGAACGCATCCGGCCGCAGTTTTCGCGCATATCGCCGGCGAAAGGTTTCACGCGCATTTTCAGCGCGACCGGCATGGTGGAGTTCGGCAAATCCCTCGCGAAAATCGTGCTGGTCGGCATTGTGATGTTTTTCGTCCTGCGGAGCCAGTATTTCCATGCGATCGATTCGATGGTGTCGGACCCGCAGACCATCTTCGTGCGCCTGTCGACGATCGTTCAGCGTATCCTGATCATCGTGCTGATGGCGACCGTGGTCGTCGGCGTTGCCGACCTGTTATGGAGCCGACACCACTGGTTTGACCAATTGAAGATGACGAAGCAGGAGATCAAGGACGAGCACAAGCAGTCGCAGGGTGACCCGATCGTCAAGTCTCGACAGCGCTCGATCGCACGCGACCGCGCCCGCCGCCGCATGATGAAGCAGGTGCCGCGCGCCACTCTCGTCATCGCCAACCCGACTCACTTCGCCGTTGCGCTGCGCTATGTGCGCGAGGAAAACGACGCCCCTGTCGTCGTCGCCAAAGGCCAGGACCTGATTGCTCTGAAAATCAGGGAGATAGCCGAGGCCAACAATATTCCCGTTTTCGAAGACCCGCCGCTCGCGCGCTCCATGTTTGCGCAAGTCTCGGTTGATAGCGTCATACCGTCAGTATTTTACAAGGCTGTCGCAGAACTCATCCATCGGATCTATGCCGCGCAGTCGAATAGAAAACGGGTACGATAAACCAAATGAAAAAATGCCCCTACTCTGCCCAACGTGAACAAATACTAGCCGAAGCCATCAGCCCGGTCGCAAGCGAGTTGCGCCTCCTCGATGCCGCCGATCTGATCTCGCTGCTGCGCTTCGAACGATACGGCAATCTCGATGACCTCGTCGCCTCGGCCGCCGAGCTCTATTTTCTTCCGGGCGTGGTCAATTTCGGGCTCGGCGGCGACTACAAGCTCGATTGGGGCGGGCCGGCGGAAGTCACGCTCGATCTGGAGATCAAGCCGCGGGGCGTCACCATCTATGCCAAGCTTTCGCTCGCGGATCATCATGCGGGCATCGAGATCAACCACATTGCTTTCGACAAGGCCTCCGTCGATCCCGACGAGAACACGGCACTGCTCGCCCGCAGCCTAAGGGACGCGCGTTACGTCGTCCGCGGCGAGGCCGCACACGCATTCTGACGAAGTCCTTTTTCAAAAATCGGCAAAGTGATTCGCGAGAGCGGCGTGCATCCGGCAGAAACCGGACCGCCGCTCTATTCGTTTGTTCGGTAACCTGTCGCAGGTGATTTCGTCTTGCGGCGATGCTCCAAGACGCCGCTATCTCAGCTTATGTAGCCGAAGCGGATCGCCTTTGCGATGGCCTGGATGCGGTTGACGCTGTCGAGCTTGATCGTCGCCGATCCGAGATAGGCGTTGACCGTGTGCACCGACAATCCAAGCTTCTCGGCAATCTCCTCGCTGATACGCCCGTCGCCGGCAAGCTGCAGGCAGGCGATTTCGCGCTCGCTCAGCGCTTCAGCGGCCTGTGAGCGGCGCTCATCCAGTGACAGGAGCTCCATCATGATCTGGCAGCTACGGCCGTGCAGCTCGACGATCATATCGCTCGACAGATCCATGAACTTGGCCGTGAAGACGGTGTAGCCGTTACCGACGGCGCCCAGCCGCACGGGAAAGGCGGCACCGGCAAAAGGCAGGAGATGCGGCTTCAAGCGCTGCGTGAAGACAGCAAAATCCGGCGTCTCAGCCGTGCTGTCGCTATCGCGCCCGTTCCACATCAGCGGCAGCAGCGATTTGTCGATATGCTCGATCAGCGCTTCACCATAGGCCTCAACAAAGGATTTGCCGACGACGGAGTTGGCCGAGCCCCAATTATCGAGTTCGCACACCAGGCGCTGCTTGTGCGGCAGGCCGGAGCCGTGCAGGCGATAAACGGCGAAATGCTGCGCGTCTATCAGCTTTTGCATCGACACCAGCTTCGGGAACAGATCGGAGCGGCCGGAAATCCGCCCGGAACGGGTAAGCCGTGATTCGCCCGGCATATCCGTCGTCCTGTCTGGCTGATAGCGCATCCGGTCGGCCCTTAAACGAGATTGTTGCGCACTGCAAAGGCGATGGCCTCCGAGCGGGTCTTGGTGGCGGTCTTGCGCATGACGCTGGTGATATAGTTGTTGATGGTGTTGCGCGAGATCCCGAGGATCATCGCG
Source organism: Martinezella sp. CNPSo 3732 (assembly GCF_057784515.1). NCBI lineage: Bacteria > Pseudomonadati > Pseudomonadota > Alphaproteobacteria > Hyphomicrobiales > Rhizobiaceae > Martinezella > Martinezella sp. CNPSo 3732. The sequence goes on from NZ_JBXSOO010000021.1 coordinate 20,156, forward strand.
ATCTCATCGCTCGTCTTGCCTTCGGCGATCCAGAACAGGCATTCCAGCTCGCGCTCGGTCAGATCGAAATCACGCTCCAGCTTGCCCTCGAAGCAACGCGTGGAACTGGCGAGATAGCCGGCCAGGAGACCGACATCCCTCAACCGCTCAGGCAAAAGCACTGCCGCTTCGCTCGCCAGTAACAGCAGGGAGAAGCGAGTGCGACCGACATTGAACGTCAAGGCATGATATTGCCGGCCCACACCGTCAGGCAGCGAGACGTCATCGGGAAGCAGTGCCAGGCTCGGCTGAAACAGCGCCATGCACTTTTCCAGCTCGCCGATGCGGCCGTAACCACTCGTCAGCTCCGCCGCCAGACGCCGGACGAGATCGAAGGGCCAATCGGAGGAAATCACGAAGTCGAGGCCGCTTTCCTGGATGAGATCGGATCGGACCAGAAGATAATGGGAGGCGCCGGCATAGCTCGCCAAGGCGTGAAGGCCGGCTTGAAGATAGGCAGGACCTGAAACGGCATTCAGCTGCAGAATGAGCTGCTCGCGCGACATGGCTCCGGCGGACGCGATCGATCGCGCATCCCTATCGCCTTTGCTCATCTGCGATATCTGCATGTCCATACTTGCATTTCCTGCCGCTGTTGGACGATCGGTCGTCAACGAGAGCATTGTTCCGTCAGAACCCAATCCCTTTACCTCAAAGAACCGACAACGAATCTCGATGAGGCATCGAAGCCGGATCTTTCCCTACCGCGACACAACACTTTCCGGCGGCTTCGGGCGGATGGGCATCTCATCCCTGATTTCGACATCCGCGATCACACCGGCATGCATTGCCGCAAGCACGATCCACAAGCTAATTTTTCCGCTCCGGAATCTACAAACTTAAAACATGTGAAACACGGAAAACGACGGCCGATTCGCTCGGAATACACGATTATTACGCAATAGATATAGTATTTGTAAGTCGATTCTTCATACCCAGCAACCGTATATCCATTGAAATTCCATCTTACGAATACGTCAATTCGTCTGGCCGCGACTAATTGATCACAGGTGGCATCGACAATGATGCAAGTTCAAATGTCATCCACTGGATAGAAAAAAGGACCGAGAAAATTTCCCGGTCCTTTTTGTCAGGCGGCCTGGTCGACGGCCCATTTCCTGAGGATCTTTGCAGCGCGTTCTTCGCTGATCTCCACCATGCGGGACAGGCGGCGCTCCGGCCCTTCCTTGACGCGGCGGTTGAAGGTTCCGCCATCGTCGCCCATCGTCAGCAGGTCGTCGGTGCTGTCGAAGCCGAAGTCGGAGCCAAAGCCGTCCATCAGCGCGGCGCCGGGGCCGCCCACCGCCGGCGCGAAATCCGGTAGTTCCAGGCCCGCCGCTTCCGGAAGCGCAGTGCTGTTGGACGAGCCCCCGAGCGAGCGGATCAGCGGACGGAAACCCATCCAGACGATCAGGAAGGCGACCGCGACGAAGGCCAGCGAGTTGATGATGCCGGCCATGTTGCGGCTCAGCATGTCGGTGATGCTGAAGCTGGAGGATGTGTCTTCAAGCAGCTGGTTGTCGAGGAAATCCATGGCATTGACGGTAACGATATCGCCACGGGCCGGATCCACGCCTGCTGCCGTTGCGACGATCTTCTGCATCTCCGCAATATAGGCGTCGATCTTGGCCTGATCGGCGCCCTGGCCGACCATTTGCGCGATGCGGCCCTTGTTGACCACCACGGCGACGGACAGCTTTTCGATCTTGTAGCTGGAGCGGGTCGTGGCCGTCGTCTTGCTGTTGATTTCGTAGTTGGTCTGCTCCTCGCGCTTGTCGGACTGATCGTTCGACGTCGGCGTGTTGCCGCCGGACTGCGGGGCCGCCTGCGGAATGTTCTGCTCCACGGTCGCGGCGCTGTCGGGCTGGCTCTGCTGCGACTTCTGAGCTTCCTTCACGGTACGGACGGATCGTTCGACCTTCGAGTCCGGATCGTATGTGGTTTCCTGCACCTGCTGGCTGTCGGTATTCAGCTGCGCCGTTACGCTGGAGCGGAAATTATCCATGCCGAGGAAGGGCGCCAAGGCCTTGTCGATGTTGGATTCGACTTCGCTCTGCACGTTCTGCACGATGCCGAGATTGCGGCTGAGCGCTCCGTTGCCGGGATCGTCGCCCGATGCGAGCAACTGGCCTGTGGAATCGAGGATGGTCACGTCGTCGACGTCCAAGCCGGGAACGGCGGAAGCGACGAGGTGGCGAATAGCCGAAGCCGATTTGCGGGCAGCTTCCGCACTCGCGCGGATCATGACGGATGCCGTCGGCTTCTGATCCGCCTTCCGGAAGTTGCCGACATCCTGCATGACGATATGGACACGGGCAGCGCTTATGCCGGCAATCGAGGTGATGGTGCGGCTGATTTCGCCCTCGAGAGCACGCACGCGGGTAACTTCCTGCATGAAGGAGGTCAAACCCAGCGAACCGACATTGTCGAAGAGCTCATAGCCGGCTTTGCCGCTCGTCGGCAGGCCGCGCTCGGCGAGAAGCGCGCGGGCCTTACCGGTCATGCCTGCCGGAACGGTCAGGCTAGAACCGTCCGTACCGACCTGGAAATTGATCTTGGCTTCTGCGAGCGCGATGCTGATCTGGTTGAGATCGGTCGCATCCAGGCCGACATATAGCGTTTCCTGTGCGGGCTTATTGACATAGAGGGCTGCAAAAAGGATCAGCAGCATGGACACCGCGCCCACGCCCCCCAGGATCATCAGCCGCGTTCTCCCGAGATTCTGAAGATTCTGAAGCAGGGGAACTAATTGATTTAACAGATTCATTCTGTTCTCGCACGATTCGTCAAAGACCTGATGGCTTTGTGCTATGCGGCGAAAATAGAAATCGAAACTTGTGCGAGCGTTTCGTCCGGCCAGAAAAGCCCAGGAAAAAACCGGGAAGATACGCCGGAGATTATATAAGAAAAACAGTATCTATTGCCGACGACGCGGTCAGAAGAAATCGAAGTCGCCGGCAGCCTTTGCCATGGATTGGGCCATGGGCTGCGAATGCGTTTGAAAACCGCCGCCGCCGAGCGCCTTTTGCATCTCCGTCAGCTTGACCAGACTCAGCGCCGTCGCGAGATCCACCGTCCAACCCTCGGGCATGGTACCGGCAATGGTGTCGATGAATTCGGCGATGCCGCGCGTCTTCTGCACGGCAAGATCGATACCCTGCACCACCTTCATGGCCTCCGGCGAGGCCAGTATGTTGGCGTCGCTGATATCAAGGAGCTGGGGCTCGATGCGTTCGATCAGATAGGCGACGTCGTGTAATTCGGAAACGATGCGCAGGAGGATAGCCGGGAGCGTCTCCTCAATGGCGGCCGTCTCAACGCGCTGGAAGGGGGTCATGCGCTTGCCTCGTTGATCAGAAAAATTCGATCGTGTTGTCGACCGGCTTGGGAGCGACGACCGGACGCTGCTCCAGCGCCACGGTCTTCTGCGTCTCGGCGCCGGTCAGCGGATATTGCCTGGCCCTTCCGGAGATCGGCCAATATTCGATCTTGCGTCCGTGTTCGCCGCCCGTGCTGGAGCTGACGACCGGGATGCCTTCGTCTTTCAGAAATTGCATCGCAAAGATCGCGTTCTGCTCGCCGACATTGGAGAAAGTCGCGATCGTCTTGGCGCCGCCGAAAACTTTCGCCTCCAGCCGGTCACGCCTCGCGCCCTTCTTCAGAAGGCCGTTGATCAGAAGTTCCATCAGGTGCACGCCGTAACGCGTCGCATCGCCACCGCTCATCGGCGAGTTCGCCATCCCCGGAAGGAGGAAATGGTTCATCCCGCCAACGCCGGCGATGGGATCGCGCAGGCAAGCCGCCACGCAAGAGCCGAGAATGGTCGTCAGCACCACTTCGGGATCGCTGATGACCTTGTACTCGCCCTGAATAATATGCACGCGGCGGGCAGCACCCTCGACGATCATTTTAGAGCTCCGAAGACGGCCTCAATGGCAGCTTTCATCTTTTCGATGGTGAAGGGCTTGGCGAGCACGTTGTTGGCCCCGAGCTGCGCCGCCTTCTGAACCAATGCGCGGTCGCCCTGCGCCGTCAGGATGATGAAGGCCGCCTTCTTGGTCGCCGGATTGGTGCGCACGGCCTGCAGGAGGCCGAGCCCGTCCATCTTCGGCATGTTGAAATCGGAGATGACAAGATGATGCGGCTGCTGCTGCATGATCTTCATCCCCTGCTCGCCGTCGCCGGCGGCCGTGATCTGCTTGAAACCGAGCTGCGTCAGCGCATCGCTCAACAACAGGCGGCTGGTGACCTGATCGTCAACGATCAGAACTTTGATTTTCTCCGCTAGAGACATTATTCGCTCCCTTCCTTTCGGGCGGCTGTGGCTTTCAAAATTTCCTCGCCAATGGCGTTCAGCGGAAACTGCTGTTCGACTGCACCAAGCTCGTGGGCGACCCTCGGCATGCCGTAGACCACGCAGGTCTTCTCGTTCTGCCCGATGGTGCGCGCGCCGGCGTGGCGCATCTTGAGGAGACCGGCGGCGCCGTCGCGCCCCATACCGGTCAGGATCACACCGACGGCATTGCGGCCTGCCAGTTCGGCAACCGAATCAAAAAGCACGTCGACGGAAGGGCGATGGCCGTTCACCGGCCCGCCGTCTACCAGACGGCAATGGGGTGCTGCGGCATTGGCGACCCTAAGGTGCCTTTCGCCGCCGGGCGCCAGATAGATCTTGCCGATTTCCAGCCGCGCGCCATCTGTCGCCTCCTGGACGACCGGCGCGCAGAGGCGGTTCAGCCGCTCGGCGAAGCTGCGCGTAAAGGTCGGCGGCATATGCTGCGTGATAACGGTCGGCGGGCAATTGGCCGGGAACTTCTGCAAGACGTTGATCAGCGCCTCGACGCCGCCGGTGGAGGAACCGATGGCGACGATCTTGCGTCCCACGCGGAAGTCCGCGACGGCCGGCGGCGGCCCGCGCTGAGCGGTGGGCTTCACATACTGACGCTGGGAGCGAGCAGCCGCCTTTACCTTATCCGCCAGATCGCCGAAAGGATGCGGCTCGCCCGGCGAGGGCTTTCCGACGCAGTCGAATGCGCCGATTTCCAAGGCGGCAAGCGTCGCGTCGGCACCACGATGGGTCATGGTGGAGACCATGATGACCGGCATGGGCCTGAGCGTCATGATCTTTTCCAGGAATTCGAGGCCGTTCATGTTCGGCATCTCGATATCGAGGGTGACGACATCCGGATTGAGCGCCTTGATGGCGGCGCGCGCCTCGAGCGCATCGCCGGCCTGGCCGACGACGTCGACTTCCGGATCGGCGCGCAATACGGCCGTGATCAGGCCGCGCATGGTCGGGGAGTCATCGACGACGAGAACACGGGCAGCTGCGTTCATGGTTTCCTCCCCGCGTTCCTGCCGAGATAGCGATAGGTGGTGATGCCGATATTGTCGAAGACCTGCTTGGCCTCCCCGGCCACGCGCTCGGAGTGGCCGATATAGAGATGGCCGGCATCCTGGAGTTGGCCGGCGAAGCGCGTCCAGATTTTCGTCTGCGTCGGCTCGTCGAAATAGATAACGACGTTGCGGCAGAATATGACGTCGAACAGGCCCTTGAAGGGCCACTGCCCGAGCAGGTTCAGTTCGTTGAAGGTGATGAGCCGCTTGACGCGATCGTCGATCTGGAATTTGCGGCGACCCTGGACATTAACTTCCTGGAACCACTGCTTGCGCATGGCCGGAGAAACCGTTTCGAGCGAAGATTCATCATAGGCGCCGGCGCGGGCAAGCCCGAGGATCTTGGGGTCGATATCCGTCGCCAGGATCTTGAAATCGAAGTCAGCCACATTCGGCATCAAGGCAAGCACCGTCAGCGCGATCGAGTAAGGTTCCTGCCCGTCGGAGCAGGCGGCCGACCAGATGCGCACCCGGCCCCCAGCCTTGGCGCGTGCCAACAGGCCCGGCAGAACCTCGTCGCGCAGATGATCGAAATGATGGTTTTCACGGAAGAAGCGGGTGAAATTGGTCGTCAGATGCGACAGCATCTCGCGACGCGCCGCACTTCCAGCCGGCGAAGACACCAGCAGACAGTAGTCGCGGAAGCCGGCGAGGCCCAGCGCGCGGATATGCTTCGACAACCTTGAATAGACGAGCGACGCCTTGCTCTCGTTGAGAGAAATGCCCGCATCCGCATAGATCATGGCGGCGATTTCCGAGAGGTCGCGCCGCGTCAGCGGATATTCGCCGCTCGCCAGCACCTCATCCGGAGACGCCTTGAAATCCATTGCTCCCATCACGCTCATGCAGCCTCGCTTTCGCTTTCAGGGAACAGGGCTTCCAGTTCGATCAGGCAGATCATGCGGCGGTCGATCGCCACGATGCCGCGGGCAAACTGCCGCTCGTGATCGGAGGAGACCTCCGGTGTCGGCTGGATGCTGTCGTCGGTGATGGTCAGAATGTCCGAAACCGCATCGACCAGGAGGCCGACCATCTTGCGCTTGACCTGCGCCACGATGATCACATGCCGTGCCGTCGGTTCCGCCCGCTTCATGCCGAGCCGGGCGGAAAGATCGATGATCGGCAGCACCGCGCCGCGCAAGTTGACGATCCCGAGCACGTAGCCCGGCGCGTGCGGCATGGCCGTTGCCGGGGTCCAGCCGCGGATTTCGCGAACCGACATGATGTTAACGCAGAATTCCTGATCGCCGATGCGGAAGGCGATCAGCTCGCGATTGCCCTGGCTCAGGTTCTTGACGGCATAGGACATCAACTCACCCCACCGCCGCATAAGACATTTCGGGCTTCAACGACTGGCCGCGCGAAGCGCCGACCACCGCATCGACGTCGAGGATCAGCGCCACGCGGCCATCGCCGAGGATGGTGGCGGCGGCAATGCCCGGGACATGCGTGTAGTTGGCCTCGAGGCTCTTGATGACGACCTGGCGCTGGCCCTGAATGGCATCGACCATGAGGGCGCGCTGACCGCCGCCTTCCGATTCCACCAGCAGCGCGACGCCTTCGACCGGATTGGCCTGCGTAGCACGGAAATTCAGGATGCGGCCGACATCGACCAGCGGGCAGAAGCTGTTGCGGATCGAGATCAGGCGGTGGTTCGCACCGAAAGAGTGGATGGCGGCAGCCTCGGGCTGCAGCGTCTCCACGATCGCTGTCAGCGGCACGACCAAGGTCTGGCCGGCAACCGTCACCACCATGCCATCGAGTACGGCAAGCGTCAGCGGCAGGCTCATGGTGAAGACGGAGCCCTGACCCGGTCTGGAGCTGATGTTGATGCGGCCGCCAAGCGCCTGAATCGAGCGCTTGACCACGTCCATGCCGACACCGCGGCCGGAAATGTCCGAGATCTTGTCGGCGGTCGAGAAGCCCGGCAGGAAGATCAGGTTATCGACTTCCTCGTCCGACAGATTGGCGTCGGCCGGGATCAGATCGTTGTCGATCGCCTTCTGGCGCACCTTCTCGCGGTTGATGCCGGCGCCATCGTCGGCAAGCTCGATCAGGATGCGGCCGGAGCGATGCTTTGCCGTCAGGCGAACCGTACCTTCCGGGTTCTTGCCGAGCGTCGCGCGCTTTTCCGGCGTTTCGATGCCGTGGTCGACGGCATTGCGGATCATATGCGTCAGCGGTTCGGCAAGCTTGTCGATGACCGTCTTGTCGACTTCGGTGTTCTCACCTTCAGTGATCAGGCGGATCGATTTGCCCGTCATATCGGCGATTTCGCGGACGATGCGCGACATGCGCTGGAAGACGGGCTTCACCGGCTGCGCACGGATCGCCATGACGCTGTCCTGGATCTCGCGGGTGAGCTGCTGCAGCTCTTCGAGACCCATGTTGATCGAAGACGCGCCGTTGTTGTCGTTCTCAATGACGCTCTGGGAGAGCATCGCCTGGTTGATGACAAGCTCGCCGACGAGGTTGATCAGGCGATCGACACGATCGAGATCGACACGGATGGTCTGGCCGGCGGCAGCAGCGGCAGCACTGTTCTGTGCGGCGGCCGCATTGGAAGCGGCAGCGGCGGCAAGGGCGGCCTCCTTCTTCTCGACGCGTGCGGCAGCCGAGGCCAGCTGTGTAACGTTGCTTGCGGTTTCCGCGGCGGCCACGGCGGCAGCGACATCGCTTTTCGGCGCCGGTGTCTCCTCTACGGTTTCGGCAGCCGGTGCGGCGCCGTCGTCGAGGATCGAAAGATCAAAGGGCACTGGTACCATCGGCAATTCTTCGCCGCTCGAAGACCCGCCGCTTCCGGCCAGCTGGACATCGAGATCGCAGTCCCATTCAGCGAATTCGAAGACGGTGCGAATGGCGTCTTCGCCCTTGTCCGTCTTGATCGAGATTGCCCATTTGAAATAGGCGCCTTCCGGATCGATGTCGGGAAGACCCGGCAATGCATCCATATCGCAGAAGATGTTCATCTCGCCGAGCCGCGAGAGGTCGCGCAGCAACAGCGTCGCATCGTTGCCCTTGGCGTAGAGATCGGACCGCGGCCTGAAGCTGACTTCATATTCCGGCCTGGCATCAACGGCCAGCTCGTCGCTGCCGAAATCATCGTCGAAGCTGAAGGGGATGGGCTGGAATCCACTTTCATCCGTTGGCGCAGGCGCGGCGACGACGGGCTTCGGAGCAACATCGACAAGCACCGCGGCTGACGGCGTAGGAATATCGCCATTTGCCAAGGCTTCCAATTCCTTGACCAGGCCGCGGCTGCGGGCTTGGTCGACACTGCCGCCGTCGCGGGCGGCATTGGTGAGATCCGCCAGAACGTCGGCGGCCTTGAGCATGACCTTCAGAACTTCCTGAGTCGGCTCCAGCTTGTTGGATCGAACGCAATCGAGTGTGGTCTCGAAGACGTGAGCGAATGCGACCAGGTCGTCCAGACCGAAGGCACCTGCCCCACCCTTGATGGAATGAACGGCGCGGAATACGGCATTGACGGTTTCCGGGTCGCGGTCACCGTCATTCATTTTCAGGAGACCGGATTCCAGTTCGGCGAGCTGCTCTTCGCACTCCTGGAAGAAAATCTCTTTGATTTCGTTCATATCCATAAGGGGCGGATCCTGTTTAGGCGGTTACGCGCTCGATGGCATCGATCAGCTTGGCGGGATCGAACGGCTTGACGATCCAGCCGGTCGCACCGGCCTGGCGGGCACGGTTCTTCTTTTCCGCATCGCTTTCGGTCGTCAGAACGAGGATCGGAACGGCGCGGTATCTGTCGTTGCGGCGAACGCCCTCGATGAAGCCGAAGCCGTCAAGGCGCGGCATGTTGATATCCGTGACGATGACGTCGGGATTGGCTTCCTCCAGGATTTCCAGTCCCTCGACACCGTCTTCGGCCTGAATGGTCTCGAAACCCGCATTGTTGAGGGTGACGAGAAGCATGTTTCGAATGGTCCGGGAATCATCCACGGTCAGCACTTTTTTCTTCATTGCCGGATCTCCTTGGCAAGCAGATGGGAGATATCCACCCCGATCACCTGCATTGTTTTTTGAAATGCATCCGACACCTTGGAGAAGGTGAAGGAGAGCTTGTCCTCATCCCAGGTCTTGGCGGCGGCCATGATGACCTGCACGCACAAGGTCCCGATCCTTTCGACGCCGGACGCATCGATCGCGACATTGCTGCCGCGCAACCCCATCAGCGTGCCGCGAAGGGCAGAGGCCTCGTTGAGGTCCAGCACCGCGGCCAGACTGATTGTCTTTTCGCCTTTCCTGCTCGGCATCGCTTCATTCCTTGTTGTCTGACATCGAGCCGATCGGCCCACATGTGCATGAAACTGAAAAATCAAAAGGCATTGCGCTCAGCTCCCGATGCGGTCCTGCGAAGCGGGAAACCGAAATCGGTCATCTCGTCTTCATCCCGCGTGGTATTGAACTCATCACGAGCCGAAAGCTGTCGTTGCGGCGCGGACTTGACCGAAGCCGCATGGCGCCGCTCGCGTTCGATGCGGAACTCGCGAATGGTCCGGCCAAGTTCAACGACGACGGCATGGAGATGATCGGCGCCTTCCTCGGAGCGGCTTGCCTCGTTGCCGGCGGCTGCCGCACGCTCGCTGTAGCCGCCAATATCTGATGCCAGCGCCTTGAGGCCGGTGAGCTGTTCGTCGCTCGCCGCAGCAATTCCAGAAATGGCGTCGTTGATATCGGTCACCTGGCTGACGATGCTGCCGATCGCTTCCTGGGTGCGGCCAACCATCTGGACGCCCGCGTCCACCTGCGCCTTGGTGCCCGTCACCAGAACCTTGATCTCGCGTGCAGCATCGGCGGACCGCTGGGCAAGCGCGCGAACCTCCTGCGCGACGACGGCAAAGCCGCGGCCGCTATCACCGGCGCGGGCTGCCTCGATGCCGGCATTCAAGGCTAGAAGATTGGTCTGGAAAGCGATCTCATCGATGACGCCGATGATCTGGCCGATCTTTTCGGCTGACGTTTCGATATCAGCCATAGCGGAGATCGCCTGCCCGACGATCCTTCCGCTGTCTTCCGCTGCGACGCGGGTCGATGCCGTCACGCGCTCGGCCGAGCGCGTATTGGCCGCATTGCCGCGCACCTGTTCAGCCAGTTCTGCAAGCTGCTTTGCGGAGGCCGCAAGTCCTCGCGACTGCTCGGACGATTTTTCAGCCAGGGATTTCGAGGCGCGGGAAATGGCGTCGCTCGTCGCTTCGGCCGCCTGTACACCACCGGACAGCGCCGAAAACTGCTGCTGGATGTCAGTGAGCGCCGCGTTCAAGGCTTCCGCGACTTCGGTATAGGCTTCGGGACAATCCGTCGGCAGCCGGGTCGTCAGATCGCGAACGGCAAGACCGTTGGCGAGATCGGCAATATAGGCCGCTGCCTCGGCGCGATCGCCAGCCCGCTGTTCGGCCAGCGCCCGCTGGTGACCGACCCGCAATTCGTTGAAGCGTAGCGAAACGGCAATCTCGACATCGACCATGACGAGCCGCACGACCGATGTGACAAGTTCGCTCAGTTCACGGGCGCGACGCTTGGCTCCCGGAAGAATGGCGCGGCTTCCCATATCCTCGAGAAGGCCAGCAAGGAGATGCTCCAGCACCACGCCATGGCCCGCAACGTGCCAGCGCGGATCGAGCCCCATCTTGCTTTCGCTTTCGGAGAGAACCTTAACGCGCTCGGCATAGAGGCTGTCGAAGCGCGCATCCGTCAGCACATCCCAGTGCGAGGACTGCAAATCCTGGAGCCGTTCGAGCTGGCTTTCGCTGGTGAAATTGCGAGTGGCATCCGGGAAGGTCTGGAAGCGGTGGAAAAGATCGCGCAGACCGGCTTTGAGATGCGCCTCTAGCATTGGCCGGTGACGGCGCAAGGTTTCACATTGCCCGGCATCGAGACCAGCAAAACGCAAGCGGTCGCGAAGGCTGCCAGCCTGCGCCCTGCCTGCCTGATCTGACGGCGAATCCTGCGCCAAAATCGTCCCTGCCGAACTGCCGCGCATTCAAGCGCCGGCGAAACCGCTGATGATCCGCGCCAAGCGCAATGAGGAGGCGAGAAAAGGCAGGCGCTGCCGTCGATCAGCTGATCGAGGCACCGAAGCTCGCTCGTTCATCAAAGTCTGTTGCGGACCTGTTTGATGAAATGGATACCGGATCGGACCCGGTACGACGGGGCGGCTTCATGCCTGCTGAGAACGAGTCACAATTTTCCCATTCCGACGTTCAAGCTCAATATTTATGGTTAATTCCTTGCCCGAAGGTTAATGACGGAAGAAGGCGCGTCAGCTACTGACCTATACTAAATTAGCGATTACTTTCCGATATAGTTTATCTGGCCGGCAAAACACAGATCGCAAGTCACGAGCAAGCTTCATCCCTTACTACCCAAGGGATAGACAGTTTCGATGTCGCTACGGAGAGAGCAATGATTGTTCTTGGTTTGACTGCCTCGCTGATGGCCAGCCTGACGCTTGTGGCCTTCATGCTTCTGTCCCGCATCGAAGAGGCGCGCGGCAAAGCTACCCCTCGCATCCTCTAGGCAAGCTTTAACGAACGTCTGAGATCCAAAAATCGGACATATGGCACGTCGTGGCCACGATGCGAACGCTGCTGTTCTTACGGATGGCAGGGAGCTAGCTTTGGCCTCAATAGTTCCGTATTAAGCCTCACGATCAGGCACCGAGACCCATCTTTTAATGCTCGACACGACCCGTTCCCGAACAAACGCCCAGAAACTTTCGCTGGCGCTCGCCCTCGCGATCATCTTCGGAGTGACGCTCTGGCGCGTGCTCATGTTGCTTCTCAACAGGACGGATCTCTTCGTCGACGAGGCGCAATACTGGTTCTGGGGTCAGAATCTCGATTTCGGCTATTATTCCAAGCCACCGATGATTGCCTGGGTCATCCGCTTCTTCAATGCGATCTCCGGCTCGGATTCGACCTTCTGGATCCGCATATCGGCGCCGCTCTTCCATCTCGCCACCGCCCTGATGCTGATGTGCACGACGCGGCGGCTGATCGACGACGAGACCGGACGCGAGATTGCGCCCTGGGTCGGCGTCATCTTCATCACACTGCCGGCCGCCTCGCTTTCCGCCGTGCTGGTATCGACCGACACGATCCAGATCCTGTTCGTGACCATCGCCATCTGGGCCTTTATCGGCCTGACCAGGCGCTCCTCGGTGCTGGAAGCCGTCATCCTCGGCGCCAGCCTCGGTTGCGCCTTCCTGACGAAATATTCGGTGCTCTTCCTTCTGCCCGGCGTCGGCATTGCCATGCTGACCATGCGTTCGGCGCGGATCGCCTGGCGGGATGTGGCCATTGCCGCCATCGTCGGCGCCATCGTCGTTTCCCCCAATCTCTGGTGGAATCTCACCCATGATGCGGCGACCATAAAGCACACCGAAAACATTGCCCAATGGAGCAAGAGCGGCGGCGGCAACGGTTTGCTGAAGCACATACTCAACGGGCTCAGCTTTTTCGGCGCCCAGTTCGGCGTGGTCGGGCCGGTCGTCTTCTACGCGCTTTTGTGGGCGACGTGGCGACTGGTCCGTGGACAGAGCGACGACCGGGAAAAGCTGCTGTTCTGGCTGTCTGTGCCTGTCGTGGCGCTGATCACGCTGCAGGCCCTTCTGGCCAAGGCCTATGCCAACTGGGCCGTCTCGGCCTATGCCGCCGGCACCATTCTTGCCGTCTGGTTGCTCTATCGGCTGACGAAAAAGGGGCTGAGCACCTCGCTGATCATCGGCGCCGTCGTCGCCGTCGTGATCCCGGTACTGACGGTCTTCGCCTATGACATGAAGCTGCCGAACGGCGATCTCGTCATGAAGCGCTATGTCGGCCGCAGCGTCATCAGTGAGGAAATCGCCAATACCGCCGCGCAGGCGAAGATGAAAGAAATCGTCGCGCAGGATCGCGATATCCTTGCCGATCTCTATTATACGCTGAAGGGCAAGCCGTTCCGCATCTATGCCCGTCCTTTCGGTGGCTTCCCCCACAACTATTATGAGCAGGATTTTTCCCTACCGCCCAGCGTGACCGGCCCGGTCCTGTTCGTCGACAACGATCCGATCGAGTGCCCAGAAGGCCAGGCCGAACTCCTGAAGAGCTGGTCGCCGCCCTATGGCGAAATGAAGGGCAAGACGCTCTATGCCTATCGCGTGCCGGCATCCTGCCTGGCGCCCAAACCGTCAGCCACGACTGAAACGGAAAATTAAGAAATAGAGCCGGGACTGTTGACCGGCTCGTGCAACTGCATCATGACAGGCCGCTACTAGGAAGACGCTAGGCGTCCTGTTATCATGGCCGAACCGCCGGAGTTCGCTCCGGCAAAGGAATGAAGGCATTTTGGACCGTTGAACCCGCTCGAATTCGGCGCCGCCGACAGCGAAGATAGAGACGACAGGACGCACCGCGCCGGAGCGCGCGTGATCGCCTCGCTGTTCGTCGCCTTCTTCGCCTATATCGGATTGGCGCTTGGCGGCGGCATCAATCTTGCCGCACGCGCCGATGCAGACGCGCTCTCCTCGGGCAAGGACACCCAGCCTCTCTATCTATCTCTGCGTGATCCGGTGCGCGGCATCGTCGTTGCCGATCGGCTAGTGACGCCGAAGGCCACATGGCACGACATAGGGCCTGCAACGCTTGGCTCCCTCCCTACCCTCGGATATCCGGCGGCCTCGTGGCTATCGAACCGCCCGAACGATGCCGCACGGCTCGAATCCCTGGCGTTTCGCGCCTATCTCGCGCGTGCACCTCCTGGCGCGCTTGCCTAAGCGTTTGGCGCAGACGCGCTGCATTTCCAACACGATCTCAAGTCCGCCTGCGGCCAGACCGTCGGCATAAGCCTATTTTCAAGGATAATACCCATGCGTACCTCACCATGGCTCGTGGCACTCTATACGGTGATCATCGTCATCGGCTTTCTGATCGCCCTGCCGAACGCGCTGCCGCCGTCGGTTCTCAGCAAGATCCCATCCTGGCTGCCTCATAGCCAGGTATCCCTCGGCCTTGACCTTCGCGGCGGTTCCTATCTCGTTCTCGAAGTCGACGAGAAGGATTTGACAAACGGCCGGCTGCAATCGCTGCAGCAGGACGCACGCCGCGTGCTGCGCGACAAGAACATCCAGGTCCGCTCGGTCGTTCGCAACGGCGACCAGATCGTCGTGACGCTCAACGATGCCTCGCAGAGCGGTGATGCGGTGACGCAGCTGCAGACGCTGGCCAATACGATCACGTCGGGCCTCTCGGCCGGCCAGTCGGATCTCAGCATCAAGCCGAACGGCGCGACCATCGCAATGTCCTTCTCGCAGGCAGGCATTTCGGCCAACGTCGATTCCGCCGTCCAGCAGAGCCTTGAAGTCATCCGCAAGCGCGTCGACCAGGTGGGCGTCGCCGAGCCGACCATCCAGCGCGTTGGTCCGAACCGCGTTCTCGTCCAGTTACCGGGCGCACAGGATCCGTCGCACCTGCGTGAACTTCTCGGCTCGACCGCGAAGATGTCCTTCCACCTGCTCGCCGATAACGTCGATCCAAACAATCCCGGCCCCGGCGTCACCATCATGAAGGACGAGCAGGGCAACAGCTATCCGGTTCTCGACCGCATCGAACTGTCTGGCGACCGCCTAACGGATGCCCGCGTCAGCTTCGATCCGAATACGCACGAGCCGCTCGTCACCTTCCGCTTCGACAGCGCCGGCGCCAACCGCTTTGCCGAAATCACCCGCGAAAATGTCGGCAAGCCCTTTGCTATCGTTCTCGATAACAAGGTTCTGAGCGCGCCGAATATCCGCGAGCCTATCACCGGCGGTTCGGGCCAGATCTCCGGCAACTTCACCGCAGACAGCGCCACTACGCTTGCAGCCTTGCTGCGCGCCGGCGCTTTGCCCGCCAAGCTCACCGTCATCGAAGAGCGTACCGTCGGCGCCGACCTCGGCAGCGACGCCATCCAGAAGGGCATCTATAGCGGCCTGGTCGGCTTCGTCCTGGTTGCCGCCTTCATCTTCGTGCTCTACGGCGCCTGGGGAATTCTCGCGAACGTTGCCCTGCTCATCCACACGGTCCTGACCTTCTCGGCCCTGACGCTTGTCGGCGCCACGCTGACGCTGCCCGGCATCGCCGGCGTCGTCCTCGGCATCGGCCTTGCGGTTGATGCCAACGTTCTCATCAACGAGCGCATCCGCGAAGAGACCCGCAAGGGCCGCGGCGCCTTCGCCGCCATCGATAACGGCTTCCGGAAGGCTTATTCGACGATCATCGACGGCAACATGACGGCCCTGATCGCCGCCGCCATCCTGTTCTACTTCGGCTCCGGCCCGGTTCGCGGCTTTGCCGTGACCATGGGTCTCGGCCTCATCATCTCGATGTTCACCTCCGTCGCCTTCGTGCGCGTCGTGATGATCGCCATCACTCGCCGCCGCAAGCTGAAGGTGATCAACATCAGGCCGCTGATCCCCTTCAGCCCCTATGACAAGCATATCCAGTTCATGAAGGCTCGCTTCTTCGGCATCACCGTCTCGGCGATCCTGTCGATCGCCTCGGTGGTCCTGTTCGTCCATCCGGGCCTCAACTACGGCGTCGATTTCCGCGGCGGCATCCAGATGTCGGTCAAGACCAAGGACGCGGCCGATCTGTCTACGTTCCGCGAGGGCTTGAACACGCTCGGCCTCGGCGAAATCGCACTGCAATCCTTCGGCGACAACAACAGCCTCCTTGTCCGCGCCCAGCGCCAGGACGGCGGCGAAGAGGCGCAGACAGCCGCGGTGACCAAGCTCAAGGCGGAAATCATCAAGATCGATCCAAGCGCGACCATCGAAGGCACCGATGTCATCGGTCCGAAGGTCTCGGGCGAGCTTGCCTGGGCCGGCATCCTGTCGGTCGTGATCGCCAGCCTGGCGATGCTCGTCTACATCTGGGTGCGGTTCGAATGGCCGTTCGCGGTCGGCGCCATCGTCACGCTGGTGCTCGACGTCACCAAGGCAATCGGTTTCTTCGCGATCACCGGCCTCGATTTCAACCTGACGGCCATCGCCGCGATCCTGACGCTTGTGGGATATTCGGTGAACGACAAGGTCGTGGTCTATGACCGCATGCGTGAAAACATGCGGCTCTACAAGTCGATGCCGCTGCGAGATATCATCGACAAGTCGATCAACGAGACCCTGGCGCGAAGCCTCTACACCAACGCCACCGCCTTCCTGGCGCTGGTGCCGATGGCGATCTGGGGCGGCAGCGCCGTCTCCAGCTTCGCGATCCCGATGGTGTTCGGTATCCTCGTTGCAGGCGCCTCGTCGGTCTTCATTGCCGCACCGATCCTGCTGTTCCTCGGCGACTGGCGTCGCCGTCATGCCAAGCCGGTCGCCAATGACACGGCACCGGCAGACGGAAAGTCCGGCAAGGACAACAAGCAGATTCCTGCTGCGGAATAAGCAAAAAAGGGACATGCCCGGCTTCCGGGCATGTCCGCCGGCCGCGTTACGAGATCGACGGGATATGCAAAGGCAAGCCCGGACGCGGCGCCGTAATCTTTTCCACGACACCGTTTTCCTGCTCACTGACGAGCAGATGTTTGCGGTCGACGGTAAAGGCTATATTGGCTGGCCGTGTGCCGTCCGTGCGGATATGGCCGGCCATTTTTCCCTCCGCGTCCACCATGGAAATTTCACCCAGACCGTACATGGCGCAATAGAGCATGCCGCTGCGATCAAAGGCGAGGCCCGCTGGCCCGCGCAGCGCATTGACGGCGGGTGATGTCATCGACTGGACAAACATTTCCTGCCTGCCGCCAACGACCTGCCGATAAATTTTTCCGGTCAGCGTTTCACTATAATAGAGCAATCCGTCGGCACCGAAGGCAATGCCACTCGCAAAGAGCAGGCCGGCTGCCAAGACCCGGATAACCCGGCCCTCGGCCGGATCGATCTGATATACGCAGCCATTATAAGCCGCCTTGAAGAAATCGGGATGGATGTGGCCGCCTTCGAGAAGATTGGCAAGGCGGATGCCAGAATCGGTCATGTAAAGCAGGCCGTCAGGTCCGAACGCGAGTGCATTCGGATGGAGGAATGGACCATCCGCGCTACCCTCGATGACTTGCAGGACGCGGCCTTGCGCCGATAATCTCACAAGGGAATTTTCCGGGCCGTTGGCTACCCAGAAACATCCGTCACCATCGACCGCAACCCCCATTGGCCGGCCGCCGACCCGGCAAAGTTCCTGCGGTACGCCGCTTGCGTCGAAAAGTTTCAGACTGCGGCGACTGGCATCCATTTCCACGACCGCAAGGCGGCCGCCCGGCAAAGCCACGAGGCCGCTAGGCAGACGCAGCCCGGTGGCAATCGTTTCGTTCATGTTTTGAAACCTTCATTCTACGCATTACGAAGCCCCAAAAACTCAAAATACTGCGCCGTGATGATACATAAGCATGAAGCAGTTTCTTTTCGAGCCAAACGAGTGCAAATCCCTGCAAGATTCTTGCGCCCGAGGTCACATCCGCGTGCAGGCCCTGCTATCTTGACAGGCTTTGGCGATTCGGAACATCCATAGAACGTCCCTATATTTTCGCGCTTGCGATTCGCCGCATAACGCGCTCCGCCTGCCGCCGGAGGTATTCAGGAGAGTTGATGACCGCTGCCTATCTGGAAAAGCTGAACCCGGAGCAACGGCTGGCGGTGGAGCATGGCACGAGCGGTGACGGCCATATTGCCGGCCCGCTGCTCGTCATCGCCGGAGCCGGCTCCGGCAAGACAAATACCCTCGCTCATCGCGTTGCGCATCTGATCGTTAGAGGTGCGGACCCGCGCCGCATCCTGCTGATGACCTTCTCGCGCCGCGCTGCCGCCGAGATGGGCCGCCGCGTTGAGCGGATCTGCCGCGAGGTGCTGGATGCGAATGCCGGCATTAACGCCGACGCGCTTGCCTGGAGCGGCACGTTCCACGGCATCGGCGCACGCCTGCTGCGGGACTATGCAGAGCAGATCGGCATCGACCCGGCCTTCACAATCCACGACCGGGAAGACAGCGCGGACCTGATGAACCTTGCGCGCCACGACCTCGGCTTTTCGAAGACGGAGAACCGCTTCCCGACCAAGGCGACATGCCTTGCCATCTATTCGCGCTCCGTCAACGCGGAAGCGCCGCTCGACGGCGTGCTGCGCGACTTCTTCCCATGGTGCGCCATGTGGGAGCAGCAGCTGCGCGATCTTTTCGCCTGTTATGTCGAGGCAAAGCAGGTGCAGAACGTACTCGATTACGACGACCTGCTGCTCTATTGGGCGCATATGCTGCAGGAGCCACTGATCGCCGAGGATATCGGCAGCCGCTTCGACCATGTGCTTGTCGATGAGTATCAGGACACCAACCGGCTGCAGTCCTCCATTCTGCTGGCGCTCAAGCCCGATGGCCGCGGTTTGACCGTCGTCGGCGACGACGCGCAATCGATCTATTCCTTCCGTGCCGCCACCGTACGCAACATCCTCGATTTCCCCAAGGCCTTCACGCCCTCGGCCAATATTGTCACGCTCGACCGCAATTACCGCTCGACGCAGCCGATCCTTGCTGCCGCCAATGCCGTGATCGATCTCGCCTCGGAGCGCTTCACCAAGAACCTGCGCACCGAGCGGCAAAGCACGGAGCGGCCGCGGCTGGTGACGGTTCGTGACGAGGCCGATCAGGCGCGCTACATCGCCGACCAGATATTGGAAAATCGCGAGGGCGGTGCAAGGCTCAAGCAGCAGGCCGTGCTCTTCCGCACCTCGAGCCACAGCGGCCCGCTCGAAGTGGAGCTCACCCGACGCAACATTCCCTTCGTCAAGTTCGGCGGACTGAAATTCCTCGACAGCGCCCATGTCAAGGACATGTTGGCGGCGCTGCGCTTCGCCCAGAATCCGCGCGATCGCGTGGCAGGCTTCCGCCTGATGCAGCTCCTGCCCGGCGTCGGCCCTTCCACGGCCCAGCGCGTGCTCGACCAGATCGGCGAAGAGGCAAGCCCGATCACGGCGCTCACCGAACTCCCGCCGCCACCGCGCACGGGAGACGATTGGGCTGCCTTCGTCGAGACGATGCGGGAGGTCAAAAGCGGGAAGGCCGGCTGGCCAGCGGAAATCGGCCTCGTTCGCCAATGGTACGAGCCACATCTGGAACGCGTACATGAGGATGCGTCGACCCGCCAGGCGGATCTCGTCCAGCTTGAACAGATTGCCGCAGGCTACGGCTCGCGTGAGCGCTTCCTCACCGAGCTGACGCTCGATCCGCCCGACGCCACCAGTGATCAGGCTGGCGTGCCGCTGCTCGACGAGGACTATCTGATCCTCTCCACCATCCATTCCGCCAAGGGGCAGGAATGGATGAAGGTCTTCATCCTCAACGCCGTCGACGGCTGCATCCCCGCCGACCTCGCCGTCGGATCATCCGCCGAAATCGAGGAGGAGCGACGGCTGCTCTACGTCGCGATGACGCGGGCGAAGGACAATCTCGATCTCGTCATTCCGCAGCGCTTCTTTGTGCACGGCCAGCATGCGCAGGGCGACAAGCATGTCTTTGCCTCGCGCACCCGCTTCATTCCCGCGACGTTGCTGCAGTTCTTCGAGGTCTGCGGCTGGCCACAGGCGCGGGCTGAAAGCGCTGCCGCCATTCGGGCGCGAGAGGTGCGCGTCGATGTGGGTGCGCGCATGCGGGGCATGTGGCGGTGAGACTCAGCGATTGAGGTCGGCAGGTCAGGCATGTTCTTTGATGCTGCCTCCGCAAGTTCCTTCTCCCCGAGGGGAGAAGGGGTGCGCGGCAACGACCTCATTTCATATGCGATTCCGGCCGGGGTGAGGGGCAGCCTGCCCCGTCTGATCCTCCAGCCATCCTCACTTCGCCTCGCGAAACATCTCGATGATCGCGGAAAAATCGCGGCCGCCATTGCCGAGCTTTTCGAAGAGCGCATAGAGCTGCGCCGCCTCCGCACCCAGAGGCGTCGATGCGCCGCTGGAGAGTGCCGCTTCCTGTGACAGGCGCAGGTCCTTGAGCATCAAGGCGGCGGCAAAGCCGGGCTTGTAGTCGTTGTTGGCCGGAGACGTCGGCACAGGACCAGGCACCGGGCAATAGGTATTGATCGACCAGCATTGGCCTGACGACGTGGAGGCGACATCGAACAGAGCCTGGTGAGAGAGGCCAAGCTTTTCGCCGAGCACGAAGGCTTCGCAGACGCCGATCATGGAAATGCCGAGGATCATGTTGTTGCAGATCTTTGCCGCCTGGCCGGCGCCGGCATCACCGCAATGGACGATCTTCTTGCCCATGACTTCAAGCAGCTGTTTGGCGGCCGCAAAGCTTTCCGTCGAGCCGCCGGCCATGAAGGTCAGTGTCCCGGCCGCAGCACCGCCGGTGCCGCCGGACACTGGAGCATCGAGCGAAAGGCAACCGGCATCGCTTGCCATCGCATGCGCCTTGCGGGCGCTATCGACATCGATGGTGGAACTGTCGATCAGCAGAGTTCCCTTCGGCACGGAGCGCAGCACGTCGGTCCAGACGGTCAGGACATGCTGCCCCTTCGGCAGCATGGTCACGACCACTTCGGCATCAGCCAGGGCCTCTGTCAACACGTTGGCGGGCTTCACGCCAGAAGCTTCGGCTGCCTTCAGCACGTCATGCGAAAGATCGAATCCAGTGACGGCGTGGCCGGCCTTGACGAGATTGGCGGCCATCGGCCCTCCCATATTGCCGAGGCCGATGAATGCGATCCGTGTCATGATATTTTCCTCCCATGATCGGTTATCTTGTGAAAAGTGGTGGCTGCACCGGTATGAAGAAACGGTCGATGGCATCCGCCGTTACTTCGGAAAGGCTCGCCGGAGACCATTTCGGATTGCGATCCTTGTCGATGACGGCAGCGCGCACGCCCTCGTAGAAATCATGATTATACAATATGCCCTTACAGGCGCCGAGTTCACGATTGAGGCATTCGGCCAAATCGGCGCTCGTTCGCCCTGCCCTGAGCAGCCGCAAGGTCAGCTTCAGGCTGGTCGGCGAGCGGCTGGCGATCACGCCAGCGGCTTCAGTGGCAAATTCTCCCGGTTCATCGGCCAAAGCCTTGAGAATTTCCTCCATCGTGTCTGCCGAAAACGCCCGATCGATCACCTGTCGGTTTGCCGCAAGCCGGCTTTCGCCGGCATCTACAGCCATCGTCCGGATGAGGGCGTGCACGTCTGCGGCAGAGGCGGCAGCGGGCAGCGCTACGATCGCATCCACGAGAGCCGGCAACGCGGAGGACGCGACACGATGATCGGCAAAACCGGCGTGGATAACATCGGCTGCCCCGACGGTCTGTCCGGTCAGACCCATCCAAGTGCCGGCTTCGCCCGGCGCCCGCGGCAGCAGCCAGGTGGCGCCGACATCCGGGAAATAGCCGATGCCGGTTTCGGGCATGGCAAGGCGCGTGCGCTCGGTGACGACGCGATGGCTGCCATGGGCCGAAAGGCCGACGCCGCCGCCCATGGTGATGCCGTCCATCAACACGACATAGGGTTTGGGATAGCGCGAGATGGCATGGTTGAGCAGAAACTCCTCGCGCCAGAAGGTTTCCGCTTCATCGGTGCCCTCCTTGCCGCTCTGGTGCAGCAGGCGGATATCACCGCCTGCGCAGAAGCCACGTTCCCCTTCGCCCAGGACGATGACGCTGGCGATTGCGGGATCTGCGGCGAAATCCTCCAGGGCCGGCGCAATGACCCGCACCATCGGCAATGTCAGGCTGTTCAGCGCCTTCGGGCGGTTAAGCTTGATAATGCCGGCCGATCCGCGCCGCTCGATGATGACTTCATCCGTGCTATCCATGCAAATCTCCCGTCCTTACCGTGACCGATCCTCAAAGATTCATCTATTGTCGGCAAGGATCATTTCGGCCGCCTTCTCGGCGATCATGATGGTTGGTGAATTGGTGTTGCCCGATGTGATCGACGGCATGACGGAGGCGTCGGCGATACGCAGCCTTGCCAATGCTCTGAGCCGCAAGCGGGGGTCGACAACGCTTTGCCCGTCGCCGCCCATGCGGCATGTGCCAACCGGATGGAAAATCGTCGTGCCGATATCGCCGGCGGCGCGCTCCAGGTCCGCATCCGTCTCGTAGGCCGGCCCCGGCTTGAACTCCTCCGGGCGGAACCGGGCGAATGAGGGCTGCGCGACGATCCGCCGCGTCAGGCGAATGGAGCGCGCGGCGATCTCCCGGTCACGGGCTGCGGAAAGATAGTTGGGGCTGATGGCTGGCTGCAGGGCGAAATCGGGGCTGCGCACATGCACCGAGCCGCGGCTTTCAGGCCGAAGATTGCAGACACTCGCGGTAATCGCCGGAAAGGGGTGGACGGGATCGCCGAACTTGTCGAGCGAGACCGGCTGCACATGATACTGCAGATCCGGCGTTTCCTTGTCCGGTCCGGAGCGGGTGAAAATGCCGAGCTGGCTCGGGGCCATCGCCATCGGGCCTGAACGGCGAACCAGATATTCGAGGCCGATCGCGGCCTTGCCGATCAGCTTCGTCGCCTTCTCGTTCAACGTGGGCACGCCGGTCACCTTGTAGGCAAGGCGAAGCTGCAGATGATCCTGCAGATTTTCGCCGACGGACCGAACCTCGCGCACGACGTCGATGCCGGCCTTGCTCAGTACATCGCCATGGCCGATGCCCGAGAGCTCGAGAATGTGCGGTGAGCCGATGGAGCCGGCCGACAACACCGTCTCCTTGTTCGCATAGGCGCGCTTCGCCACGCCGTCATGTTGGAATTCGACGCCGGCCACGGCATCCTCCTCGACGATCAGGCGGCGGACCTGCGCCTTGGTATAGACGGTGAGATTGCCGCGCTTCATCGCCGGGCGCAGGAAGGCTTTGGTCGTGTTCCAGCGGATGCCGGAGCGCTGGTTGACGTCGAAATAGCCGGAACCTTCATTGTTGCCACGGTTGAAATCCGCCGTCTCGGGGATACCGGCCTCCTTGGCGGCTGCCTGGAAGGCATCGAGCACAGCCCAGCGCACGCGGGCCTTCTCCACCCGCCATTCGCCGCCGGCGCCGTGCATCTCGTCCTTGCCGCGATAGTGATCCTCGGACCTGATGAAATAGGGCAGCACGTCGTCCCAGCCC
This sequence comes from Martinezella sp. CNPSo 3732, assembly GCF_057784515.1. Lineage (NCBI taxonomy): Bacteria > Pseudomonadati > Pseudomonadota > Alphaproteobacteria > Hyphomicrobiales > Rhizobiaceae > Martinezella > Martinezella sp. CNPSo 3732. The sequence goes on from NZ_JBXSOO010000021.1 coordinate 43,697, forward strand.
CAACCGGCGCAGCCGAGCTGGCGCCAGAGATCGTAATCGCGGGCCTGGCCGCGCATATAGATCATGCCGTTGATGGAGGAGCAGCCGCCGAGCACCTTGCCGCGCGGATAATTCAGCGACCGGCCATTCAGCCCCGCTTCCGGCGAGGTGGTGAAGCACCAGTCCGTGCGGGGGTTGTTGATGCAATAGAGATAACCGACCGGGATATGAATCCAATGGTAGTTGTCGTTGCCGCCGGCTTCCAGCAGCAGCACCCTATTGTTGCGGTCGGCCGAAAGCCGGTTTGCCAGCACGCATCCGGCACTGCCGGCCCCGATGATGATGTAGTCGAAGCGATCCATTGGCATGCCCCCTCACCCTAACCCTCTCCCCGAGGGGAGAGGGGACTATTTCGGCATTTGCCTCGGCCCCGAATCCGGTGATCGTCAAAGACAGTTCCCCCTCTCCCCTCGGGGAGAGGGCTGGGGTGAGGGGGTGTACAACAAGAACGCATAGGTTTGATCTTTACCGCCGATATTCAAACCCCAGCTTCCGTCCCAGCCGCGAGGCATAGAATTCGCCGACGACACCGCGGCGGAAGAGCAAAACGCAGACCATGAAGACGATGCCGGTGATGATGGTGACCGGAAATTCCGACGTGGCGAGATAGTTTTCCAGCGTCGCCACGAATCCCGCGCCAAAAATCGGGCCGATCAGCGTGCCGATACCGCCAAGGAGCGTCATGAGAATGACTTCGCCGGACATCTGCCAGGCAACATCCGTCAGCGTCGCAAACTGGAAGACCAGTGCCTTGACCGCACCGGCAAGCCCCGCAAGTGCGGCCGACATGACGAAGGCGCCAAGCTTGTAACGCGCAACGGAATAGCCGAGCGAGATCGCCCGCTGCTCGTTTTCGCGGATCGATTTCAGAATCATGCCGAAGGGCGAATTGATGAAACGCCAGATGATCAGCACGCCGATCAGAAACACCGCGAGGACGAAATAATACATGTTCAAGGAGTTGCTGAGGTCGAGGACGCCGAAGAGATAACCGCGCGGCACCGACTGAATGCCATCCTCGCCATGGGTAAATGCCGCCTGCAGACAGAAGAAATAGAACATGTAGGAGAGCGCCAGCGTGATCATGGCGAAATAGATGCCTTGCCGACGGATGGCGACGAAGCCCATGACGAGACCGAGCAGGGACGCGCCGGCAACGCCGATCAGGATGCCGAGCTCGGGCGGAAGCCCCCACTCCTTCACGGCATGAGCCGTGAAATAGGCCGCACCGCCGAAGAAGGTGGCATGGCCGAAGGAGAGCAGACCGGCATAGCCGAGCAACAGATTGAAGGCGCAGGCAAATAGCGCGAAGCACAGCACCTTCATGACGAAGATCGGATAGATGAAGAACGGCGCCCAGATCAGACCGACAAGGCCGAGGATCAGCAACAGCTTCTGCACGGAAAGCTTCGGACGCTCCTTGGAGCTCAAGCTGATTAATCCAGCCATATCACGCCTCCCGACCGAAGAGGCCCGCGGGCCTCAGAAGCAGCACGATTGCCATGATGACAAAGATGACGATGTTGGAGGCTTCCGGATAGAAAACCTTGGTCAGGCCCTCGGCAATCCCAAGCATATAGCCTGTCACGATCGCCCCCATGATCGAGCCCATGCCACCGACGACGACAACGGCGAAGACGATGATGATCATGTTCGACCCCATCAGCGGCGAGACCTGGTAGATCGGCGCGGCCAGCACGCCGGCAAAGGCTGCAAGCGCAACGCCGAAGCCGTAGGTGAGCGTCAGAAGCACCGGCACGTTGACGCCGAAAACCTGAACGAGCGTGGAATTCTCGGTCGCGGCGCGCAGATAAGCGCCGAGCTTGGTCTTTTCGATCAGCAGCCAGGTGCCGATGCAGACGACCAGCGAGGCGATGACCACCCAGCCGCGATAGACCGGCAGAAACATGAAGCCGATATTCTTCGCGCCCGCCAACTCCGTCGGGACGGCATAGGGCTGGCCGGAGGAACCGTAGAGATAGCGGAAGGTCCCCTCGATGGTCAGCGCCATGCCGAAGGTGAAGAGCAAGCCATAGAGCGAATCGACCCTGTAGAGCCGGCGCAGGCAGGACCGCTCGACCAGCGCACCGAACAGCCCGACGATCAGCGGTGCCAGAACGAGGGCCGGCCAATAGCCGATGCCTGTATAGGCGAGCAGCAGATAGGCGGTGAAGGCGCCGAGCATATAGAGCGCGCCATGGGCGAAATTGATGATCCGCAGCATGCCGAAGATGATCGCCAAGCCGAGGCTCAGCAGCGCATAGAAGGAACCGTTGATGAGGCCGATCAGCAATTGACCGAGAAGCGCCTGGGCGGGGATGCCGAATATCGTCGTCATGGCTCAGACCCCCAGAACCTTGTGCAGCATATCCATGCGCTCTGTGAGTTCGCCGACCGGAAATTCCGAGACCATCTGGCCGTGATCCATCACATAGAAGCGATCGGCAATGCGGCTGGCGAAGCGGAAATTCTGCTCGACAAGCAAGATGGTCATGCCGCGGCTTTTCAACTTCTGCAGGACTTCACCGATGCGCTGGACGATGACGGGCGCAAGACCTTCCGTCGGCTCATCGAGCAGTAGCATGCGGACGCCGGTGCGCAGGATGCGGGCCATGGCAAGCATCTGCTGCTCGCCGCCGGAAAGCCTTGTGCCGACGCTATTGCGCCGCTCATGCAGGTTAGGAAACAGCTCGAAGATCTCGTCGAGTGTCATGCCTCCTGCTGCCACGACCGGCGGCAACATCAGGTTTTCATAGACGCTGAGTGTCGAGAAGATGCCGCGCTCTTCCGGCACGAAACCAATGCCCTGATGTGCCGTCTTGTGCAGCGGCACTTGCATCATGTCCTTGCCGGCGAAAGCGATCCTGCCCTTGCGGGCACGGACGATGCCGACGATCGTGCGCAGCGTCGTCGTCTTGCCGACGCCGTTGCGGCCGAGGATGGTGACGGTTTCCCCCTCGCCTACACGCATGTCGACGCCGTGCAGGATATGACTTTCACCATACCACGCATTGAGGCCCTGAACGTCAAGAAGCGGCGCCATCGTCAAGCCTCCTCCGTGCCCATATAGGCTTCGCGGACACGCGGGTCCCGGCTGACCGTCGCATAATCGCCCTGGGCCAGGATCTCGCCGCGCTGCAGCACCGTGACATGATGGCAGATATCGGCAACGACCGAGAGATTGTGCTCGACCATGAGCACAGCCCGGTCGCGGGCCACATCGCGGATGATGGCCGAGACGGTATTAACATCCTCCAGCCCCATGCCCGCCATTGGCTCATCGAGCAGCAGCACCTTCGGGTCGAGCGCGAGCGTCGTTGCGATCTCCAGCACGCGCTTGCGGCCATAGGAAAGATCGGCGGCGATGGCATCGCGCTCCTTCGAGAGACCTACGGAGGCAATAAGCTGCTCGGCGCGCGCATTGAGGCTGTCGAGCGCCGATAGCGGCCGCCAGAACTGGTGGGCGAGATTGCTTTGCCGCTGCAGGGCGACGCGAACATTGTCCAGCACCGTCAGATGCGGGAAGACGGCGGAAATCTGGAAGGAGCGCACGAGGCCCATGCGCGCGACCTTGTCAGGTCTCGTCTTGGTAATATCGGTGCCGAGCAGTGTGATGGTCCCATGCGTCGGCTGCAGGAACTTGGTGAGCAGGTTGAACACCGTCGTCTTGCCGGCACCGTTCGGGCCGATCAGCGCGTGGACCTGTGCGTGATGGACGTCGAGATCGACATTCTTGACTGCGGTGAAGCCGCCGAAATCGCGGCGTAGTCCCTGGGCGGATAACACCACCCGAGGCTCTTCATGCGAATGTGTCGCGGACATCGCCATGGGCCGGTCCGTATCCTATTGCTTGACGAGGTCGCAGCCGCTCTTGGCCGGATCGATATAGGCTTCCTTGCCCGGGATCGTCGCCAGCACGTTGAAGTAATCCCACGGCTCTTTGCTCTCCTCAGGCTTCTTGACCTGAAGCAGATACATATCGTGGATCATGCGTCCATTGGCGCCGACCGTGCCGCCGCGGCCGAAGAAATCATCAACAGGCATTTCATGCAGCTGCTTGGCGACGGCCTCGGTATCGTCCGTGCCGGCCTTCTGCACGGCTTTCAGATACTGCATCACGGCGGAATAGGTGCCGGCATGGATCATGTTCGGCATTTTGCCGGTGCGGGCAAAGAAGCGCTTGCCGAATTCGCGGCTCTTGTCGTCGAGGTTCCAGTAATAGCCTTCCGTCAGCGTCAGGCCCTGCGCCGCCTGCAGGCCAAGGCCGTGGACTTCGGCGAGCGTAAAGAGCAGTGCCGCCAGATGCTGGCCACCCTGGGTGATGCCGAATTCCGAGGCTTGCTTGATGGCATTCGAGGTGTCGAGGCCGGCATTGGCAAGGCCGATAACCTTGGCGCCAGACGACTGTGCCTGCAGCAGGAAGGACGAGAAGTCATTAGTCGACAGCGGATGGCGGACGGAGCCGAGCACCTTACCGCCGCTTGCCTTGACGAAATCGCTGGTCTGCTGCTCGAGCGAGTAGCCGAAAGCATAGTCCGCGGTTAGGAAGAACCAGGTGTCGCCACCCTGCTTGACGAGCGCGCCGCCGGTACCGACGGCCAGGGCATGCGTATCATAGGCCCAATGGAAGCCATAGGGCGAGCATTGCTTGCCGGTGAGATCGGTGGTCGCGGCGCCCGTGACGATATCGATTTTCTTCTTTTCCTTGGCGACCGCCTGCACGGCGAGCGCGACCGAAGAGGTCGTCAGCTCCATGATGGCGTCGACCTTGTCCTGATCATACCACTGACGGGCGATGTTGGAGGCGATATCGGGCTTGTTCTGGTGATCGGCGTCGACGATCTCGATCGGCACGCCCAGCACTTTGCCGCCGAAATCCTCGGCAGCCATCTTGGCGGCCGCTACCGACGACTTGCCGCCGAAATCCGCATAGACGCCGGACTGGTCGTTGAGAATGCCGATCTTGACGACACCATCGGACGGGCCAGCGGCGAAAGCCGCGGTGCTGGCTGCAAGCAGAAACGCAAGGGACGCAATAAGACTCTTTCGCATATCCTCTCCTCCCAGAGATTTGGCAAAAACGAATCTGTTCAAAATTGGCCAGCCGCTTTCCTCAAAACGGCTTTTCCCGACCGCCAAGATCACGGAATTCGCGCGTTGACGCAAGTCGCGATTGCAATTAATTCCAAACAAGGTCTGTTCATTTTTGAACAGAGGAGGATGCATGAAGCGCACGCCGCATTTTACCTGGGACGATCTGCAGTTCTTCCTCGCCGTTGCGCGAACGGGGCAGCTTTCCACCGCGGCGCGACAATTGCGCAGCAGCCATGCCACGGTTTCGCGCCGTATCGACCGGCTGGAATTCGCCTTGAAGGTCAAGCTCTTCGAGCGCAATCCGCGCGGCTACATGCTGACCAGCATGGGACAGCGCTTCGTCGATACCGCCGAACATATGGAGCAGGAGACGGAACGTCTACGCGCTGATCTTTCCGCGGGATCGGCAGCACAACGGGGTGTCGTGCGCATCAGCGCGCCGGAGGGTTTTTCAAACTTCTTCTTCACCGGCGTGCTGCCGGAATTCACCGCGAAACACCCGAATATTTCGTTGGAGCTGATCACCATCCAGCAGATCATGTCGCTCTCGCGCAAGGAAGCCGATATCGTCGTGGTGCTCGACCCGCCAAAGGCTGGTCCCTACTTCACCGAGAAGCTGACGGACTACCACCTGCAGGTTTACGGATCGCGCGATTACCTCGCCCGCCATCCGCCCATCGAAAGCCGTGACGACCTGCCGGACTTCGCCTTCATCGGCTATATCGAGGATATGATCTTCGCGCCGGGCCTGGATTATCTCGATGACGTCCATCCACGCATAAGGCCGCAATTCCAGAGCTCAAGCATCTTTGCCCAGCTGACGGCGACGAAGAACGGTCAGGGGCTCTGCGTGCTGCCATTTTTCATCGCCGGCAAGCACCCCGATCTGCAGGTCGTCCTGCCGCATGAGGTGGATCTCAGGCGCCACTATTGGATCACCTGCCATCGGGACCTGCGCCAATCGCCACGCGTGCGCACTGTCATCGACTTTCTCGCGGAAGCCGTGCGCAAGAATGCGCCGGCCTTTCTGGGGCCTTGGAGACGCCCGGAAAGCTGAGATCGCCATTCGCGTTATAGCATGCTTGGAGCGGCGTAGACCCTGTTGACGCCGGCGGCATCGAAGCCCGCACGTTCTGCAAGGCGAAGCTCCCAATCAAGCGAGGAGCGCACGATCATTTCCAGATTATTGTATTTCGGCGTCCATCCCAATTCACGACGAGCAAGCGTCGCATCGGCGACGACACTGGCCATATCGCCGGCACGCCGTGGAGCAATATGGATGCGGAAGGCGCGGCCATGGACGCGCATGACCATGTTGAGCACATCCAGAACCGAATAGCCCTGGCCGTAACCGCAATTGGCGACCAGTGAGCGGCCGCCATCGCGCAGACGCCGCAATGCCATCAGATGGGCCTCGACCAGATCGCTGACGTGGATGTAATCGCGAACGCCGGTGCCGTCGTGTGTCGCATAATCGGTGCCGTAGATATCGACCTGACGGCGGCGGCCGAGGGCGGCCTCGCAGGCGACCTTGATGAGATGGGTCGCGCCATCGGTCGATTGCCCCGCCCGCCCCTCGGGATCGGCGCCGGCCACGTTGAAATAACGCAGCGCCACATACCGGAAATCATAGGCCGCAGCGGCATCGCGCAGCATCAGCTCGGACATCAGCTTGGATTGACCATAGGGGGATTCAGGCCGCAGCGGCGCGTTTTCGCCCACCGGCCTGTCCGCCGGCTGCTGGCCATAGACTGCAGCGGTGGACGAGAAGACGAAATGGCGGATGCCGGCCCTGACGGCGGCGCTCACCAGGATACGGGTCTTGCCCGTATTGTTCTCGTAATAGGCAAGAGGGTCCTTGATCGATACCGGGACGACCGCGGAGCCTGCGAAATGGATGATGGCCTCTATATTGTTCTCGGCAAAAATCTGATCCAGCAACGCTTCGTCGGCGATATCGCCGAGATAGAAGCGGGCAGCCGGCGGAACGGCCCAGCGAAAACCCGCGGAGAGGCGATCGATGACCACGACGTCCTCGCCCGCGTCAAGCAATCTCCAGATCATGTGGCTGCCGATATAGCCGGCTCCGCCCGTCACCAAGACAGTCATTCTTCGCGTCCCCGCCAAGTCTTATCAGCACCATATGAGACCGCTTCCCCTGCGAAATTGATTAAAAGCGGGAGGCCTGGCGGGAAAGATTACGGGGATGGTTAGGGGAGGATTTCGTCGATCGATTGGATTTTATGGATTGGGGCGCGCGACGGCAATCTTGGTGGGCGTGGAGAGTGTTCACCTCCCTCTGTCGCTGTCGCGACAGAGGGAGGCAGGCCCAGCCAGGTCAAACGCTACCAACCACAGCGCACATGCCGGCCCTCACAAACTCAAAATATACCGGCTCAGCCTTTCCGCGGCATCCGCGACCTGCACCGGATCGCGCAGGAAGCAGGCGCGCATGAACAGCTCACCGCCTAGACCGAAGGCCGTTCCGGGCGCCAGGCCGACGCCGGTCTTGTCGACGATGTCGATGGCGGCCTTGCGGCTGTCGATGACGCCATCGATCCTGAGGAAGGAATAGAGCGCACCATCCGGCTTCAGCGTCTGCACGCGATTGGTGGCGATCAACGCATCGCAGAGGATGTCACGCGAACGGGTTGCCTTCGCGATGTTGGAGCGGACGAAATCGTCGCCCTCATTCAATGCCGCAACCGCGCCTCTCTGCATGAACTGCGCGACGCCGGACGTCGAATATTGCACGAGGTTTTCGATCACCTGCCCGAGCTCTGCGGGTGCGACGATCCAGCCGACGCGCCAGCCGGTCATCGACCAGTTCTTCGAGAAGGAATTGACGAAGAGGATCTTGTCATCGGCTTCCTTGACGTCGAGGAAGCTCGGCGCGCGGCCGCCGGCGTAGTAGTAGAGCGCATAGATTTCGTCGGCCATGATCCAGAGATCATGTTTGCGCGCCAGAGCCAGAATGTCGCGAAGATCCTGATGAGTGGCCGTCCAGCCTGTCGGGTTGGACGGGGTATTGATGAAGAGGCCCTTGGTCTTCGGCGTGATCGCCGCTTCCAGCCGGTCGAGATCGAGCGACCATTTGCCGTGCTCGAATTGTAAGGGTACGGCGACGGAGCGGGCGCCTGCGATCTCGAGCGCCGCAGCGATGTTCGGCCAAGCCGGGGAGAGATAAACCATCTCGTCGCCGGGAGCGGTGATCGCCTGGACGGACAGCTGGATCGCCTGCATGCCGGAGCCGACGACATAGAAGTTCTCCATCGGCAGCGAGGTCCCGAAATGCCGGCCATAATAATCGGCGAGCGCCTGGCGCAGTTCCGGAATGCCGCGCTGCCAGGTGTAGAAGGTCTCGCCGGCGTTGAGCGAGGCCATGGCGGCGCGGTTGATGAAATCCGGCGTCGGCAGATCGCCCTCGCCGACCCAAAGCGGCAGCAGGCCCTCACGGCCACGGGCATAATTGACCACTTCGACGATCCCGCTTTCGGGTGCTGCAAGCGCGCGCGGGCTGAGGCTATCTAGTATCGACATGCAAAGTCTCCGGTTTCTGCCTTCATAAAGCAGAGCGGCGGACAAATCCCATGACTTTGCCTTAGCGAATGATCGATTTTGGTGATGAATAAAGCCCCAGTCCTCGCATGGACCGGGGCTTGCAAAGTGAATCCAGCGAAGCCTATCAGCGCTTGGCGAGAAGATCGCGGATTTCCGTCAGCAGCTGGACATCGGCCGGCGGCGGCGCTGCCTCGGCAACCTTCTCTTCCTTGCGCTCGACTTGCGAGCGGAGCGCGTTCACGCCCTTGACCATCAGGAAGATGATCCAGGCGAGGATGAGGAAATTGATGAGGACGGTGATGAAGCTACCGTAGGCAAGAACCGCGCCCTGGGCGCGGGCCGCAGCAAGCGTCGGTGCGTTGACCCCCGAGGCGAGGCCGATGAAGTAGTTCGAGAAATCGAAGCCGCCGAAAATCGCGCCGACGATCGGCATGATGATATCGTCAACCAGCGATTTCACGATGCCGCCGAAAGCGCCGCCGATGATCACGCCGACCGCGAGATCCATGACATTGCCGCGGGCGATAAATGCCTTGAATTCATTAAGCATTGAGCAGTCCCCTTCGCGTTGCCGTTGAATTCACTGTTGGTAATTAGCACCATCTTTTTCCTTATTTTTCAATATGAAATCGACCGCGAGCCTTATCCAAGCACGCATATCCCATGAAAATTTCGCCACATCAGCAACTTCAGAGTGCATATATTCGGCACCTTGTTCGTCAGTTGCGAGCAACCAAGCCGAAGTCGCTGGATGTACCTCAGGAATTTCTGGTGAGTCGTTCGGCATTGTCGACCGCGCTTCAAGCGCTGACCACACTCTCCCGCATCACCTTCGCGACGAGCTTGCGAACGTAGTGGGGATCGGGGGTCTGGTCGAAGAGAATGCGATAGATGATCGGCGAGATGACGTGATCCATCAGCTCCGCCAAGGTCGGAAAGGGCTCGCCGCATGCCTCTGCCCGCGCGATGAAGACGCTCAATTGATAGCGCGTATAGGTACCGCATTTCTCCGCGTTTGCACTGTCGGCTGCCGCAAGAATATCGCGCAGCATTTGCCGGCCGACGCCAGAGGCCATTTCATCAGCATATTGCTCGACCCAGGCCTCCAGATCCTCGCGGGCGCTGCCGATCCTGGCGGGCTCGCCTTCCGGCCGCAGGTGCGCGGCGGCAACATCGGCGAGAAGCGCCTGAAGATCGCCCCAACGGCGGTAGATCGTCGACGGCGTGACATTGGCGCGCTGTGCGATCATGGGGATCGTCACTTCGGCGCGATCCATGGTTGCCAGCATGTCGCGGACAGATTGATGCACGGCCGCTTGCACTCTGGCGCTGCGCCCGCCGGGGCGGGGATTTTCTCGATAGCCCATAAGCCCTTGCCAATTTTCCCTTTTGCGGATCGTGAATGACGAAAGGCCATCCACTAACGCAAATTATTTGCTTTTATACACCAGGCGTCCTATATCCACCTAACGCAATCTTTTAGCTTTAGGTAGGATATAGTCGATGACCGAACTTGATTCCACCGCCAACGCTCCGATTTCACGTGCCAGACGCCTAGCGCCGTTCTATTATGCCGCAACCAGCGCCTTGTTTTTGGCCGCCTCATCTGCACCGACGCCTCTCTACCGCCTTTATCAGCAGGCCTTCGCCTTCTCGCCGGTGTTGCTTACGGTGATCTTCGCCGTCTACGCGTTCTCCCTTCTCGCCGCACTGCTCATCGTTGGCTCGATTTCGGACCATCTCGGGCGCCGGCCGGTGATCTTCACATCGATCCTCCTCAATATGGTGGCGATAGCGTTGTTTTTAATGGCCAAGGGTCCGAATTGGCTGATTGCCGCCCGCATCGTGCAGGGCTTTGCGACGGGAACTGCCATCAGTTCGATCGGCGCCGCCCTTGTCGATCTCGATCCGATCCGGGGATCGATCACCAACAGTCTTGCCCCGCTTGCCGGGATGGCGATCGGCGCGCTCGGCACGAGCCTGCTGATCCAATTCGCGCCGGCTCCGACCGTGCTCGTCTATATCGTCACGCTTGCCTTGCTGGCGCTGCAAGCCGCGCTGCTATGGCTGATGCCGGAGACAACGAGCCGACGGGCTGGCGTGCTCGCATCGCTGAAGCCGGAAGTCGCCGTTCCCAAGCAGGCACGCCGGACGTTGCTGGCGCTGACGCCGATCAATATTGCCGTCTGGGCGCTAGCCGGCTTCTATCTGTCGCTGGTGCCCTCGCTGGTCAGCGCGACGACCGGCAGCACGGCGCCACTGGTCGGCGGCTCCGTGGTCGCAGCCTTGACGATCAGCGGCGCTGCCGCCGTCTTCCTGCTGCGCCGGAGATCCGCCACCATGATCATGACATTCGGCATACCAACCATGAGCCTCGGCATACTGACGATCATCGCCGGCATGCATGCCGCTGAAGTGTCGATCCTCGCGCTCGGAACTGTGATTGCCGGCTCAGGCTTTGGGGCAGCTTTCCTCGGCACGGTCAGGAGCATCATGCCGCTGGCAAAGCCCGACGAACGCGCCGGGCTACTCTCCGCCTTCTACATCCAGAGCTACCTCGCCTTCAGCGTCCCCGCCATCCTCGCCGGCTTTCTGTCGAAGGCGCTCGGCTTTGCCGAGGCCGCCGATATCTATGCGGCGGCGATCCTTCTGCTTATCGGCTGGGGCGTTGTTGCCTTGCGATCCAGTCGGGAAAAACCCCTGAGCATTGCGTAAGAAAAATCTTACGGTTTGAGACCAAGCTCGGCAAGACCGCTGCCGTCCATGGCAAACGGCACCGACGTATGTTCGTGGACGATCTTCCAGATGCCAGCCTCTTTTCTGAGGCCGAGCGTCTGGCGAAACCAGAGATCAACGTCGACACCATCCGTCTTCTTGCCGGTCATCTGCACGAGGCCCGTCCAGAAGGCGACATCTTCACCAACCGTCAATCTGACCTCGATGACATCGCCGCCAATCGGCCCGTTCCAGGTCGAAAACCAAGCCGCCAATGCCTTTTCACCCTTACCCTTGTGCACCAATGGTGCCGCCAGGGTGAAGCCGATGACATCATCGCTTAAATGCCGGACCACGCCCGCCGCATCCTTGTTGCCAAGGGCTGACGACCAGCCCGCAAGCATTGCGTTGATGGCTTCCGCCTCATCGCGATTGCCGATGATCTCGATCATGTCATTCTCCTCGGTTTGATAAACTCAAGCGGAGGACGAACGAAAAGGGCCGCTCCCGACAGGAGCGGCCCATTATTTGTCGTCAGCAAGGATTTGTTGGCTCAAGCCGCCTTCGCGACACGGTAGGGATCGAAGCGTCCATAGAAGGTCTCGCCCTTTGCGGCCATGTCCTTCAGCAGCGCCGTCGGCTGGAAATGCGGGCCGTAGGTGGCGGCGAGCTTGTCGCAGAGTTCCACAAAAGCTTTCACGCCCATGCCGTCGATGTAGGACAGCGCGCCGCCGGTATAGGGGGCGAAACCGAAGCCGAGGATGGAGCCGACATCGGCCTCGCGCGGATCGGTGACGATGCCCTCCTCGATGGTCCGGGCGGCCTCCAGCGCGATGGTCACGAGGAAGCGCTGCTTCAGCACGTTGACATCGACATCATCGGCCTTCTTTTGCGGATAGAGATCCTTGAGACCCGGCCATAGCGACTTCTTCGCCGGTTTCGGCGGATAATCGTAGAAGCCCTTGGAGTTCTTCCGGCCCAGGCGGCCCTCGCCTTCTACGAGCCCGTTGACGAGCTGCATGTGACGTGGGTCGACAGCCTTCTCGCCGAGATCGGCGACTGTCGCCTTCAGGATCTTATAGGAGAGGTCGATGGCAACTTCATCGTTCAGTGCAAGAGGCCCGACGGGCATACCCGCCATCTTGGCGGCATTCTCGATCATGGTCGCCGGCACGCCTTCGATCAGCATATCATAGGCTTCGTGGATGTAGCGGAAGACGCAGCGATTGACGAAGAAGCCGCGCGTGTCGTTGACGACGATCGGCGTCTTCTTGATGGCGGCAACGTAATCCAGCGCGACGGCCAGCGCATGATCGCCGGTTTCCTTGCCGAGAATGACTTCGGTCAGCATCATCTTCTCGACAGGCGAGAAGAAGTGGACGCCGATGAAATCCACGGGGCGCTTGGAATTCTTGGCAAGGCCCGTGATCGGCAGCGTCGAGGTGTTGGAGGCGAAGACGGCACCTTCCGGCAGCACAGCTTCGACGGCCTCGATGACCACCTTCTTGACTTCGCGATCCTCGAACACCGCCTCGATGACGAGATCCGCATCCTTGAGATCGGCATAATCGGCCGACGGCGTGATGCGGGATAGAAGGGCCGCGCCCTCATCCTGCGTCAGCCTTCCCTTACCGATCGAGTCCTTCACCAGCCCTTCGCCGACACCCTTGCCCTTGGTCGCGGCCTCGATGTCGCGATCGATGAGCGTGACCGGAATGCCGGCAGCGGCCGTGACATAGGCGATGGACGCGCCCATGAAGCCGGCGCCGACGACACCGACCTTCTTCAGCTCCGTCTTCGGCTGGCCAGCCGGGCGTCGCGCGCCCTTGCCGAGTTCCTGCATGGAGATGAACAGCGAGCGGATCATCGAATAGGCTTCGGTGGTCTGCAGCACATGCGTGAAATAGCGCTGCTCGATCTTCAGGCCGGTATCGAAGGGAACCTGCAGGCCTTCATAGACGCATTTAAGGATGGCGAGGGCCGCCGGATAATTGCCCGATGTTTCGCGGCGCAGGATGGCCGGTGCCGCCGGCCAGAGTTGGGCTGCGGCAGGCGTCCAGATGCCGCCGCCCGGCGCCTTGAAGCCCTTTTCATCCCACGGGGCGATAGGCTTCAAACCGTCCTTGATCATCTGCTTGGCGGCCGGGATCAGCTGATCCGGCTCGACCACCTGATGCACGAGGTTCATCGCCTTGGCGCGCGCGGCCGTGAGCGACTGGCCCGTCGTCATCATCTGCAGGGCGGATTGCGCATCCGTCAGGCGCGCGATGCGCTGCGTGCCGCCGGCGCCGGGGAAGATGCCAACCTTGACCTCGGGCAGTGCGATCTTGACGCTCTTGGCGTTCGACGCAACACGGCCATGGCAGGCGAGCGACAGCTCGAAAGCGCCGCCCATGCACGTGCCGTTGATCGCCGAGACCCAGGGCTTGCCGCAGGTTTCGAGCTTGCGGAAGAGGCCGGTCATGCGCCCGACGAGATCGAAGAGCTTCTGCGCGGCCGCGGCCGGGTCCTTCGCCTTCTCCTCCTGATAGAAGGAAAACATCGACTTGATCATCGAGAGATCGGCGCCGCCGGAAAAGGAAGACTTGCCAGAGGTGAAGACCACACCCTTGACGGCCGCATCGGCGACGGTCGCGTCGATGATGGCATTCAGCTCTTCGAGGATCTCGGCGGTGAAGACGTTCATGGACTTGCCAGGCATGTCCCAGGTGACGAGCGCGATGCCATCTGCGTCGGTTTCGACGGTGAAATTCGTGTAAGCCATTGGTTTCCCCTCCTCAGACGCGTTCGACGATCGTAGCGGTGCCCATGCCGGCACCGATGCAGAGTGTTACGAGCGCTGTGTTGAGATCGCGGCGTTCCAGCTCGTCGAGTACGGTGCCGAGGATCATCGCGCCGGTGGCACCCAGCGGATGGCCCATGGCAATCGCGCCGCCATTGACGTTGATCTTGTCATGCGGAATTTCGAATGCCTGCATGTAGCGCAGCACGACTGCGGCGAAGGCTTCGTTGAGCTCGAAGAGGTCGATATCGGCAAGCGTCAGGCCGCTGCGCTTCAACAGCTTTTCGGTGACGTCAACCGGGCCGGTCAGCATCAGTGCCGGGTCGGAGCCGATATTGGCGAAGGCCTTGATGCGGCCGCGCGGCTTCAGGCCCATGCTTTCACCGCCCGCCTTGGAGCCGAGCAGCACGGCAGCGGCGCCATCGACGATGCCGGAGGAATTGCCGGCGTGATGGACGTAATTGATGCGCTCGACTTCCGGATGCGCTTGGATGCCAACGGCCTCGAAGCCGCCCATTTCGCCTGGAAGCTGGAACGACGGATTGAGCGAGGCGAGCGCTTGCATATCGGTGCCGGGACGCATGTGTTCGTCACGGTCGAGAATGGTCAGGCCGTTGATATCCTTCACCGGAATGACCGAATTCTTGAAATAGCCCTTTTCCCAGGCATTGGCGGCGCGCTTCTGGCTCTCGACGGCATAAGCGTCGACGTCATCGCGCGAGAAGCCGTATTTGGTGGCGATGAGATCGGCCGACACACCCTGCGGCATGAAATAGGCCGGGAAATTGACTGAAGGGTCCATGAACCAGGCACCGCCAGACATGCCCAGGCCGACGCGCGACATGCTTTCGACACCGCCGGCAATGACGATATCGTCAGCCCCTTGAGCGATCTTCGCCGCACCAAAATTTACGGCATCGAGGCCGGAGGCGCAGAAACGCGAAATCTGCATGCCAGGCGCCTTGGTGGAATAGCCGGCCTCGAAGGCAGCACCCCTCGGGATGACGGCGCCGGCTTCCATGACCGGATCGACGCAGCCCATAATGATGTCGTCAACCGTTGCGGTATCAAGACCGTTGCGATCGCGGATCGCCTCGAGCGCCTTGGCGGCAAGGCGCACGGACGGCACTTCATGCAGCGACCCATCCTTCTTGCCGCGCCCGCGCGGCGTGCGCACGTGGTCGTAAATGAAAACCTCGGTCATGTCTCATCTCCCTGCAGCGGCAAGCCGCCCTTCAATTCAGTATATAGCGATCAACGTCGCGAATTCCCCTTCTCCCCTCGGGGAGAAGGTGCCCGAAAGGGCGGATGAAGGGGATCATGGGCAGCCTTACGGTGCACGCCCCCTCATCCTGCGCTTCGCGCGTCCTTCTCCCCAAGGGGAGAAGGAAAAACTCAAAAGGCTTCCGCCGCCAGTTCCATCATCGTATCGGCGCCGGTTTCGATGCGGGCCTTGCGCAGTGCCGTTTCCGGCATGATGCGCTCCATGTAGAACCGCGCCGTGACAAGTTTGTTCTTCAGATAATCCTCACGCGCCGTATCGCCAGCCGCAAGACCTGCCTGCGCCGCCTTGGCCATCTTCGCCCACATATAGCCGAGGACGACAAGGCCGAAGAGGTGCATGTAGTCGGTCGAGCCGGCGCCGGCATTGTCGGGCTTGGCCATGGCGTTCTGCATGAACCACATGGTCGCGGCCTGTACGTCGTTCAAGCCCTTCTTCAGATGCTTGGTGAAGAAAGCCATCTGCTCGTCGTTGCGGTTTTCCTCGCAAAAATCGCCGATTTCCTTGAACAGCGCCATAACGGCGCGGCCGCCGTTCAGCGCCAGCTTGCGGCCGACGAGATCGAGCGCCTGAATGCCGTTGGCGCCCTCATAGATCATGGTGATGCGGGCATCGCGAACATACTGGCTCATGCCGTGCTCTTCGATGTAGCCATGGCCGCCGAAGACCTGCTGCGCCATGACGGCATGCTCGAAGCCCTTGTCGGTCAGAACGCCCTTGAGGATCGGCGTTGCGAGACCAAGGATATCGTCGGCTGCCTGACGGTCCTTCTCATCCGGGGAGCGATGGGCGATATCGGACTTCAGCGCCGTCCACAGCAGGAAGGCGCGGCCGGCTTCGTTGAAGGCACGGATCGTCATCAGAGAGCGGCGGATATCCGGATGGACGATGATGGGGTCAGCCTTCTTGTCCGGTGCCTTCGGGCCGGAGAGCGAACGGCCCTGGATGCGCTCGCGGGCATAGTTGGCGGCATTCTGATAGGCGATTTCGGCAATCGAGAGACCCTGCAGGCCGACGCCGAGGCGCGCCTCGTTCATCATGACGAACATGGCGTTGAGGCCGCGATTTTCGGCACCAATCAGGAAGCCCGTGGCCTCGTCATAGTTCATGACGCAGGTGGCGTTGCCGTGAATGCCCATCTTGTGTTCGATCGCGCCGCAGGAAACCGGGTTGCGTGCGCCGAGCGAACCGTCCTCCTTGACGAGGAATTTTGGCACGATAAAGAGCGAGATGCCCTTGGTTCCCTCAGGCGCGCCTTCGATGCGGGCAAGGACGAGATGGACAATATTATCCGTCATGTCGTGCTCGCCTGCCGAGATAAAGATCTTCTGGCCTGAGATCTTGTAGCTGCCATCCGGCTGGGGCACCGCCTTGGTGCGCAAGAGGCCGAGATCGGTGCCGCAATGCGGTTCGGTGAGGTTCATGGTGCCGGACCAGCTGCCCTCGACTAATTTCGGCAAGTAAGTCTGCTTCTGCGCATCAGAGCCATGGACGAGGATCGCGGCGATCGCGCCCTGCGTCAGGCCCGGATACATCATCAGCGACATGTTGGCGGCCGAGGTATATTCGCCGACGGCGCAGTGCAGCACGTATGGAAGCCCCTGCCCGCCGAATTCCTCCGGCACGGCGAGACCCAGCCATCCCCCTTCGCGATAGGCGCGATAGGCTTCCTTGAAGCCCTTCGGCGTCGAGACCGTGCCATCGTCATGGCGTACGCAGCCTTCCTGATCGCCGGAATAGTTGAGCGGGAAAAGCACCTCTTCCGACAGCTTGGCCGCTTCGCCGACGATCGCCTCGATCATGTCTGGGGTGGCATCGGCATAACCGGGAAGATTGTTGTAGCGCTCCAGCCCGAGCACATCGTTCAGGACGAAGAGCGTATCGTTCACCGGGGCCTTGTAGACTGGCATTTCTCGAATTCCTCCAATTCGCCGCCGGACCTTGAGATTCCGGCCACTGTCATACCCTTACAAAATATTGACGTTTGCGTAAACGTCAAATTCGCGCCTCACGTTGAAATTTTGGTGAAGCCCGTGAGGGAGACCATCCCGTCTATTGCCGATACGCCCCCTCCACCTCAGCAACCGGGTAATGCCTGCGTGCAAGAATATCGGGCCGCGGGACAGCAGAACCAAAATAAAAGGTTAAGACTTCCGGCAAACTTAACGAGTTGTTTACCACGTTTCGTAAATTGTACGAGTTGAGCAGCAGTGCTTCGGGTTTCTTCAACTTATGCTTGGAAATCGCGCTGTCTTTGCCGCTCTGTTGGAGGAAAGCCAATACATTTATCCCTTTCCGAACGACGGATGCAGACAGCGCGGCGATACAGCAACGTCTTCTTCCATCAGCATGACGGCCCGGGGTGGTCCATAGTTCAAGGCGAGCAAAGATATGAGCGGATCGCGATCAAATCCTACCGGTACGGGCGACTGGACGTCGCTGGATGCTCTGAGCCGCACGATCGAGGGGCTGGAGGCGCGTATCGAAGGGCTGATGGGAACCGCCGCGGCGCGCGATACGCGCCAGCGTGTCGCTGCCGGCTATGCGCCTGCCCCCGAACGAGCCGCACCGGAGCGGATGTCGCCCCGCCCCGAGCGCGAGCAGTATGCCAGCCGCGCTTACGAGCGCCCGCTGCGCAACGAACGCCATGAGAGCGATCTCCGCTCCGATCCGCTCGCCGAAATCCGCCAGCGTCAGCGCACGCTGGAAGCAAACCGCGAACGACTGCAACCGCGGCGTGAGGAAATCGCGCACGCAGAACCGCAGCCGGCCCGGCGTCCGCTCGACAGCTATCCGCAGCGCCAGCCGATGAGGGCCGCTGCCGCCGAAGCTCCAGTCGACATCGCCCAGGCGCTCGTCAACCTTCGCCAGGATCTGAAGCGCGACATCGCCGAGAGCGTGACCCGCGAAGTCTCCGCTCTGCGCGCCGAAATCCGCGATATCCGCGAGAACGCCGAAGACAAGCATTTCGTCGCCGATGTCCGCCAGGACATGGCCAGGCTTGCCGACAGTATCAACCAGCTCGCCGGTCAGCCGGAAACCGCCGGACTGAAAGCCGAATTCGACGAGCTGCGCTCACTGATGGACGGCCTTGCCCGCGAGGAATCCCTGCATCACGTCGAGCGCCAGGTGAAAGCCATCGACACGTCGGGCCTGCAGGACGAGCTCGTCTCGCTTGCCTATCGCCTCGATGACATCAAACAGCATCTCGGCGGCATGAACGACAGCCCGGCCGTGCATGCGCTGGAAAACAAGCTGCTCACGATCGCAACCGCGATGGAAAGCCTCGGCTCGATGATGCAGCCGCAGGACCAGGCCATGCAGCGGCTGGAAGGCCGCCTTAGCGGCCTTGCCGACCAGATCGACCTGATGAGCCGCGATGCTGCAGGCCGGCGTCAGCCTGCCGACGATCTTTCCGGTCGTCTCGAAGCGCTCGCCATGCGCATCGACGAGCTCGGCAGCGCCAAGGCCGTCGCCCGCCTCGAAGAGCGCCTCGACCAGCTCTCGCATCTGATGGAGCGTTCGCAGAAGGCCGCACCGCAGCCGGAGCTCGTCACCTATCTCGCCGACATCTCCCACAAGATCGATGCGCTGGAACATGGGTCCGTCGGCAACGTACTGGCCGACCGGCTGGATTATCTCGCCCGCCGCATCGACGAGATCGATTTTCATCCGCCGGCTACGGCCGCAAGCATGGACGACGGCATGGCGCGCCGGCTGGAAGGCCGCCTCTCCGACATCGCGGCCCGGCTCGAAGCCAGCACGGCTGCACCCGCCACGGATACGCAGGCACTGCGCAATCTCGAAGAGCAGATCGCCCATCTCTCGACACTGCTGACCGCCGAGCCGCGAGCCGCCGCCGACCATCTGCCCCCGGATTTCGACCGCCGGATGAGCGCGATCGAAGACTATATGGCGACCAACGACGAATATATCATCGAAGCAGCCCGCCATGCGGCGGAAACCGTCGTCGAAGCCTATTCGCGCGAGGGCGGCATGGGTCATGGTGCGCAAGCAGCCGACATGGCGGCATTGACGGCCCTTGCCGAAGACCTTCGTCATCTCGAGGATCTCAGCCGCGCCAGCGACGAGCGCACGCACCGCACCTTCGAAGCCCTGCACGACACGCTGCTGCAGATCGCCGACCGCCTCGACCATATGGAACAGCGCCGGCCGGCGCCCGCCATGCCGGCCGCGACATTCGAAAGCGACGTCTTTGCCGAAGAGGATGCCCCAGGCCTGAAGCCGCCCATGGCCGCGCAGCAGAAGACAGGTCCGATCATCCGCACGGTTGCGCCCGCCGAAGCCTCTGTCTCGGCCGAAGTTGCCGTCGCACAGGCGATCGACGCCAATACGAAGGCCGAAATCAAGGCGGCAGTGAAGAAGAGCGGCAAGTCCAGCCTGTTTGCGAGCCTCGGCAAGCGTTTCTTTACGCCGGAAAAGGCCGAGCCGATCTTTCCGCCGGACCGTCCGGTCATCGAACAGGCGCCATCGATCGATCCCGCCGACGTAATGCCCGGCGAAGAGGCCAACGAACTACTGGAGCCGGGTTCCGGCGCGCCTGATATCAAGAAGATCCTTGAGCGCGTGCGCGCCAGCCAGACCACGTCGCGCAGCGGAAACACGCGCCAGCCGACCGAAAACGAACGGGCGGATTACATCGCAGCCGCCCGGCGCGCCGCACAGGCTGCCGCCATGGAAGTCGATCAGACGCAGCGCTCGGCTCCTGCTTCCACCAAGGATGCCAGGAAGGGCGGCGCCTTCTCGCGCTTCCGCCGGCCGATCCTCCTGGCGTTGGGCGCCGTCATGCTCGCCATCATGGCCTATCCGCTGGCGAACACACTGACGCGCGGCCAGAAAGCGCCAGCACCGGCCCAAGCATCGACGATGGTCGCGCCTGCGGACAGCGCCGCGACCAATACCGTCGCCGCCAATGCGAACCCGGCCGCCAGCAATCAGCAGCCTGCTGCAAATCAGGCCGCCGTACCTTCGGTTTCCACGACGCAGACGGCGGAAGTCCAGCCCGCCCCCATGGCCAGCGATCCCGTCGCAGCGCCAGCCAATGACCACCTGACGGCAGCGACCCCGCTCGACGGCAACCAGACGGCAAGCGAAGAGTTGGCGCCTGCCGGCAGCGCACCTGCGCAGCAGGCCACCGCTTTCGTTCAGACTGAGAATACGACCGCGGCAACTCCCGCCGCCACGCCGGCAGCGCCTGATATCGCCGTGCCTGACGGCATACAGCCGCCATCGCTCGTCGCTGCCGCCAAATCGGCCGATCCGGTCGCGCTCTTCGAAATCGGCGCACGCTATACGGATGGCCGCGGCGTTGTTGCCGATATGAAGCAGGCCGCGAACTGGTATCAGCTTTCGGCCGATAAAGGTTATGCCCCGGCCCAGTACCGCCTCGCCAGCATGTATGAGAAGGGCAACGGCGTCGATCGAGATCTCGTCAAAGCCAAGCAATATTATGAGCAGGCCGCCAATCAGGGCAATGCCAGCGCCATGCACAATCTCGCGGTTCTCTACGCCTCGGGCACAGTAGGACCGCAGGATTATGATAGCGCGGCGAACTGGTTTATCCGCGCCGCCGATCTCGGCGTCTCCGACAGCCAGTTCAACCTCGCTATCCTCTATGCACGCGGCAACGGCGTGAAACAGGACCTGCAGGAATCCTACAAATGGTTCGCGATCGCTGCGAAGAGCGGCGACAAGGACGCTGCTCAGAAGCGCGATGAAGTCGCCAACGCCATGAAACCGGCCGATCTCGAAAGTGCGCGCGCCAAGGTCGACCTCTGGAAAGTGCAGCCGGGCGACCCGAAGGCAAACGGCACTGACATTCCTGACGAATGGACTACCGGCAAGGGCGTGAATACAGCCTCGATCGATATGAAGAAGGCCATCCGCAATATTCAGGCCATCCTCAACAAGAATGGCTTCGATGCCGGTGCGCCCGACGGCGCCATGGGCGACAAGACAGTGGCCGCCCTGAAGAGCTTCCAGAAATCCGTCGGCCTGCCGGCGGATGGACGGGTCACCGATCAAGTGGTCAAAGAGCTGCTCGCCCGCAACAAGTAGCTTTAGGATTTCGTTCGAAAAGCGATCAAACAAAATGCCGGCGTCAGCACGCGGGCATTTTTGTTTAGGAAGCTCAGAGCTGCCACATCCCTACGGTGCCGGCTGTTCCGCTATACAGCGTCACAGAAAAGTGGAAAAAGCCGGGTTAGGGTGAAATCCGGCAATTCGAAAACTGTGGCGGCGGCGCCTTTCCTAAGGCTCTGGCAATGATTTCAGATTAGCATCCGCCATTTAAGGGGAAATGGGCTTCGGTCACCGCGCCGAAAAGCCTGCAAATGGGAACAAGGCGTGACGATCTATCTGCCGATTGCAGAATTGTCGGTGAATATTTTGATTATTCTCGGCATGGGAGCAGCCGTAGGATTTCTCTCCGGCATGTTCGGCGTCGGCGGCGGTTTCCTCATCACGCCTCTTCTGATTTTCTACAATATCCCGCCTGTTGTCGCCGTCGCGACCGGCTCCAATCAGGTCGTCGCCTCCTCGGTTTCGGGAGCGCTCAGCCATTTTCGTCGCGGCTCGCTCGATCTGAAACTGGGCTCAATCCTGCTGGCCGGCGGCTTGGCAGGGGCAACGTTCGGCCTCTGGCTATTCGTGCTGTTGCGAAGGCTCGGCCAGATCGACCTGATCATCTCGCTGATTTACGTGATTCTCCTCGGTACGGTAGGCTCGCTGATGCTGTGGGAAAGCGTGCGGGCCATGCGCCGTGCGGCCGGCAAGCTGCCGCCGGCAACCGGCAAGCCGCGCCATCACAACTGGGTGCAGCGGCTGCCGTTGAAACTTCGGTTCAAGAAATCCAAGCTCTATCTCAGCGCCCTTCCGGTGATCGGCCTCGGCTTCTTCGTCGGCATGCTGACGCCGATGGGTATCGGCGGCGGCTTCATCCTCGTGCCGGCCATGATCTATCTGCTGCGCGTACCCACCAACGTCGTTGTCGGCACCTCGCTGTTCCAGGTCATTTTCGTGACGGCCTTCACGACAATCGTCCAGGCCGCCACCAACTATTCCGTCGATATCATCCTGGCTTTCCTGCTGATGGTGGCGGGCGTCATCGGTGCGCAATACGGCGTTCGCGTGGGCCAGAAGCTGCGCGGCGAG
The DNA here is from genome assembly GCF_057784515.1 of Martinezella sp. CNPSo 3732. NCBI lineage: Bacteria > Pseudomonadati > Pseudomonadota > Alphaproteobacteria > Hyphomicrobiales > Rhizobiaceae > Martinezella > Martinezella sp. CNPSo 3732. The sequence goes on from NZ_JBXSOO010000021.1 coordinate 66,343, forward strand.
CAATTGCGCGCGCTCCTCGGCCTCCTCGTCCTGGCCGTCGGTCTTCGCCTCGTCATTACGCTCGTGGTGACGCCGGCGGACGTTTACTCCGTCGTCATGGAAGGAGTGAGCCGATGAGAGGATTCGGACTGCTCCTTGCTGCCGCATTGCTGCTCGCTCCGCTCTCCACGCGGGCGCAGGTGCTGCTCGATCAGCCGACGACTTCGACTACGGCGCGGGAGACGATGGAGATCGGCACGTCGACGAGCGAGATTGCCATTACCTCGGACTTCACCGGCGCCGATCTGACGATTTTCGGCGCGCTTTCCAACACCGACCAGCTGCTGCTGGCCATCGGCCAATACGATATCGTCGTCGTGCTGGAGGGGCCGCGCGAGAATGCAACGGTTCGCAGGAAAGAGCGCGTCTTCGGCATATGGGTCAACACTCGCTCGATGACATTCGAGCATGTGCCGGAAGCCTATTCGCTGTCGAGCACGCGCGCGGTCGACAATATCACCACGCCGCTCGAACTCAGCGACCGCGGTATCGGCGTCGACCATATTCCACTGACGCCGGTCGGCTTCGTCGGCAATGTCGGCGATGTGCCGGAATTCCGCAATGCCTTCCGGCGCCTGCAAAAGACAGGTGGGCTCTATGAAAGCGATCCCGCCGGCGTTCGCTTCGTCAGCTCCTCGCTCTTCAAGGCAACACTCAGGGTACCCGCCGATGTGCCGAACGGGGTGCATATGGTGCGTGCCTATCTCTTCAAGAGCGGCAAGTTCCTGAGCGAAAAATCGCTGCCGCTGCGCGTCATCAAGACGGGGATAGAGCAGACGATCACGGATGCGGCGCATCAACGGCCGATCACCTATGGCATTTTTTCGGTGCTGCTGGCCCTCGTCACCGGCTGGAGCGCAAGCTTCATCTTCCGGAAGAACTGATCAGCCGCCTTTCCGACGACTGGCGACCTCGATATAGGCTTCGGTCAACCGGTCGAGCACCGAGGGCGTGCCGGGGGGCAGTACCTTGCCGAGATGCTTGGCACGCAGCTCGTCCATAAAATCATCCCAGAGCTCCTGGCCGCCATCTTCCAGAAGCTCGGCCCGGATCGACAGCTCTTCGGACACCGGAAGATGCTTGCGGCCCCAGGCGCCCATATGGGCAAAGAGGGGCACGAGGTCGATCGACATTTCCGTCAGGCTGTAGACGGCCTTCTGTTTGTGAGTCGGATCGTTCTCGCGGGTCAACAGGCCACGCTCCACCAGCCGCTTCAGCCTGTCCGCGAGGATATTGGAGGCAATCCCCTCCTGCGACTTCTGCAGCAGCTCGCGAAAATGCCGGCGATTGCCGAACATGATGTCCCTGATGACGATCAGGCTCCAGCGATCGCCGAGGATTTCGAGTGTCAAATTGATCGGGCAGCCGGAACGAAGCAGCGCGTCCATAAGGACCTCCAAAAACTGCTTGCATTTTGCTATCAGAGTATTTAGTTTGCAACTGATTTCTTTTAACAACCAGTTTTGATTATGATCCGGTTATCGCAATGGAGGAGAAGTGATGAGGAAGCTCGTTATCTGGAATCTCATGACGCTCGACGGTTATTTCGAGGGAGCCAAGCCCTGGGACCTCGATTTTCACATGCTCGCCTGGGGCGATGAGCTGGAACACTATGCGACCGAGCTCGGCAAGGAAGGCGATCTGCTGATCTTCGGGCGCAAAACCTATGAAGGCATGGCCGCCTATTGGCCGACCGCGACGGAAACGTCTGACATCACCACCTATATGAACGGCATCGCCAAGATTGCCGCTTCGCGGACGCTCGACAAAGCAGACTGGAACAATACCCGGGTTGTCGGCGACATTGTCGCTGAAGTGAAGAAGCTGAAGGAAGAACCGGGCAAGACCATGTTCGTCTTCGGCAGCGCCGAAGTGACGGATGTGTTGCTCAAGGCTGGGCTAGTGGATGAGATCCGCATCTGCCTCGTTCCGGTCGTCCTCGGCGCCGGCAATCCGCATTTCAAACCGGCGGCCGAACAACGGCCGATGAAGCTCATCGATTCACGCTCGTTGAAGACCGGCGCGGTGATCCTGCGCTATGAGCCGGCGAACGCGGCCTAGAGCTTTTTCGCTTTTGTTCGAATCGCGAAAACGCTCTATCTTCGTGTTTTTACGCAATTCCTGGCGGAAAACCGCTTCGCACTTTTCCTGGAGTTGCTCTAAGCCGAGAGATTGCCGAAACGGACGGAATAGATGCGGTCGCGGCCGAGCAGGTGCGCAATCAGGCTCTCCCGCTCGAAAAGGCCGGCCATGGCCTTGTGGCGAAGATCGAGGCCACCGGTCATCACGCCGAAGGCCGGCATCAGCAGGCGGGCGCCATCCGTTGCAAAGCACGGGCGGCGCACGGATTTTTCGCGACGCCGAACCGTGGCGGAGGGATGCAGGTGGCCGGCGATCTCGCCGGCCTGCAAGCCCGCTTTCGGTTCATGGCGGAAGGTAAGCCTGCCATAATGCATCTCGTCGACCGAATGGCCGGGGAGATCGACCGTGCCGTCCGGATCGTGATTGCCGTTGATCCAGATCCATTCGCGGCCGCGGGCCATGTTGACGATCAGGCGGCGAAACTCGTCCGGCAGATGCTGCGAACCGACGCGATCATGGAAATTATCACCCAGCGAAACGACGAGTTTCGGATCGTAGCGCGAGATGACGGCGGAAAGAACAGTCAGCGTCGCCAGCGTATCGTATGGCGGCAGCATCATGCCCCGGCGGGCAAAGGCCGCGCCCTTTTCCAGATGCAGGTCGGAGACGACGAGAATGCCGGCATCCGGCAGATAGAGCGCGCCGAGGGGATCACAGACGGCGGCGACACCATGAATGACGGCCTCGACGCCCAGCGCGCTGGCTACGCCGTTGCCTTGAGCATTTATATCTCGCGCTAGCGCCAGGCGGTTCATCACTTTAACAATCTACCTTCGTCGTGTGCCCTGCAGCATCCTATTCCATCGCCTCGCGGATCAGGTCGTCGGCCGCTTCCGCAAGCAGGGAATCGTGAGCCTCGCCCGGCACCGGCACCTTGCCGATTTCCAGCATCACCGGCACGGCGAGCGGGGAAATATGGTCCAGCGCGCGATGGGTTATATGGCCCTTGATTCGCTTCAGCATATCCGCAAGTCGGCCAATATCCAAAAGTCCGGTCGCAGCATCCTGTCTCGTCGCCTGCAGGAGGATATGATCGGGCTCGTGGCTGCGAAGCACATCATAGATCAGATCGGCCGAAACCGTTACCTGCCTGCCGGTCTTTTCCTTGCCCGGATGCCGGCGCTCGATCAAGCCGGCAATCACGGCGCAATTGCGGAAGGTGCGCTTCAAAAGAAAGGATTCATCGAGCCACGCCTCGAGATCGTCTCCGAGCATATCCTCGTCGAAGAGATCGGAGAGGCTGAGGCGCCCGTTGGCGATCATCAGCCCCATATCCTCCAACCCCCAGATGCCGAGAGAATAATCGGTCGCGACGAAGCCCATGGGCTTGGCGCCGGCGCGCTCCAGCCTTCGGGTCAGCAGCATGCCGAGCGTCTGGTGCGCCAGCCTTCCCTCGAAAGGATAGGCGACCATGTAGGCGCGGCTGCCGCGCGGGAAAGTCTCGATCAGAAACTCATCGCGCTTCGGCAGCAGCGACTTCTCGTTCTGAATTTCCAGCCAATCGCGCACCTGATCCGGCAGACGGTGCCGCCGGTCAGGATCGGCAATCATCGCCCGCACCTGATCGGCGAGATAGGTCGAAAGCGGAAACTTGCCGCCGGCGTAGGAGGGGATTTTCGGATCCAGCGAGAAGGCCTGCGAGGCCAGGCATTCGCTCTCGCGGATGCCTTCGAAGCGCAGTACCTTGCCGGAAAAGAGGAAGGTATCGCCCGGTGCCAACTGCTCGACGAAATATTCCTCGACCTTGCCTAACGGCGCGCCACCTCTTCCAAGCGAGCCCAGCGCGTTGCGTTTCACCAGACGGATATTCAGCATCGCCTCTTCGACGATCGTGCCGAGGTTCAGGCGATATTGCTGCGCGACCTGCGGATTGGAGACCCGCCAGCGCCCATCCGCAGTCTTGCGGATTCGGGCATAGCGCTCATAAGTCCGTAGCGCATAGCCGCCGGTGGCGACAAAATCGACGATGCGCTCGAAGGTCTCCCAGGAAAGCTCGGCATAGGGAGCGGCACTCTGCACCTCATCGTAGAGTTCCAGCATGTCGAAGGGTTCGGCGCAAGCCATGCCGAGGACATGCTGGGCGAGAACGTCGAGCGCACCGGCACCGATCGGCGGCGTGTCCTGGGCGCCCATATAGTTGGCATCAAGTGCACCCTGGCATTCCATGACCTCGAAGCGGTTGGCCGGCACAAGGATCGCCTTCGACGGCTCGTCCATACGGTGATTGGCGCGGCCGATGCGCTGGGCAAGGCGGCTCGCGCCTTTCGGCGCGCCGACATGAATGACGAGATCGACATCGCCCCAGTCTATGCCGAGATCGAGTGTCGATGTGGCGACGACGGCGCGCAGCCGGTTTTCCGCCATGGCCGCCTCTACTTTCCGGCGCTGGCCAACATCGAGCGACCCGTGGTGCAGGGCGATCGGCAGATTGTCATCATTGGCCGACCATAGCTCCTGAAACAGCATTTCCGCCTGCGAGCGCGTGTTGACGAAAAGCAACGTCGTGCGATGCGCCTTCAGCTCGCGATAGATATCGGGGATCGCATATTTGGCGGAATGGCCGGACCAGGGGATGCGTTCTTCCGTGGACAGAATCGAGATATCGGGCTTGGCGCCGCCCTCGACGATGACGAGGCCGGCGTGGTGCTCTTGCCCCGGCCGCTGCGCCACCAGCCATTTCTGCAGATCCATGGGATCGGCGACCGTCGCTGAAAGGCCGATGGTCTGCACGCGCGGCGCCAGCTTGCGGATACGGGCAAGGCCGAGCGATAGCATATGGCCGCGCTTGGAGATGACGAGCGAATGCAGCTCGTCGAAGACGATGTATTTCAGATCCTTGAAGAAGCGCTCTGCCTCGCGATTGGCGAGCAGCAGCGCCACCTGCTCGGGCGTCGTCAACAGGATATCGGGCGGGTTGAGCTTCTGCCGCTGCCGCTTGCCGCTTGGCGTATCGCCCGTGCGGTTCTCGACCGTGACAGGCAGGCCCATTTCCGAAACGGGCTTCATCAGGTTGCGCTCGATATCGACGGCAAGCGCCTTCAATGGCGAGATGTAGAGCGTGTGGATGCCGGTGAAGGCCGAGCCGGGCGGAATTCTGCCTCGCCGGGTGATATCGGTGAGCGACGGCAGGAAGCCGGCGAGCGTCTTGCCGGCGCCGGTGGGAGCAATCAGCAGCGTGCTTTCACCGGCCTCAGCGCGGGCCAGCAGTTCCAACTGATGGGCGCGCGGCTGCCAGCCCTTTTCCGCAAACCAGCGGATGAAGGGGGCAGGCAGGGCAAGGAGGCGGTCGGCGTCGATCTGGTCCACGGGCTGAATGTAGTTGAAATGTGGAGGATAGGAAGCGGGGAGCTGGAGAAGAGCAAGGACGATCCGGCCACTCCTCTTCTGCGCCAAGACCGCCATGTGTCCATGGTCTCCACACGCACCGTCATCCTCGGGCTTGACCCGAGGATCCAAGCACAGGCGCTTCCGATTGGTATCTAAATCGCTTGATGGCGCAAGGATGGATACGCCCTTGTCTGCCATCGCGCGGGGCTGCGAGGCTTGGGCATGGTTCCTCGGGTCAAGCCCGAGGATGACGGCGCGCGTGGGGACGTTCGCATTCCCTACTTGACTCCCATCATAATCATAGATAAAAATTATCCATGATTTGAGAGGCGCGAAAATGAAGCTCGGAGACGGTGTTGAACAATCCATCCATTGCGTTGGCATGCTGGCTGGCCTGTCCGATAGCGGCGTGCTTTCGGCGGCTGCCCTTGCCGAATTTCACGGCGTTTCGGTCAGCTACCTTCTGAAGCATCTGCAGGCGCTTTCGGGTGCCGGCATTCTCGATACCGTGCCGGGACCGAAGGGTGGCTATCGGTTGGCGCGCAAGCCGGAGGAGATCACCCTGCTCGATATCGTGCTGGCGGCTGAAGGCCCTGCACCCGCCTTCCGCTGTGCGGAAATCCGCCAGCGCGGTCCGAACCCGCTGGAAGGGCGCTACTTCGCCAAGCCCTGCGGCATCAATGCCGCCATGCTGGCGGCCGAGCGCGTCTATCGGGCTGAATTGGCAAAGACAACGATCGCCGACGTCCTGACCGATCTCAGGCAGACGGACACAGATGGCGGGATCGCCGCGAGAGGCTGCGCCTTTCTCGAGCTGCATGAACGCAAGACCAGAAACTGAACCTCAAGCTTTAAACCCAAGGAGAAGACCCATGCATCCGCGTTTCAACTTCGCCAAAGCCTCCCCGGACTCCTACAAGGCCGTCGTCGCGCTGGAAAACTTCGTCCAGGGCAGCGGCCTCGAACGGCGCTTCATCCATCTGATCAAGCTCCGGGCGTCGCAGATCAATGGCTGCGCCTATTGCGTCGACATGCACTCGAAGGAAGCCCGGCACGATGGCTTGAGCGAGCAGTGGATCAACCTGATGTGCGTCTGGTGGGAATCGCCTGTTTATGACGACCGCGAGCGTGCTTTGCTCCGCTGGGTGGATTCCGTCACCAAGATCGCTCAGACCGGCATTCCGGATTCCGACTACGAGCCGTTGAAGCAGCATTTCAGCGAAGAGGAGATCGTCAAGATCACGGTGGCGATCGGCACGATCAACATCTGGAACCGCCTCGCCGTCGGCTTCCGCTCGCAGCATCCGGTCGATGCGGCAAGCAAGGCTGCTTGACTACGCTCTTCCCAGCATGTGATGTGCCGCCGCTTGCTCCCCTGGGCTTTCCCTTGAGCTCCGTCATCCTCGGGCTTGACCCGAGGATCCAGGCACAAGGAAGTCGGCTCGGCAGGAATGCTGTTAACGAGTACCGGCGAGCGCGCATCTTTCAAGCGGCGTCCTTGCGTATCGTATCGCATGTTCCGCAGCTTGGGCGTGGATCCTCGGGTCAAGCCCGAGGATGACGGACTGTGGGGTTAGCAGCGGGGGCCCAAGAAAGTCTGGGCGACAGCGGCTACTTGATAACCTCAAAACGAAAAACGCGGGGCCAAAACCCCGCGTCATTCACTTGTTCTATCGAGCTCGGCGAACCGAAGCTGAGAAGTCTTAGGCAGCAACCGAGCCGAAGCCAGCCGTCGGAACTTCCGAGATCGTCTTCAGGACCTGCGAAGCGATCTGGTAGGGGTCGCCTTGCGAGTTCGGACGACGATCTTCGAGGTAGCCCTTGTAGTCGTTCTTGATGAAGGAGTGCGGAACGCGGATCGAGGCGCCGCGGTCGGCAACGCCGTAGGAGAACTTGTTCCACGGTGCCGTCTCATGCTTGCCGGTCAGACGCATGTGGTTGTCCGGGCCGTAGACAGCGATGTGGGCTTCGAGGTTCTTGTCGAACTGAGCCATCAGCGCTTCGAAATAGGCCTTGCCGCCGACTTCGCGCATGAACTTGGTCGAGAAGTTGCAGTGCATCCCCGAACCGTTCCAGTCGGTATCGCCGAGCGGCTTGCAGTGGAACTCGATGTCGATGCCGTACTTTTCGCACAGACGCAGCAGCAGGTAGCGTGCCATCCAGATCTGGTCGGCTGCCTTCTTGGAGCCCTTGCCGAAAATCTGGAATTCCCACTGGCCCTTGGCCACTTCAGCGTTGATGCCTTCGTGGTTGATGCCGGCTTCGAGGCAGAGGTCGAGGTGCTCTTCAACGATCTCGCGAGCGACATCGCCGACGTTCTTGTAGCCGACGCCGGTGTAGTACGGGCCCTGCGGAGCCGGGTAGCCGGATTCCGGGAAGCCGAGCGGACGGCCGTCCTTGTAGAAGAAGTATTCCTGCTCGAAGCCGAACCATGCGTCTTCATCGTCAAGGATGGTCGCGCGGCTGTTGGACTCATGCGGCGTAACGCCATCAGGCATCATGACTTCGCACATGACGAGAGCGCCGTTGGTACGGGCTGGGTCCGGGTAGATGGCGACGGGCTTCAGCACGCAATCCGAGCTGCGGCCTTCGGCCTGCATCGTCGACGAACCATCGAAGCCCCAAAGCGGAAGCTGCTCGAGCGTCGGAAATGCGTCGAATTCCTTGATCTGCGTTTTACCGCGCAGGTTCGGTACCGGGGTGTACCCGTCGAGCCAGATGTACTCGAGCTTATATTTCGTCATTACGCACCTCATAACAGTTAATCAGGCGAAGTAGGAAAACTTGCCCGGCGCGCCCGCCGGAAAATTCCTCACTACGAACGGCTGCCAGGAGAGATGCATGTGCCGTGCCAGATCGCATCGACACCCGGCCTATCAGGCGAGATTTTTATGATTCAGACGCGTTCCGGCAAGATTTCCCGGTGCCAAGCATCAGATTCTTTTCAATTGCCGCCATGGTTCCAATCGAGCTGCCAAAGTGTCGCAGGCTCAGCCCGCCCTAAAATGGATTGGAAAATCGACAGATAAAAGAAGCGGCATTCGCTGCACTACCGTCGAATTGCCTATAATTTCATCATTTAGCATTTTTTTTAAGCGGAATGGTGATATTCGTCTTCGGCTTTGCTATATATGAGCTGTCTCTTGAAGCGCGCCCGCTTGAACACCAAAAAGGGAGAGACAACGAATGGCAATCGGTACTCGGCACGAAACCGCAAAGATCTATCAGTTTCCCGTTACGGCTCGTCCCACGGCGCTCAGCCAGCGTCCGAAGGTGAACCTCACCCCGGATATCGGGCCGTCCATTGCGACGGCCGCATTCGACAGCTGGTATCACGAAGCCGCGATCGTCGAATCCGACGAGACCCGCAAGCAGTAAGCTTCGGCTTCACAGCGCTATATAGCGATCCGAGCGATGATTGATCGCGACGAAGAGGTTGAGCGCGATTGCGCCGATCACCGAGCAGATGACCACAAAGGGCGTGGTCACCGCAAAAGCGACTGCAAGCACGCATAGGTCGATCGCAAGCTGCACCAGCCCTGCCCTGATGCCGAAACGCTCCTGCAGGTAAATCCCCAGAATGCCGACGCCGCCGAGGCTGGCGCGATGACGGTAGAGCGCGAGCAGCCCGAAGCCGAGCAGAATGCCGCCGAGCACCGCCGACCAGAGCGCGTTGATATGCGCGATATCGAAAAGCAGCGGCTGCAGGTTGGTCAGCAGCGAGGTCAGCGCGATGGCGATGAAGGTCTTGATGGTGAAGACCGGGCCGAGCTGTTTCAGCGAGAGATAGAAGAACGGCAGGTTGACCACAAAGAAGGCCAGGCCGAAATTCACGCCGATCGCGTAATGCAGCAGGAAAGCGATGCCGGCGGTGCTGCCGGTCAGAAGGCCGGCGCTTGAAAGGCAAAATAACCCGAGCGAGGAAATCAGGCTGCCGGAGACGATGCCTTGAATATCCTCGATCCACGAATGCCGGGTCGCGGACGTCTTCCAGATACCAAATGCGCTCTTTGCGTTTGCCATGTGATTTCCCCTGGGTTTCAGGGCTTTTTGCTGAAATCTCATGCGACAATCAAGCGAAAATACGTAAGCAATGCTGACCTATTTCAAATTCGCAAGATTCGAAATCATCAGGCCGATTTACTCGCAATGAACAGAATGCCGTGGACGGGTTTTCCGCCATCCATACGAATGATGCTGCGGGCCAAATCCCGCACGGTGAAGTCATGATGAGCCAGCATTTCCCTGACATAGGCTTCCGAATGGGCAAAACGCAGGGAATCTCGCAGCACATAACCGTCCGTCTGCTGCGCATCCTCGACCGAAAAGGCAAAGACGGCGCCATCGGCCGAAAGTTTCTGCACGACCGCCATTACGCCATGCAGATCGCCGAGATACATCAGCACGTCGGCGGCGGTGATCAGATCCGCCCGGCCAGCCGCAAGCCCGACATCGAAAATGCCTGACAGCTCCGGCTCCAGCGAGAGGTCGGCCTGGCCGAGATGATCGTAGACATTCTTCTCGGCCGCCTTGGCAAGCATACCCTTCGACAGGTCGTAACCTTCCAGCCGACCGACACGGGCGCGGATTTCCGGCCCGAGCAGACCCGTGCCGCAGCCGAGATCGACGGCAAGGCGGAAATGTTTGGGGATGTCAGTCGTTTCAGCGATCAGCGTGGCCAGCTTGCCAGGCACGCTATAGCCGAGCTTCTCGACCAGCGAGGTTTCGAAGCGGTCGGCATAGTCATCGAACAATCGCTCGACATAGAGGCTCGGCGGCCGGTCCGGCACTTCGGCACCGCCGAGAACGGCAAGCTTCAGGCGCGCGCCGAAGACATCGCCCGCATCAAGCGCCAGCACCTCGTTCAGCGCTGCGATCGCGCCCGGCGCATCGCCGGCCTTCTCGCGATAGGTTGCAAGCGTGAACCAGCCCGCCGCCCAGCGCGGCGCGAGCTCCAGCGCCTGCTCCATCAGCTCGGCGGCACTCGCGGGCTCGCTGCTCTCGGCAAGCATCTTCGCATAGTCGGCGCGGCGGTCGGCGATGACATCGCCGGAGGAAAGCTGGCTCGGCAACATGGGTTTCATCCTGTTTGACGCTCGCCTTTGAACGCGGCCATAAAAAAACTCAAGTCCTATTTCAGGCAGACGCTGGTTTAGGGTGTAAGCTGGGGCGAAAGTGCTTGCGAGTCGCAGGCGCCGGCCCTATCTCAACACCGACCGACTGCCATTATGGAGACGTCAGCATGTCCGATCAGGTGAACAGATTCCTTGGCGACTCGCCAGGCAGAACGCTGGTGAAGCTCGTCATCGTGTCGCTCGTCGTCGGCTTCGTGATGAAGTTCTTCGGCTGGCGGCCACTCGACTTCCTCTATGGCGTCCGCCGCTTCCTGCTCGATCTCTGGCACAGCGGCTTTGCCGCGCTTGGCGAATTCGGCGATTATGTGCTGCTCGGCGCATCCATCGTCATTCCGATCTTCATCATACTTCGTTTGTTCAATTACCGCAGCTGACATGACCTCCCAGACACTGACCTTAACGCGCCGCGATGCGTTGCGCCTCGCTGCTCTTGCGCTTACCGCATCCGTTGCGAGCTGCGCCACGCCGCCCGCCCGGATTTCCAATATCCCTTCCAGCGACCAGACCGCCTCCGCCCTGCCGCTCGTCAATGCACTGCGCGCCAAGAACGGCTTGCCGCCATTGAAGATCGACACGGCCGCCAGCACCGCCGCCGTCTATCAGGCCCGGCGCATGGCGAATGCTGGCAAGATGGAGCACCTGATCGGCCTCGGCGACAATTTCGGCAAGCGGGTCAAGGCAAGCGGCGTCAAGCTGCCGGCAGCCGAGAACATTGCCGAGGGGCAGCGCGACGTGAATGCAGTAGTGACGGCCTGGATCAATTCGCCGAAGCATTTGCACAACATGCTCGGCAAATATGATGGGCTTGGCGTCGCTCTCGCCTATGCACCCTCTTCCGGCGACAGGCCTTATTGGTCCATGGTGCTGTCCTCGAACTGAGGAGGCGTAACGTCAAATGGATGTCCAGCAAGGGAGCCGGCGGGTTCTGCCCTTCGACGTGACGCATCGGCTCGTGCTGTCGATCGCGCTTCCGATGACGCTCGGCTTCATGACGACACCGCTGCTCGGCCTTGTCGATACGGCCGTCGTCGGCCATATGGGCCAGCCCGACGCGCTCGCCGGCCTTGCGATCGGCGCCGTGTTGTTCGATCTCCTTTTCTCAAGCTTCAACTTTCTGCGCGCTTCGACGACAGGGCTGACCGCGCAAGCCTATGGCCGTCACGATCGGCACGAACAGCAGGCCGTCTTCTGGCGAGCGCTGATATCGGCGCTCACATCAGGCATCCTGATCGTGCTCTTGTCGCCTCTTCTCCTTTGGCTCGGCCTCAAGCTCATGGGGCCGCAAGGCGGCATCGCGGATGCGACGCGCACCTATTTCTCCATCCGCATGCTGTCGGGACCGGCAGCGCTTGCCAATTACGCGCTGCTCGGCTTCGTGCTCGGCCGCGGCCAAGGCCGTATCGGGCTCTTACTGCAGACCGTCATCAATGGCGTCAACATCATGCTCGCCATCCTGCTCGGGCTCTATCTAGGCTGGGGCGTCGCCGGCGTTGCCTGGGGTACCCTGATCGGCGAAGCGAGCGGCATGCTGCTGGGGCTTTTCATCGTGCTGCGCAGCTTTGCCGGTGAGGAACGGCCGGCGCGCGCGGAGCTGCTCTCGCGCGTCAAGCTCATGCAGCTCTTCGCGCTCAACCGCGATATCCTGATCCGGACCTTCGTGCTGATTGCCGCCTTCACACTGATGACACGCATCGGCAACAGCTTCGGCGCCGTCATGCTTGCCGCCAATGCCGTGCTGATGAACTTCTTTCTGCTGTCAGGCTATTATCTCGACGGGCTCGCGAACGCGGCGGAGCAGATCACCGGCCGCTCGATCGGCGCCAATTATCGGCCGGCCTTCGAGCGCGGATTGAAGCTGACCGGGCTCTGGTCCTTTGGGCTGGCGCTTGCCGCCGCCATTTTCTTCTTCACGGTTGGGCCGGCGCTGATCCGCCTGCTGACAACCTCCGAAGAGGTGCGCCTCGCTGCGGAGACCTATCTGCCCTGGGCAGCGATCACCGGCCTGACCGGCGCACTCGCCTTTCTGATGGATGGAGTCTTCATCGGCGCCACATGGTCGCGCGAGATGCGCAACAAGATGCTGCTCTCCTTCGGCGGCTATCTCATCGCGCTGGCCATCCTCGTGCCGACGCTCGGCAATCATGGGCTCTGGATAGCCATGAATGCCTTCCTGCTGTTTCGCGGCATCTTCCTGGCCATGGGCCTGAAGAAGCGGGCGGATCAGACGTTCCGGTTCGCCCAGTAATCCAGCTTGGCATCGCGCAGATCGCGGATCGAACCGGCGCGCTCGCGGTCGAGCAGTTTCGACAGGCCGGCAACGATCTGTGACGGCAAGCCCGGCCCTTCATAGACCATGCAGGAATAGAGCTGCACGAGATCAGCGCCGGCCTTGATCTTCTCGAGCGCCGTCTCCGCTGAGGATACGCCACCGACCCCGATGATCGGCAAAGCGGCACCCACGCGGCGGCGCATCTTGGCAAGCACCACGGTCGATTTTTCGAAGACCGGCTTGCCCGACAGGCCGCCGGCCTCTTTGGCCTGCCGCTGATCCTTCAGGCCATCGCGCGCGAGCGTAGTGTTGGAGACGATCAGGCCATCGAGCGCATGCGACAGTGCTTCCGCGGCGATATCGTCCATGCCCTCCTCCGTTAGATCGGGCGCGATCTTGAGAAAGACGGGAATGCGCTTGCCGGCCTTGGCCGCTTCTTCGTCGCGGGCAGAAAGCACGGCCGACAGCAGGGCCGACAAGCTTTCGCGCGCCTGCAGATCGCGTAGGCCCGGCGTGTTCGGAGAGGAGATATTGGCGGTGAAATAGCGCGCCACGGAATAGAAGCGGCGGATACCGGCGACATAATCGGCGATGCGGTCGGCGCTATCCTTGTTGGCGCCGATATTGACACCGATGATACCATTGCCACGGATGGTTTTGAGGCGCTGAAACGCTGCCTCATGGCCCTCATTGTTGAAGCCGAGGCGGTTGATGACGCCTTCGTCGTCGACTAGGCGGAAGATGCGCGGACGCGGATTGCCTGGCTGTGCCTTCGGCGTCACCGTGCCGATCTCGGTAAAGCCGAAACCGAGTTTCAGCAGCGCCTCCGGCACTTCGGCATTCTTGTCGTAGCCGGCAGCCATGCCGATGGGATTGGCAAACTCGAGCCCGGCCACGGTCTGGCGCAGGCGCGGATCGGCGTTGATACGACAGGCCGGAAGCAGCCCCGATTTCAACGCCGTTATCGACATGCCGTGCGCGGTTTCCGGATCGAACAGGAACAGGCCGCGCCGGCCGAGATCACTAAGGGCGCCGATCATTCCGGCATCTCCGGAAAGAGGTGAGCGCCATCGTCGCCAATTGGCAGCGGCTTTTCCCAGAGCACGGCCGAAAGCGGCAGCGGCGCATAAAGATGCGGGAAGAGATCGCCGCCGCGGGAGGGTTCAAAGACCAATTTGTCGCCGAGGACGTCGCCATCGACCGCGACCAACAGTAGCCCGGTCTGCCCGGTAAAATAGAGCTCGGCGGTTTTCTTTGCCTGCTTCGCGGTGGAGAGATGAATGTAGCCGTCGGTCAGATCGATCGCCGCGCCATGAAAAACGCCGCTTTGTCTGGCTTGCTGCCAGAGCGTGTCCGGCACGATCTTGTAAACCACTGGCATGGCGGTCATCATCCCTCTGTAAAGCTGTCCTGATAGGGCTTTGCACGAAAACATCAGCCGATGTCCACGGTTTCCGTGATGGATTTGGGGTTTAACGCAGAAAATCCGGAGGATGACATGACGAAGGAACTGAAAATCGGCCTTGTGGCCATGCTTCTGCCCGCTGCTTTTCTTCTCTCCACACAGGCTTTGTCGGCCGAACCGGATGCGGAACGCTTCCAGCTGGAGCGCAGCGGCGATCACTTCATTCGGCTCGACAAGCAGACCGGCGCGATGTCGATCTGCCAGGATCAGGGCGGCAATCTCGTCTGCCGCATGGCGGCCGACGAGCGCACAGCCTATGACGATGAGCTGGACCGGCTTTCCGACCGCGTGACGAAGCTGGAAAAGACAGTCGCCGCAAACAAGGGATCAAGCCTGCCCGACGATGCCGAGATCGACCGCACGCTCGGGATCATGCAGAAATTCATGCGTGGCTTCATGGGCATGGCGAAGGAGTTCCAGAACGAGCAGCCGGACGTCAAGCCGCAGCCGCAGAAGACCTGATGCCGCCACGAAAGCACGGGGATAAAGGATCCTATTCCTATGCCGGTCTTTACTCGCCAAAATGCCTCGGTTAACCTTTTTTAAAGAGCAGAGCGCCGGGCGAGCCGGCGCGGATACCGAGCGGCGATGCTGTCACACGAGCAGATATGGGGTGCGATCGACCGGCTTGCCGAGCGGCATGCCTTGACCCCTTCCGGCCTTGCCCGCCGCGCCGGTCTCGATGCCACCTCCTTCAACAAATCGAAGCGGCTGAGCCAGGACGGACGTCTGCGCTGGCCATCGACGGAATCGATCGCCAAGATTCTCGATGCGACGGGTGCCAGCCTGGAGCAGTTCCTGAGCTTCATCCGGCCCGCCGAGCCACGGGGCGCTACTACTCCGCCAAACGGGATTTTGCCGGCCGGCAACGCCATACCGCTGATCGGCTTTGCCCAAGCGGGCGCAGGCGGCTTCTTCGACGATGGCGGATTTCCAGCCGGTCAGGGCTGGGACATGGTGGAATTTCCCGTCGCTGCCGGGCACAGGACCGGCGCCTATGCGCTTGAGGTGCAGGGCGAAAGCATGTTGCCGCTCTATCGCGACGGGGATATTCTGATCGTCGAGCCAGGTGCTCAGATTAGAAAAAACGACCGTGTCGTCGTGAAGACCCGCGAGGGCGAAGTCATGGCCAAGGTCCTGCTGCGGCAAAGCGCCAAGTCGATTGAGCTTTTGTCGCTCAATCCGGAACACCCCAACCGCAGCTTCGATCTTGCGGATGTGGAATGGATTGCCCGCATCATTTGGGCCAGCCAATAGGAAAGTTTTCTCGTTATGCGTCGTAATATTTGGCTTGCAGGTGTGGCAGGCGTGATCGTCGGTTCTTGGTTGACCCTCGTCGCGATTCAGGTCGGTGAGCGTGGTTTCAGCCTGCCCCACCGCGGCCACAGCGAAACCACGGACGAAAGCAAGCCGGCTACGGCTGCGCCGAGCGAGACCGCCAAGGCCGACACCACGCCACCAAAGGCTATCGAGGCACCCACGCCTGCCGAAACCACGAAGCAAAGCGACGCAAATTCAGGTCAGGCGCAATCGGAAGGCCAACCAGTAGCGCAGGCCGCCGGCTCGGCCACACAAGCCACGAAGGGTAAGGCGACGATCCTAGCTACAGCGTCCCCTTCGACAAACAGCTCCGACAGCAGCCCCGAACTGTCCGCCGCGGCTATGGCGGCGGCGGCACAGCCGGCGACGCAACAGGACGACAAGGTTCCGACCGACCCTGCCCGTTCGAACGACGTATCGACGAAGCCAGAGGAAACCCAAAAGCTGCCGCCTGCGATAAAGACTGCGAGCGGCAAGAACGCCGCCATGTCCCAGGCCCAGCAACCAAGCGAAACCACGCCGGATACGGCGGCTGCCGCTTCATCGCAGACGGCATCTGACAATCATGCCAAGACCGATCCCGTCCCGGACAACCGGATACCGGCCGACCAGATCGACAGGGAGACGGCGGCGGCCGAACATCGAACCCTGCCGCCGGAGTCGCCGCAGCAAAAGTCTCAGCCGGCGTCTCAGTCCGAACAGGCAGCGCTTGATCCCGCATCCAAGCCACAGGAGCAGACGACGACGATCGAACTCGTCCGCCCTTTCTCGGATCAGGCCGGCATATTGACCATCACCGGTAGGAGCGTGCAACTCACCGGGATCATTCCGACCGATGTCGACCGAATGTGCACCGGCCCGAGCGGGAAGGACTGGCCCTGCGGCCAAGCCGCGCGCACCGCATTCCGCATGTATCTGCGTGGCCGTTCAATCGATTGCGATGTGCCCGATGCCAACTGGAAAGGCACCGTCAAGGGCGCCTGCCGCTATGTCCGGGTCGATCTCAGTTCCTGGCTGGTGCGCTTCGGTTGGGCGGATCCGGAGCCGGGCTCGCCGCTCGCATCGCTCGTTGACGAGGCCAAGCAGAAGAAGCGCGGCATGTATGGCGACGATCCACGCAAGAATGGAAAATCGACGCTCGGACCGGCCTTGCCCAAGGAAGACCCGCTCAATCCGATCTGACGTCTTGCTTCCGCCACTGCAGCCATGCGTCACATATGACGCGCAAAGGCCGCTGTAGCACTTTTAATCCGCCGCATAATTCCTTAAATCGATTCCGATCTAAGGAATTATGCAGTAACTTTTGCCATGAGACGCGCGGCTTTTCAGCTTGCCAAATTCAAAGGACTTCGCCTGTCATGAACAAGCCGCTTTCTGCTCACGAGGCCCTGATCTACGTCATGGTACTGGCCTCGGCCGTCGATCGCACGATGAACGACCGGGAACTCAGCCGCATCGGAGAACTCATTCACGCCCTGCCGGTCTTCAAGGGGTTCGACGACGAGAAGCTGATTTCCGTTTCCCGCGATTGCGCCAAGCTCCTTTCGAACAATGAGGGATTGGATATCGTGCTCGAAACCGTGCGCGACACGCTTCCCGCCCGTCTCTACGACACGGCCTATGCGCTGGCCGTCGAAGTCGCTTCAGCCGACCTGTCGGTCAAGGCCGAGGAATTGCGCCTGCTCAGCCTGCTTCGCGACCGTCTCGGCCTCGACAAACTGACCTGTGCGGCCATCGAGCGCAGCGCGATCGCCCGCTACCGCAAGGCCTGAGGCATTACGCATTCCGGACGGAAAACCGCTGCGCGGTTTCCTGAAATTGCTGAATCAGTAAAGCCCGTAAGGGAAATAGCGCAGATAGATTTCCTGCAGCCTGCCATCGCGCGACAGGGTGGCAAGCGCGTGGTTGATAGCGGCCGTCAGATCGCCATCCTGCTGGCGCAGCATGATGGTCATGCCTTCGCCGAGAAACTGCTGCGACAGATAGGGGCCGTCAAACAGAGCGCAGCATTTTTCCGCCGCCGGCGAAGAGACCCAGAACGAAAGCTGCAGGCCATCGGCAAATGCCGCATCGACCTTGCCGTCCTTGACGGCGGCCAGAAGCCCATCCTTGTCGTCGAACGGTACCGGCTTGATCGCCGGGAAGAAGGCCGCCAGCATCGCTTCGTGCACTGTTCCCTTGACGACGCCGATCGGATGCCCAGAAAGCGAAGCTGTGGTCGTGCCGCCGATCGATGCCTTGAGATTGCGCACGAAACGGGCCGGCAACATCAGGAAGGGTCGCGAAAAGGCGAAGGTCTTGCGCAGTTCGGGCGTGACCGCAACACCGGCGATGACGGCATCGCCTTGCGAGGCGGCCAGCGCGCCCTGCAATTCGCCGAAGGGCAAGGCCTGGATCTGGCATTTGTCCGCTATTGCGAGCTCGTCGCAGATCTTGCGGGCAAGCTCGACATGGAAGCCGGTGAGCTTGCCGTTCTGATCGAGAAAATTGAAGGGCGGAAAATCGATCGACGTCAGGAAGCGCAGTCTGACCAGCGAGGATAGGTCCGGTTTCGGCAGGCGTTCGCGCGCATCGAAGAGGATCGGCAGGTTCTGCGGCTTCGTCTCCTGGGCGGCCAGCGGCAAGGCGCAGGAGGTGACGATCAATACCGCTCGCGCCAGAAGCCGGGCGATTGACATCGTCGACGAAAGGCAAACACGCATGGTCTTGATCCGGCCTCCGGTCGTGGATGCACATTTTTGGTTCACGAATCCGATGTAGCAGAGTCACGCCGCAGGGGGAATATCGCGCGGCGCAATGGCGGCACTCGTGACTGCAGGATGAGTGGCGGAGATCAACCACATCGGCCAGTTGCGCGGTTTTGAACATGTGCAAATTAATGGGGGAATTCCACCCGGCAGTCTCCGCCGTTAGCAGTCGATTAAGCTCTATTGATTGTACTCTCGCCACCGACGACATCGGCTCCAAGCCGATCGCATGACGCAGGTCGTCTGGGCCTTCCTGGCAAGGTATCACGTAGACTCGGCTTCACCCGTGCACATCAGGCAGCCCCCTCCCCCAAAGACGAACGAGCGGGTTCTCGGCCTCATTGTGATAAAGCACGGCATTCGCAGGCGGACCGCCATGTTCAGGAACCTGAAAATCAAAACCAAGATACTTGCCGTGATCCTGTTTCTCGGCATCATTTCCTTTGTCGGTCTGCTGCTGATCGCCAGCGAATTCCACAAGGCGGATCGGGCCTACAGCGACTTCCTCGATCATGAGGCCATCGCGGCGAGCGAAGCTGCGCGCGCGAGTGCTGCCTCTCTCGCCTCCGTGCTGCAAGCAAGCCTGATACTGAATTTCGATCCCGCCAGCGATGCTTTCAAAGCAGTTGCGGCGGGCAGCAGCTATTTCGGCGAAGCCAAGCAAAGACTGGTCCATGCGGAAAATCTCGTTCCCACGGCAAAACAATCGATCGATGAAATTCTTGCTCGTCTCGACGAAGTGCAAGGGCTTACCGACAAGACCATCGACCAGCGCAAGAATGGCGACCTGAAGGGCGCCGAAGCGACCCTGATCCTGGTCAACCAAAAACTGCCCAGCCTCATTGCCAGCATACAGGCCAACGACGAAGCGCTGACAAACCGGATGAATGACGGCGCCGACACCTTGTCGGTTCACCTCAACCGTTCCGTCAACTCCATGCTCTTCGCTCTCGGCGGCCTCGTCGTGCTCGCCATCCTCCTCGGCATGTATGTCGCGCAGATGGGCATCGCCGCGCCGCTGATGCGGCTGCATCAGCGCATGACGACACTCGCGCATGGTGATACGGCAAGCGAGATCGAAGGCCGCGAGCGCCGTGACGAGATCGGACAGATGGCATCCGCCGTCGCGGTATTCCGTGACAATGCCGTCGAGCGATCTCGCCTAGAAACCCAGGCCGAGGCGGATCGCATCCTCAGCGACAGCGAGCGGGCACAGCGCGAAACGAGGCAGGCGGCCGAGGCGGCACAGCTCCAGCAAGCTGTTGAGGCTGTTGGCGACGGCTTGAAGCGCCTTGCGGAAGGCGATCTCGTTACGCAGATCGACGTCCAGTTCGTCGCGCATCTCGACCAGTTGCGGCAGGATTTCAACAACTCGCTTAGCAGGCTCAACGGAGCCATGCAGGCTGTCGGCTCCAATGCCCGCGCCATCAGCGCCGGTGCGGAGGAAATTCGCTCGGCGGCTGACGAGCTTTCCAAACGCACCGAACAGCAGTCGGCTTCCGTCGAGGAAACCGCCGCCGCGCTGGAGCAGATCACCATCACCGTCAAGGACGCCGCCAAGCGCACGCAGGAGGCAAGCCAGCTTGCCGCCCATACACGCAACGACGCGGAGCGCTCCGGCGAGATCGTCCGCAATGCGATCGGCGCCATGCAGCAGATCGAGAAATCGTCAGGGGAGATCAGCAATATCATTGGCGTCATCGACGATATCGCCTTTCAGACCAATCTTCTCGCATTGAATGCCGGTGTCGAAGCCGCCCGCGCCGGCGAGGCAGGCAAGGGCTTTGCCGTCGTTGCCCAGGAAGTACGCGAGCTTGCGCAGCGCTCCGCCGACGCTGCCAAGGAAATCAAGGACCTCATCAGCACTTCCGAAAGGCATGTGCGCACCGGCGTCGGCCTGGTCAGCGAAACCGGCAAGGCGCTCGATGCCATCGTCTCGGGGGTGCAGGAAATCAGCCGGCATGTGCATGCGATCGCCGAGGCTTCCCGCGAGCAGTCGGCTGGCCTGCAGGAGATCAATACGGCCGTCAACACCATGGATCACGGCACGCAGCAGAATGCCGCCATGGTCGAGGAGAGCACGGCGGCGAGCCATAGCCTTGCGACCGAAGCGGCCTCCCTGTCCAATCTTCTTGCTCAGTTTCGCACGGATGGTAGCGATGCCATGCGCATCTCGACGAAACCTGCCGCCAGCTCAGCGCCGAGGCCGGCGCCTCGACCGACAGCCCCGCCGGCTGCAACTCCGCGCATCCGGGCCGTTGATGATGCCAAGGTGCGACCGGCCGCTTCCCCAGCGCGCGCCCTCGGTCAGAAGCTGCTGAGCGCCTTCGGCGCCACACAGACGGCGACAACGAACAAGGATGCGGACTGGACGGAATTCTAAGGTCCGGCCGGCGCGATCGCGGCGCCCCCCTATTTTCTCGGGAGGGCGAACAGCCCGATATTGCCGGACCTGTTGCCTTCGGCTTCTCCGCGCCGTTTCAATAGCCTTGCCGGAGCGCCGACATAGATGCCGTAGGGCTTGGTCCGGCCCTTGACGACGGCATTGGCGCCGATGACGCATCCCTTGGCGACGTGGGCGCCGCCGAGAATCTTGGCGCCTGCTCCGATCCAGACATCGTCTTCGATGACGATGGGCTTCTTCGTCACGCCCTGAAGACGAATTGGGCGCGAAACATCATCAAAATTGTGATCGAAGGAAACGACCATCGCATGCGCGGCGATGCGCACATCATTGCCTATGACAATCCCGCCGCGGCCCAGCAGGATGCTGTAATCGTTGAAGGAGACATGATCGCCGATTTCGATGCTGCCTTCCTGCGCATCGATGACGACACCCTTGCGGAAATGCACTCTTTCCCCGATGCGGACGTCGCCTCGCTTCCAGATGATCCTAGTGCCGAGAGGTACTTTCGTACTACGGGCAATCTTCAGCACACCGCTCCGAAAGAGCGCTCTCAACCTGTAAAACCATGCTATTCCACGCATTCCGACGCTCCTGACAAGGAGCGGCAGTTTTTGCATGTTTGCCTGGCGCCCACCTGAATGATCTACAGATGGCGACGCGGCAGTGCATTCACAAGTGCGGTCCCGTTGCCTGCGCTGTTCAGATGCGCGCGGCAAGGCCTGTGATCAACGCAATCACGCCGAAGCCCGCGGCCCCTGCACAGACGGCAACCCAGCCGCCGAAGTCCCATGCCGTGCCAGCAAGCGCCGATCCGAGAGCGCCGCCGAGGAAGAAGATGCCGACGAACAGACCATTGATGCGCCCGCGCGCCTCAGGCTTCAGGAGATTGACGGCGCGACGACCCAGGGTCTGATCGCCGGTGACGCCGACATCGAGCAAGACCGCGCTGACGCCCAGAAGGATCAATAACGCCACCGAGTCGCCCGATCGTATTCCACCCACCCAGGCGGCCAGCGCCATGGCGGCGAGGACAATCAGATGCGAGGCCAATGTCGCCGTCCGCGTCCAGCCCCTGTCGCCCATACGGCCGAAGACAGAAGTCGCCGCAGCGCCGCCGGCACCCACAAGGGCAAACAGGGCGATGCCGGATTGGCCGAGCGAGAATGGCGGCTGCGCCAGACGCAGGGCGACGGAAGTCCAGAACAGGCTGAAGCTCGCCATCATCAAGGCTGCTGTGAAGGCACGCAGCCGCAGCACCGGTTCCTCCCGCAGGAGCCCGAAGAGCGAACCGATCAAGGCCCCATAGCTCGCGCTGACCAGAGGGCGCCGCTCAGGCAGGCGCAGGACGAGCACAGCGGCGAGCAGCGCAAGCGTCGCGGCACTCAAGGCATAGAAGCTTCTCCAGCCCCAGAAATCGGCAATCAGGCTCGCCAGCGGGCGCGAGACAAGAATGCCGACCATCGCGCCGCTCATGATATTACCGATCACCTGACCACGATGCTCGGGCGGCGCCATCGCTGCCGCGATCGGCACGAGGATCTGAATGGCAGAACAGGCCGCTCCCAGCAGGAATAGGAAGATCAGCAGGCTCCAGCCCGTCGGCGCGAAGGCGGCGGCAATAGCCATGACCAGAGCCGACAGAAGCATGCGCAGCACGAGCTGCCGGTTTTCCATGAGATCCGCCAGCGGCACCAGGAAAAACAGGCCGGCGGCATAGCCGAGCAGCGAGGCCATGGCCACCAGGCCGGCACCGCTCTCGGAAAAGCCGAGCGACGGGCCGATGATGCCGACCAGCGTCTGCGGCGCAAAGAGATTGATGACGATGACGCCGGTGGCGACGGCAAAAAGTAATGTCGAGGGTGCGGCGACAGCCTCGGATACGTCGTCCTCCCCCTCGCTCATCATACGTTCGGGATTTTGAGACATAGGCTCTCCAATAATTTTGATAATATTGATAGTCATCTTTATCCCTTTGCTGCATAATGCGGCAATTGAAATGAAATAATAATGTTTATGCGAGTTCATCATGAACATTCATGATCTGGAAGCTTTCGTCGCCGTGGTGGAGACGGGTTCGATCGTCGCCGCCTCGGCGCGCATCAATCTGACGCAGCCGGGCATCACCCGGCGCATCCAGAACCTGGAAGACAGTCTCGGCATTGCGCTGCTCGACCGGCAGTCGAAACCCCTCAAGCCGACGGCTGCGGGCCGCGAAGCCTATGAGCATGGGCGCCGTGTGCTGCGCTCGCTCGACGATCTCAAGGCCGGCGTTTCGCCCGGGGGCGCGATCGGCGGCGAATTCCGTCTGGGGATCATGCCGTATCTTTCCGAAGCGGCCTTATCCGCCCCGCTCGACGCATTGCGCAGCCAGTTTCCGCAATTGACGCTGCGCATCGTCACCGGCTGGTCGCCACAGCTGATCGAGCAGGTCGCTCACAGTCAGCTCGATGCAGCAACCGTCTGCCTGGCGGAGGGGTTGCAGCCGCCGGATAATGTCATCGGCGAAATGCTCGGAATCCATGCCGTCATTCTCGTTGCGGCGCCGTCGCTCGGCGTTCCCGCGGAGCCGAGCCTTGAAGATCTCTCCCGTTTTCCCTGGATCATGAACCAGAGCGGCTGCGGCTTTCGGGCCTTCATTCATCACCGCTTCGAAGCCGAGCGCCTGCCCTTCGATGTCGCCGTCGAGGCGATGAGCGCCGACCTGCGCATGTCGCTGGTCGCGCGCGGGCTCGGCATCGGCGTCTTGACGCCAGCGGCACTGGCGGACAGCCGCTGGCGCGATTCAGTCGAAATCGTCGAGGCACCGGATTTCAGCCCGAAAGTCGTCAACTGGCTGGTGCACCGTCCGCCGGCCGGGCGGCTGGCGCGGCCGATTGCGACCTTCGGTGAGGCATTAACGGAAACGCTGAAAGCGAAAAGGCCATTCTTGACCTGAGCCCTGCAATCAGACGCCGGACCCGTTGACCATCGCCTCAATATTGTAACCATCAGGATCGAGGATGAAGCAAGCATAGTAACGGGCAGAGTTTCATACAATGGCTATTGCGCTTGCGCCATCATCTTCAATCGAGACAGGACGCGGGGACGGAATATGATGTTCAACGGACGGTTATCCGGTTTCGCCTGTATTGTCGCCCTGGCCATGACAGCGTGGAGAGTGCCTGCACGCTCATCGGAACTCGGCATCGACCGCTCGGCGCTTTCTTCGCAGAGCGCGGCGGTTCAGGAAAAGACGCTCAAGAATATTCGAAGCCTGGGCGCCATCTGGTTTCGCGATGGACCGACCTCCGGCTCGGCGCAAGGTGTGGCGAATTTCGTGAGCGAGGTCCGGATTGCAAAACAGCAGCATCTTAAGTTTTTGATGACTGTCGTTCAGATGGACGAGGACTATGATGTCCCGCTGCAAACCCACGATCACGGCTGGAAAGCGAAGAAGCTGAGTCAGATCGATCTTGAGAAATTCACGCAGCGCTTCCAAACGCTGCTCGGTGCGCTGAAAACGGCCGGTCTCACGATCGATGCCGTCGAGTTCGGCAACGAGGATGACAGCTATTATTACGACGCGGACGTGCCGTACGACCATCCCGCCACTGCGGAGGAATTGCACACCTGGCTGCGTGGATACGGCGCATTCCTGAAAGCGGGAGCGACCATTCTGCACGAGCCCCGCTACTATCCGGATGCGAAAGTCGTCACTTTCGGCATCGCCCATGGCTGCGATCAATGCGCCGGCCCGCCCAAGCATCTCTCGAACCCGGCGAAGGTGGTCTCTATGCTGAAAAACGTCGACGGCTTCAATTATCTTGGCAATTCATCCTATGGCGTAGACGGCTATGGCACGCATATCTATGCGTCGCCGAACGACATTGCCGGATCGGTGGCACGCACAATGCACGAGGATGCTACCGCACTCGGTCCGGATAGGCCCCTGTGGCTTACTGAATGGGGATTTCTCGATCTCAAGGCATTTCCCAACAAGAAGGGCGAAACCTTGAGCCAGTGCCTCCAGGCATTTCTCGATACGCTCGATGGGCTTCGTGCCCACATTCCAATCGGGCCGATGATGTTCTATCGCTACGATACCTGGCTGTCGGACGCGTCCGGAAAACTCCTGCCTCCAGCCAAGGTGCTCGCTGCCTATACAGCGAAACAATCTCACTGAACCGGAGCAGGGACACGGAGCTGAATGGAACGAATTGGAGCGGGTGAAGGGAATCGAACCCTCGTATTCAGCTTGGGAAGCTGCTGCTCTACCATTGAGCTACACCCGCCTGCATCTTTGAGATGTCCAACAGTTGGCGGCCTCTGTCAAGGCCGGTTGGTGGGCACCTAGAGCCGGAAGTGCTTCGAGAGCTTCAGGCCCTGTGCCTGATAGTTCGAGCCGAGGCCGGAGCCGTAGAGGCTGCTCGGCTGTTCCAGCATGTGTTCGTAGATCAGTCGGCCGACGATCTGACCGTCCTCGAGGATGAAGGGCACTTCGTGGCTGCGCACTTCGAGCACGGCGCGGCTGCCGCGGCCTCCGGCCGGCGCGTGGCCGAAGCCGGGATCGAAGAAACCGGCGTAGTGGACGCGGAATTCGCCAACCAGCGGATCGAACGGCGTCATTTCGGCGGCGAAGTGCGGGGGAACATGCACCGCCTCGCGCGAAACGAGGATGTAGAATTCATCGGGATCGAGGATCAGCTCGGTGCGGCCGCGGCTATAAAGCGGCTCCCAGAAATCGAAAATATCGTGCTGGGCCTTCTTATCGACATCGACAACGGCGGTGTGGTGCTTGCCGCGATAGCCGATCAGTCCTTCCTTGTCGCCGGCAAGGTCGATCGAGAGCGCGATGCCGCCGCCGGTGATGTTCGGCTTCTTACTGGCGACAAGAGTCTCGCTCTCGTGCAGCGCCAGCAATTCGGGTTCGGTGAGCAGGGCCTGGCCGACGCGGAAGCGGATCTGCGACAGGCGCGAGCCGCGACGCACGACGATCGGGAAGGTGCGCGGGCTGATTTCGAGATAGAGCGGGCCGGAATAGCCGGCCGGGATCTTGTCGAACTCCTGCGCCCGGTCGGTGATGACACGG
The DNA here is from genome assembly GCF_057784515.1 of Martinezella sp. CNPSo 3732. Taxonomy (NCBI): domain Bacteria; kingdom Pseudomonadati; phylum Pseudomonadota; class Alphaproteobacteria; order Hyphomicrobiales; family Rhizobiaceae; genus Martinezella; species Martinezella sp. CNPSo 3732. The sequence goes on from NZ_JBXSOO010000021.1 coordinate 92,262, forward strand.
GTGAAGATGTCGAGCCGGCCGGTCGAGCTCTTCGGATTGGCCGATGCGGACATATCTTCCGGCAGGTCGAGGCGCTCCATCAACGGTACGATATAGACGCAGCCCGTTTCCAGCACCGCGCCTTCGGAGAGATCGACCACATGCAGCTTCAGCCGGTCGAGCTTGTCGGCGACCAGATGCGACGGACCCGGCATGAAGCTGGCGCGGACACGGAAGGCATGCGAGCCGAGCCTGAGGTCAAGGCTTGCCGGCTGGATCTGATCGACGTCCAGTTCTCTCTCGCTCGTCAGCCGCCCCGTTTCAAACAGCGCTGCGATGGCCCGGTCGGCCAGAATTCCAGTATTGCGAGCCATTTTACTTCATCCGCTTATATTCAAGTTATTTTTGTATCCATCGAGAAAATCGAGAGAAAAAGGCCGGCAAGCCGAATACCGAAAACAACGTTCCGACAATAGCCAACAACAAAGAAATCCCAATGGAATGCAGCGATTTTAGCGCTCTAAACACACCTGCGGTCACCGTCCCAAAATCATCGCTCGGTAACTTGAGAAGCGCTGGGAAATAAGTACAAGAAATGTCGGACAACCCAACGGCTGAAGGACAAATTAAACCTCTGCATTTATTTTCAACATATGGGCCAGGCCACGATCTGCAGTCCGCGTGATCTTTTTCCCATATTCTTCGCTCATCAATTCGCAACTGGACGAGTGAAACGCCTTTTGACGCAGCATATTGCTCATCAGAATACGACCATCGTCCCGCTTCGAACTCTTCGGGAAGTTTAGAGAGCAAATTCCACTGTTCTCCCCATGTCATCAAGGTGAAGAAAACCGGCACGATGGATACAATCGCTAGCTTCCAACGATTTATAGCCATTGGCCTTTATCTTCCCCACAAAATAATGGCAAACGCAGCAGTGACAAAACCAAACTCAGGGAATTGACGCAAGCCGTCAACGGCAGTATTGCAACTTATCCCGTGGTGATTTGGCCGGTCGGCTTGCAGCCACGTTAAACAAATGGCTAAAAAGACCGGGGTTGAACCGGTCTGCTTTTGCGACCGGTTTTTTTTGTTTTGAAAGTGGTGATGGCATGAGCAAGACTTGGCGCCCCGCAACCCAACTCGTACACAACGGAACGCTCCGTTCGCAATTCGGCGAGACCTCCGAAGCAATCTATCTGACCCAGGGCTTCGTCTATGACACCTCGGAAGCCGCGGAAGCCCGCTTCAAGGGCGAGACGGATGGTTTCATCTATGCCCGCTACGGCAGCCCCACCAACGACATGTTCGAAAAGCGCATGTGCGCGCTGGAAGGTGCTGAAGACGCCCGCGCCACCGCCTCCGGCATGGCTGCCGTCTCCGCCGCCATCCTCTGCCAGCTGAAGGCCGGCGATCATATCGTCGCTGCCCGCGCCCTCTTCGGCTCCTGCCGTTGGGTGGTCGAGACGCTCGCGCCGAAATATGGCATCGAATGCACGCTGGTCGACGGCCGCTTCACCGAGAACTGGGAAAAGGCCATCCGCCCAAACACCAAGGTCTTCTTCCTCGAAAGCCCGACCAACCCGACGCTGGAAGTGGTCGATATTGCCGCTGTCGCCAAACTCGCCAACCAGATCGGCGCAAAGGTCGTGGTAGACAACGTTTTCGCGACGCCGCTCTTCCAGAAGCCGCTGGAACTCGGCGCGCATATCGTCGTCTATTCCGCCACCAAGCATATCGACGGCCAGGGCCGTTCGCTCGGCGGCGTCATCCTTTCCGATAAGCAGTGGATCGACGAGAACCTGCAGGACTATTTCCGCCACACCGGCCCCGCCATGTCGCCCTTTACCGCCTGGACGCTGCTGAAGGGCATCGAGACGCTGCCGCTGCGCGTCGCGCAGCAGACGGCGAATGCCTCCAAGGTTGCCGATTTCCTCGCCGAGCAGACCAACAAGGTCGCCCGCGTGATCTATCCGGGCCGCAAGGACCATCCGCAGGCCGATATCATCGCCAAGCAGATGAGCGGCGGCTCGACGCTGGTCGCCTTCGAGCTCAAGGGCGGCAAGGAAGCGGCCTTCAAGTTGCAGAACGCACTGGAGATCGTGAAGATCTCCAACAACCTCGGCGACTCGAAGAGCCTGATCACCCATCCGGCCACCACGACGCACAAGAACCTCACCGACGAGGCCCGCGCCGAGCTCGGGATTTCGCCGGGCACCGTGCGCTTCTCCGCCGGCATCGAGGACGGCGCCGATCTGGTCGAAGATTTCGCCCGCGCGCTCGAGCAGGTTTCCGCCTGATATTGATCGAGCCGCCCGGATTTTCTCCGGGCGGCTCGATTGCCTTTAGACAATTTGCAGCTCGTCAGCTGGCAGCCTTGAACTCGACCAGGCCGTTGTTCAGGAAAACCATCTTGTCGAACAGCGTCAGATCCAGCGGATTCGGCAGGCGAATATCCGAGAGATCGGGCACTGGTTTCAGCGCCGGATCGTAGGAGCGGTCGATCTGCGAGACGAAGACGACGATCACGCCTCTGTCGCGCGCAAACGTCTTCAATATCTGAACCTGGATCATTAATTCCGGATTCTCCCGCTTCTGATCCAGCAGCTGCAGATAATCGACCACGGCCAGCGTGCCAGGCGATGCCTGAGCCAGCCTCTCGACGATGTAATCGGCGCTGATGGCATCCGAATTGTCGAACTCGAATAGACCGGCAAATTCCGCATGATCCGCGCCGATGACAGGAAAACGCTCCAAAACCACCTTTTCCGTGTCCTCCAGCGTGAAGAAGACACCGCGATTGCCAGATTTCATGGCTTCGACGGCGAGCCGCAAGCTCATCAGGGTCTTGCCGTGACCGCGCCGCGCGCCGATCAGCACCAGATCGCCCGGGCTTAAACGCGAATACAGCTCGCCGGCGGGCACGGCCGAGCTCGTTTTACTTGCAAGCAAGCTCCAGCCTTCAAAACCTTCGCCAGCCGCGACGCGATCCAGCGCGGCGTGCAAAGGGATATTCTGCTGGCGGGACAGGAGCCTCGCCTTACGCTTCAAATGATAAACAGGGGCGGAAAGCCTCATCTAAACCTCCTATTGCGAGCAATGACCGCAACCCCTCCTTATGCCAGGCGCTCAAACAGTCGGTTTGGATATCGACGGCCCCGCATGAAATATACTTTCCCAAATGGAGGGGGGAGGCACGGGCCATGCCAGAATCAGATCATAGCCGAAATCCTCCTGAGAGGGAATCAGGCGCAAGTTCCCTCAGAGGAACATAAAGGAGGAACAGGAGGTTATATGGCCGGGAGGTTTTAATAATTCCCGATCAGATGTGACGCCCGATCCCTGAAGTGCACCAGCAATGGCGGCAAGCGTATCCGCACCCCACAAGCTCTGCCTGCGACAATATGGTAGACAAGACTAAATGACGGGCGAAACGAGATACTTTGAGAAGAAAGGACTAACCTTCTTCATTGGCCGTAATAGCTGGATTTCAGAGCGATCCGCCTCCCCGAGCGAGATTTCATCACGCCGTTCCTTGACGGAATGGATTGGTTATAGGATACCGCTAGATATCCTGCGCTTTGCGGGAGCAGTGGAAAGCGGATAATATGCCGCAGACTTGAAAATGCTGAAACGACAATGGGCTTCGAGGAGCCTCCGGCGCTTCAGAGCAGTGGCAAGGTATCAGGCATGTATCGCGCCTTAACACGCGACATCGAAGTGGTTGTAGAGCCGTTTTATCTGGAGGAGCAATCCGATCCGGACGATGATCGCTATGTATGGGGGTATCGCATCGTCATTTCCAACCACTCGCAGCGCGCCGTGAAACTGGTGACGCGCTACTGGCACATCACCGATATGAACGGCATAGTGGATGAGGTGACGGGGCCAGGCGTCGTCGGCGAGCAGCCGCATCTGAAACCCGGCGATACCTATGAATATTCCTCTGGCTGCCCGCTGGACACGCCCTCAGGTATGATGTTCGGCCATTACCAGATGGAAACGGACGACGGGGAGCTCTTCCATGTCAAGATCCCCGCCTTCTCGCTGGATACGCCGAACCTGCTGCGCACGCTGAACTGAGCGGCATTACGCCGCTTCTATCTCCGACACTTCGAAGCGATAGGTGGTCGAGCAGAACTCGCAGGTCACGGCGATCTCGCCATTCTCCTGGCTGGCCTCGATCTCTTCGGCCGTGAAGCCCTTCAACACACCCTTCAGCTTGTCGCGCGAGCACGAACAGCGGTCATAGACCGCCTTCGGTTCGTAGACGCGTACGCCACGCTCGTGGAAGAGGCGATAGAGAAGCCGCTCGGTGCCGACTTGCGGATCCGTCAGCTCATCTGCATCGATGGTTTCCACCAGACTGCGCGCTTCCGCCCAGGCATCGTCTTCGGCATGATCGCGCACGCCGGTATCGCCGTCGCCGCCATGCAGGTCGGGCTGGCGCATGCGCTCGGGCGCCTCCGGCAGGAACTGCGCGATCAGGCCGCCGGCACGCCAGCGGTGACGCGGCTTGCCATTCTCGTCGCGATCGAAGAGCTCTGCAGCACCGAGGCGCACGCGCGTCGGTATCTGTTCCGACTGGCGGAAATAGGTGCCGGCGATCTCTTCGAGCGATGCGCCGTCAAGCGCGACGATGCCTTGATAGGGCTGCGTGAAACGGCCCTGATCGATGGTGAAGGCGAGGACGCCCTTGCCGAGCAGTTGTTCCGGCTCGGTCTTGCCTTCGGCGACTGCCTTTGCCAGCGCTTCTTCGTCGAAACGGGCATAGGCGCGAACATTTTCCGGCGTCGAGAAATCGGCAACCAGAAGGTCGACGGGACCGTCGCCCTTGGTCTGCACCGTGAACTTGCCTTCGAACTTCAGTGATGTGCCGAGCAGGACGGTCAGGACGATGGCCTCGGCCAGAAGGCGTGCAACCGGCATCGGATAGTCGTGCCGGGCGAGGATCGCGTCCAGCAGCGGACCAAGCTGTACGGCACGGCCGCGCACGTCGAGACCTTCCACCTGGAAGGGAACGACATGATCGTCACCGGCGAAATCGAACTGACCCAGCGTTGCGGCATTTTCGGCCATTGCTTTACTCCTGGAGCATGACGCTGAAAAGTGAGAGCGGTTTTCGGGCGCCGTCATGCTCTATTTCTTTGATTCTAGACCGGATTCAGGCCTTAGGTCGCTTCGACCTAAGGCCATCCGGCTCTAGGGCCCGCGCCTCAAGACGCGGTTTGATATCTTCAGATCGCGCCCAGGCACCAAGCAAGAATCGACTTCTGCGCATGAAGGCGGTTTTCCGCCTCATCGAAGACAACGGATTGCGGACCGTCGATCACCTCATCCGTCACCTCCTCCCCGCGATGGGCGGGCAGGCAATGCATGAACAAAGCGTCTTTGCCGGCCTGTGCCATCAAAGCCTTGTTGACCTGATAGGGCTGGAAGACGTTGTGACCGCGTGCCCGGTGCTCCTGATTCATGGAAACCCAGGTATCGGTTACCACGCAATCGGCGCCGGCGACCGCACGGTCTGCATCATGCGAGAGCATGATTTCGGCGCCCTCGTTGCGGGCCCAGTTCAGATAGTGATCCTTCGGCTCAGAACCAAGGGGTACCGCCATATTCATGCGATAGCCGAAGCGCGCGGCCCCTTCGATCAGCGAATGCAGCACGTTGTTGCCGTCGCCCGTCCAGGCGAGCGTCTTGCCCTTGATCGGGCCGCGATGCTCCTCGAACGTCATGATATCCGCCATGATCTGGCAGGGATGCGTATCGTCGGTCAGCGCATTGATGACCGGAACGGTCGCATGTTCGGCCAGCTCCAGCAGGCGCGAATGATCGGTCGTGCGGATCATGATCGCATCGACGTAGCGCGACAGCACCTTGGCCGTATCGCCGATCGTCTCGGCGCGGCCAAGCTGCATCTCCGTGCCCGAGAGGAACAGCGTCTCGCCGCCCAGCTGGCGCATGCCGACATCGAAGGAAACGCGGGTTCGGGTGGACGGCTTCTCGAAGATCATCGCCAGCATCTTGCCGGCCAGCGGCTTGTCGGCCGTGCCGGCCTTCTGCGCGTTCTTTCGCACGATCGCGTCGTCGATGATATTGCGCAGATCGGCAGCCGGAACGGCAGAGAGGTCGAGAAAGTGTTTCGGAGAAGCCATGTCCTTACCTGTACTCCAGAAAAAACAAAAACGCCCGCGAGGGGCAGGAACGCCCCCAAATGCGGGCGGTAAGCTTAAGCCGATTTTTTGACGCGGGCAGCGCGCGCACGCTCGGCGGCACGCTCCAGGCGGGCAAGACCTTCGCGTGCTTCTTCGGCGGTAACGACCAGCGGCGGCAGCAGGCGGATGACGTTATCGCCAGCCGGCACGCCAAGCAAATGCTCGGCGCGGATCGCCTGCAGCAGCTCCGCCTGCGGGATGGCCGCCTTGACACCAAGCATCAGGCCTTCGCCGCGAACGTCCTCGATGATATCCGGGAAGCGATCCTTGAGCGAGGCGAGCCCCTGGCGGAACACCAGCGCTACATCGCGCACATGCTGCAGGAAGCCTTCGGCAAGCACGATGTCGAGAACGGCGTTGCCGACTGCCATGGCAAGCGGATTGCCGCCATAAGTCGAACCGTGTGTGCCGGCTTTCATACCGGAAGCGGCTTCCGCCGTCGCAAGGCACGCACCTAGCGGGAAGCCACCGCCGATGCCCTTGGCGACCGCCATGATATCGGGCTTGATGCCGGCCCATTCGTAGGCAAAGAGCTTGCCCGTGCGGCCGACGCCACACTGTACTTCGTCGAGGATCAGCAGCAGGCCGTGCTCATCGCAGATCTCACGCAGCCCGCGCAGGAATTCGTTGGTCGCGGGACGAATGCCGCCCTCGCCCTGAACCGGCTCGATCAGGATCCCGGCCGTTGCGTCGGTAATGGCAGCACGCACGGCAGCGAGATCGCCGAACTCCACCTGATCGAAACCCGGTGCCTTCGGGCCGAAGCCTTCGATATACTTTTCCTGACCGCCAGCGGCGATCGTTGCGATGGTGCGGCCGTGGAAGGCGCCCTCGAAGGTGATGATGTGGAACTTCTCGGGATGCCCCTTGGCGAATTGATAGCGCCGCGCCGTCTTGATGGCGCATTCCAGCGCCTCGGCGCCCGAATTGGTGAAGAACACCTTGTCGGCGAAGGTCGCTTCCGTCAGCCGCTTCGACAGCTTCTCCTGACCGGGCACCTCATAGAGGTTGGACAGGTGCCAGACCTTGTCGGCCTGCGCCTTCAGCTCGGCGACGAGATGAGGATGAGCATGACCGAGCGAGTTGACCGCGACGCCGGCTGCGAAATCGAGGTAGCGTTCGCCATTTTCGGTGACCAGCCAGACGCCCTCGCCTCGCTCGAACCGTAGCGGAGCGCGCATGTAGGTGTCATAAAGCGGCGTGGTCTCGGCCATGGCCATATCTCCTGATCACAACTTTAAGGACCGATCGCTTCCATTTGATGAAACGGGTCCGAAAAAATCAAAAATGCCGCCTTGCGGCGGCCTGGGCACTATTGATGTTTTGCATCGCGATGTCAACAAAACTGGCGTTTTAGCAGGTGCGAGATAACGCTTGCGGGCAAAAGAGATAGGTTCGGCGGCGCCTATTGCAGAAATGCCACGCCTGGGCAGCAAGTTGGGGAAAACCTCGAAATCGATTCCTCAAGATTCTCGCGACTCTTGTCACGGAGTCAGCCTCACACTAGGTTAAAAAGCAATTGCTAGACTGCATGCGGCGGAACTAGTCACCACAATTTTAGAGCGTTTCGCGCCTCGTTCCCATGCGAGGCAATGGTGAGGGATTCTGCCATCGGAAACGCGACAGCGGAGACAGGGCATGAATTGGACAGACGAACGCGTCGAGAAGCTGAAAAAGCTATGGTCCGAAGGGTTGAGCGCCAGCCAGATCGCTGCGCAGCTCGGTGGCGTGAGCCGTAATGCCGTCATCGGCAAGGTGCACCGCCTGAACCTTCCCGGCCGAGCGAAGGCGGGCGGCACGGCAACCGCAGCGCGCACGCCGAAGCGCAGCGCAGCTGCACCCCGCGCCGCGACCTACGGATCGCGCGTTGCTACCCGCACGGTCGTCGCCCGCCAGCAGGGCGCAACCATGCTGAAGGAAGAGATCGAGATCGATTCCGTCAATGAAATCCAGTATCGTCCGGCATCGAACGTCGTCGTTCCGATCTCCCGCCGCCTCGGCCTGACGGAACTGACGGAGCGCACCTGCAAGTGGCCGGTCGGCGACCCGCTGAAGGACGACTTCCACTTCTGCGGCAATGACAGCCCAGATTCTTCGCCCTACTGCACCTATCATCAGCGCATGGCATACCAGCCGGTGCATGACCGCCGTCGTAACAACGGCTGAAAGCCACAGCAAGACAATGAGAAACGGGCCCTCGAGGCCCGTTTTTCTATTTCCGCCGCTATTTAAAGCACGTCACGATCTTTCAGATTCGCTTCCTGTGCTTTAGGTTTTCCGTCTGGCGCATGTCGTTCTCGCAAAACCGCTACGCACTTTTGGGCGACATGCTTTAGTGATACCCGAGCGGCAAGCCGCTCAGGCTTCCATGGAATAGCCCGCGCCGCGAACGGTGCGGATGACATCCTGCATATTGGAGAAATTGAGCGCCTTGCGCAGGCGGCCGACATGGACGTCGACGGTGCGTTCGTCGACGTAGATATCGTGACCCCATACGCCGTCGAGCAGCTGCGAGCGCGAGAAGACGCGGCCGGGCGAGGACATCAGGAATTCCAGCAGGCGGAATTCCGTCGGCCCCAGCCGTACTTCGCGGCTCTTGCGGTGGACGCGATGGGTTTCGCGGTCCAGCTCGATATCGCCGCAGCGCAGCACCGTGGAGAGAACCTCCGGGCGGGCACGCCGCAGCATCGCCTTGACGCGAGCCATCAGCTCCGGCGTCGAGAACGGCTTGACGACATAATCGTCCGCGCCGGTCGAAAGCCCACGCACGCGCTCGCTTTCCTCGCCGCGGGCCGTCAGCATGATGATCGGCAGTCGCTCCGTCTCCGGCCGCATACGCAGCCGGCGGCAGAGCTCGATGCCCGATACGCCGGGGAGCATCCAGTCGAGGATCAGGAGATCGGGGATGCGCTCCTGGAGACGCAGCTCGGCCTCATCGCCTCTGAGGATCGTGTCGACCTCGAAGCCTTCGGCCTCAAGATTGTAGCGCAGCAGAACGCTGAGCGCTTCCTCGTCTTCTACAACAGCAACTCTCGGAACCATGCGCCTATGGTCTCCTTTCTTCGCTTCCAGATTATTCCGTCACTGCGCCGACGGTATTGGCGGTATCGTCCTTCGGGCGTTCGCCTTCCGGCTGAGCACCTGTCGCCATGTAATAGATCGTCTCGGCGATATTGGTGGCGTGGTCGCCGATGCGCTCGATGTTCTTGGCGCAGAAGAGAAGATGCGTGCAGGTGGTGATGTTGCGCGGATCTTCCATCATGTAGGTCAGCATCTCGCGGAAGAGCGAGGTGTACATGGCGTCGATTTCCTCGTCACGTTCGCGGATCGACACGGCCTTGTCGGGCGAGCGGGTCGCGTAGACATCGAGAACTTCCTTGAGCTGGCTCAAAGCCAGTTCGGAGAGATGCTCGATGCCGCGGGCGAGACGGCGGGGGACACCGGTGCCCTGCACAGCGATGACGCGCTTTGCGGTGTTCTTGCCGAGATCGCCGACGCGCTCCAGATCGGAGGCGATGCGGATCGAGCCCATGATTTCACGAAGGTCCGCTGCCATCGGCTGACGGCGAGCAATGGTGACGATCGCCTTGTCGCCGACTTCGCGCTCGGCATGGTCAAGAACGACGTCATCGGAGATGACTTTCTGGGCCAAGGCAGCGTCGCTGTTGACCAGCGCGCGTACGCTGTCGCTAACCATCTGCTCGGCCAGGCCGCCCATTTCGGCAATGCGGCGCGTCAGGAACTTCAGGTCTTCGTCATAGGCTGAGAGAATGTGGGTGGAGACCATTTTTCTATCCTCAAGGTGAACTGTGTGAAATGAGCCGCGCGCCTGACATCATCAACCAAAACGGCCCATGATGTAATCCTGCGTGCGGTAATCGTCGGGATTGGTGAACATCTTATCGGTGTCGTTCTCCTCGACCAGGTGGCCGAGATGAAACATTGCGGTACGCTGCGAGACGCGGGCTGCCTGCTGCATGGAATGCGTCACGATGACGATGGTGAAATTCTCCCGAAGCTCGTGGATGAGATCCTCGACCTTGGCGGTCGCGATCGGATCGAGCGCCGAGCACGGCTCGTCCATCAGGATGACCTCCGGGCTGACCGCAACGGCGCGCGCGATGCACAGACGCTGCTGCTGACCGCCCGACAAGCTCGTGCCGGCGTCATGGAGGCGATCCTTCACCTCGCCCCAAAGACCAGCCTTCTGCAGGCTTGTTTCGACGACATGCTCGAGATCGGCCTTTGAGCGATGCAGGCCATGGATGCGCGGGCCGTAGGCGACGTTCTCATAGATGGACTTCGGAAACGGGTTGGGCTTCTGGAAGACCATGCCGACGCGGGCGCGCAATTCCACCACGTCGATGCCGTCGTCGTAGACATCCTGATCGTCGAGCGTGATCTTGCCGGTGACACGGCAGGTCTCGATCGTATCGTTCATGCGATTGAGGCAGCGCAGGAAGGTGGACTTGCCGCAACCGGAAGGGCCGATCAAAGCCGTGACCGTATTCGCACGAATCTTCAGATTGACGTCGAAGAGCGCCCGCTTGTGGCCGTAATAGACCGAAACGTCCTGGCCGATCATCTTGTAGGGGATCGTCATCATCTTCTTGGACAATGCTTTTTCGCTGGCGGCTTCCGTCATCATGTTCATTTCGTGCGCCCTCCCTTACCAGCGCCGCTCGAAACGGCGGCGCAGCAGGATGGCGCCGATGTTCATCGCGACGAGGAAGAAGAGAAGCACGATGATGGCGCCGGATGTCCTTTCGACGAAGGCCCGCTCGGCTTCGCTCGCCCACATGTAGATCTGCACCGGCAGCGCCGTCGAAGGGTCGAGCGGCGATGTCGGATAGTTGGCGACGAAGGCGACCATGCCGATCAGAAGCAGCGGCGCGGTCTCGCCGAGCGCGTGGGCAAGCCCGAGGATCGTGCCCGTCAGGATGCCGGGCATGGCAAGCGGCAGCACGTGATGAAAGACCATCTGCATGCGCGATGCGCCAAGCCCGAGCGCCGCGCTGCGGATCGACGGCGGCACGGCACGCAAGGCCGAGCGCGTGGCGATGATGATCATCGGCAACGTCATCAGGCTCAGCACGAGACCGCCGACCAGCGAGGCCGAGCGCGGCAGACCCATCATGTTGATGAAGACCGAGAGGCCCAACAGGCCATAGACGATCGAGGGGACGGCAGCGAGATTGTTGATGTTGACCTCGATCAGATCCGTCAACCGGTTCTTCGGCGCGAACTCTTCTAGATAGATCGAGGCGGCAACGCCGACCGGCAAGGCCAGCACGAGAACGGCCAGCATCAGGTAGAACGAGCCGATCAGAGCGACGCCGAGTCCGGCGGCTTCGGGCCGGCTCGAATTGCCCGACAGGAAGAGACCGCTGTTGAAGGCCTTGTAAAGCACACCGCTTTCGCTGAGTTGCTTCATCCAGGCGACCTGGCGGTCGGATATCTTGCGATCCTTCTCATCGACTGTCAGATCGATTTGGCCCTTGTTGGCGGAATCGATATTGGCGCTGGCGAGGAACGTGACCTTCTGCGTCGCCCCTATGATCGAAGGATTGGCGACGACCTTGTCACGCAGTGCGATCCTGGCGCCGTCCGACACCATCGCCGTCGCCTCGCGAACGAGCGCGCGATTGGCCGGATCGATGCCGAGCGCTTTCACTAGTGCATCGCGCACCAGTACCGGGTAGTTGGCAGCGATCAGCACCTTCGGATCACTGGCGCGCTTGGCTGCGGGGTCTATCACCTTCTCGGAGAATTCGATCGGCAGGGTGATCGACGTCTGAACGAAGGTGGTATAGCCAGTGCGGACCACGGTCGAGATCAGGATGACCAGGAAGACGAGACCGAAGATGACGGCGGTAATCCCATAGGCGCGGAAGCGGCGCTCGGCGGCGTAGCGCCTGGCGATGCCGATATCGCGGCGCACGGGCACACCCGGCGTCAACCCGCGCGGCATGTTGAGCTGAGAGGAGGATACGACGCCGCTCATTCGTATTGCTCCCTGTATCGACGGACGATGTAGAGCGCGTAGACGTTGAGGCAGAGCGTCAGGCAGAACAGCGTGATGCCGAGAGCGAAGGCGACGAGCGTCTGCGGCGAAGTGAACTCCAGATCGCCGGTCAGCTGATTGACGATCTTCACCGTGACGGTCGTCATCGGCTCGAAGGGATCGAACTGCATGCGCGCGGCAACGCCTGCTGCCAGCACCACGATCATGGTTTCACCGATCGCCCGCGACGTAGTCATCAGCAGCGCGCCAACGATGCCCGGAAGGGCGGCCGGCAAGAGAACGCGCTTGACCGTTTCCGACCGGGTGGCGCCAAGCCCGAGCGAGCCGTCGCGCAGCGAACGCGGCACGGCCATGATGATATCGTCCGATAGCGAGGAAACGTAAGGAATGAGCATCACGCCCATGACGAAGCCGGCCGTCAAAACGCTCTGCGCCTCGATGAAGCTTCTGTAGTTTCCGGTCATCAAGCCATCGATCTCGGCGGAGATATCGCGCAGGAAGGGGCCGACTGTGACAAGGGCGAAGAAGCCGTAGACGATCGTGGGAATGCCGGCCAAAACCTCCAGCATCGGCTTGGCGATGGAGCGGACGCGAGCCGAGGCATATTCGGCCATGTAGATCGCCGCAAACAGGCCGATGGGCACGGCGAAGAGCATGGCCACGAGCCCGATATAGATCGTGCCCGCCAGCAGCGGGATCAGACCGAAGGTGCCCGAGGTCTGCGCGCCGGCGCCGGTGAAACGCGGGTCCCAGACGGTACCGAAGAAGAATTCGCGGGCCGGCACCATGTTGAAGAAACGCGATGCCTCCGAAAGCATGGAAACGACGATGCCGACCGTTGTCAGCACCGCGATGGAGGAGGCAACGATCAAGGCTCCGAGGATGACCTGCTCGACCCGGTTGCGGGCGCGAAAACGCGGTGCGATCGCGCGAAGGCCATGGGCTGCGCAAAGCAACGACAGGACGATCGCCGCCGCCGACATCACCAACCGGCTCACTTCACGCATGCCGTTATACTTGTTGGCGGCATCGATCATGTAGCCAGTGGGGCGAACGGCGAGCGGAACTCCCTTCTGCGCCAGCAGCAACTGCAGATCGGCCTTGCCGCCTGCGACGTCGGCAAGCTCCCGGCTGTCGAGCAGGCGCATGCCACGGGCGATGCTGCGCACCATGCCATAGCTGAGGTTGAGTTCGGCCGGCGGCAGAGACTGAATTTCCTCGGGAAAGGATTTGGTCACCAGGCGGTCGATGACGATGGGGCCGGCGATCAGCCAGACGCAGATGAGTGCTAAGGGCGGAAGCACCGCCCAGATAGCGGCATAGGCGCCGTGATAGCCGAGCCGGGAATGCATAGACGAGGACCGGCCGCCCGATAGCGCAGCCGCCCTCACCCGCCCCAGCACGAAAGCGGAGGCGCCGAAGATCGACAAGCACAGCAGCAGCAGCGATACACTCATTCCCATTCCCCGGCGAACGCCGGCGCAGCGGAAAGCCGCACCGGTGCTCGATCCTTACGCACTCACATGATCTTCCCGCCCGCGACATCCTTGCGGATCTGGTCGCGTTCTGCATCCGGCGCAGGCACGAGGCCATATTCCGCCAGCGGGCTATCCGGTCCGATCATCTGATCGCTCGTGAAGAAATCGACATATTCCTTGAGCCCCGGGATGACACCCAGATGGGCCTTCTTGACGTAGAAGAACAACGGACGCGATACCGGATAAGTGCCGTCGGCGATCGTCTGGCCCGAGGGCACGATGCCGCTGACGGTGGCGACCTTCAGCTTGTCGGCGTTGTTCTGGAAGAAATACAGGCCGAAAACGCCGATGCCATGCTTGTTGGCATTGATGCGGGCCAGCGTCTCGGGATAGTCGCCGTCGATATCAACAGCGGCGCCATCCTTGCGCACGGCAATGCATTTCTTGGCCTGCTGGCCGGCATCGGAAACTGTGGCCTTGATGACATCGGCTGCGCCTGAAGCCTTGCAGCTGGCGGCAAGCACCTTCTCTTCGAAGACTTCGCGCGTGCCGTGCTTCTCGCCCGGAATATAGGCAGCGATTTCAAAATCCGGCAGCGATGGATTGATCTCAGACCACTTCTTGTAAGGATTGGCAACGAGCTTGCCATCGACGACCACTTCGGCAGCAAGTGCCTTGTAGAGATCGACCGGTTCGAACTTGATGTCGGGATTGCTCTTGTCGAAGGCAAAGACGATGCCGTCATAGCCGATCTTGATCTGCTGGATATCGGCGACGCCGGCGGCCTTGCAGGCTTCGACTTCGCTGTCCTTGATGGGACGCGACGAATTGGCGATGTCGATGGAATCCGTTCCGACGCCCTTGCAGAATTCCTTCAGGCCGGCTCCGGAGCCGGCGGACTCGACCACAGGGGTCTTGAAGTTGGTGAAGGTCTCGCCGAAGGTTTCGGCAACGATCTTGGCATATGGAAATACGGTCGATGAGCCGGCAACCTGAATTTGGTCGCGGGCAGTTGCAGTGCCGGCAACGGCAGCCGATGCAACCAGCGCAAGAACGGACATTTTCAAAGCATTCACAACGAATCCCCCTGATGAGCTTTGAAGAGCGCCGAGGTGGAGGCCACATCCACTTTTCGGCAGTCCATTCTTACTGGCGAAAACACCGCCCTTTTATGTCAGGCGAGTGAAACAATTATGACAGGCTATATGCCTGATATAATTTGGATAAATCGCCACCTAAACGAGGAATAGGCGGAGGTTGTCAGAAGCGGACCGTAAAGTCGGTTCCTTTTCCGACTTCCGACTTTACGATCAGCCTGGCACGGTGGCGGGTCAGAATATGCTTGACGATGGCAAGCCCGAGACCGGTCCCCTTCTTGGACCGGCTGTCCTCAACGTTAACGCGATAGAAGCGCTCGGTCAGGCGCGGCACATGTTCTGCGGGTATGCCCGGCCCCTTGTCCGAGACGACCACTTCGACGGCTTGGCCGGCACCGCTGAGTAGCGAAACCTCCACCGACTTGCCTTCCTGGCCGTATTTGCAGGCGTTCTCGATCAGGTTCTCGAAGACCTGCACGAGCTCGTCTCTATCCCCCAATACCTCCACCTTGCCCACCGGCAAATGCAGATTGATGGTCACGTCGAGATCCCTGGCAAGCGGCAGCAGGGAGTCACGCACATGACCGAGCAATGGGACGAGATCCACTTTCTGATCCGGCGCGATATGCGACTTCAGCTCCAGGCGCGACAGCGACAGAAGATCGTCGACCAGCCTGCTCATGCGGGTCGTCTGATCGAACATGATGCCGAGGAAACGCTGCTGCGCCTTCGGATCGGCTTTGGCAGGCCCCTGGATCGTCTCGATGAAGCCGCGCAGCGATGCCAAGGGCGTGCGCAATTCATGGCTGGCATTAGCGACGAAATCGGAGCGCATGCGGTCGATGTGGCGCAGTTCGGATATGTCGCGGAAGGAGAGCAGGAAGAGAGCATCTTCCTGCTTGTCGATCTCGGGCAGATCTATCGGTGCGATGCGCACGACATAGACACGCTCCGAAGGCAGGCGCTCGGAATGCTCGATCTGGTTCGGCGTATTGGTCGCGATGGTCTCGCGTACCATGTCGAGCAGACCCGGCGAACGCAGCTTGGAGGAAATATGTGCGCCGATCGGAAAGGCACCGAAGGCTTTTTCGACGGCCATGTTCTGTACCAGCACCGACGCCTCGCGGTCGATGATCAGCACCGGCATGTCGAGTGCCGCCAGTCCGGCAAAAGCGGTGTGCAGCAAGGCTTGAGGATCGGCGGGCGCCGTCTCAGCCGGCGGTGGCACGACCACGCGCTCCACCAGGGGCGGGCGAAGCAGCGTGACAATCATGACGATGGCCCAGATCCAGAATACGGCGCCGGTGTTGATGCCTTCGACCAGGGCGAGTGCGGCAATCAGCGTCGCCAGAACCAGGATCGCACTCTCCTGCCGCAGCCGAACTGCCAACCTCCTGACAAATGACCATTCGTCTTCCAACTGCGCCGTCCTTCGCCTGACATCATGGAACGCTGGATTCCGCGTCTTATCTGCGATTCATGACAGAAGTATTCGGCTCTATCCACAGAAGCCAGTAACTGGCAAAAATAAATGTAGCCGGCAAAAGAGGGTGGCGGCAAAAGGCTTGAAACTATTGGATAAATGCCCCAGTTTTCTGGCCAAGCTTTTTTGCCGCCGCCGGTGGCAGGGTTAACGCTATGTAAACAGCCGAGGAGCCGACATATGGGGGAGAAGACAGGAAGCCGGGCGGTGGAGCTGGATATTCATGGCATCAAGCGCATATTCGATGTCGATGATCCCATCCTGCCGAGCTGGATCGATGACGAGGCACTGACCTCGGGTGGCTATCCCTACAAGAAGAAGCTGAAGGAAGAAGAATATCTCGATGAGCTGAAAGCGCTGCAGATCGAACTCATCAAGGTGCAGTTCTGGCTGCAGGCGACCGGCAAACGGGTGATGGCGCTCTTCGAAGGCCGCGATGCCGCCGGCAAGGGAGGCTCGATCGCTGCGACCTCAGCCCATATGAACCCTCGTCTGGCGCGCGTAGTGGCGCTGACGAAGCCGACCGACCGCGAGGCCGGCCAATGGTACTTCCAGCGCTATGTCGCCCAGTTTCCGACGGCGGGCGAATTCGTGCTCTTCGACCGCTCCTGGTATAACCGCGCCGGGGTCGAGCCGGTCATGGGCTTCTGCACGCCGAAGCAATACGAGCAGTTCCTGAAGCAGGCGCCGCAGATGGAAAAGCTCATCGTCCAGGACGGTATCCATTTCTTCAAATTCTATCTCGATATCGGCCGGGAGATGCAGCTGAAGCGTTTCCACGACCGGCGCCATGATCCGCGCGCCGTCTGGAAACTTTCCTCGATGGATATCGCCGCACTGCCGAAATGGAAGGACTACAGCGAGAAGCGCGACCGCATGCTGAAGGAAACGCATACGGACCACGCGCCCTGGACTGTCCTCCGCGCCAACGACAAGCGGCGCGCGCGCCTGAACCTTATCCGTCACATTCTGCTGACGCTCGACTATGACGGCAAGGACAAGGAAGCCATCGGCAAGGTCGACGAGAAGATCCTCGGCATGGGATCGGATATCCTCGCCTGACGAGTTCGAAGCATCGCCCGGGACTTATTGCCCGGGCAGGACGCGGATGGCGTAGATATTGACGCCACGGGCCTTGCCATCGACATCGCTGTTGATGATCAGGCGGCCCGAACCGGTCGGCGCCATAGCGCGATCGAATTTGAGCTGGAACAGTGAATCCGTCTTTTGCCGGCTGACGGTGAAACGATGGCGGCCGCAACGCCCGAGTGAACCGAAATCGCACTCCACTGTGATCTGCGTCGGTGCATCTGAGGTGGACTGCAAAGTCAGCGCGATCGTCGAGGCTTTTCCCGCCATCTGCTGCAGCATATTGACGGGCACCTCGATCGAGCCACTGCCGTCCGCACCGCTGCTGAGCGAGGTCAGCCGCATGGCCGGTCCCTCGTTCTCCGAGACGTTTTCAGCCTTTGACTGCGGGCCGGTCGTCACCTTCGGCGCGTCGGTGGGCTTCAAGATCTCCAGCCATTCCGCCGAGAAGCTGTTCTGCGGATCGATGGTGGCGAGGCCCGGATTGACCGGACCGCTATTGTCGTCCTGGTCCGACATATCGTCGTCGTTGCCGTTGCCGCTGAAATCCTGAGAATCGACATGTGCCGGCGGGTTGGGCACGCTCGTATCCCGCTGGGCGGCAGACATGAGCAGGCCCGAGGTCTTGATCCACCAGGCACCGACGCCGAGGAAGGCGAGCAGAATGCAGAAGACCAGCAGGCGCGAGAAGAACTTGCGCGGCTTGCGGCGCACGGCCGCCCGCTCCGGCTTGAAGTTCATCGACCGCGCCGGCGGCGCATCGGCCGTCGGACGCACATCGCTGTCCGCACCGAGATGATCGGCGGGTCCGGCGCGCATATCGCCGAAATCGTCTTCACGCGCCGCCAGCTCCGCCGAGGTCGGCTCTGCCGGAACAGCGGGGCCTGCCGACATTGGCGGGTCGCGTGTTTCTCCGCGCACGCTCATGACGGGTTCCTGCGGCGTTGCCGCTGCCTGCCTTGCATGGGACCCGGGCACAGAAGGAGAAACATGCGGAGCATCCAGCTCTGGCGAAACCGGTATCGCCTGTGCGGGACGGGCGCGCTCCTCGGCCTCGATCTCGCGGATCGTCGCCTCCAGACGCTGGCGCTGGGCGGCGATGACGTTGACATCGGTAATGTCCTGCTTGCGAAGGCCGGCTTCCAGAGCCTGCCGCGCAGATTGATAGATGCGAGCCCGAATTTCCGGATTGGTGCGATCAGACCGATCCAAGGCGCTTCTGATAGCCGTTTCTAATCCGCTCACATCCGATCCTTTACGCTCACTCGCACCATACGCGCATACTCTACCGATAAGGCAGCCATATTTTCATCATCCGTTAACCGGATTCGGTAGCGCCCAGTTTTGCAATACGCAAGCCTTCGGCAAGGGTTAAGGGCACTCGGGCGGGGATAAATCGCAAAGACGACGCAAATGGGGTGGAGGTGGGGCAGTAGGCAGTAGGCAGTAGGCAGTAGGCAGTAGGCAGTAGGCAGTAGGGGAAGATAGCCGGGACGGGACGGTCAAGCACTATTGCCTATTGCCTATTGCCTATCGCCTATTGCCTGTTGCCTGCTGCCATCTTCCCCTCTCGATAGACATCTGCTATCCCTTTTGACGTTTTCGTAAACGTCAAAAGGGATGATGTTCATGGCCCTCCCCTCCATCCTGACCGAGCGTCTGCGCCTGCCGGTCGTGGCTTCGCCGCTTTTCATCATCTCCCACCCCGCCCTGACGCTGGCCCAATGCAAGGCCGGCGTCGTCGGCTCGTTTCCCGCGTTGAACGCGCGCCCGGAAAGCCAGCTCGACGAATGGCTTGCCATGATCACGGAGGACCTTGCCGCACACAATGCCGCAAATCCGGATCGTCCTGCAGCTCCATTTGCGGTCAACCAGATCGTCCATACGTCGAACAAGCGCCTGGAACACGATCTGATGCTCTGCGTGAAATACAAGGTGCCGATCGTCATTTCCTCGCTCGGCGCCGTGCCCGAGGTGAATGCGGCCGTGCATTCCTATGGCGGTATCGTGCTGCACGATATCATCAACAACCGGCATGCCAATTCGGCGATCCGCAAGGGTGCGGACGGGCTGATTGCCGTCGCTGCCGGTGCCGGCGGCCATGCCGGCCAGCTTTCCCCCTTCGCGCTGGTGCAGGAAATCCGCGAATGGTTCGACGGGCCGCTGCTCCTGGCCGGCGCCATCGCCACCGGCGGCGCCATCCTGGCCGCCCAGGCGGCCGGCGCCGATCTTGCCTATATCGGCTCGCCCTTTATCGCCACGGAGGAGGCGCGCGCCGTGGACGCCTACAAGCAGGCGATCGTCGAGGGAACCGCCGCCGATATTGTCTACTCCAACTATTTCACCGGCGTCCTTGGGAATTACCTGAAGCCCTCGATCCGTGCCGCCGGCCTCGACCCGGACAACTTGCCCGAGGCCGATCCTTCCAAGATGGATTTCGAGGCCGCCACCACCGGCGTGAAGGCCTGGAAGGATATCTGGGGTTCCGGCCAGGGCATCGGCGCCGTCAAATCCATCCAGCCGGTATCCACCCTCGTTGACCGGCTGGAAGAAGAATACCGGCAGGCACGCGCCCGGCTGGCACTTTGATCGTGCGCGAAATGCGGTACTTTTTCACAAGCATCCCGCTTTTTTGCCAAATGGCAATTTGAGCGCTTGAAATCTGGCCACATAGACTGTATCAGCGCCATGCAAATCGCGGGGCCGAACCGAATGCTCCGGAGAATGCCGCTTTAGCTCAGTCGGTAGAGCACATCATTCGTAATGATGGGGTCACGTGTTCGAGTCACGTAAGCGGCACCATTTGTCCTGTCTATCCCCAATATCCTCAGTTCCATTTCAGGCGCTACCAGTCTTCTGTCGATTCGCCCGCGCCGTCGACCAAATTTGTCGCGAGAAGTACCGATCTTCGCGTGATCGGCCAGTCATGCACTCGGGCGCGATTTTGCTGATAGCGCAGGCGTGCGGGCGACGATTGATCACATATGCCTCGAAGCGGTCGGCAGATTAAGAAAGTTAAATGCACGCCCATGGCAAAAGGCCCAAAACAGCCTCTGCTTTGACGGAGTCTGCTACCATGAACATCGTGCCGCACTTCTCTCCAATCCGCGTCATTCGCAACGATTCCGGTGAAGTGAAATCCGTAGGCACGGCCGACGAAGTCTGGAAGACGCTTCTCGATGACTGGCCTTCGGAGGAAGGCGACTGCTTTCTGTCTGCATTGCTCATCTGCATCGACGTCCAACGCGGCAGGCGAGCACCGGAAGAAGCGCGCGTCGCCTTCATTGCCGCGGCGGCCGAAGCGGGAGTTCCCTTGCTGTCGTGACGCTGCGGATTCGACCGGCAGGCCTCCTGGAACATTCCAGCCAACGGCACGTTGACCGCGGAAGGAGAAACTTCATGGCCCAATGGTGGAGCAAACCCGTAATCGTCGAGACCCGCAAGACGGGCGACCGGCTGGTGATATCGAATGCGGAACGCGCCCTGGAATACATGGCGAAGGAGTGGCCGACGCTCGAGGATGGGCAAGCCTACAAGACCGCCCGAAAAGCGTTAGCGGACGCGCATGAGGGCTCGCTTGAGGCGGAGAAGGCCAGGGAGGCCTTCATCGCGGCTTTGCAGGAAGGCGATATCTTCATCTTCGAGGATTGAACCTGAGTCGGCCCGTGATCGGCCGGTATTCAAAATCCTGGTGGGAAGCTCCTCGCCAATAAGTCTGCCGCGTCAATCATCTGGCGTCAGGCGCTGAACGGCAGTGGCCTTATCGACCTCGTATCAGCGACGGGCGCCTGCTGGCAGGCCATGACGCCTAAAGCGCAGTGCGATCTTTCAGAATCGCTTTTCGCGCTTCAGGTCTTTGATTTTGCGCATGTTATGTTGTCGCAAAACCGCACCGCGCTTTTGCGGGGCATGCTTCAGAGCCGCTTCAGCGAGAACGAAAAATGCCCGTGGGATTCCAGGGTCATGTATTCGAACTGCCAATGGAAATCCTTGCAGAACTTGGTGCAGGCTTCGACCACGCCATATGGAATGGCATCAACGACATTGCCGGTGCAGAAGTCGTGGCCGGCGATGCGGCCGTCCTGCTTGACCTTGAAGTGGCTGATCTGCAGCTCCTCCAGGGTCGTCTCGTAGCTGTGATTGGTGTCGACATAGACCCAATCGAAAAAGCTATTGGGAAATTCCGAAAGCCGCACGGTGGAATAGCCCTGGACGATGCGCAGGCGGCCTTGATCCAATGCGCCCCGGAATTTTGACCTGATCTGCTCCAGGCCCTCCTGATAGCGGGGCGTATCCCACGCGTCGATCAGGTAAAGCTCCCGCGGCGCATTCTTTTCAAAGATCTCGGCGGTGAAATCGCCGAAGGCCGCACCGATCTCGGCACAGACGCCGCCATGCGGCAGGCGGTGCAGAAGCTCGCCGCGATCGGGCAGCAGCCGGGCATTTTCCATGTGATGCAGGCCGAGCTGCGTATGCGGCATGCCGCTCTTGTACTGAAATCTCGAGTCGCGCGTTTGCATTTGGCGGCGGATACCTTCGATATCGGCTGAAGGGCAGATCGCATAGACGACCTGTTTCTGGACCGTGGATGCTGCAAGTCTTGGCATTCATGGCTTGCGTCAGGCATTCGAGCCGATCACAAATGCCGGCCGGCGAGACGGCCGGCTCTTTCGAGACGCTCTATCGACGGCTGTAAATGAGCCAGCCGCCGACAACGAAGCAGCTTTTGCGCGCAATCCGTTGAATGCGTGCGATTGGCACAACCAAAGATTCAGCTTTTGGTGGTTCCGTGCACCTGGGGATCATATTCTGGAGGATGTTCATGAAAATTGCCGTTGGCGTGCCGACATGCGGTCGCAAGGCGATTCTCGCCGCGATGATCGATAGATTGGCAAAGCAAGCGCGCAAGCCGGATCATCTCTTCCTGTGTCCGGCCAAGGGCGATGACATCGATACGGAGCACTTACGTTCCGCACCCTTCCCCGTGACAATCGTCTCTTCACCGCAGGGAAGCTGCCCGCAGCGCAATGCCATCATCGATGCAGCCGTCGGCATAGATGTGGTTGTCTTCTTCGATGACGATTTCTTCCCGGCAACGAACTATCTCTCCGAAACGGAAGCCCTATTTGAGGCGGATGAAGAGATCGTTGTGGCGACCGGCGAAGTCGTTCGTGACGGTATCCTTGGACCGGGCCTGACGGCGGACGAAGCGGATGCGGCGCTCGCAGCCGATGCCACGCCCTTTCCGGTGCCAACGATCGAGGACACGCACAACGCCTATGGCTGCAACATGATTTTTCGCCGGAAGCAGATGCTCGCAAATGGCATCTATTTCGACGAGGATCTGCCGCTCTACGGCTGGCAGGAGGATGTGGATCTGTGCCGGCGGCTGCGTCCTTTCGGCAAGATCGTCAAGTTCAATCGCCTGCGGGGCGTCCATCTCGGCGTCAAGACCGGCCGCACATCGGGCCTGCGCCTTGGGTACTCCCAGGTCGCCAATCCGCTCTATCTCGTCAAGAAGCGCTCGGTATCGCTGAAATGGGCGCTGAAGCTGATGGGCGGCAATATCGCCTCGAATGTCGTCGGCTCCGTCAGCCCACCGCCCTATATCGACCGGCGCGGTCGCCTGCAGGGCAATCTCCTCGCGGTCAGCCATCTGCTGAGCGGATCGCTCGATCCGAAATACATCAACCGGATGTGAACGCCGCGATCCAGCAAGAATCCCATGCGCGATAAAAATTGAAGTTTGGCGTTCGAACGGTCCCGTTCCGTGGTAATGGTTGAAACCGGCCACACATCCGGTGGCATCCGCTATTCCCCATCCGTATTGAATATCGTTTCAAGGACATTTCCATGATTCACGTACTCGCCATCCTCACCGCCCACCCGGGCAAGCGCGCCGAGGTGCTCGAAGCATTTCAGGCGAATGTTCCGGCCGTCCATGCTGAAGACGGCTGCATCGAATATACCGCCGTCGTGGATGTCGAAGGGGCCGATCCTGCCTTTGGGCCTGATACGTTCGTCGTGGTCGAGAAATGGGAAAGCCTAGCCGCGCTGACGGCGCATGCCGCTTCCGCGCATATGGCTGCCTATGGCGAGAAGGTGAGGCATCTGATGGCCGATCGCGCCGTTCACGTGCTGAATCCGGCATGACCCAATGCTGTCGGACAGCTCGTAAACTCATCCTCAGACGGCGCCGAAAGGCGCCGTTCTGCCATCGGACAGGCCCTCAGTTGTGCGAAAAATGCGGCTGGCTGTAATAGCGCCAGTGGCCGCCGCCGCCATGCCATCCGCGATGGCCGCCGGCATACCAGCCATGATGGTATCCGCGCCCGCCATACCAACCATGGTGATGGCGATAGCCG
Organism: Martinezella sp. CNPSo 3732; assembly: GCF_057784515.1. NCBI lineage: Bacteria > Pseudomonadati > Pseudomonadota > Alphaproteobacteria > Hyphomicrobiales > Rhizobiaceae > Martinezella > Martinezella sp. CNPSo 3732. Next base: position 115,993 of record NZ_JBXSOO010000021.1, read on the forward strand.
CCATAGCCACCGAAAACGCCGAATACCCCCAAGGGATAGTAGGGCTGGTCATAGCTGTAATAGGGTCGGTCATAGCCATAATACGGCGCGTAATAGCCGTAATATGGGCGATAGTAGTGATGGCGGTAATAATAGTGATGATGATAGTGCCTATGGACGATCATCCGATGGTGGTGTCCATGATGATGGTGAGGACGCGCCTCGGCATAGGTTGCCGGCAACACGACCATACCTAGCGCAATCAGCGCTGTTGCCAGAATTTTCATTTCCAGCCTCCTTGAATGCCGGACGTAAACGCTACTCGTATTACTCGCGTCCTCCGGACGATATAATAAACGCAATAGCGCCTTCGAAAGTTCCGCTATCCCTTGGAGAGCAGGCGTTTTCGCGACATCGCCATAGGTCCGCCTAAGCGCGATCGCGCACTTCTCGTCTGATGGGTTTCAATCGGTATCGTCAGGACGGAAGGAGGAGGACGCGCTAGATGGGTAGTCGCAAAAACGGCGCCCGAAGGCGCCGTTTTCATGCCAATCAGCTGCCGTCAGGCATGCGAGAAATGCGGCTTGCTGTGCCAGCGATGATGGCGATCTCCATGCCGCCACCCTTCATGGCGATGCCAGCCATGATGATGAGGGCGATAGTCGCGATGATGATGTTGATGCCAGCGGTGATGGTGATGATCACGCGCCTCGGCATAGGTAGCAGGTAAAACAATAACGCCTAATGCGACGAGCGCCGTTGCAAGAATTTTCATGTATGGTCTCTCCTTGGGTGCCGAACGCGCCCCCCGGCTGCGTACGCCCGGACTAACCTAACCGACCTAAACGCGAAGATGCCGCATTTGTTCCGCTACCCGGGGGATGACGAGCGCTTTCGTGTCGTACCCATCTCTCCAACCAATTCGCGAACCGCCTGCTGGATCAGCCGGCAAGCTTCCATCGAGGCTTTACGACCGTTATGGGCGAGATGATAGGACAGCGGCAAGATCTCATCGGGCTCGACGATGCGAACCTTGTCGGCGATCGGAAGCGCGCTGACGCGGCCGAGAAACGACACATAGCCATGATTGGCGACGAGATCGACGATGACGGGCAGGGAATCGGCCGAGGTGATATCGCGGCCGCGAAACCGGCGGCGATCGCGGCTGTCATAGCCGAAGGCCGTCGCGGCATTGCCGATGCCGGTCCGGGGGCTCGGCACGCAGAGCGGATGGTTTTCGACGAGCGCGGCAAACGTCTGCTCCGTGCTATCGGGCGGGGCGATCGCTACCATGTCCGTGGCGACTAGTTCCACATGTTCGAAGGCGTCGAGGCCGAAGACGGAATCAACGATGGCGACATCGATGCGGCCGGACCGGAGCGCCTCGCGCAAATCGTCGGCCGTCATCAGCAGCAGCGACAGCATGTTGCTGTTGCCGCCGATGTTCCAGCGCGATACCAGGCTCGCGAGCGAGCGCGCCACCCAGCTTTCCGAGCCTGTGGGAATAATCGAGCCGATGCGGACCGCCCGCGCAGTGCGCTGAAAGCGCTCGTCCGCCGCCGCTTTCATCTCGTCCCAGGCCTGTGCGATCGCGGCGAGAATGGCGTGAACTTCCTGGCCGGCCTCCGTCAGCACCGAGCCCTGCGCCTGCCGGGCGAACAGGCGGCAGCCGAACAATTCCTCCAGATTTGCGATCTGCAGGGAGAGCTGCGGCTGGCCAAGACGCAGGCGGCGGGCAGCGCGATTGATGCTGCCCTGATCAGCGACCTCGAGGAAACGTTCGATGGTTGCGATCTTCAGCGGCAGGCGCGCGGCCCATTGGTCATAGTCCCCTGGCGCTGGCGGCTCCTTCACCAGAGCGGAGAGTTGGCGGATACAGCTGAGAATGGGCTGCAGGCCTTTCTGGACCTTCGAGCTCGCCAGAAGGGTCGCAAGCTCGCCGGAGGCACGCTCGACAAGCTTCATGGCAAGCTCCGTTTCGAGCCGGCGCAGAGCACTGGAGACGGTCGAGGCCGAGAAGGAGAGCCTGCGTGCGGTCTCCCTCACCGAGCCGATGGAGAACACCATGTCGGCTATGAACAATGCGCCGAGATACAAATCAGCCCCCTCAGCCGCGGCGCGCATCCTGGCTCGACCGCAGCAATATCAACGATATCCCGACGATATGACGTGTTCTCGAAAAAAGATATCCCTAAGCCGAAAAGCGGCGGCTATCGTTTCTTGCCGCCTACCGATCCAGCCGTAAAATGAGATCGGAACAGCGCCAAACGGGTAAGGGGAACAAAAACAAACGCACTTGCCCCCGAAAAAAGAAATCCAATTTCGCGCGGATGTCGAGTACGCTCGTCATAATCGCGCGACTGCAACGGGTATTCGGAGCGCATCGACTTTTCCGCGATGAGCGCTAACTGCCTGAAGCAGCCACAAATTCGCTTGGGGGCCGCCGGTCCGCTCCAAGCCTGCCTGTCCGGACTGCGGCCCTTCAAGGCGGCGCGGGCAAGCAGAAGAACGATTTAACGGGGTACAAAGGGAAACATCATGTTCAAGAAGCTTGCACTTGCCGCCACGCTGACGGCTCTCCTTGCCAGTGGCGCCAGCGCTGCCGACGTCGTCGTCTCCTCCAAGATCGATACCGAAGGCACGCTGCTCGGCAACATCATCCTCGCAGCACTCAATGCCAACGGCATCAAGGCGCAGGATCGCATCGCTCTCGGCACGACGCCGGTCGTGCGCAAGGCGATTACCGCGGGCGAAATCGACATCTATGCCGAATATACCGGCAATGCCGGCTTCTTCTTCAACAAGGCCGACGATGCGGCCTGGAAGAACCTGCAGCAGGGCTACGATCTCGCCAAGAAGCTGGATTACGACGCCAACAAGATCGTCTGGCTGACGCCCTCGCCGGCCAACAACACCTGGGCGATCGCCGTGCGCAACGATGTCGCCGGTCCGGCAAAACTGAAAACCATGTCGGACTTCGGCAAGTGGGTTGCCGGCGGCGGCTCGATCAAGATCGCGGCCTCTTCCGAATTCGTCAATTCTCCGGCAGCCCTGCCGGCCTTCGAGACCACCTACAGCTTCAAGCTGAAGCCGGATCAGGAAGTCGTGCTTTCGGGCGGTGACACAGCCGCGACGATCAAGGCTGCGGCCGACCAGACCAACGGCGTCAACACGGCGATGGTCTACGGCACCGACGGCGCCATCGAAGCGGCGGAACTGACCGTTCTCGAAGACGACAAGAGCGTGCAGCCGGTCTATGCACCGACGCCGATCATCCGCGAGGCCGTGTTGAAGGCCAATCCGAAGATCGAAGAGGTTCTGGCGCCGATCTTCAAGGGCCTGACCGCCGATGTGCTGCGCAAGCTGAACGGCCGTATCCAGGTCGATGGCGAGCCGGCTAAGGCTGTTGCCGAATCCTACCTCAAGGACAATGGCTTCCTGAAGTAAGGCATTGACGCTGCTCTCGAGCATGATGCCGAAAAGTGTAAACGGTTTTCGGACGACATCATGCTCTACTCCTCTGGTTCCGGAGTGGATTCAGATTTTAGGTCCAACAGACCTAAAATCATCCGCTCCGGCGGCTCCATTTTGATAGAGTGGAGCCGCGGACATTCGAATGGGCATGATCTTGTCCGAACCCGCCTTGAATTTTAGGCTCATGCGCTGACGGAGCTTGCCTGATGGAAGATGCGCTAGCGGCCCGCAGAGTGGACCGCCTCGGAGTGGTATTGGTGGCCGGCGGCGCGCTGGCAACGGCCTGGATGCCGTTCATCATCGTCAAGGCAAACCGCATCGCCGCCGGCAAGCCGCAACTGCTGACGCAGCTTCTTGCCCAGCCGTCCGCGCTATGCCTGCTCGTCCTTCTGGGCGCGGCCGCGCTAGCCGCGCTTTTCCTGCGCAACCAGCTTATTCGCCTCGGGATAGTAACACTCGCGATCGCCATGCTGATATTGACCCTTGGATTGGTCTCAACGGCCGCGACGCCGGCCAGCAGCACGGTGGCGCGCATTACGCCCGGCGGCTCCTTCTGGGTGCTGCTGGCAGTGGTGGGATTGATGATTTCGGATGCTCTGGTGAAGCTCCGGCTGACGCCCTGGCTGCGGGTCGCGGCACTGGCTGTTTACGCCGCGCTGCTTGCCGTCGTCCTGCGCTCCGGCCTGCTCAACAATCTCTCGATCATGAAGGAATATGCCAATAATGCCGACAAATTCTGGCATGAGGCGCTCAACCATGTGTTCCTGTCTCTGGGCTCGGTCGCCATTGCCATCGTGCTGGCGCTGCCGCTCGGCATCTTTTGCTATTGGCAACCTGGCATCCGCGCCGTCGTGCTGCGGGCGCTGAGCCTGGTGCAGACCATCCCCAGCCTTGCCCTCTTCGGCATTCTTATGCTGCCACTAGGCTATATCGCCGCCAACGTGCCTTTCGCCGCGGCAATTGGTGTCAAGGGCATCGGCGTGGCGCCGGCGCTGGTGGCACTCGTCATCTATTCGCTGCTGCCGATCGTCGCCAATACCGTCGTCGGCCTTGCCGGCGTCGACCCTTCCGTGCGTGATTCCGCCGCCGGCATGGGGCTGACGCGCCGGCAGATCCTGACCGGTATCGACCTGCCGCTCGCCTTTCCGGTCATCCTCACCGGCATCCGGATCGTGCTGGTACAGGCGATCGGGCTGGTGACCGTCGCAGCCCTGATCGGCGGTGGCGGCTTCGGCCTCTTCATCTTCCAGGGTATCGGCCAGACGGCCAATGACCTCGTGCTGCTCGGCGCCGTGCCGACCGTCTTTCTCGCCTTCTCATCGGCCGTCATCCTCGATGCGGTCATCGACAGCATCCGGGGACAACGCGCATGACCAACATGATCGAGCTCAAGGGCGTCACCAAGCGTTATGGCAACGCCACCGTGGTCGACAACGTCAGCATGAGCATGGAAAAGGGCACGATCACCGTCATCGTCGGCACCTCCGGCTCCGGCAAATCGACGCTGATGCGCATGATCAACCGGCTGGTGCCGATATCGGCCGGCCACATCTCCGTTGCCGGCGAGGATATCATGAATGTGCCGGCGACCGAGCTTCGCCGCCGCATCGGCTATGCCATCCAGGGGCACGGGCTTTTTCCGCATCGCACCGTCGCGCAGAATATCGCCACCGTCCCCGAGCTGCTCGGCTGGGAGAAGACGCGCATCGATGGTCGTGTCGAAGAGCTTCTCAACCTCTTCCATCTCGACCCCGGCACCTTTGCGGGCAAATATCCGAGCCAGCTTTCTGGTGGCCAGCAGCAGCGCGTCGGCGTCGCACGCGCGCTTGCAGCGGAACCGGAGCTGCTTTTGATGGACGAGCCCTTCGGCGCGCTCGACCCGGTCATCCGCGGCAAAGCGCAAGACGATCTTCTGGCGATCCAGAAGCAGTTCGGCACGACCATCGTCCTCGTCACCCATGACATGGACGAAGCCTTCCATCTCGGCGACCAGATCGCGGTCATGAGCGGCGGCAAGCTTTTGCAATGCTCAGAGCCCGAGAAGATCCTGACGGAACCCGCCGACCCCTTCGTGCAGCAGCTCACCGGCACGTCCGACCGCGCCTTGAAGCTGATGTCGCTGCTGCCGCTGAAGGAAAGCATGCAGCCGCCGCGGGCGGGCCTCGGCTACAGCCTGCCGCAGAGCCTCAATCTGCGCGACGCATTGGCGGAATTGATTTGGCAAGGCGCGGACGAGGCGGCGGTTGAGGACGAGCGCAAGATGCCCGTCGGCTCGATCTCGATCCAGCATCTGATCGAGCTGGGCCGCAAAGCATGAGATTTCTCGCCGCCAATCTCTTTCGCGTCCTGGCCCTGGCATTGCTGCTTGTCATGCTGCTACGTCCGGAATGGCTGACGCCTGTGCTGGCGCCGCTGACGAAATTCGGGGCGTCGCCGATCTATACGCAGAACAGCCTGCCGAGCCTGGCGCTCAGCCATCTCGAGCTGATCCTTGTCTCGATCGCCGCGAGCGGCATTCTGGCGGTGCTCGGCGGTATCTTCGTCACGCGACCCATCGGCGCCGATTTCCTGCCGTTGTCGCGGGCGATCGCCAATGCCGGGCAGACCTTTCCGCCGGTTGCCGTGCTGGCGCTTGCCATTTCGACCACCGGCTTCGGCGCTGTGCCGACATTCATCGCGCTGTTTCTCTATGCGCTGCTACCGATCTTCGAGAACACGGTTGCCGGGCTGCAGCAGGTGCCCGCCTCCGTGCTCGATGCCGCCGACGGCATGGGCATGAACGGCTGGCAGCGCCTCTTCCGCGTCGAGCTGCCACTCGCCCTGCCGCTCATCATCGAGGGGTTGAAGATCGCGACCGTCATCAATATCGGCACGGCGACGATCGGCTCGACCGTCGCCGCCAAGGGGCTGGGTGAAGTCATCATCGCCGGGCTGATCAACGACAACACCGCCTTCATCCTGCAAGGCGGCCTGATCGTCGGCCTGATGGCGGTGCTGATCTATGACGGTATGGAGATGATCGAGCGGTCCGTTACACGCAAGATCGGCCTCCAACCCCATGGAGATTGAGGGCGATCACAGCCTGCCGTCAACTGCCTTCGCCTGACGGCAGGGATGCGCCGGGCAGGTAGAGCGAAATCGGTCTGACTTCGTAAACGGCGGTGGGATTGACGCGACGCAATTCGCGCGCTGCCTCGACTGCCCCCTCAATGGTCGGAAAATCGACGACGTAGAAGCCGAGCAGCTGTTCCTTGGTTTCTGCGAACGGCCCGTCGATGATCATGCCAGCCCCCTTGCCCCGCAAGGTGACGGCGTTTTGGGTCGATCCGAGACGCGCGGCCGGCCCCAGCGATTTCTGCGCGACCAGGCGGTCATTGATCTCCAGAAGATCCGTCATGAGCGCGGCATCCTCCTCCTTGCCCCAGGATTCGACGATGTCTTCCTCGTGATAGGCCAGAATGGCGTAGTACATGGTTTCTCCCCCTTGAGCCCTATACTTGAGCGCCGGGAGTTAAGCAGACCAATCGCAATCGGGAAACCCTGGATCTATGCTCGATCGGAGATATGGCGCGTTTCCCCAATGCTTGCCTTCACTGGCTGCCGATGGCATTGGCTGCAATGATATGTCCTGACGATTTATGGAGACGCCGATGGCCAAGATGATTCACTCGATGATCCGCGTGCTGGACGAGGCGCGCTCGACCGAATTCTACGACAAGGCTTTCGGCCTGAAGGTTGCCGACCGCATTGCCTTCGAGACCTTCACCCTGGTCTATCTCAGCAATGCCGAGACCGGATTCGAACTGGAATTGACCGTTAACCAGGGCCGCATCGAGCCTTATGCGCAAGGGGATGCTTACGGCCACCTCGCGGTCTCTGTTGCGGAATTGAGGGACGAGCACGCGCGCATGACCAACCTCGGGCTCAACCCCGGCAAGATCATCGAGCTTAATCGTGATGGGAAGCTTTTTGCGTTGCTCTTCTTCGTCACCGACCCCGATGGCTATAAGATCGAGGTCGTGCAGAGACATGGGCGGTTTCAATAGGGCCAAACAATGCACAGCCCCGCGGAAGCGGGGCTTGCCGTAGCGCCTTTCGCCAGCCCGCTCACATCCAATAGGGCGGCACGCCGAAATAATCGTGGCTCTTGTGGCCATGATTCTTATGATCGTGATCGTCCTTGGCGGCGAAACGACATGCCTTTTCGATGTCGTTCTTGGTCATGCTGACGCGATAGCCGTCGATGCGGGCATCGTAGCGCAGCTTCTCCCAAGGCAGCCGGTAGTGCTCCTGGCCGATGCCGAAGAAACCGCCGAAGCTCAGAATGACGAAAGCGATGCGTCCATCACTTTTTTCCATCATCAAGCGTTCAATATGACCAATCTGCTTGCCGTCCGAGCCGAATACCCTGGACCCTTCAACGCGGTCGCAGGCGACCAGCATCGACATGTCCTTGATGTAAAGGTCACGACCCGAAAAATCGGCACTCTCTTTATGCATATGCGCACCTCCTTTTGGATACGCGTCACATAAACTATGGAGCGTCCGATCTGCTCTTTGAGGCAGCACGATGCTCCGATGGGTTTAGACCCATGGCGCTATTAACGCTCCGTTGTCATAAAAGTTCCAGTCCTTTTTTTCAGGATTGTAAAAAAACGTGAGCGTAAGACGATCATTGACGTTTACGTCAAGGTTATTGTAGCTTCGGTTGCGCTCCGATGATTTAGTTGAGAGCAAAGACTGCGGCGATGTGAAAAGCGGGAGACTTTTTGATCGTCCAATGACACTCTGCATAGCCGCCGCATATGACGGCGGGGCGTGGTGATGGTGCGTAGAGGAGGAAATGCGCATGAATTCAGTCTCCGCTCCTTCGGATAGACCGCAGGTCAAGAAAATATGGCTTGCCTCCTATCCGGATATCGTACCGGCAGAGCTGCCGCCGCTGGAGCATGCATCGCTCGCCGAACTGCTGGAGGAAAGCTGCTCGCGCTATGCCGACAGACCCGCCTTCACCAGCATGGGCAAATCCATCACCTATCGCGATCTCGACTTGCAGACACGCAAGATTGCCGCTTGGCTGCAAAGCCTCGGCCTGCAGAAGGGCGACCGCGTTGCCGTCATGATGCCGAACGTGCTGCAAAATCCGATCGCGGTTTACGGCATCCTTCGCGCCGGGCTTGTCGTCGTCAACGTCAACCCGCTCTATACGCCGCGCGAACTCGAACACCAGTTGCGTGATTGCGGCGCCAAGACGATTTTCGTTCTGGAAAACTTCGCTCATACGGTTGAGCAGGTTCTGGCCCATACGGATGTGCGCCATGTCGTCGTGACCGCGCTCGGCGACATGCTGGGGGTCAAGGGCCACATCGTCAACCTGATCGTCCGTAAGGTGAAGAAGCTCGTCCCAGCCTGGTCCATTCCCGGCCATCGCAGTTTCAAGAGCGTGATCGCCGAGGGCTCGCGTCTGCCCCTGAAGCTATCGGAACTGACCGGCAGCGACATTGCCTTCCTGCAATATACCGGCGGCACGACCGGCGTCGCCAAGGGCGCGATCCTCACGCATTCAAACCTGCTCGCCAACCAGCTGCAGTTGCTGCTCTGGCTGCAATCCGCCTATATCAACAAGCCGCGCCCCGAGCAGCTGACCTTCGTCTGCGCCCTGCCGCTCTATCATATCTTCGCGCTGACGGTGAATTCTCTCATGGGCATGTCGCTCGGCGGCCATAATGTGTTGATCGCCAATCCGCGTGACATACCCGCCTTCATCAAAGAGCTCGGCAAATACAAGTTCGACATGTTCCCCGGCCTGAACACCCTGTTCAACGCGCTGATGAACAATACGGAGTTTACCAAGCTCGACCTGTCCAATACCGCAACGCTTGCCGGCGGCATGGCGGTGCAGCGGCCAGTCGCCGAACGGTGGCAGAAAATGACGGGCGCCTGGATCACCGAAGGTTATGGCCTTTCAGAGACCTCGCCGGTCGCAAGCGCCAATCGTTTCGACAGCCCGGAATTTACCGGCACGATCGGCCTGCCGATCACGGGAACCGATTTCGACATTCGCGACGAGAACGGCAATTCGCTGCCGCTCGGCGAAGTCGGCGAGATCTGCATTCGCGGCCCCCAGGTGATGGCCGGTTATTGGAAGCAGCCGGCCGAGACCGCACGCGTCATGACACCGGATGGCTTCTTCCGCAGTGGCGACATGGGCTTCATGGACGAACGGGGCTACACCAAGATCGTGGATCGCAAGAAGGACATGATCCTGGTCTCGGGCTTCAACGTCTATCCGAACGAGATCGAGGAAGTCGCCGTCATGCATCCGGGCGTGCTCGAGGCCGCGGCAATCGGCGTGCCCGACCCGCACTCCGGCGAGGCGGTGAAGCTCTTCATCGTCAGGAAGGACCCGGCTTTGACCGAGGCCGACGTCAAGGCTCATTGCGCTGAAAATCTAACCAATTACAAACGCCCGCGCTTCATCGAATTCCGCACCGAATTGCCGAAATCGAATGTCGGCAAGATCCTGCGCAAGGAGTTGCGCGGCTGACATAATTCCATGTCATTCACGAAGCCGCTCGCGCTTTTTCACGAGCGGCTTTTTTCGTTTTGGGTGATAGGTGAACTTGATTTACGCCCTACATAGGGAATAGTTTTCGCGACCAAACTCAAAGCGCTTGGCCCGGTTTTGAAGGCCAGCAGCGCGAACCGCAAGGAGCCTCCCATGAACGCCCTCGTCGATCAACTGAAGAGCACCGCATCGGCAACGAAGGCTACGGATATTCGCGCCGCTTTCGCCGCCGATCCGAAACGCTTTTCCCGCTTCAGCGCCTCGTTCGACGACCTGCTGATGGATTACTCCAAGACGGCTGTTAACGACGATATCCTCGCTCTGCTCGAGAAGCTCGCAGCCGAGGGCGGCGTTGCCGCCAAGCGCGAGGAAATGTTCTCCGGCGTCGCCATCAACTTCACCGAAAACCGCGCCGTCCTGCACACCGCGCTGCGCAACCGCTCGAACAAGCCGGTGCTGGTCGACGGCAAGGACGTCATGCCTGACGTCAATGCGGTTCTCGCCGCCATGGGCACGTTTGCCGACGGCATCCGCTCGGGCGCGCTGAATGGCTCGACGGGCAAGGCGATCACCGATGTCATCAATATCGGTATCGGCGGCTCCGATCTCGGCCCGGTCATGGCAACGCTGGCGCTCGCCCCCTTCCACGATGGTCCGCGCTCGCACTTCATCTCCAATATCGACGGCGCCCATATCGCCGATATCCTGAAGCTCGTTAAGCCGGAAACGACGCTCTTCATCGTCGCTTCGAAAACCTTCACGACGATCGAGACGATGACCAATGCCCAGACGGCGCGCAAGTTCATCGCCGATGCGCTCGGCGAAGCCGCCGTGCAGCATCACTTCGCGGCCGTTTCGACAGCGCTCGACAAGGTTGCCGCCTTCGGCATCGACAGCGAGCGCGTCTTCGGCTTCTGGGATTGGGTCGGCGGCCGCTACTCGATCTGGTCGGCGATCGGCCTGCCGCTGATGATCGCGATCGGCCCGGAAAACTTCGGCAAGTTCCTCGATGGCGCGCATGCCATGGACAATCATTTCCGCCAGGCGCCCTTCAAGGAAAACCTGCCGATGCTGCTTGGTCTGATCGGCTTCTATCACCGCAACGTGCTCGGCTATCCTACGCGCGCGATCTTGCCCTATGACCAGCGCCTGTCGCGCTTCCCGGCCTACCTGCAGCAGCTGGATATGGAATCGAACGGCAAGGGCGTCACCATCGACGGCACGCCGGTCGAGGGCAATTCCGGCCCGGTCGTCTGGGGCGAGCCCGGCACCAACGGCCAGCACGCCTTCTATCAGCTCATCCACCAGGGCACGAGCATCATCCCGGCCGAATTCATGATCGCCGCCAACGGCTTCGAGCCGGAGCTGCACCACCAGCACGACCTGCTAATGGCCAATTGCCTGGCGCAGTCGGAAGCACTGATGAAGGGCCGCACCTTCGAGGAAGCCAAGGCTCAGCTCACCTCCAAGGGCATGGACGACAAGAAGGCTGATTTCATCGCACCGCACCGCGTCTTCACCGGCAACCGCCCGTCGATCACCTTCGTCTATGACAAACTGACGCCCTTTGCGCTCGGCCGACTGATCGCACTCTACGAACATCGCGTCTTCGTCGAGGGCGTGCTCTTCCGCATCAACTCCTTCGATCAGTGGGGCGTCGAGCTCGGCAAGGAACTGGCAACGGGCCTGCTGCCCGTCATCGAAGGCAAGGAAAGCGCTGCCGGCCACGATTCCTCGACGCAAGGGCTTGTGGCTGCGCTGGCAAGCCGCGCGAAGTAAGTTGATTATCTACCTCCCTCTTGAGGGGGAGGTGGCCGCAAAGCGGCGGGTGGGGGTGATTGAGCTTGCCATCTAGCCCGAAAGATCACCCCACCCCGGCACTACGTGCCGACCCTCCCCCTCAAGGGGAGGGTTGGATCAAAGACCGATCTCACTTGCCCAGGGCGGATTGGCACCGGCGCGCGATACCGTCACTGCCGCAGCCTTGGCGCCCAGAGCCAGCGCATCCTGCAAGGCTTTCTCGTTCAGCGAAGCCACCTGCGCCTTGGTCAGCAGGTTGTTCATTTTCAGCGATGCCAGAATGCCGGCATCGAAAGTATCGCCGGCACCCACCGTATCGACGACGGTGACGCGCTCGCTTGGCACCGAGACTTTCAGCGACTTGGTATAGCCGGTTGCGCCTTCCGCACCCTTGGTGACGACGACGAGCTTGGCGCCCTGGTTCAGCCAATGGTTGGCCAGCTCATCGTGATTGCCAACAATGCCGAACCATTCCAGATCCTCATCGGAGAATTTGAGAATGTCGGACATGGCCGCCATCCGGCTGATGCGGCCCATATGGGCTGCCTTGTCCTTGATGAAGCCCGGGCGGATGTTCGGGTCGAGCGAGATCACCCGGCTCTGGTGTTCGCGCTTCATCAGTGCCTCATAGGTTGCGCCACAGGGATCGGGGATCAGGCTGATCGCACCGAAATGCAGAGCTTCGCAATCATCGCCGAGCGTCGGAAGATCGGCCTCGGTGATCATGCGGCCGGCCGTGCCTTCGTCGTAGAAGGCATAGGTTGCCTGACCGTTGACGAGCTTGACGAAGGCAATCGTGCTCGGACGCGGCGTGATGGCGCAATAACTGAAATCGACCTTGGAGGCCGAGAGCGTGTCGCGCAGGATTTCGCCCATCATGTCATCGGCAATGCCGGTGAAGAAGCCTGTGGGAATGCCGAGGCGCCCAAGCGCGATCGCAGTGTTGAAGATCGCGCCGCCGGCATAGGGGGCAAAGCCCTTTTCACCCAGCGTCGTATCCCGCGGCAGCATGTCGATCAAAGCCTCGCCACAGCACAAAATCATTCCGGCCTCCCAAAGAGCGCGTCTGTATTATCCAGTTACATAAATCGATTAGATAGATTCAATGCAAAAGCAAAGCGTCAGTTTGTCGGCAGCTCCGAAATACCGCCGTTCCAACCGGACCAGGCGAGCGGCGCATTTAGAAAGGCCTCGACTTCCTCGAGCGTCTTGTCGTCGAACAGCTTCTGCTCCTTGGCGACGGCGAGCACTTCGCGCCAGGTCGTGATGTATTGCAGGCTGACTTTCCGGTTGGCAAAGCGTTCGACCGCCTCGGGGAAGATGCCGTAATAGAACAGCGCCATGCCATGATCGACGATACCGCCGGCTGCGCGGATCGCGTCGATGAAAGTGAACATGCTGCCGCCGGCCGTCGTCAGATCCTCGATGACGAGCACGCGGGCGCCCTCCTTCATGTCGCCTTCGATCTGGGCGTTGCGGCCATGGCCCTTCGGCTGCTTACGAACGTAGATCATCGGCAGGTTCAGGCGCTCGGCCAGGAAGGCGGCGAAGGGAATGCCCGCCGTCTCGCCGCCGGCAACACAATCGAACTGCTCGAAGCCGACATTGCGAACGATGATGCTTGCGGCGAAATCCATGACCGTCGAGCGGATGCGCGGATAGGAGATCAGCTTGCGGCAATCGATATAGACCGGGCTCGCCATGCCGGACGCGAACTTGTAGGGCTTGTCTGCATTGAAGTGGACTGCCTTGATCTCCCAAAGCATCCTGGCCATCAGCTCAGCCATGACAGTGCGATCGGTGAATATCATCTGGGTCATGCAGGGGACTCCTTCGCGAGCGCTAATGTTCCAGCGGCAATAGCAGCAAGCGGCCCGAGTTTCCAGACGTATAGAAGGTTTTGCAAGCATCGCTGCGGCTGCGGGGCAAGGGCGGCTCTGAGCAGGCTACAGCGCGAGCCCGAGGTCGGCAGGCAACATGGCCTTGAATAACGCGATAACCTTATCCCCCTCCTCCCTTTCGATCGAGATCGCGTAACGGACGGCAGCGGCGACCAGCTGCATGGTCAATCGGGCTGTTCTGGCCAATTCAGCTTGGTCATGTTCCGGCCAAAGGCGCTCGAGGACAGTCAGAAATGCCTGCGAGTGCCACTCCATATCCTCGGCATCGACCTGCTGAAGCAGCTTGTCGGCGTGCGTGGCGTGCCAGATGTCGCGCATGACTGGCTCCTCCAGAAACATGGCGTAGTAGCCGTCGACGATGCGGCCAAGGGCCGACTGGAGCTGGTCGCGGCTCTTGATCGCCACCAGCTCATCTTCGACGCATTGCCGGCCCTGCTCATTGAAGCGCTCGGCCAGCACGCGGATGATCGCCGTCTTGTCCGGGAAATATTGGTAGAGCGAACCGAAGGAAACGCCCGCCTTTTCGACGATCTCGCCCATGCGCAGCGCATCGCTCCCGTTTTTCGCAATCAGATCGGATGCCACCGAAAGGATCAGATCCACCCGCTCACGGCCGCGCTGCTGGCTGGGTATGCGTCGCGGTGTGCCCGCCTCGTCCTTGCTGCGCCTACGCCTCGCGATCGGTTCGTGCGTCATACCATTCCCTGCCTGTGCCCGTTGACAAGCAATATAAGAGAGTTTATCACATTTCGCAAATGAGAGAGTTTATCACATTTTATGCTGGAGGAGCTTGAAATGCAGATCACGACTATCGCCCTTATCGTCGCCGCGATCAGCAGCGGCCTTCTCGCCGGCGTCTACTTCGCCTTCTCGACCTTCGTCATGCAGGCCTTCGCCCGTCTTCCCGTTGATCAGGGGATTGCGGCGATGCAATCGATCAACGTCACGATCGTGCGCTCGCCCTTCATCGTGCTGTTCCTGCTGACGGCAGCGCTCTCGATCTTCATCGCCGTGATGGCCATTCTTTATTGGCGGGGCGGCACCAGCATGATGATGCTGGCGGGTGCGGCGCTCTATATCGTCGCGAGCTTTCTTTCGACGATAGTGTTCAACGTGCCGCTGAACGACGCTCTGGACAGGCTTGACGGCCATTCGGCAGAGGCGGCACAGCTATGGTCCAGCTTTCTCACCGACTGGATGGGCTGGAACCATGTACGCACGGTCGCCTCGCTCTTGGCCGCATGCGCCTTCGTGAAAGCCCTATTCTAAAGGCA
>NZ_JBXSOO010000022.1:0-130026 GCF_057784515.1 Martinezella sp. CNPSo 3732
TCATTCCTTCCTGCCGTCGTTCAAGGGGGCGAACCCCTACAAGCAGGCCTATGAGCGCGGGGTGAAGCTGATCGGGGCGACGGCGCATTATGTGACGGCCGATCTCGACGAAGGCCCGATCATCGAGCAGGACACGGCGCGCATCACCCATGCGCAATCGGCCGAGGATTATGTCTCGATCGGCCGCGATGTCGAGAGCCAGGTGCTGGCCCGCGCCATCCATGCCCATATCCATCACCGCAACTTCATCAATGGCAACCGCACCGTCGTCTTCCCGGCAAGCCCGGGATCCTATGCCTCCGAGCGCATGGGGTGAGGCGCGAGCGCGCGATTTCGGCTGGCTTCTTTCCCTTTTCGCTCCGATACGCGATTTGATATCACCGGTATCGAATCGCCCGGAGATCGAGGAGAGGACATGTCATTCTACCGCAACGGCGCGCTGCTGCTGGCGGCGCTCCTGCTATTTGCGCCGACATCCCATGCCCAAACGGCAGAACAGGACCCTTCCAAGATCGATCTTGCCAAGCTGATCGAATGCAAGACCTACGATGTCGCGGGTTATTACGATTTTGCCATGTGGCTGGCCGGGCCGGACAGCGCGACAGCTATGAGGCAGCTCGGTCTCACCGAAATGCCATCATCCAACCGATTCTTGCAAGAATTCAAGCTTTCGGCTCCTGTCACCGTGTTTGGACGACAAACAAACGAGATCGTCTTTACCTCCAGCGGACTGTTGGCCGTGCTTGATGAGCCTGATCCCCATCCGCTCGCCAAGTCACTTGGTGTCACCGCGACGATCGATCGGCCGAATAAGTTCCTTGGAGACAAGGAAGTCTCGTCAAGCAAGGAGCAACACGGATACGCTTACCCCCCGCTGCCGATGCGCATTTCCCTTAGGGTCTTCACCGTCGACAATCTTCCAGGCAAGACGCTGGCCGGTTGCAGCTATTCCATCGGGTAGGCGATAACGCCTGGCCGGCTGCATTCTGCGGCCTATCTTCCTCCTCACGCTCGACTACCCTATCTGTTTTGGGTAATTTTCTTTAGGATGGAATGGTTTAGTGTCGATGCGAATGAACCGTCCGGGGGGATGCCATGGCCGACGCCACGCTCGTAAACCGTATGCAACTGCCGAGACCGGACGTGACGCCGGAGGAGGCGGCCGAGATCCTGCAGACGCATTACGGTCTGAGCGGAACGCTGACCGAGCTCGGCAGTCAGCAGGACCGCAACTACCGCATCGATGCCGGCGATAATGCCTATGTGCTGAAGATTTGCCGGGCGGAATACGAGCTGGTCGAGCTCGAGGCGCAGAATGCCGCGATCCGCCATCTGCACGCCAAGCCGGATGCGCCGCGCGTGCCCGAGGTCATCCCCTCACTAAATGGCCGCGATATCCTCGCCACCACTCTCCGCGAGCAGGATTACCTCGTCCGGCTGCTCCGCTTTCTCCCCGGCCAGACGCTGACGCGGCGCAACTACCTGCCGCAGGCTTCCGTGGCCGGACTCGGCGCGCTTTCGGCTAAGCTTGCCCGCGATCTTGCCGATTTCGATCATCCCGGCCTGCACCGCAGCCTGCAATGGGACCTGCGACGGGCGGGACCAGTTGCCGTGCAGCTGCTGTCGGCCATAACCGATCACGAGGCGCGCGACCGCATCGCCAAGGCAATGGTCGCCGCCGTCAAGCGCATCCAGCCGCTTGCGAGCGAATTGCGCGTGCAGCCCGTGCATCACGATGTCACCGACGACAATGTCGTCAGCCATCCGGATGCGCATGGACAGCTCGTACCCGATGGCGTCATCGACTTCGGCGATATCATCCAGGGCTGGCTGGTGGGCGATCTTGCCGTCACCTGTGCGTCGTTACTACATCACGCAGGCGGCAACCCCTTCCATATCCTTCCGGCCATCAAGGCCTATCATGCGGTCTATCCGCTGGAGGAAGTCGAAGCCAAGGCCCTGTGGCCGCTGATCGTCGCGCGCGCCGTCATCCTCACCGCTAGCACCGAGCAGCAGCTCGCTATCGATCCCGACAATGACTATGTGCGGGGCAATCTCGATTTCGAACGCGAAATCTTCGATGTCGCAACCGGGGCGCAGCCGGACGTGATGGAAGCGGCGATTCTGCGGACGATCGGTTTCGATGTCGATCCGATCGTGACCGACGGCTGGTCGCCGCTGCTGCCCGACATCGACCCCTCGCAGATTGCCGCCATCGATCTTTCCGTCACCGGGCCTGACTTCACGGACGGCAACTGGCAGAAACCGGATATGGACTGGCGGCTGCTTGCCCAGACGGCAATCGCCTCAGGGGCTGCGGCGACCCGCTACGGCGAATTCCGCCTGTCTCTCGCTGGGCCGCTTAACATGACGCCGCCGCAGAATTTTGCCCTGCATTGCGATATCTGCCTGCCGGCTGGCGCGACGGTTGCGGCCCCCTTCCCTGGCCTTCTGCAACGGCAGGGTCAGCATTTCGTGCTGGTCGGTGACGAAATCAGCCTGCATCTCGACGGTATCGAGAGTGCCCTCGAGGACGGAGCGGCCGTCGAGCAAGGTGCGACACTGGGGACGATCGGCAGCGAGGGTTCGGCAATCGGAGGACTGCGCATCCAGCTTTGCCGCGTGCCCGGCCTTGTGCCGCCGCTTTTTGCGACGGCGGATCAGGCAGAGGGGTGGTCGGCCGTCTCCCCCTCGCCCGCCGCTCTTTTGAACCCGGCCTGCGAGGCGCCGCGGCCGGACGCTTCCGTGCTGCTTTCCCTGCGCAATGCCCATTTCGCCAAGCCGCAAAAGCACTATTACGAGCTCCCGCCGCAGATCGAGCGCGGCTGGCGCGAATTCCTGTTCGACATGCAGGGGCGCTGCTACCTCGACATGGTCAACAACGTGACGACGCTTGGCCACGCCCATCCGCGCCTGACGGCAGCGATCGCCCGGCAATGGTCTCGCCTCAATACCAACTCCCGCTTCCATTATGCCAGCGTTACCGAACTCTCCGAGCGGCTGGCAATGCTGGCACCTGAAGGACTCGACAGCGTCTTCCTCGTCAATAGCGGCTCGGAAGCCAATGATCTGGCGATCCGCCTTGCCTGGGCGCACACGGCCAAGAGAAACATGCTCTGCCTGCTGGAGGCCTATCACGGCTGGACGGTGGCAAGCGACGCCGTCTCCACCTCGACTGCCGACAATCCGCAGGCGCTGACAACACGGCCGGACTGGGTGCACCCCGTCCTCTCGCCGAATACCTATCGCGGGCCGTTCCGCGGCCCGGATTCTGCTCCACATTATCTCGGCGACGTCACAGCGAAACTGCGAGCGATCGACGAAAAGGGCGACGGCCTTGCCGGCTTCATCGCCGAACCGGTCTATGGCAATGCCGGCGGCATCGCGCTGCCGCATGGCTATCTCGCCGGCGTCTATGATGCCGTGCGCCAACGCGGCGGCCTTTGCATCGCCGACGAAGTGCAGATCGGCTACGGCCGGCTCGGCGAGCACTTCTGGGGTTTCGAAACGCAAGGCGTCACACCCGACATCATCACCATCGCCAAGGGCATGGGCAACGGTCATCCGCTTGGCGCCGTCATCACCCGCCGCGAAATCGCAGAATCGCTGGAAAAGGAAGGCTATTTCTTCTCCTCCGCCGGCGGCAGCCCGGTCAGCTGCGTCGTAGGTCTCACAGTTCTCGATATCCTCAAGGATGAGAATCTGCAGGAAAATGCCCGCGTCATCGGTGACCGGCTGAAGGCCGGGCTGATCGCTCTCATGGATCGATTCCCGTTGATCGGCGCGGTGCATGGCACTGGGCTTTATCTCGGCGTGGAATTCGTGCGCGACCGTGACGGCCTGACGCCGGCCACCGAAGAAACGGCTGCGATCTGCGAGCACCTGCTCGATCTCGGGGTCATCATGCAGCCGACCGGCGATCACTTGAACGTGTTGAAGATAAAGCCGCCGCTATGCCTCGCAGCCGAGAGCGCCGATTTCTTCGTGAAGGCCCTGGAAAAAGTGCTTGAGGCTGGATTTTGACGTTCTCGTCACGCCGTTAACCATTGAGGTGTTTTAGCGGCGGGTGAATTTTATGCGGCCGGGGCATTGTCGAATCTCGCGCCAGTTCCTATCTGTTGCTCGGTGATCGGCGAGCCGTACCGACATGGATAGTAATACGAAGGTTTTAAGACAACCTTCCTCGCAATCCGCCAGGCTCGGAATTTTATTTTCCCGATCGTCGATATTTTGACATCTTTCGGAATATGTTTCTGAGGATGCAATTGCTATTATCTACTAATATAGTGGATAATGGTACACTCACCGCGGGTTCCGCAACTGGGACCCTAACAAGTACAACGCCAATTGAGGAAGTGACATGCTGAATAGAAAAGTCATTGCTTCGTTCCTTGGGCGGCCCGTGCTTGGCAATGACCGTTCGGGCGCGCTCTCCCGCCCGTGCTGTCGAATGTGACGTTCGTCCTCCTTCCCGGAATAAGACAGTCAATTCGCCATGTCTGCGCCGTTCGTGCGCAGAGGGAGTCTATTTATGAAGAAGCAAGTCATCGAATACGCCGGCGTCCCCGTCGGCATCGTCGTTCCCGATCAGGATCGGCTCAAGTTCATCGCTGTAAAATATCATGTCCATGATCTGGACGAACAGCATTTCAGAAATGCGGACGAAGTGAAGCTTGCGATCCGCGACCTTCTTTCCCGCCAGCAGGCAAAACCGATCCATGTTTGATGGGTCGGCTCGCCTAAGCTCTTACCCAATCCCATCCCCAGCCCTCACCTTTTGATAAAATCAGGGTGGGGGTTTCTTTATTTGAGGCCATCGCGTGGCTTTTTCCGAAGGAAGCTTCCGCCGGCTCCTTGTGAAACGCCGAAGCTCCAAAGCCTCCAGTCCCGGACCGCTTGGGTTGAACAAACCCATCTTGTCTTTTTCCCCTCTTTACGATCCTATCGCCATGACGACCTCGCGTTGTAAACGGCGAAGGATTTTTCATTGGCTGACCTCCTCAATCTCCTGACCGATGTCGAAGGCGTCGCTGTCGGTCACTCGACCGATCTGGCGCTTGGCTCGGGCGTCACCGCCATCGTCTTCGATGATTCGGCTATTGCCTCCTGCACCGTTCTCGGCGGCGCGCCGGGTGGGCGGGATACTGCATTGCTGGACCCGGCTATGACTGTCGGTACGGTGGATGCTCTCGTACTCTCAGGCGGCTCGGCCTTCGGGCTCGATGCCGCCGGCGGCGTGCAGGCAGGCTTGAGGGAAATCGGTCGAGGCCTAAAGGTTGGCGATGCGCTGGTGCCGATCGTGCCGCAGGCGATTTTGTTCGATCTGATCAACGGCGGCAACAAGGATTGGGGATTGCACTCGCCCTATCGCGACATGGGATATGCCGCCTTCAAGGCCGCAGATAAAGGGCCGTTTGCGCTTGGAAGCGTCGGCGCCGGCACCGGTGCCACGACGGCAACGGTCAAGGGCGGGCTCGGCTCGGCAAGCGCCGTCAGCAGCCAGGGATACAGGATCGCCGCCATCGTCGCCGTCAATGCACTCGGCTCCGCCACCATCGGCGACGGCCCGCATTTCTGGGCGGCTCCCTTCGAAGAAAACGGCGAATTCGGCGGTCTTGGCATGCCGCAGGTGGTCGATTCTCGCCTGCGGCTGAAGGGCACCAACATCACCGCTACGACCATCGGCGCCGTCATCACCGACGCCCAGCTGACCAAAGCGGAGGCGCATCGCCTCTCCATCTCAGCCCATGACGGCTTCGCCCGAGCGCTCCTGCCGACGCATCTGCCGCTCGACGGCGATACCGTGTTTGCCGCCTCTACCGGCAAGCATTCCCGCGACGATATGCCTGGTTTCATGGAGCTTTGCTACCTTGCCACTATCGTCATGGCGCGCGCCATCGCCCGCGGCGTTTACGAGGCGACGGCGCTGCCGGTCGAAGGTGGGCAAGCGGCGTGGCGGGATCGCTTCGCCAAAACCGGCATCTAGCGGGAGGTTCCGCGCATGCAGATCCGCGCGCTGATCTATTTCGACGAGCTGGTGCGCACCAATTCGATGCGCCAGGCGGCTGAAAACCTGAACGTGGCGCCGACAGCCATCAGCCGCCAGATCGAGAATCTCGAATATCATTTCGGCACGCAGCTGGTCGAGCGCAGTGCCCGCGGCATCAAATTGACGGCTGCCGGCGAATTGCTGGCGGAACGCGCCGGCCGGACGCTGCGCGAGCTTGACCATGTTCACCAGTTGATCGAAGACCTGAAAGGCCTGCAGCGCGGGACGGTCAGCATCTATGCCAATGGCGCGTCTGTCGCCAATATCCTCGCGCCGGCGCTGGCCGAGTTCAGCCTGCGCTATCCGGGCCTGCGCTTCGACGTAACCATCACCAGCGCCCGCGGCGCCATCGAAGCCGTCAACAATGCCGAGGCCGATATTGCGGTGACGCTGTTTGCCCCGCCGCTTTCCGGCACAAAGGTGCGCCTACGGTCCGAGCTGATCTATGACGTGATCGCCGCTTCCTCCCATCCACTTGCCGCCACCAGCGAGATCACGCTAGACGAAATCGCGTCGCATGCGCTTGCCGTTCCCGATCGCTCCTTCGGCGCAAGGCAAGCCTTCGAAGCGTTGTTCGAGCAGGAGGGATTGACGCTCGACCCTGTCTTCGAGACCGGCTCGCTGGAAATGCAGAAGGAGCTGGTGCTGCGCGGGGCGGCAATCACCATGCTGCCGGCGCTGACCGTTCGAAGAGAGATCGAGGCGGGGCAGCTCGTCGCACGGCCCGTGGCGGGCGGCAAGGGCGTGCGGACGCCGGTTGATCTCTGCGTCGCGCCCGATCGCCAGCTCTCGTTTGCGGCCGGCAAGCTGCTCGATTTCATCGAGCGCTTCATGCGCCAGCAACTTTCCGCCAAGGGGAGGCAGGATTGAACCCAACACTGTAGAAGACAAAACCAGTGTAGCGGTTTCGGCTACACCGAGCACACATTTTCGGAATTGTGTGTGCGCCCACGAGATGACACTATCCTGAAAAAGACCGCAGGCGGAGGGAAGCCGGCCATGCGGGCAAAAAGCAAGGGAACCGACATGACCAAGTTTTCACGCCCGAGCCTGGGCGACGTCGCGCGCCGGCTTGCCTATGGCGCTGCAGTTTCCGCCGGCCTGTTGATGATGGGCCTGACACAGGCCGAGGCCGCGAAGACGACACTCAATCTCGGCATGAGCGTCGAGCCGACGGGCCTTGATCCGACGATCGCCGCGCCCGTCGCGATCGGCCAGGTCACCTGGCAGAATATTTTCGAAGGTCTGGTTGCCATCGACCAGAACGGCAAGATCGTGCCGCAGCTTGCCAAGAGCTGGGAGATTTCGCCCGACGGCCTCACCTATACGTTCAAGCTGCAGACCGGCGTGAAATTCCATGACGGCGAGGCCTTCGATTCGGCTGCCGCCAAGTTCACGCTCGATCGCGCCCGTGGCAAAGATTCCGTCAATCCGCAAAAGCGCTTCTTCTCGACTATCGCCTCGATCGACACGCCGGATGCGGAAACGCTGGTGCTCCATCTGTCCTCGCCAACCGGTAGCCTGCTCTATTGGCTGGGCTGGCCGAGCTCCGTCATGGTCGGGCCGAAGTCCTCGGCTAACGACAAGACCACGCCCATCGGCACCGGACCGTTCAAATTCTCCGCCTGGACGAAGGGCGACCATGTCGACCTCGTCAAGAATCCGGACTACTGGAATAAGTCGGTCGACGTGAAGCTCGAGAAGGTGACCTTCCGCTTCATTTCCGATCCGCAGGCTGAGGCCGCCGCATTAAAAGCCGGCGATCTCGATGCCTTTCCTGAATTCGCAGCGCCGGAGCTCATGAATTCCTTCGAGGGCGATGCCAGGCTGACGACCAAGATCGGCAATACCGAGCTCAAGGTCGTGGCCGGCATGAACAACACCCGCAAGCCTTTCGACGACAAGCGCGTGCGCCAGGCGCTGATGATGGCGCTGGACCGCAAGACGATCATCGAAGGCGCGTGGTCCGGTTTAGGCACCGCGATCGGCAGCCACTACACGCCGAACGACCCCGGCTACAAAGATTTGACCGGCACGCTGCCCTATGACGCCGCCAAGGCCAAAGCATTGCTTGCGGAAGCCGGCTATCCAAATGGCTTCACCTTCACCATCAAGACGCCGCAAATGGCCTATGCGCCTCGCAGTGCCCAGGTGATGCAGGCGATGTTTGCCGATGTCGGCGTGACGATGAATATCGAGCCCACGGAATTCCCGGCAAAATGGGTGCAGGACGTTTTCACCGGCCGCAATTACGACATGACAATCGTCGCCCATGCCGAGCCGATGGATATCGATATCTATTCGCGCGATCCCTATTACTTCAACTACAAGAACCCGGCCTTCAACGAGTTGATGAAGAAGATTCAGCTCACCGCCGATCCCGCCGAGCAGAACAAGCTCTATGGCGAGGCGCAAAGCATTCTTGCCGAGGATGTGCCGTCGCTCTTCCTGTTCGTGATGCCGAAGCTCGGCGTCTGGGACAAGAAGCTGAAGGGTCTCTGGGAGAACGAACCGATCCCGTCCAACGTGCTGACCAACGTTTCCTGGGAAGACTGAGTTCTTTGCCTGCAGGCGCGGATGGGCGGATCGCTTCGCCCGCCGCGAACCATTTCGAAGCCAACCATTTCGATGCCGGGCATGATCGGCCATGGACTTGCTATGATCGTACTGCTCACCCGCCGGATTTTCGGACTTGTGCTGACGCTGATTGCCGTCTCGCTGCTGGTCTTTGCCGTCATGGCGCTGCTGCCAGGCGACCCGGCCGCGATCACGCTCGGCACCTCGGCGACGCCGGAAACGCTTGCGGCGCTCCGGCATGATATGGGGCTCGATCAGCCGCTGATCGTGCGCTATGGGCAATGGCTCGCCGGCGCGCTGACGGGTGATCTTGGCACGTCCTATACCTATGGTGTTCCGGTCGCCGGCCTGATTGCCGAGCGGCTTGCCGTCACCCTGCCGCTTGCGCTGCTTGCCATCCTGTTGTCGGTTCTTATTGCCGTGCCGCTCGGTGTTGCAGCAGCGGCACGGCGCGGCGGCGTCTTCGATATCATCGCCACGCTATTTTCGCAGATGGGCATCGCCGTGCCTGGCTTCTGGGTCGGCCTCTTGCTGGTGCTTCTGTTCGCCACCTCGCTCGGCTGGATGCCGGCCGGGGGGTTTCCTGGTTGGGAAAGCGGATTCTGGCCCTCCCTGAAATCTTTGGTGTTGCCCGCGATCGCGCTTGCCCTGCCGCAGGCGGCGGTGCTGACACGAGTGACGCGCTCGGCCGTGCTCGATACGCTGCACGAGGATTTTGCCCGCACGGCGATCGCCAAGGGTCTATCGCGCAACCGCGTGCTCTGGGGGCACGTGGTGCCGAATGCGCTGGTGCCGGTGCTGACTATTCTCGGACTGCAGTTTACGTTTCTCGTCGCCGGCGCCGTGCTGATCGAAAATGTCTTCACCCTTCCAGGCCTTGGCCGCCTCGCCTATCAGGCGCTCAGCCAGCGCGACGTCATCGTTCTGCAGGATGTCGTGCTGTTCTTTGCCGGCCTCGTCATCGTCGTGAATTTTCTGGTCGATCTCTCCTATCTCGCCATCGATCCGCGATTGCGAGCGGGAGGTGCGCGATGACATCAATCGAAGTTAGATCTGCCACACAGCCCTCCCGTCGCCGTTTTCGGGCGCTGCGGCGAATGAATCTCATCGGCGGCGGCGTCATCATCCTTGCGCTCTTCTGCGTCGCTCTCCTCTCGCAGTTCTGGACGCCAGTGCCGCCGGCGAAGATGCAGATCCTCCACAAGCTGCAGCCGCCCCTCGGCTTCGGGCTTCTCGGCACCGACCAGATCGGCCGCGACGTCCTGTCCATGCTGATGGCGGGCTGCTGGAATTCGCTGTCGATCTCGGTGTCATCCGTCGCGATCGGCGGAACGATCGGAACGATCATCGGCGTTTCCGCTGCCGCCCAACGCGGCCTGTTCGAGGCGCTGGTCATGCGGGCCTGCGACGTGATCTTCGCCCTGCCGCCGATCCTTTCGGCGATGATCCTCGGTGCATTTCTTGGGACCGGGCGCTCCACGGCAATTATCGCGATCGCTGTCTTCATGGTGCCGGTCTTTGCCCGTGTCGCGCTCGGTGCGGCCTTGCAGGCCTGGAGCCGCGACTATGTGCTGGCGGCGCGCGCCATCGGCAATACGCAGCTTTCCATCACGCTGCGCCATGTCCTGCCCAACATCATGGGCAGCATCATCGTCCAGGCGACCATCCAGCTCGGCCTTGCGATCCTGACCGAGGCCGGGCTTGCCTTCCTGGGCTTGAGCGTACCGCCGCCCGCACCGACCTGGGGACGGATGCTGGCCGATGCGCAGACCTATTTCCACGTTGCGCCGTGGCTCGCCCTGCTGCCGGGGCTTGCCATAGCGCTCTCCGTGCTTGGCTTCAACCTGCTCGGCGACGGGTTGCGCGATCTCCTCGACCCCCGCGAGGCGACGCGCTGATTGAGATATGAAGAGTATAGATCATGAGCGAACCTACCGATCTTTCCATCCGAGACCTCCGGCGCCAATTTGCCAACAAGAGCCTGTCCCCCAGCGAATACTGGCTGGCGCTCGAGACGCATATCGAGGCATGGGAGCCGACCATCGCTGCTCTCTATGCCTATGATCCCGAGGATGCCCGCAAGCAGGCAGCTGCTTCGACAGAGCGCTGGGCGAAGGGCGCGCCGGGGGGACTGCTTGACGGAATTCCGGTGACGCTCAAGGAGCTGATCGCCACCAAGGGACAGCCGGTGCCGCTCGGCACGGCAGCCGTCGAGCGCATCCCTGCTGCCGAAGATGCTCCTATCGCCGCCCGCATGCGCGAGGATGGCGCGGTGATTTTCGCGAAAACCACCTGCCCCGATTACGGCATGCTCTCCTCCGGCCTTTCCAGCTTTCACAAGCTCAGCCGCAACCCCTGGGACCCAAGTCAGAATCCGGGCGGCTCCAGCGCCGGTGCGTCCGCCGCCGCCGCCGCCGGTTATGGACCGCTGCATATCGGCACCGATATCGGCGGCTCGATACGCCTGCCAGCTGGCTGGACCGGCATTTTTGGCTTCAAGCCGAGCAATGGCCGCATTCCGATCGATCCCTATTATCTCGGCCGATGCGCCGGACCCATGACCCGCACGGTCGAGGATGCCGCCTTTTCCATGGCGACGCTCTCGCGGCCCGACTGGCGCGACAGCACCAGCCTACCGCCGAACGGGATCGACTGGATGGATCTCGATATCGACCTCCGAGGCGTGAAGATCGGCCTGATGCTGGATGCTGGCTGCGGCCTGCCTGTCGAGGACGAGATACGCGATGCGGTCACCGCTGCCGCCAAGCGCTTCGAGGAAGCGGGCGCCATCATCGTCGATGTCGCGCCGGTGCTGACCAGGCAGATGCTTGATGGCCTCGATGCTTTCTGGCGCGCCCGCTTCTGGGGCGACATGACGGCCTTGAGCGAGGAACGCCGCAACAGCATCCTGCCATATATCTATAGCTGGGCGAAGGGGGGCGCAGAGATCAGCGGCGTCGATGCTGTTCGCGGCTTCAACCAGACCTACGAGATGCGCAAGAGCTGCGCCAAGCTCTTCGCAGAGGTGGATGCCGTGCTTTCGCCGACCAATCCGATCGTCTCCTATCCCGCCGAATGGGCTTCGCCCACCAACGACCCGGCCCGGCCTTTCGAGCACATCGCCTTCACCGTTCCGTGGAACATGTCGGAACAGCCGGCGGCGTCGATCAATTGCGGCTTCTCCCGCTCCGGCATGCCGATCGGCATGCAGATCATCGGCCCGCGCTTCGACGACATGCTGGTGCTTCGCCTCTCGAAGGCTTTCGAGGACTGGACCGGCGGCGTGACGAACTGGCCGAAGCGGCCGGCGTGAACAGAACTTGAAGACAGCCAGCTAATCCAGCGACAACGGCAGGGACAGACCGACCTTCACCCGGTCCATGGTCACAAGTGACTTAAATTTCGTGACATTCGGATTGTCGTAGAAAAGACGCCGGGCAACGTCCTCATAGGCGGACATACTGGGGACGACGATAATCAACACGAAATCGGCCTCGCCTGTGACACCGTAGCATTGCTGCACTTCCGGCGCTTCGAGGAAGCTGCGCTTGATCGCATTGATGAGGTCATAGCGTTCGTTTGCGATATGAACCTCGGCCACGATAGTGATCGGCAGACCTATTGCCGCCGGATTGACGACCGCGATATTGGCTTGAATGACGCGACTTTCCTGCATGCGCTTGATGCGCCGCTGCACGGCAGCTGCTGACAGGTTGACCCGTTCGCCGATCTCGCGTTGCGGAACCGTACTGTCCTTTTGGAGAATCTCGAGAATTGCCAGATCGAACTCATCGAGATCGGCGGGTTTGCGCATTTCAATACATCCTTACCGCAAAGAGGAAACAAAATTGCATGAAAGCCGTCAAAATGGAGCCAAATCCTCTTTCCCTATGTACTAGCTTTGCGCCACACATCATCTGACTTGCAAAGGCACGAGAATGTCACAGCCGGACACCGAATACGATATGCGCAGCCCGAGCCTCGGTGAAAGCGCCAATACGAAGGATTTTCTTCTCGGCGTGATGGCGATGGTTTTCGCGGCGCTGGCCATGAGCATCTCGCCGAGTCTCGTGCGCCTTGCCGATGTCGGGCCTTTCGCCAGCGCCTTCTGGCGTGTCTTTCTAGCGCTACCGATCCTTTGGATATGGATGCGCTACGCGGAGATCGCAGAGCCCGATGCGCCTCGCGCCAGTTTCACGATACCGACCATTCTCGCCGGCATCGCCTTCACGGGCGACCTGTTCTTCTGGCATCTCTCCATCATGCGGACGACGATCGCCAACGCCACCTTCTTCGCGACGATGGCGCCGCTTTGGGTCGTCATCTTCGGCTGGCTTCTTTTAAGACAGCGCGTCAGTCGCGCCACGCTTCTCGGTCTCCTCGTTTGCCTTGCGGGCGGCACGGCGCTCGTCGTGCAGAGCCTGGCATTCAATCCGGACCGCGCCGTCGGCGATGCGCTCGCCATCATCACCGGCGCCTTCTTCGGCCTTTATTTCCTGGCGGTCGGCGCGGCGCGCCCCGGAACCAATGCCGCGCGCGTCACCTTCGAATTGAGTATCATAACCTCGGCGATCCTGTTCCTGATCGCTTTCTTCTTCGAGCCGCGCATATTGCCGCAGTCGATCTCGGGATGGTGCGTGCTCCTGGCACTCGGCCTCATCAGCCATGCCGGCGGACAGGGACTGCTTTCGGTCGCGCTCGGAAGATTGCCGACCGTATTCTCCTCGCTCGTCATTTTTCTGGAGTCGATCGCCGCCGCCCTTTTCGCCTGGTTCCTGTTCGGCGAAAACGTCACGCTGTTGCAGGCGCTTGGCGGCATCGTTATCGTCGCCGGCATCTGGATCGCGCGCCCTCGCACGCCGTAAGACCAATCCTATTGCGAATACCGGCAGACGCCGCGGCGAGAGGGTTGCGCAGCGCGATCAGTCGACGAAACGGCGATAGCCGGTCGGCCGCTCATAGAGCCAGCCGATACGCTCGATGGCGGCGGTGAAATTCTCGCGGGCGACGGTCATGGTATGGCCGTTGGCATGGACGATGGTTTCCGGATCTTCCATGATCGCCACATGCCCCTTCCAGAAAACGAAATCGCCGCGCTTCAGCTCCTCACGCTCGATCGGCTGGCCGAGGCCGGCGGCCTGCATGTCGGTATCGCGCGGTGCGGCACGGCCCGTCATCGACAGCGCCAGCTGCACGAGGCCGGAGCAATCGATGCCGAAGCCCGAGCGGCCGCCCCAGAGATAGGGCGTCTCCAGGAAGCGTAAGGCGATATCGACGAAGTCGCCGCCCTTGTTGTAGCCGATCGGCTGGACATGCTTTGCGAAAATGGCAGTGCCATCCTCCAGGACGACATAGTGATTGCCCCGCGCCTCCGCCGTGCCGGTCACATGTACGAGGCTGCCCATAGAAAGGATCGCCGCGTGCGGCTTGCGCAGTTCCGGCTCTGGATAGAGGAAGGTACGTTGCGGGACGACGATATGGGTCGGCGCTGCCGCGCCCTCTTTAATCGCCGTTTCCGGAAGATAGCCGACGTAACCGTCGGACAGAGCCTTGACCCAGCACCAGCCGTCGCGGCGCTCGAATATCGTCACCTCTTCACCCATCAAGAGCTCGGTATCGATGCCCGAGGCGAGATCAGGCTTAGGCCGGAGCGCAATGATCGGGACGGCAACGCGTGCACCAATACCCTCGACGAAGCGTTCGGCCTCGACCTTGCCCTTGAGAGAAGCCTCTGCGAGATCGGGCCTGAAAGCATTGAGACGGCGGTCGAGCATCATGGTGAAATTCCTGGGGTTACAATTTTCGGCCGTGCTCGATGATGAGATCGCCGAGTTTTTCAAGATAAAGCGCGCCGGTGACTGTTCGCTTAATGATGACGTTGCGGCGATCGCGATCGTCGCGCACACGGTCGACCAATCCCATCACCCCCATGGTGTCAAGCGCCCGAGTGATGACGGGCTTGGTGACGCCCAGGGTTGCGGCCAGACCGCGTACCGTGTGCGGCGGCGGCACAAGATAGATCTGCAGCAGGATCGCCGTCTGCCGCAGCGTCAAATCGTGATCCTCGCGGCGCACCTGAGCGAGCGTCACGCCATGCCAGAGGCCGAGAGCCTGCGAGGCGGTGAGTTCAAGCGGCAAGGGCAACCCCGAAATTCGTTACGCTGCCGTTCCAGTCTCGGCCAAGATCATGGCGGTTTCAAGGGGAATTCACCAACCCCTTCTCCCCGCAATGCGGGGAGAAGGTGGGACCGAGACATTGAGCAAAGCGATATGTCGAGGGCTCGGATGAGGGGCTTTCTCGAAAGCAACCGGAAAATCAGAGTCTTCGTCTTTTCGGACCACTATTCGTAATGGTCAGGTCAGTCCGTCGCTGTGGCGCTCTTGTGCCTGGCCCCTCACCCTAACCCTCTCCCCGCATGCGGGGAGAGGGGACTAGAGCCCCTACCGCACGCTCTGCCTGATATAGTGATAGAGCGCCCGGATCGCCTGAGCCTCGCCGCCTCCAGGCGAATGCGGGCGTTCGCTCGGTGCCCAGCCGAAGATGTCGAAATGCACCCAGCTCGGTGTCTTCGTCACGAAGCGCTTGAGGAACAGAGCAGCCGTGATGGAGCCGGCCATGCCGCCTGATGGAGCATTGGTGATATCGGCGAATTTGGTACGGATATCCTTGTCGTAGCCCATATAGAGCGGCATGCGCCAGAGCGGGTCATCCGTCTCCAGGCTCGCCTCGGTCAGATCGCTGGCAAGTTCGCTGTCATCGGTGAAGAAGGGCGGCAGATCGGGGCCGAGCGCGACGCGGGCAGCACCTGTCAGCGTTGCCATGTCGATCATCAAATCCGGCGCGTCCTCGTCGGCATAGGCGAGCGCGTCGGCGAGGATCAGCCGTCCCTCGGCATCCGTATTGTCGATCTGCACGGTCAGGCCCTTGCGGCTCCTGTAGATATCGCCGGGACGGAAGGCGTTGGATGAAATCGAGTTCTCGACGACCGGAATGATAACGCGAAGATCGACCTTGAGCTTGGCATCCATGATCATCAGCGCCAAGCCCATGACATTGGCCGCGCCACCCATGTCCTTCTTCATCAGTAGCATCGAGGATGCCGGCTTGATGTCGAGGCCGCCGGTGTCGAAGCAGACGCCCTTGCCGACCAGCGTGATGCGGCGATGGCCCTTCTTGCCCCAGCGCAGTTCCAGAAGGCGTGGCGCATCGGCGCTGGCGCGACCGACCGTGTGGACGAGGGGGAAATTCTCCTTCAGGAGATCGTCGCCGATGATGACGGACATGTCAGCCTTGTAGTGCTCGGCAAGCGACCGGAAAGCGGCTTCGAGCTGTTCCGGACCCATGTCGTTGGTCGGCGTGTTGATGAGATCGCGGGCAAGGAAGACGCCGGCGAGCTGGCGCTTGATATCGGCGGCATCGGCATCGCGTGGGATCATCAGCGTCGGTGCCGCGGCTTTTTCGGACTTGTAGCGGTCGAAGCGGTAGCTGCCGAGGCCGAAGCCAAGCGAGAGCCGGTTTGCTGTCAGCGGTGCCGTCTCGATATGCCAGTCGCCGGCCGGAAGGCTGCGTGCAAGCTTGCCCGTGAGAAAGGGTTGTTCGGACGGATTGGAGCCGAGGCCGAACAGAGCGCCGCCCAGATGCCCTTCAGCGGTCGGGATCAGCAACAACGAGCCGCTCTCTGCCTTGTAACCCGCCTTGCGTGCCCAATCGAGCGCGATGGGATCGATGGTACCCGTCTCGATATGCGCCGGGGTGACGGCAAAGATCGGCAAGGTTGCGCCACCCTTCGAATTGAAAGGCGTCGCGCGCTCGATGAATTGAAAGGGGGCCATGACTATCCTTTGACGATGACTTCAGGGAATCGGGGGGAATCGAGAGTTAACCGTCTGTTAGGGTTAACAGATTATTGCTGGAGCGAACATTGCGTCGAACCTTTCCCTGTTCCGATTCTAGGCCGGGCGCAAGACTATAGGAATACAGGGATAAGCGACATGCCCGCGGTCTCAGCTGCGTCTTCATTCAGAACCGTTCTTTTCCGGGGGGCTTCGGCTGCGCTTCTGGCGATCGCGCTCGCAAGCTGCTCGACAACCGGAAAAGACCGGATGACGACCGGTTCGATTCCGAAGACGTCGCAATCTCTCGACACGATGAACAGCACTGATCTGGCGCAGGCAACTGCGACGTATGGCAAGGCCTATGACGCCAATCCTAGGGATCGCGATGCCGGCGTCAATTATGCCAATGCCTTGCGCATGAGCGGCCGCAACGACCAGGCGCTTGCCGTCATGCAGCAGGTGGCAATCGCCAATCCGAGCGATCGCGGCGTGCTGGCGGCCTACGGCAAGGCGCAGGCGGCGGCGGGGCAACTCGACGAAGCGCTGTCGACCATCGACCGCGCGCAACTGCCGGACCGGCCGGACTGGCGGCTGGTTTCGGCGCAGGGCGCCATCCTCGACCAGCTCGGGCGCTCCACCGATGCACGCGCCAAATATCGCGATGCCCTCGTGCTGGCTCCCAACGAACCGACCATCCTTTCCAATCTCGGCATGTCCTACGTGCTGACCGGCGATCTCAAGAATGCGGAAAGCTATCTCCGCACGGCCGTCGCACAGCCGGGCGCCGATAGCCGCGTGCGGCAGAACCTGGCGCTGGTCGTCGGGCTACAGGGCCGCTTTGCGGAAGCCGAACAAATCGCTCGCCAGGAACTGACGCCGCAACAGGCAAACGCCAACGTCGCCTATCTGCGCGGCATGCTGGCGCAGCAGAACTCCTGGCAGAAGCTTGCCGCCAGCGGCGACAGCAAGAAAGTCGCCCAGCAATAGAACAAGAGAGCCGTAACGGCTTTCCCGCGCAACTTTCGAAAACGGAAATCATCCGCCAATCGGCTCAGGCGAACGCCCGGCAACCACCGGCCTTTAACGCCAGATGTGGCGTGGCAGCCCCTCGACGACAAGCCGCGCGCCGAGAGCGCCCATCACAACCCCGGCCACCCGGTCTATCCATAACTTCGCACCGAGATAGATCGCGCGCGGCCGGTTCGAAGAAAAGGCCATCGTCACCACCGTGTACCAGCCCACTTCAACCAGGAAGACTGCGGGCGGAACCGTAAACAGCAGCCAGGGCGCCGGAGCCACCGGCAGAAGTGCGGCAAAGATACTGCCGTAGAAAATGGCCGTCTTCGGATTGCTGAGCTGCGTGCCGAGCGCAAAGAGGAAATTGCGCATCACACCGCCTGCCGCCGGCGTTGTTGGCGCATCGATGGGAAGATCGTCCGCAGCGCTGCGCCAGATGCGGATGCCGACATAGATCAGATAGAGACCACCGGCGACCTTCAGCGCCAGATACAGCCATTCGACTTTCATCAGCAATGCGCTCAAGCCGAACAGGGCCAAGGTCGCGAAAATGACACTGCCCGTTCCCATGCCGAAGGCTGCCGCAAGACCTGCCTTGCGCGAGCGGGAAACAGCGATGCGCGAAACGAGCACGAAGCTCGGGCCGGGGCTTACCGCCCCGATGAAGACTGCTGCGATGACGCTGAAAAATATTGCCAAGGATGACATGCGAGACCTCCCAATATGGGCGACACGAACGCCAGGCGCCTTTGCGGAACGATGCGCCTGACGCCCATCGGCGACATTGCATGGAAGATAATCATGCCCGCTTGCCGCGAGCAAGTCGGCGGCTCAGAATTTGTCCATTGCCTGAATGATCGCCGGGCCGAGAATGACCGCCATCAGGACCGGCAGGAAGAAGACGATCATCGGCACGGTAAGCTTTGGCGGCAGCGCGGCCGCTTTCTTTTCCGCCTCGTTCATGCGCTCGTCGCGGCCTTCCTGCGCCATAACGCGCAAAGCCTGCGAGAGCGGCGTGCCATAGCGTTCGGCCTGGATGAGCGCCTGCGTCACCGATTTGACGAGTTCGATCTGCGTGCGGGCGGCGAGATTGTCAAAGGCGGTGCGGCGATCCTGCAGGAAGGAAAGCTCGGCCGTGGTCAGCACCATTTCCTCGGCGAGCGCCGGGGACTGCTCTGCCATTTCCTCGGACACGCGATGCATGCCGGCTTCGATTGAAATGCCCGACTCCACGCAGATCAGCATCAGGTCGAGAGCATCCGGCCAGGCACGCTTGATCGATTTCTGGCGCTTGGTCACCAGATTGGAGATATAAATGTTCGGCGCGTAGAAGCCCAGATAAGCGAAACCGATGACACCAAGCAGCCGGATCGGCAGGGGCTTTGCGGCAAACCAGCCGAGAACGAAGACGACGACGATCGCAACCGCCAGAAACAGGAAGGGCAGCAGGAATCGCGCCACCAGGAACATGTTGAGCGCATTTTCCGAGCGCAGGCCGGCGGACCGCAAGCGGTTGACGGTATTGGCGTCGACAAGTGCATTGCGCAGGTTGAACCGTTCGACGATC
The DNA here is from genome assembly GCF_057784515.1 of Martinezella sp. CNPSo 3732. Lineage (NCBI taxonomy): Bacteria > Pseudomonadati > Pseudomonadota > Alphaproteobacteria > Hyphomicrobiales > Rhizobiaceae > Martinezella > Martinezella sp. CNPSo 3732. The sequence continues at coordinate 19,047 of NZ_JBXSOO010000022.1, forward strand.
TGCCTGACATTTCGATTGTTGTGGCTGCGTAGCGACGCCTTGCCGCCCTCCGCACTCAGCCGCGCACGTTCACGGGCGCGGATCTGCTCGCGCTCTGTCGACACGGCCTTCATACGCTTGCTGAGATCACCACGCTCCAGCAGCGGTATGGCGATGGTGTAGAAGGTCGCGAAGACGGCAATGGCAACCACAATGGCAAGAAGGGTGCCGGGATCGGTCAAATTGGCAGCCAGATCGGACATGGGCTACGCGGCTCCTTCCGCTCAGATCTCGAAATTGACCATGTTGCGCATGATGAAGATGCCGAACGACATCCAGATGCCGGCCCCAATCAAGATCAGGTGGCCGCGCGGATCGGTGAACAGGATCATCATATATTGCGGCGACGTCAGATAGACGAGCAGCATCACGATGAAGGGCAGAGCGCCGATGATGACGGCGGATGCCTTCGCCTCCATCGACAATGCCTTGACCTTTGCCTTCATTTTCTTGCGTTCGCGCAGCACCTTCGAGAGGTTGCCCAGCGCCTCCGACAGGTTGCCGCCCGCCTGAGCCTGAATGGCAATGACGATCGAGAAGAAATTTACTTCCTGCAGCGGCATGTGGTTTGTGATGCGCGCGCAGGCGTCCGACATGCTGAGACCGACCTGCTGCGCTTCGACCACCCGCCGAAACTCCGTCTTGACAGGCTCACGCGCTTCGCCGGCCACCAGCCGCACCGCGTCGTTGAGCGGCAGGCCCGAGCGAAGCGAGCGCGTGATGACATCGAGTGCGTTCGGAAATTCTTCGAGAAACTTGTTTTGCCGGCGCTTGATGAGGAAGCCGAGAATCCAGCGCGGCAGCCCGAAAGCGACGGCAAAGAACAGCCCCAGGATAACCAGGGGCGGAGCGCCGACAATGAAAAAGATCAGCACCGCGAACAGGCCGAACAGCACGCTAAAAACATAGAAGCGCGATGGCGTCAACGACAGCCCGGCCTGCGCCAGACGTGCCTTCAGCGACTGCTTCTTCTTCGTGTTTTCGCTCTGTCGCCGCTCCAGATCCTTGAGTGTATCCTGCACCGACTTGCGCCGCTTGGACATTTCCTGAACGCGATCGCGTGCAGCCTTGACCTTGGCGCGATCGGTCTCGGCCTGTTTGACCCGGTTGACCCGGCTATCGGCCTTTTTCTGTGTCTCGATCCGTGAATAGAGAATGCCGTAACAGACCGCGGCGGCGGAGACCGCCGTCAGCAGGACAATCAGCAGCACTATCGGATCGATACCAAACATCGCGAACCCTATTGCGCCTTCTGTTCCATCTCATCGAGGGCGGCTGCCAGACGCCGCTCCTCGTTATAGTAGCGAGCACGATCCCAGAAATGCGGCTTGCCGATGCCGGTGGAGACGTGCCGTCCGATGATCCGGCCGTTCGCATCTTCGCCCTCGATCTCGTAGCGCATCAGATCCTGGGTAATGATCACATCGCCTTCCATGCCGATCACCTCGGTGATCTGGGTGATGCGGCGCGAACCATCACGCAGGCGGGCGGCCTGGATGACGACGTCGACGGAGCTGGAAATGATCTCACGCACGGTCTTGGCCGGCAGGCTGAAACCGCCCATGGCGATCATCGATTCCATGCGGCTCAGGCATTCGCGCGGCGTATTGGCGTGGATCGTGCCCATGGAGCCGTCGTGGCCTGTGTTCATCGCCTGCAGCAAATCGAAGACCTCGGGTCCGCGCACTTCGCCGACGATGATGCGTTCGGGGCGCATACGCAGGCAGTTCTTGACGAGATCGCGCATGGTGATCTCGCCCTCGCCTTCGATGTTCGGCGGGCGGGTTTCGAGGCGCACCACATGCGGCTGCTGCAATTGCAGTTCGGCGGTGTCTTCGCAGGTGATGACGCGTTCGTCGCGGTCGATATAGTTGGTGAGGCAGTTCAGAAGCGTCGTCTTGCCCGAGCCGGTACCGCCTGAGATGACGACGTTGCAGCGCACGCGGCCGATGATCTGCAAAAGCGTCGCGCCCTCCGGCGTAATGGCACCGAAGCGGACGAGCTGATCGAGAGTGAGCTTGTCCTTCTTGAACTTACGAATGGTCAGCGCCGGCCCGTCGATCGCCAGCGGCGGTGCGATGACGTTGACGCGCGAACCGTCGGGAAGGCGCGCATCGCAGATGGGGCTGGATTCATCGACACGGCGGCCGACCTGGCTGACGATGCGCTGGCAAATGGATAGAAGCTGCGAATTGTCTCGGAAGCGGATTTCGGATTCGACGGTCTTGCCGCCGACTTCGATGAAGGTCTGGCCGGCACCGTTGACCATGATGTCGGCAATGTCATCGCGAGCGAGCAGTGGCTCCAGCGGGCCATAGCCCAGCACGTCGTTGCAGATATCCTCGAGCAGCTCCTCCTGCTCGGAAATCGACATCGCGAAATTCTTGATCGTGATGATATCGTTGACGATATCGCGGATTTCCTCGCGCGCGGCCTCGTTGCCGAGCTTGGAGAGCTGCGACAGGTCGATCGTATCGATGAGCGCGGAGAAGACCTGCGATTTCGTATCGTAATATTCTTCGGTACGCGCTGTGCGACGCCGGCTGGGCGTCTGCATCGGCGGCGGAGCGACCTGCTGACGCGGCTGCGCGGCATCACGTGACGGCTCTATCAGCACGGCCGGCGCCGGTGGCCCGCCTGCGGGAGCGGGTGCACGCGCCGGTACCGGCGGAGGCATCGCGCCGCCGCTCTTTGCAGGACCTTCACTTCCGCGCTTGCCAAACATGTCTTCGATCCAATTCTACTGCTGCTGCATGGCTTTCACGAAAGATCAGCTTTCAGAAGGCCACGCGAAATCATAGGGTTACTTCCGCTTCAAAAGGCCAAGCAAACCGCCCTTCCTTGCCTTCTTCAAAGCGACACGCCCGGTGACGATGTGCGATATCTGCGAGAAAGTTTCCGCGATCGGCGACTTCGGATCAGTCTCGGAGATCATCTGTCCACTGTTGGCGGCATTACCGAACAGGTTGATATCAAAAGGTATGATGGCGATCGGGTCCGTCTCCAGCGGCGCGCAGAATTCCGAAGGATTGATCTCCGGGCGCTTCGGCATGCCGACCTGATTGAGAATGAGGTGCGGTGCCTTATCGTTGGGCCGCAGCTTGCGCAGAGCATCGATCAGATTCTTGGCGTTGCGCAGATTGGCGAGATCGGGCGCGGCACAGATGACGACCTCGTCTACCGCGCTCAGCACCGAGCGCGTCCACTCCGTCCACACATGCGGCACGTCGAGAACCGCCACCGGCGCGCTGCGCTGGAGAACGTCGAGCACCGGCAGGAATGCCTGCCCTTCGAAATCATAGGCACGATCCAGCATCGAGGGCGCTGCTAGCAGCGACAGATGCTGCGAACATTTGGTCAGCAGCCGATCGAGAAAGACTTCGTCGAGGCGTTCCGGCGCATAGACGGCCTCGGCTATCCCCTGGGCAGGGTCCTGGTCGAAATCGATATTGGCGGTGCCATAGGGCAGATCGAGATCGGCAAGAATGGTTTCGGTCGAGAAAAGGCTGGAGATTCCGAAGGCGCAATTATGGGCGATGGTGGATGCACCCACTCCACCCTTGGCGCCAATGAAAGCAATGCTGCGGCCCAGCGGCTCGGCATCGGGATCGATGAAGATCGAAGCCATCGCCGTCATCAGATCGATCATATCGGTCGGCTGTACGATATATTCCGAGATGCCGTTGCGGATGAGTTCGCGGTAAAGACCGATGTCGTTGTGATAGCCGACGATGATGACCTTGGTGCTCGGATCGCAGACTGCGGCGAGCGGCTCGAGTTCCGCCAGGAGGCCGCGGGGATTGGCGCGTGTCTCCAGAATGATCAGATTAGGCGTCGGCGCCGAGGCGAACATGTTCGCCGCAGCGGCCACACCGCCGCTGGTGATCCGCAGGCTGACCTTGGACATGCGCCGATCATTGGCGCACTGATCCATCACCTGCTGCAGCTGCTCGCTTTCGCAGAAGGCATGTATGGAAATGCGCGGCAGCGGCCGCAGATTGTCGAGATTGCCCGAGCGCGAGACCTCCTCCGCTTCTGCGGGAGTCGGGCCGATATCGTATTCGATGGCGTTCATGATTTCATCCTGTTCCGCCGGCCTCTTGCGTTCAATTTCCGCTGCCGAAGCCGCCGACCGTCGCCGTGCTGGTCGGGGTTGAGCCGCTGCGATAACCGCTGATGACCTTGCTGCGCTGATCGGCATCGATCGGCGTCATCGCGCGCGGCGAAATCAGATCGGTCGGATTTGCGACCTGCGCTGCCAGATTGTGCTGGGTCGCACAGCCGAAATTATAATAGTTCTGATTGTCGAATGCGTTGTCGGAAAGGTCGTCCGGCCACTGGCCGCAGGCGTTGGTGGCCGCCGTCGTTGCCGTAAAGCGCAGGCGGATCGGCGCAGCATCGCCCGGGCCGCCGGCCGGGTAATAGCTATTGACGATTCGCGCCGACGGAATGCCGTTCGTGACCAACTCCCGACGGATCTGCGAGTTGAGCGCCGATGCGGCGAAGGCATTTGGCGATTGCCGCGGCGAGAGGATTTCCACCGTGCCGCTTGCATGCGCGCGATAATCCTGCACGAAACCCCGAACCGTATCGCGCATACCTGTTGTCAGATGCCGGTCACTGGCCGCGACCGGTATATCGACGCTATGCTCTTTTTCGGTAAGCACGATGGGATGCCGTTGGCGATAGTCATCCCTGATGGCGCTCGTCGTCATGCCATCCGGGGAGCCCGCGCAGCTGCTGACAGCCGATATCAGCGCCAATGTGGGGAGGATCAGCATCGATCTTGAGAAACGAGGCCGGGCACCGCGGGGTGTATTGCGTTCGAGGCTGGCCATCTCTTGCTCTCTCGTTGACCTCGTTGAAAAGGCTGGCGTCATGGTCCCGCTCCTCACTTGTAGATGAAGCCGACTGTGCCGTGGAAATCGGCATCGGCGACCGGCGGACCATCCTTACGGCCGTAGATCTTGTTGACACGGTTCATGAAGAAGACACCGGCATCGTTCGTCGGGGAAAAATTGTCGTCGGGACGGGCAAGCTTGTCGCGCGCTACGGGGCGCACGAGATAGGGCGTCGCGATAATCACAAGCTCGCTCTCATCCCGCTGGAAGCTCTTCTGACGGAACAGGGCGCCAAGGATCGGGATCTTCGATGCGCCAGGCGTTCCCGAGGTCGTCTGCTGCACGTTGTCGCTCAGCAAGCCGGCAAGAGCGATCGATCCCCCGGATGGCAGCTCGACCGAAGTATTGGCGGCGCGCTGGTTGTAGGTCGGGGTGGATGACGATGCGACCGGTTCCGAGACCTGAGTCTGCACATGCAGGCTGATACGGCCGCCGGCCAAGACCACAGGCGTGAAGGCCAGCGTGATGCCGTATGTATAGGGCGTGATCGTCGTGTTGCCGTCCTTGTCGGTGGTGGAGTAGAGCGTCTGGCCACCGGAATTGAAGGTTGCAGCCTGTCCTGAAATGGCGGTCAATGTCGGCTCCGCCAGGGTGCGCACGGCACCGGCCTGTTCGAGAGCATTCAGATAGGTGCTGATATTGTATTTGCCGAGCGCATATTTGAAGAGTGTCGAGAGACCACCCGCGCCGGTAGCGTTTGTGGGATCGCCGTTTACTCCAAGGAAATTCGTGGTTCCGCTGTTTCCGATATTGCCGAGTTGAGCGACGCCCAGGCCGGAGGAATTGCTGACCAGATTGTCGAAACCGATCTGCTTCAGGACGCTGCGCTTGATTTCGGCGACGGTGACCTTGAGCGTCACCTGATCCTCGCCTTCGATCTGCAGCATATTGACGATCTGCGAGGTCTGCCGCCCTTCGGCGAAAATGGCGACCGCGTTGTTGTCGCCGCTGCCGGAGGCAGTCTGGTTTCGTGTCGTCGCTTCGCCGCCCTTGAGGAAGGCCTGGGCGAGCTGCTGTGCGCGGATCGAATCCTGCGGCGTGCGCACCATGCCTGTCAGGACGATGTTGTCGGAGATGATCTCGACGTTGATGTCGGAGTCCGGGATGAAACGCTTGATATTATCCTGCAGGCCAGCAATGTCGCGCTCGATCTGGAGATCGAGGCTGACGATCTCCTTGCCGTCTGCACCGAAGATGAAAATGTTAGTCTGGCCGACCGTCTTGCCGAACAGATAGATGCGGCGAGAGGTGCGGGTCACCGCATCCGCCATCTTCGGATCGGAGACAAGGATGTCGTGGGCATCGGCCGGCAGATCGACGACAAGCGCCTTGTTGAGACCGAGCTTCAAAGTGCGCTTCGTGCCGAGGCCGGCAATCGTGACGATGCTGTCCGAGCCGCCCGCAAAAGCGGTGGCCGTGCGCAGAAAGGCCGGAACATCTGCCAAGGGCAGGCCGGCAAAGGCAACCGAGAAGGAGAGGCTTACGGCAAGGGGGAAGCTGGCTTTCTTGCTTGTCTTTAACATGGTCTCGCCCCTTCTCATTGCGGTTTCGGCCCGCTGGGGCCGTCGGTTACGATCGCTCCAGATTTGATGACTTGTATCATGCTGCCGCCATTGTCCCCGGCCAGCAGATAATCGGCGGCCGTCGTATCGGGCTGCTGCGCGTCGGCAACGGAGCGCAGTGCCAGCGTCAGGCGATCGGCCATCTGATGAGCGACCGCCAGGACCTTCGTCTGGTCCGGCGTCAGCTCCAGCGTCGCAGTTGCTCCAACGACCGCCTTGCTTCCGTCCTGCTTTTCCTCGATCTGCTGATCGACTGCCAGGACGCGCACGTTGCTGAGCACGGTTTCGGTGACGAGCTGCTGCTGCGAACCCTTGCGCACCATGATGACATCGACGCGGTCATTCGGAAGGATGAAGCCGCCTGCGCCGGTGGCGACGGAAATCTCCGTGGCGACGGCCCGCTTGCCTGCCGGCAGCAATGAAGAGAGGATGCGGCTGCTGGAATCGGCGACCTTCTCCTCGCGGATCGGCTCGCCCTCGAATATCGGCAGGCGAACAACGGCACCGGTCAGATCCTTCAGAGCATCTGGGCGCTCCCGTTCGGTGATGAGGCCTTTGACGATGCCGCTTTCCGGCCAAGGCATCCAATGGATCGACTGCTCGTTCAGACGCGCGCCGACGGGCAGATTGGCACCGGCAACGAGGACGTTGACCGTCGCCTCCTTTTCCACGACCGCCGCAATCTGCTGAGGAACGATATTGCGCGAACCAGCCAGACGCATCGCGAGCAGACCGGCCATCCCGGCCGCGACGGCTGCCACTGCGAGTATCATTATGCGAGCGGGTTTCATGGTCATTCCTTGAGGAACAGGATTCTTCGCCCCACAGAATGACCGGCAATTGGTGTAATTATGGTTAATGGTAAGTTACATTTATTGTTACTTAACCATGATTACTTGGTGTATATTAGAAAATATATATGTGCGAGTTCGGTTTTTACTCGCGGGCTCAAGACATGCTGCGCGTGGCCGCAATCAGGAGCGGTGAAGACGGAAAGGCTATGATGCCACCGATGGCAATGGCAACTCCGTAGGGAATTTTCTTGGCGATCACCAGCGAATTCGGCAGCGGAAGACCAATGGCCAGTATCGTGTCGGCCTGGGAGCGCACCAGAACAATCAGAATTGTCAGCACGCCGCCGATGAACGCGACATAGACGAGGAATTCGATCAGGGATGAATCGAAGCCGAACCAAAGCGTAGCAGCGGCCAAAAGCTTTGCATCACCGCCGCCCATGACATTCAGCGCAAACAACGCAAAGCATGCAAGAAAGACAAGACCCGCACCGGCGAAATGTATTCCGATTTCCGTAAATGACAATCCGAAGAAGGATGCCAAGACCAAGAATGCCACCGTAAGCGCTAAGGATACGTGATTTGGTATCGTCATGGTCTGCAGATCGGAGATCGCTGCGATCGACATACAGAGCGGAAATATGAGTAACGCGGCAATTTCCAGCATGCCTGATCTCTTTGAGATTTACGACGGAAACCGCTCATTTTTACTGAGCGGCCTCCCAAAATATCACTATTTACCAACAAAGACTTACTTGGTACCGACGCCGGCGCCAGAAGTGTTCATCTGCTTAGCAATATTCGAAAAAGTCGAGCTGAGCGTGCCACCCAGCGTCGTAGCGCCGGTGATGATGGCAACCGAGATCAGGGCGGCGATCAGGCCGTATTCGATTGCGGTCGCGCCGGATTCATCCTTCAGGAAACGCGAAAAAAGCTTGGACATAAGTTTAACTCCACTTTGTTGACAGCACGTCCGCCAACTGTTGCCGTTGATCGGATGAGTTGCACGGTAGCTTCCCGCCGTTTCTATCGCTTTAAAGAATTAGGTTAATGCGCTGTAAATACAGAGGCGAAAATAGAATAGTTAATGTGAGATCTATGTTATTCCGTACGTTTTTAAAGAAAATCTTTAGCGTAATAGAAATTATTAGATGCATGAATATTAGCGCGATATACGATTTGGCTCAAAACAATACATGATCTGCGCAATCAGGTGGCGATGAAGGTCTGCTTGGGACATATGCACCATAATCGCATGACGGAAGACGACCTTAATCGTTCATTCACCATTCTTTCTCATTCTATCCAGAAATTCTTTCCACTATCGCTTTCCAAGAGGCCAAACCATGCCAATCGGCGGCAGAACAGCATTCCTTGCCGGCATTGTCGCCACGGCCGGCATGATGCCACAGCTTTCACACGCTGCCGGAGAAAGCATGCTGCGCGTCTATATGGATCACGCGCGCGTGTTGAAGCTGGACCGCCCCGTCAGCAAGGTCATCGTCGGCAATTCGCAAGTCGCAGACGCGACAGTCGCCGATCCGAAAACCATCGTGCTGACCGGCCGCAGCTTCGGCACGACAAACATCATTCTGCTCGATACCGACGGCAATGCCATCGTGGACGAGCAGATTCTGGTGTCGATCGACGAAGGCAACACAGTCCGTGTGTTCCGCCAGACGGACCGCGCGGTGCTGTCGTGCACGCCCAATTGCGAACAGCATGCCCAACAGAACAATACGACGACGGCCCCAACGACTGCTGCCGGACAATAACAACATTCGATAACGCAAATATTCTAAAGTAAATTAGGAGCAAATGATAATACCAGTTTCCTCTAAATATGAAGAGAGAAGAGAAACGGTTTATCAAGAAAGCAATTCTAGTGTCATCCGCGTGTAAATCGCCGCGGACTTCCCATGACGCCAGATAATACCCTTCACGCCAATACGGGCCGCGCACGCCGCAGTGCCCAAAGCAGCTTGCGTGAATTCGTGCGTTCTCGGGACGGGACAGCAGCGATCGAATTTGCCTTGCTTGCCATCCCCTATTTTCTGATCGTCTTTGCGATCATCGAAACCTTCGTCGCCTTTACCGCGGAGCAGGTCGTCTCAAACGCCGTCGATACTCTGTCGCGCCAGATCCGGACCGGACAGATCACGGCAGCCAACACGACTTCGCAGCAATTCCGACAGGCATTCTGCAAAGAGATTGCCGTGCTCATTACCTGCTCCTCTACCGAAGTACAGACGCCGGCGAACCTTTATCTCGACGTAGAGAGCTATTCGAGTTTTGCGTCCATGCCGACGACGATCCCCCGTACGTCGTCGACAGATCCTTATTCCGATCTCAGCACCACCGGATTCACTTTTACGCCCGGCGGCGCCAAGTCGCTGAACATGGTACGCGCCTATTATCGCTGGAAGATCATAACGGATCTGCTGCGCCCCTATCTTACCAACGTGCATCCAACCGACGGCTCGGCGTCAGTCTATCTCATCGTCGCAACCGCGGCCTTTCAGAACGAGAATTATCCGTGAGCGGCCTCAAGAGCATGATCGGGAAAGAAAGTACGCCCTTTGGCATCCTGAGACGCTTCGTTCGCGATAAAGACGGCGTCGGCGCGATCGAATTCGCCATTCTTTTTCCCGTATTGCTGATGCTCTATCTCGGTGCCTTCGAGCTTACCGTCGGCCTCAATGCCTCGAAACGCGCCAGCCGTTCTGCAGGTTCGATTGCGGACATCATCTCGCAGCAGACGTCAGTCACCAAGTCCGTGCTTGCGGGCATGCCCTCCGTTGCCGGCGCGATCTTCGCACCCTATAGCACGACCGGCCTGACGCTGAAGGTCACCGGCATTGCCATCGACACGACCGGCAAGGCGACCGTCGCCTGGTCCTGGGCGCAGGACGGAACCAGACCATATACACCAGGCTCCACCGTCACGGTGCCGGCCAACATGAACCAGGCGAGCACATTCCTCGTCCGTAGCGAGCTTGCCCTGCCCTATCAGCTCCTCAGCTTCGGTGCCAATTTCCTGCCAAGCGGAACAAACCAGATCACCATCAGTCGGCAATATTATTATCGGCAACGCGTCGGGAATTCGATCAGCTGTAGCGATTGCTGAGCGCTTCTCATCGAAACGGAGTCCCGGCGGGCCATTCCAAACGGAAAATTGCCAAGTCGATGCCTCCGTTATATGGGTGACGTCCAATAACCCGGAAGACCTGCCGGGTGACGGCATTCTATCGGGTGATCTATGGCGCGCGCCTTTCTCTTCGTTCTGGATTCTTTCGGTGTCGGCGGCGGCCCGGATGCGGCAAGCTATGGTGACGAGGGCGCCGATACGTTTGGCCATATCGCCGAGTTCTGCGCTGCAGGCGCTGCCGACCGCGAAGGCCTGCGTCAAGGTCCGTTGACATTGCCGATCATGTCCGGCCTCGGCCTGCTGGAGATCGCCAAAGCGGCAACGGGCAATTATCCTGCCGGCATGCCTCTGCCGGAAAAACTCTACGGCCTTTATGGCTGCGCGAGCGAAACCTCCCGTGGCAAGGATACGCCATCGGGTCATTGGGAGATTGCCGGCACGCCCGTCATGTTCGACTGGGGTTACTTTCCGGCGGAAGGCGATGCCTTTCCGCCGGAGCTGGTGAAAGCCATCTGCGAAGCGGCCGATCTGCCAGGGGTTCTCGGCAATTGCCACGCCTCCGGCACTGATATCATCGCAAAGCTCGGCGAAGAGCACATTCGCAGCGGCAAGCCGATCTGCTATACATCGTCCGACTCCGTCTTCCAGATTGCAGCACACGAACAGCATTTCGGGCTCGATAGGCTGATCGGTCTCTGCAAGATCGTGCGCACGCTGCTCGACCCCTACAATATCGGCCGCGTGATCGCCCGCCCCTTCATCGGCGAGACCATGGCGACATTCGAGCGAACCGGCAACCGCCGCGACTTTTCCGTATTGCCGCCCGAACCGACGCTGCTCGACCGTCTGGTCAAGGCCGAACGCACGGTGCATGCCGTCGGCAAGATCGGCGATATCTTTGCCCATCAGGGCGTCTCCAAGGTCATCAAGGCCAATGGCAACATGGCGCTGATGGATGCGACGCTGAAGACCATAGACGAAGCCGAGGATGGCGATCTGGTCTTCACCAATTTCGTCGATTTCGACATGGTCTACGGCCACCGTCGCGACGTGCCGGGCTATGCAGCGGCACTCGAGGCTTTCGACGCGCGCCTGCCTGAAGTGCACGAGAAGCTGAAGGCGGGCGATCTCGTCATTCTGACGGCCGATCATGGCTGCGACCCGACCTGGCGCGGCACCGATCATACGCGCGAACGCGTGCCCGTCATGGCTTACGGGCCGGGCATCCGCTCGCGCTCCATCGGCGTCCGCCAGACCTATGCCGATATCGGCGAGACGGTTGCGAAACATCTGGGAATTGCGGCAGGGCCGCACGGGAGGAGCTTCCTTTGACATCGCATTTGAAGAAAGTGGAGCTGCACTGTCATCTGGAGGGCGCGGCTCCACCGGCATTGACGCTCGCGCAAGCGGAGAAATACGGAGTCGACACAAGCGCCTTCCTCAAGGACGGCATTTACCTCTGGAAGGATTTTGCCGAATTCCTCGTCTGCTACGACAAGGTTTCCGAGGTCTACCGCACCGAGGAAGACTATGCGCTTCTGACGGAAACCTATCTGGAAGAGCTTGCCGGCATCGGCACGATCTATAGCGAACTCATCGTCTCGCCCGACCATGGCGACCGCATCGGCCTCGGCGCTGACGCCTACATGGCCGGCGTTTCGGCCGGTATCCGCGCCGCGAAGGCAAAAACGGGCATCGAGGCACGGCTGATCGTGACAGGCGAACGGCACTTCGGGCCGAAGCGCGTGGTGAAGGCAGCGGAATATGCCGCCAGGAGCGACAATCCGCTGATAACAGGCTTCAACATGGCCGGCGAGGAGCGCATGGGCCGCGTCGCCGATTACGTCCGCGCCTTCGACATCGCCCGTGAGGCCGGTCTCGGCATTACCATCCATGCCGGCGAAGTCTGCGGCGCCTTTTCCGTCGCCGATGCCGTAGCTCTGGTGCGCCCGCAGCGTATCGGCCATGGCGTGCGCGCTATCGAGGATATGAATCTCGTCAAGCGCCTTGCCGATCTCGGCACCGTGCTGGAAGTCTGCCCCGGTTCCAACATCGCGCTCAAGGTCTTTCCGGATTTCCAGTCGCATCCGCTGCGCACACTGCGCGACGCCGGCGTGAAGGTGACGATCAGCTCCGACGACCCGCCCTTCTTCCACACATCGCTGGAGCGAGAATACGAGCTGGCCTCGTCAGCCTTCGGCTTCAGCGACGACGAAATCGATGCGATGACACGCACGGCGATCGAAGCGGCCTTCGTGGACGAGGCAACACGGGCGGCATTGCTCGCGAAGCTCTAAAAGCGTGGCTTAGGCCGCAGATTGGGGATGAAATCTCCAGAAGTGGCCTATTTTCTTGCACCAGAGGCGATTTCCGTGAAAGAAACATCTCATATCACGGAATTACTGGAAGGCTGAGACCATGGACGGCGTCACTGTCATCGATCACCCGCTTGTGCAGCACAAGCTTACCATCATGCGCAAGAAAGACACGTCGACGGGAAGCTTCCGCCGGCTGCTGCGCGAGATTTCGACGCTGCTCTGTTACGAAGTGACGCGCGACCTCGAACTGACGATCGAGACCATCGAGACGCCGCTGCAGCCGATGGATGCGCCGATCCTCGAGGGCAAGAAGCTGGTCTTCGCCTCGATCCTGCGTGCCGGCAACGGCTTGCTCGAAGGCATGCTCGATCTCGTGCCCTCAGCGCGCGTCTCGCATATCGGCGTCTATCGCGATCACGAAACGCTGCAGCCGGTCGAATATTACTTCAAGGCGCCGGAGGATATCTCCGAGCGCCTGATCATCGTCGTCGATCCGATGCTGGCAACCGGCAATTCCTCGATCGCCGCGATCGAAAAGCTGAAGGAGCGCGGCGCCCACAATATTCGCTTCCTATGCCTGCTGGCGGCTCCCGAAGGTATCGCCAATTTCCGCAAGGCGCATCCGGACGTTCCGGTGTTCACGGCCGCCATCGACAGCCACCTGAACGAGAAGGGCTATATCGTGCCCGGTCTCGGCGATGCCGGCGACCGTATGTACGGCACCAAGTAAATCCGCCATTATACTTTTTATCGAGCCCGGCAGTTACGCAACTGCCGGGCTTTTTATTGATCGCATTAGCGGCATTTCAGGAAAGCTCATTTATAGATGGCATGGCCTGCTGGAGGGGCCTTGCCGATGTTCGTTCGCGTTCTTGTCATTGCCGGTATCATTGCCGTTGCGGCAACCCAGGTGCCGATGCTGGTGGATAGCTATAACGAGCACGCCGCAAAGCCGGCGCCTGTCGAAGCCGTTTCCCTAACCCCACCGAAGAGCGAGGCACCCGTCTCCTACGGCAGCGTTCAGCTACACGCCGATTCGGGCGGCCATTATGAGGGTGATTTCACGATCAACGGCCGGTCCGTGCACGGAATGATCGATACCGGCGCGACCTATGTGGCAATGAACGAGAGCACCGCGCGCAGCCTCGGCTTCAGCGGCGTCGATCTCGACTATCGCTACACGGTCCAGACCGCGAATGGCGCTTCCAAGGTCGCCTACATCAAACTCGACCGTCTGGAGATCGGCACGATCCGGGTTCGCGATATCGACGCCGTAGTGGCAAAGGACAGCGCATTGAGCACCACGCTGATCGGCATGAGCTTCATGAAGAAGCTGAACTCCTATGGAGTGCAGAATGGCACGCTGCTCCTGAAGCAATAGAACGGCCAGGACAGATCAAGAAGCCGCCAAGCGACCGGATGTAGCTTTTCAAATCAAATCCTGCCGAGGATGACAGGCGAGAGCGCTGGCGCCGCGTCCGCGATGCGATAATTAGCCGACAAATCGCCAACAGCCTTCTGCGCACTTGCTTCGTCCGCTGCATGCACGGTGGCGATGCGATCGCCCCTGCTCACCCTCGTGCCGAGCGGCAGGATATCGCTGAAGCCGACGCGATGATCGATCTTGTCCTGCGGGCGGCGGCGGCCGCCACCAAGATCGATCACGCTCATGCCGATATCTCGCGCATCGCAGGCACCGAGCCAGCCATCGGCGACGGCCAAAACCAGCTTCTGTACCGGCGCGCTCGCCAGATAGTGATCGGGATGTTCGAGCAGATCGGCCGGGCCGCCGAGACCATGCACCATGCGGCCGAAGATGTCTGCCGCCTTACCGGAGCTCAAAGCCTCGCGCGCCCTGCCCTCGGCTTCGCCAGCGTTGGCGGCAATGCCGGCTTGCACGAGCATTTCGGATGCGAAGGCAAGGACGACCGTCTCAAGCCGCGTGCCCGACTTGTTGCCCTTCAGGAAATCCAGGCAGTTGCGAAGTTCGACCACATTGCCGGCCGCGTCGGCCAGAGGCTGGTTCATGTCGGTGATCAGGGCCGAGGTCTTGACCCCGCCACCATTGGCCACCTCCACCAGCGAGCGCGCCAGTGTCTCGGCTTCTTCCTGCGAGGTCATGAAGGCGCCGCTGCCGATCTTGACGTCGAGCACCAGCGTTTCCAGCCCTGCGGCCAGCTTCTTCGAGAGGATGGACGCCGTAATCAGAGGCGCCGAATCGACCGTCGCGGTGACGTCGCGCACCGCATAGAGCTTGCCGTCGGCCGGAGCCAGCGCGCCGGTCTGGCCGATGATGGCGCAGCCGACCTCCTCGACCACCTTGCGAAAACGGGCCGCATCCGGAGTGATCCCGTAACCGGGAATGGATTCCAGCTTGTCGAGCGTGCCGCCGGTGTGGCCGAGACCGCGGCCAGAGATCATCGGCACGGCGAGGCCGCAGGCGGCGGCGATGGGAGCCAGCATCAGCGAAACGTTGTCGCCGACACCACCCGTCGAATGCTTGTCGGCGATCGGCCTGCCGATGCCATCCCAGGAGAGCGTGTCGCCGGAGCGGGCCATGGCGAGCGTCAGCGCCACCGTCTCCTCGCGCGTCATGCCACGAAACCAGACGGCCATGGCAAAGGCGCCGATCTGGCTTTCAGCCAGTTCGCCACGCCCCAAAGCACCGATAAACGCATCGATATCGGCGGCCGAAAGGGTGGCGCCGTTACGCTTCTGCCGGATGATTTCCTGCGGGATCATGGATCAGTAGCCTAAAGACGCCGTCTTGGACTCGCCGCCGGCCAGCACGTTCGAGATATCGTCGAGCAAGCTCGACGCACCGAAGCGGAAGGTCGACGGCATGGCCCAATCAGGCGTCATGATGGTCTCGGCGAGGCTGAGGTAGAGAGCCGCATCCGAGACGGAGCCGATGCCGCCGGCAGGCTTGAAGCCGACTTTGCGGCCGCTGGCACGGATCGCCCGCAGCATGATGTCGGCGGCCTCGAGCGTCGCGTTGACGGCAACCTTTCCGGTGGAGGTCTTGATGAAATCGGAGCCAGCATCGATCGCAAGTTCCGACGCGCGCCGGATCAGCGCGGTATCCTTGAGCTCTCCTGTTTCGAGGATGGTCTTCAGAAGGACCGGGCCTTTGCATTCGGCCTTTACCGCGGCGACCATGTCAGTGACGGCCTGCTCATTGCCGGCCAGAAAGGTGCGATAAGGAATGACCAGATCGATCTCGTCGGCACCATCGGCAATAGCTTCGCGCGCCTCGGCTGCTACATCCGCCACTTCCATATCGCCAGCCGGGAAATTCACCACAGTCGCGATCTTCACGACATGATCGGTTCCGAGAATGGCGCGCGCCTGGGCGACAAAACGTGGCCAGATGCAGATGGCAGCCGTATTTCCATAGGGCGATTGCGCGCGGGCGCACAGCGCCTCGATCTGAGCCGGCGTGCAGTCGTCCTTGAGATTGGTCAAGTCGAGAAGGGAAAGCGCAACGGCTGCCGTTTCTCTCAGGGAATGGCCCGTCATTCTGGGTCTCCTTCGTCCGCGATCATTTCTTTCAGGATAGCGGCAAGCCGTGCACCGCCGACCGGGGCCATGTCCTTCGTCTCCTCATGCGAGAGCTCGCCGCCGGTCATGCCAGCACCATAGTTAGTGATGACGGAGGCGGCGGCAACCCTCAAACCGAAAAGACGCGCCAGGATGACTTCCGGCACCGTCGACATGCCGACGGCATCGGCACCGAGAATGCGCGCCATGCGGATCTCTGCCGGCGTTTCGAAGCTCGGGCCTGAAAACCACATATAAACACCGTGCGACAGCTTGATCTCGGCCTTTTCCGCCGCCTTTCGCATGCGCATGATGAGGTCGGTATCATAGGCGCTTGTCATGCCGACGAAGCGCCTGTCACTCTCCTCGCCGATCAGCGGGTTCATGCCGGAATAGTTGATGTGATCGGTGATCTGCATCACCGAGCCCGGCGGCATTTCTTCCCGCAGCGATCCGGCCGAGTTCGTCAGAATCAGCGTATCGACACCGAGTGCCTTCAGGGTCTCGATCGGCGCGCGCATGGCATTGGCGTCGCCCTTTTCGTAGTAGTGCACCCGACCGGAGAGCATGATGACGGGGACATCGCCGAGCTTGCCTGCTACCAGCGTGCCGGCATGACCGGAGACGGCGCTGACCGGAAAGCCGGGCAGGTCGGCGTAGGGAATGCGCAGGGCCTCTTTGACCTCATCCACCAGAGAGCCGAGGCCGGAACCCAGGATGATGCCATAGCGCGGCTTCAATTCGCCGAGCTTCTCGGTAAGGATATCGACGGCCGCGCTCATCCGAGCACCTCCGTTTCGAAGCTGAAGGGCAGCATCTCGTCCATGGTCATGGTCTTCTTCACGCCGGTTTCGTCGCAAAGATAAATGCGCGTCTCCTTGCTGGCAAATTCGGCGATCTTCTGCCGGCAGCCGCCGCAGGGCGGGCAGAGCGGCAGCTTCTCGGCGATGACGGCAATCTCGACGATCTTCTTGGAGCCGCCCATGATCATCTGGCCGATCGCCGTCGGTTCGGCGCACCAGCCCTGCGGGAAGGACAGGTTTTCGATATTGGCGCCGGTATAGATCTTGCCATCCTCGGCGCGGATCGCCGCGCCGACCGGAAACTTGGAATAGGGAGCATGAGCAAAGGCCATCGCGCCACGCGCGGCCTCGAACAGATCATGCGACATGGTTTAGCGCTCCTTGGTATAGGGCACGCCACCGGCCTTCGGGGGCTTGGCGACGCCGATAAAGCCTGCAAGCAGGATGCAGGTGAGGATATAGGGCAGCGCCTGGAAAATCTGTACCGGCACCTCGCCAATGCCCGGAACCGCCTTGCCCTGCATGAAATTGGCGAAAGCATCGAGAAAGCCGAAGAGAAGGCAGGTGAACATGACCGGCACCGGCTTCCATTTGGCAAAGATCAGTGCGGCCAGCGCGATATAGCCCTTACCCGCCGACATGTTGTTGATGAAGGCGGCCGACTGGGCGATGGCGAGATAGGTCCCGGAGAAGCCGCAGAGGATACCGGCTGCTATCAGCGAGCGATAGCGCAGCCATTCGACCGAGATGCCGGCTGTATCGACAGCGCCGGGATTTTCGCCGACGGCACGCAGCCGCAGACCGAAACGGGTGCGATAAAGGATCCACCAGGAAATCGGCACCGTCAGGAAGGCGAGATAGGTCAGGATATTGTTGCCCGAGATGACATTGGCGTAGAGCGGTCCGATGAACGGAACGTCGCGAATAGCATCGGCGCCCGGCAGGGTAATGCCGGAAAAGCGGGCGGTAGCAGGCAAAGTGGGCGTGCGGCCGCCCTGGCCGAACCAGGCCTGACCGAGAACGATGGTCAGGCCGGCCATCAGGAAGTTGATCGCGACGCCCGAAACGATCTGATTGCCGCGATTGGTGATCGAGGCAAAACCGTGCAGCAGGCCGACAACAACCGAGACGACGATGCCTGCGCCAAGGCCGGCCCAGGGTGAGCCGCTGATCGAGGCGACGCAGGCCGCAGCGAAGGCGGAGGCCAGCATCTTGCCTTCAAGGCCGATATCGAAGATGCCCGCGCGCTCGGAAAACAGGCCCGCCAGCGCCGTGAAGATCAGCGGAATCGACAGACGGATCGTCGAGCCCAATATGCTGATGAGAAGATCATAATAATCCATCGTCCGATCCTCACGTCCTGGCGAATGTCTGGTAGATGCGCACGAGCGCAGGTCGGAACATGTATTCGAGAGCTCCGGCAAACAGGATGACGAGACCCTGGATCACCACGATCATGTCGCGCGTGATGTTCGGCATGTCGAAGGAGAGTGCGTCGCCGCCCTGATAGAGAATGCCGAACAGAATCGCCGCCACGATGATGCCAAGCGGATGATTGCGGCCCATCAGCGACACGGCGATGCCGACAAAGCCCGCACCGAGCACGAATTCCACCTGCAGACGTGCGGATGCACCCATGACGGGATTAAGCGCCATCATGCCGGCAAGGCCACCGGAAAGCAGCATTGCGATGATGACCGTGCGGGCATAGGGAATGCCGGCATAGACCGCAGCGGTGGGGCTGAGGCCCAAGGTGCGCATTTCATAGCCGAGCTTGGTGCGCCAGACGAGCACCCACACCAGGAAGCACATGACCAGCGCGATCAGGAACGACACGTTGAGCGGTGCCGCACCGATGGTCGAGCCGAACATATCCATCAGCCAGCCAAGCTTCGGCAGCTGACCGCCCTCCAGAAAGGTGCGGGTTTCGGGGGCCATCTTGCCGGGAACGATCAGTATATGCACCAGCAGGAAGTTCATCATCGCCGATGCGATGAAATTGAACATGATCGTCGTGATGACGACGTGGCTGCCGCGCTTGGCTTGCAGCCAGGCCGGAATGAAGGCCCAGAGCGCCCCGAAGATTGCGGCACCGATGACGGCAAAAGGCATCGTCACATACCAGGGCACATAACGGTCTAGGGTCAATGCCACCAGGGCGCAGCCGAGACCGCCGACATAGGCCTGGCCTTCCGAGCCGATATTGAAAAGGCCGGCATGGATGGCGACCGCGACCGAAAGGCCGGTGAAGATGAAGCTCGTCGCATAATACAGCGTGAAGCCGATACCTTCGCCGCTGCCGAGAGCGCCCTGCAGCAGCAGCACGAGCGCATCGAGCGGGCTCTCGCCAATGAACCAGACGACGAGGCCTGATATCAGGAAGGCAACAATCAGGTTGAGAAGGGGGATCAGGCCGTAGGTGATCCAATTGGGGAGCGGAACGGAAGCCGTGCTCATATACGCCTCACGCGGCAATGCCGGCCATCATCAGGCCGAGTGTTTGTTCACCGGCCTCAGCCGACTTTTCACCGACGATGTGGCCGGCGAACATGACGAGGATACGGTCCGAAAGCGCGCGGATTTCATCCAGTTCCACCGACACCAGCAGGATCGCCTTGCCGGCGTCGCGCATCTCGATGATGCGGCGATGGATGAATTCGATGGCGCCGATATCGACACCGCGCGTCGGCTGACCGATCAGCAGCGCCTTCGGATCGCGCTCGATCTCGCGGGCGACGACGATCTTCTGCTGGTTGCCGCCGGAGAAATTGGCGGTCTTCAGCCGCGCGTTCGGCGGGCGGATATCGTATTTCTCGATCTTTTCGATGGCATCCTTGCGCATGGCGTCGAGATCGAGCATACCGCCGCGCCCGTATTTGCGGTCACGGTGATAGCCGAGCATGGAATTCTCATATTCCTCGAACTTGAGGACCAAACCCATGTGATGGCGGTCTTCGGGAATATGGGCAAGGCCAAGGTCGCGAAGTGCTGCGGGATCGGCGTTACCGATCGGCTTGCCATGCAGCAGGATTTCGCCCGAAGCCGGCTTGCGGATACCGGCGATCGCCTCCAGCAGTTCCGATTGACCATTTCCGGCAACGCCGGCAATGCCGACGATCTCGCCGGCACGGACATCGAAGGAGACATTATCGACCATGGTGACGCCACGGCCATCCTTGACGGTGAGATTGCGCACCGAGAGCAGAATTTCGCCTGGATTGGGGGCGCCCTTTTCGACGCGCAGCAGCACGCGGCGACCGACCATCAATTCTGCCAGTTCCTCGACGGTGGTTTCCGCCGTCTTGCGGGTGGCCACCATCTCGCCGCGGCGCATGACCGACACCGTATCGGTGATCGCCATGATCTCGCGCAGTTTGTGGGTGATGAGAATGATCGTCTTGCCCTGATCGCGAAGAACGCGAAGGATGCGGAAGAGATTATCCGCTTCTGCCGGCGTCAAGACGCCGGTGGGTTCGTCGAGAATGAGGATCTCCGCGCCGCGATACATCGCCTTCAGGATTTCCACGCGCTGCTGCTGGCCGACGGGAAGCTCTTCGATCAACGCATCCGGATCGACTTCCAGGCCATAATCCTTCTCCAGCCGGTTGAGCTCGGCGCGTGCGGCCGCTACCCCCTTGGCGAGAAGTGCGCCACCTTCGGCGCCCAGCATGACGTTTTCAAGGACGGTGAAATTGTCGACCAGCATAAAATGCTGGTGCACCATACCGATGCCGGCTGCGATTGCCGTCTGGCTGTCGCGGATCGCGATGGGCTCGCCGTTGATGCGGATTTCGCCGCTGTCGGCGTGATAGAATCCGTAGATGATCGACATGAGAGTCGATTTCCCGGCACCGTTTTCGCCTATGATCCCGTGGATCGAGCCCTTGGCGACGGTCAGGTTGATATCTTTATTGGCATGGACAGCACCGAACTTCTTGTCGATGCCCACGAGCTCGATGGCAGAGATTTGGTTCACTATAGGGGCTCCAGAAACCGGTTTCCGGATAAGAAAAGGGCGTATGACGTTTTTGTCCCGTCATACGCCCTTATTTCATATCAGTTCTTCGGGCAGGCGTTGTCGGTCAGATAGTCGTGAACCTTGATGGTGCCAGCGACGATATCGGTCCGGGCCTTGTCGACAGCAGCCTGGATTTCCGGAGTGACGAGCGACTTGTTGTTGTCGTCGATGGCCACGGCGACGCCATCTTCCTTCAGGCCGAGTTCCTGCGTGCCAGGCGTGAACTTGCCGTTCTTGGCGTCGCTGAAGGCGTTGTAAACGGCGAGGTCGACGCGCTTGACGACGGAGGTCAGAACGGAACCCGGGTGCAGGTAGTTCTGGTTCGAGTCGACGCCGATCGACAGCTTCTTGTTGTCGGCCGCGGTCTGCAGCACGCCGAGGCCGGTCGCGCCGGCAGCCGCATAGACAACGTCTGCGCCCTGGTCGATCTGGTTCTTGGTGAGTTCGCCGCCGCGAACCGGGTCGTTCCAGGCAGCACCGGTCGTGCCGGTCATGTTCTGGAAGACTTCGATCTTCGGATTGGTCGCGCGCGCGCCCAGCTCGTAGCCGCATTCGAACTTGCGGATCAGCGGAATGTCCATGCCGCCGACGAAACCGATCTTACCGGACTTCGATGCAAGGGCAGCCATGACGCCGGCGAGGTAGGAACCTTCGTTTTCCTTGAACTTGACGGAGCGGACGTTCGGCAGATCAAGGCTGTCGTCGATCAGGACGAATTCGGTCTTCGGATATTCGGCAGCAACCTTCTGAAGCGCAGAGGTCCAGGCAAAGGAAACAGCGATAACCGGATTGAAGCCCTTGCTGGCAAAGTTGCGCAGCGCCTGTTCGCCCTGGGTGTCGCCCGTCGGCTCGAAGTCGCGGTAAGCGATGCCGGTTTCCTTCTTGAACTTTTCAGCGCCGTTATAGGCAGCTTCGTTGAAGGACTTGTCGAACTTGCCGCCGGTTCCGTAGACGATTGCCGGCTTGATATCGGCCGCAAGCGCCGTTGCCGACATGGCAGCCAGGGCAAAAAGGGTCAAAAGGGATTTTTTCATGTGGTGCAGCCCTATTGTTTCTATCTTGTTGGGTCCTCCCGCAAGCCCGTTGATCGGGCAAGTCTGCGGAACTGCCGGCCTCCCCCGAGGCCAAGCTGGCGCGCATCCTTGCATGGCTGCACGAAAAATTCACGAGAAATTTTTCAGTTGGTAAAGATTTGTGGGAATTGGTGAAAACCCATCCAAACGACCCGTTTTTTAAACAATTTCGGCCCAAAACTGCAATTTTATTGATCAGAACAGCTGCCGGTCAGCTCTCCGCGATCGCTAGTTCTACCGCTCGCCGCATTGCGATGGAACCGCCGCCAATTCCTTCCGACGCCTCTCAATTCCCTGAATAGCACAGGCCGAAAGATACGCGCCGAATCCCTCACGCGCTGAAGCGGCCGGCTGCAGGCTGGCGCTTGTAGGCGATCATCCACAGCAACAGGGAAATCACCAGGAAAACGGCGAAAGCCGGCTGAAACAGCAGCCATTGCATCGCCATGTCGTAGAGGCGGGGATGAACGTAATAGGCAATCGCCGAGCGGAGGCTTGCGAGCGACGACGGGCTGACATCGTTCCACGCATCCCCCATTGGGGTCATGACCACGGCGGAAGCCGCAACGGATTGTATGGAATCGATAGTGCCGGCGATAACAGCCACCACCAGCGCGACAAGGCTGGCAAAACGCAACAGGAAACGCATAAACTCCTCCGGATACTCCCTATGTTCAGCCCTGACGGGCCGA
This sequence comes from Martinezella sp. CNPSo 3732, assembly GCF_057784515.1. Classification (NCBI taxonomy): domain Bacteria; kingdom Pseudomonadati; phylum Pseudomonadota; class Alphaproteobacteria; order Hyphomicrobiales; family Rhizobiaceae; genus Martinezella; species Martinezella sp. CNPSo 3732. The sequence goes on from NZ_JBXSOO010000022.1 coordinate 41,935, forward strand.
CCGGTCTTATGCCGCCTCATCCATTTCTTTAGATAAGTGGAGCGCGAAATAAGCGCAATGGGGATGAGACGCAGAGTTTTTTGTCCAGAAGTCAAAAAACTGTCAGATTCGGGTTGATCCTAGAAAATTCATCGGTATATATCGCGCCGTTCCCACAATAGCTCCTTTATCGGATGCGAAAGTGCAGATGGACAGGTGGCCGAGTGGTTTAAGGCGCACGCCTGGAACGCGTGTGTGCGTGAAAGCGTACCGTGGGTTCGAATCCCACCTTGTCCGCCATTTTCTGATTGTCCGACCCGGAGATATAGGTAGCACTGCGTACCTAAAACATGGGTGACAGGTTCGTCCCGAACCATCGCAACACGGCTTGCGCGGCGTTGGGCTCAGCTTCACCAACCCAGGCCACCACGCCGTCGGGCCGCACGAGCAAAGCGCTCAAACCCAGCCGATCTTTGACGTTGCTGGCGATATAAGTGATCCTGTTTCCCCAGCGACCGGCAAGCGCTTTGAGCGACGCGCTGCCATCGAAATCCAGAAGCAGGCCCTTGCCCGTCCTGAGGAGATCGCCGAGCTTTGTCCCATTGGCGAGCTCGAAATCGGGAGCGCTACGGCCGATGAGCGGATGGCTGCCACCAAGGTCATAGCGGAGAGAAACACCCCAGACCCGTTCGGCGAAATAAGTGGCTCCGTCGCGCGTGTCGATCAGATCGCGGATGACCGCTTCGAGGGCGCGCGAGCTCGGGCTTGGCCGCATGAGCGCGACCTGGGCGCGCGACCAATCAAGCACCTGCGCTCCAATGGGATGCCGCTCGCTGGAATAGGTATCGAGCAGGCCGTCCGGCGCATCGCCACGGATGGTGGCGGCAAGCTTCCATCCAAGGTTCGTCGCGTCGCCCAGACCAAGGTTGAGGCCTTGACCACCCAAAGGGGAATGGATGTGCGCGGCATCACCGGCAAGCAATATGCGTCCCCTGCGGTAAGCGGTCGCTTGGTAGGCCCGATCCGTCCATGTGGTGGCAAGCTTGAGCGCCGTCACGGTGACGTCGGTGCCGGAGATGCGGCGCAGCACCGTCTGCACATGCTCCAGCGTGATCGGCCGGGTCCGGTGGAAAGCGCCTCCGTCGAAGTCGGCCATCGCGATCGTCCCGGGCGGCGAGTAAGTGTACATGCCGGTCGCCGTGTAATGGCGACCGGGACGAAGCTTGTCCGGGTCCGCCATCTCGATCTCAGCGGAATAGCCAGTGAATTCAGGATCTGTGCCGACGAATTCGAAGCCGCCGGCCTTGCGAACGGTGCTGCGGCCGCCGTCGCAGCCAACGAGCCAGCGCCCGCGAAAGGTCTCGCCTCCGGCCCGAACGACAACACCTTCATCCGACTGTTCGGAGCTCTCGAAACCGAAGCCGCGCCTGATCTCGACCCCCATCGCCCCGGCACGAGCGGCAAGGATCGTTTCGAGGCTTTCCATCTCGACCATCATGCTAGTGCCGGCCGGGCTTGGCAGGCGATAAGGCCACTTCGAAACATCGATATTGTCATGGAAGAAGTGGATGCCGGCGAAATGGCCGCCTGGGTGGCGCGACTGGTGCATCCAGTGCGCAGCCGATGAAGCGCGATCGCCCGAGCCGTCTTTGGCAGGTTTGGGCGCAGCAACATCGTCCAGCAGACCGCGACGATAGAAAGCTTCGATGGTTGGGGAGGAAAGGCCGCGCATGCCGAAGGGAAGGCGCTTCAAGGGCGAGCGCGGATCCTCGGCCTGCTCCAGCACCAATACGGAGAGACCGGCGAGACGCAGCTCACAGGCGAGAAACAAGCCGACAGGGCCGCCGCCGGCAATCAGGACATCATAAATCAAGACAGAACTCCTCAAGCGAGCGGCGCCGCAAGGGCGCCAGACATTCCGGCTTCGAGCGGCTCTCAGCCGACGCGAGTCGTTGGAAAATGCCCATCTCCATTCGAGCGGGCGACGGTCCGGTCACAGGAACAGTCGTAAAACCTGTGCCAATTTCACTGTTTTCGTGATCGCAATACGATTTTTACACTCGGTATAAATTTACTTATGGTATAAATATCTTCATGTCAAACCGAATCAAACTGCGGGACCGCAAGAAGGAGATGACGCGTCAGGCGATCTCCGACGTCGCCACGCGCCTCTTCGTCGAACATGGCTTCGACAAGGTTTCCGTCGCCGACATCGCTGACGAAGCGGAGGTCGCCAGGAAGACGGTGTTCAACTACTTCCGCCGCAAGGAGGATCTGGTTTTCGATCGCGAGGATGAGGTGCGGGAACTGGTGCGCAAGGCGATTGCCGATCGCGGCCGAGCGCCGCCGGTCCTCGCTTTCCAGGTGCTGATGCGTGAACTGCTGGAGACACAGCATCCCCTCTTCAGGATCACGGACCGGCCTATCGCGTTCTGGCACATGGTGGCGGAAAGCCCGACGCTGACGGCGCATGCGCGTGGGCTGCAGGTGACCATTGCCGACGATCTGTCGGCAATGCTGTCCGACGCGGCGGGGCGGCCGCGCTTCGATGCCGATGCACATCTTGCCGGCGCAATGCTGATGGCGACACTGGTGACCGCCTATGGCGAGGCACTGCGCGTCTTTCGGAAAAAAGGAGATCCTCAAGCAGCTCTGCTAGGCATCATGGAGCGCGGCTTTGCCGGTGTCGACGCCGCTCTTGCCGGGACGCCGTATGTCTGACTCCGGAGCTTTCCGGATCGCAGCCTGAAAGATGAAACCCGGTCGAGGGAGCGGCCGGGCTTTCGAATGCGTGGTTAGTCAGATCATCGACCATCTGTGGATCGTGGCCCATGGCACCGGCATCACGCCGCGGAAACCTGCAGCTCTGCAAGATCCTGAAGCAGCGTCGGGCCGTTGGGTTCCCAACCGAGCTTCTGTCGGGTCTTGGCGCTTGAGGCCGGCATGTCGTGGCGGGCAAACAGAGCGAGCCAGCCGAAATAATCCTGCGCCTCTTCCTTGGTGATGGATTTGACGGGCAGGTTCAGGCGGCGGCCGATCGTCTCGACGATATTGCGCATCGGCACGCCTTCCTCGGCGGCCGCGTGATATCTAGCATTCGGTTCGGCGCGCTCGACGACGAGGCGGTAAAGACGGCCGACATCGGTAAAATGCGCCGCCGGCCAGCGGCTGAGCCCATCTCCGACATAGGCGCAAACACCCTTTTCCCGGAATATCTGGATCAAGGGCGTAATAAGTCCCTGGCTGACGGGATCATGCACCTGCGGGAGGCGCACGACCGAGACATTGACGCCGATTTCGCTCGCCAATATCCCCGCTTCCTCGGTGGCCGCCCGGGGGTGCCTGTCGGAACCGGCGATAGGGTTGTCTTCCTTGGCGGGCTCGCCCGGCACCGTGTTGGCGATCGGCGTGCCCGACGTAATGACCAGCGGACGGGCGGAACCGGCGAGCGCCGAGGCCAGTGTTGCGATGACCCGGCGGTCATCCTCGCAATTCTGGACGAATCTTGAGAAGTCATGATTGAAGGCAAGATGGATGACGCCATCCGATTGTGAGGCGCCGCTTTTCAAAATGTCCGAATCTTCGATGGTGCCGTGTAGGACCTCGGCGCCGGTGGCCGCAAGGGTAGCCGCCTTCTCCTTCGAGCGGGAAAGGCCGAGCACCTGATGACCTGCTCCAATCAATTCCTTGACGACATACGATCCGATATTTCCGGTCGCACCAGTAACGAATACACGCATAAGTACAGTCTCCTTATTTCGTCGGAGACAAATCTGGCCTTATCGGTTATTCTGGTAAAGTAGTGAGTTTATCATAGTAAAGACATTAACAGGATGACCGACCTCATCGAAACGGAAAACCTGCTCGGCGCCTATCTACGCGACCGGCGAGCGAAGCTTGATCCATCCGCCCTCGGCTTTGGCGGGGAAAGACGTCGAACGCCGGGACTGCGGCGTGAGGAGGTGGCGCAACGCGCCAATATCAGCCCGACCTGGTACACATGGCTGGAGCAGGGGCGCGGCGGAGCGCCCTCGGCCGACGTGCTCGACCGAATTGCCCGTGCATTGATGCTGACGGAAGTGGAGCGCGAGCATCTGTTTCTGCTCGGCCTCGGTCGGCCGCCCGAGGCGCGCTACCGCAAGAATGATGGCGTGACGCCGCGGCTGCAGCGCGTGCTCGATGCGCTGGAGCCAAGCCCCGCCATTATCCGGACCGCCACCTGGGACGTCATCGCCTGGAACCAGGCGGCGCCCGTGATGCTGATCGATTACGAATCGCTGCCGCCGGAAGAACGCAACATTCTGCGCTATATCTTTCTCGATCCGCGTGCGCGCGCCGTGCAATATGATTGGGAAAGCGTAGCCCGTTTCGCCCTGGGCGCATTCCGTGTCGATGCGGCGCGCGCAGGCGCATCGAGCGAGATAGAGCCTTTCGTGGCGGAACTTTGCCGCATCAGTCCGGAATTCAGGGCCATGTGGCGCGAAAATGACGTTCCCGGCACCCATACCGAAGCCGTCAAACATATACGCCATCCCGTCCTCGGCCCGCTGGCATTCGAGTATTCGGCCTTTTCGGTCGACGGACGGACGGATCTCAGCATGATAGTCTACAATCCGGCAACGCCTGACGATGCCGAGCGGATCAGATCGCTCCTGCCAAAACTCTAGCGCGAAGATGTTTGGTGCAAGCATGCGCACGCTTGTCGTTCCACGGATGCCCGACGCCATCCAACATGGCTGCCCTTCACGGCGAAGCCGACCGCGCCTTCAATCGTAATAGTTCGGAGCCTGCTTCAACCGAGGCCATGTCTCGAGATCATGCCCCGTGATCACCATTGCATCGGTCTGTTCGGCAAGCATCCGCAGTTTGCCGACGGAGCGCACCGTGTCGACGGCGGACGCCATGAAGCCGGGAAGCGCCTTTTCGTTCCAATGATCGAGCGTATAGGCGGCATCGACGGCCAATAATATTGCGCCCGCATTCGGCAACTGCACCAGGAAGGATTGGTGGCCGACGCTGTGACCCGGCGTGAAGATCATCCGCAGCACGCCGTCGCCGTAGAGATCGTAGCCATCGGTGGCGGCGCCCTCCATGAAATGCCATTTCAAGCCGGGACGATCGAAATCACGGCGAACATAGGCGCCGGCAGCGAACCAGTCCGGCGCAAAGGCATAGTGATATTCGCTGCGCTGGACGATATGGGTCGCGTTCGGGAAACGGCCGATAGCGCCGCTATGGTCGGAATGCAGGTGGGACAGCACGACGAAGCCTATCTCTTCACTGGATAGGCCGAGCTTCGCCAATTGAGCTAGGCATCCTTGCGCCTCCGTCATCACAGGCTGATAGCTGTCGACGACATCGCCCCAATAGCCGCGCGGATCGGAGAGACCTTCTGCCGCCAGCCCGCCATCGATGATGACATTGCCCTTCGGATGCGTCAGCAGAAACCATGGAACCGGGATTTCGCAATCGGCATCGCCACCCTGGTTCATCCTGATGTCGTGGGCCTTGCAGCGCTGCGTGCCCGATTGAAACATATAAAGCCTGATATCGCTCATGAGCTGACCTGTGGTTGATGTTTGAGCGCCGTTTTCGGCGATCGAACGCTCCCCCACTAGACGGCATCATGCACTTACATTTATCGGATAAGCCGATATATTGGCGCGCATGGATTTGTTGGTTGCGATGCGCGTCTATGTCAGAGTCGTGGAAAGGGGCAGCATGTCGGCCGCGGCCCGTGATCTTGGCATGGGGCAGCCTGCTGTCAGCGAGCGGATTGATCGGCTGGAGCAATATCTCGGTGCGCGGCTATTGCTCAGAAACACCCGCAAGCTTTTCGTGACTGATGTCGGCGCCGCCTTCTACGAGCGCAGCAAGCAAGTTCTCGAGAGCGCCGACGATGCGCTGACCGTCATGGATGGTGATCAGTCGCTCCGTGGCACGCTGAGGATCGCAGCACCGCATGGAGTCGGCGAGGTCATTTTGCCGTCGATCCTGCTGCAGATGCGCAAGCGTCATCCGCTGCTCAAAATCGAGCTGATCCTCAACGACAGGATCGTCGATCCCGTGACGGAGGGCGTCGACATCTCGCTGCGTCTCGGCGATCTTAGCGAAGGCAGCTTCATTGCCCGCAAGCTCGGCCATGTCGGCCGCGTGCTCGTGGCATCGCCAGACTATCTCGATAAGCATGGGACGCCAACAGAGCCCAATGATCTTGCCGACCACCCCTTCCTGCGGGTTTCCGGCCTCTTCAACAACGGCCAGATTCCGTTGATCGATCCGAACGAACAGACGGAACTTGCCACCGTCGACATCGCCGTCAGCACCAGTCATTGGCGGCCGTTGCACCGCCTGCTGCTGGATGGAGCCGGCATAGGTATCCTGCAGGAGCCGGTCTGCGCGGAGGATCGTGCCAATGGCAATCTGATCCGCCTGCTGCCCAAATTCACCGTGCCGGGATTTGACCTGCATGCGCTCTATCCCGCGGTTAGACCGATTCCACCGCGGATTCGGGTGGTGCTCTCATTGCTGGAAGAGCAGCTGGGCACGGCTTCCCCACCGGAAAGCTAGCTATTTTTCCGGTCGACGCTCTGCGTCGCCACCTCAGGCGTCGCCCGCAAGGTGATTGCCCAGAAGAGCAGCGTTGCGAGGCTTATGGCGGTACCGGAGATGCAGACCCCGCTCCAGCCCGCATGAGCATAGATGATCGTCGATGTCGATGATCCCACGGCGCTGCCGATGGAGTAGAAGATCATATAGGCGGCGGTCAGCCTGTTCTGCGCGTCCGACCTGACACGATAGATCATGCCCTGATTGGTGACGTGCGTTGCCTGCAGGCCGAAATCGATGACGAGGACGCCGATGATCAGCCATAGGATCGAGCGATGCAGCATGGAGATCGGTAGCCAGGCAAACAACATCAGGGCAAGTGCGATCCCGGTGGTACGCTGGCCATGACCACGGTCGGCCCAGCGCCCTGCCCTGATGGCGCCGAGTGCCCCCGCCGCGCCGGCAAGGCCGAACAGGCCGACCTCGGTGTGGGACAGCGAGTAAGGCGGGGCGGTCAGCGGCAGCACGAGCGGCGCGAGCAGCGTGGTGATATTGGCGAAGATCAGCATGGCGATGATCCCGCGGATGCGCAGGACAGGTTCTTCCACGAGCAAAGTGCCGAGCGAGCGGATGAGACCGAAATAGGACAGATCACTCTTTGGCCTTCCCTGCCGCGGCAGCGCGCGCCAAAGGAGAAGCGCGATCACCAGCGTCAGCGCGGCCGAGACAATGTAGACGGTCCGCCAGCCGGAGAGATCGGTCAGCGTGCCCGCGATGCTGCGCGCCAGCAGGATGCCGAGGACGATGCCGCTCGTGACCATGCCGACGATATGGCCGCGCTCGGCGGGATACGCCAGGCTCGCCGCATAGGCAACGAGCGCCTGTGTGACCACCGCCAGAAAGCCGACCGCGGCCATGGAGGCGAGCAGCATCGCCGCACTGGACGAGAAGCCGACGAAGACAAGTGCCGCCACACTCAGCAGCGACTGCGCGATGATGAGCTTGCGCCGATCGGCCAGATCGCCGAGCGGCACCAGCAGGATCAGGCCGAGCCCATAGCCGAGTTGCGTCGCACCGACGATCAGGCCGGCAACCGTGCGCGACAGCTTGAGATCATCGGCCATGACATCGAGAAGCGGATGGGCGAAATAGGCATTAGCGACAGCGAGGCCACTCGCGACGGCAAAGAGGAAAATCGTCGCCCGTGCCAGCGGCGAATTGGCCTCTCCGGAGTATTTGGCGCTCTTAAACGAACTCTCGCGCGAGGGATGAGGGCGCAGAATGTCCTTCGCGCTGCCGGCCGGCGGCGCGTCCTGATCGATCGTCATTGCAAAACTCCCGATTCTTCGGTTTAATAATGAAACCATCGACCGAGTAACATTATTGGTTTAATCATGCAACCATTTCTGCAGACAAAAGACCGGAAAGGCTAAGGCGATGGTCGCGCGGAAAAGCCTGAAGGGTGACTATTGCCCGAGCGCGCGTTCGCTCGACGTGATCGGCGACTGGTGGTCGCTCCTGATCGTGCGCGACGCCTTCGACGGGCTGACGCGCTTTGGCGAGTTCCAAAAGAGCCTCGGCATTGCCAAGAATATTCTCACCGAGCGCCTGCGCACGCTCGTCGCGAGCGGCATCCTGGAGCTTGTGCCGACAAGCGAAGGAGGCCCGCGCATGGAATATCACCTGACTGCGATGGGAAAGGATCTCTTCCCGGTCATGGTGGCGCTGCGCCAATTCGGCGAGCGCCATCTCTTTGCGCCGGCGGAAGAGCATTCGGTGCTGGTGGATCGCGCCACGGGTCAGCCGGTGCAGCTCGACATCCGGGCGCAGGACGGGCGTGCCATCGGCCCGGACGAGACGGTTATCGTGAAGGTGCCGGAGGGGGAATAGATAGGGACGCCCGTTGGAGGGCCGAGACCTCCAAAACCAGGACTAAAACACCAGCGAGCGATGCAGCTGCGCGCCAGCCCAGGCGCCGTCGCCGACGGCGAGCGACACTGAATGCGGGATACGGGCGGCATCACCACAGGCAAAGGCGCCCGGCACGGTGGTTTCCTTCATGGCGTCAGTCTGGATTTGGGTGCCGAACGGCGTTTCTTCGATTGCGCAGCCGAGCCGCTCGGCGATCGGGCTCGAGGGCGACACGCGCGTCGCGGTGAAGAGGCCGGCAAACGGCAGCAGGCGCCCATCGGCAAGCCGCACATCGGCCTTTCCTTCGAGCTTTGTGATCGGTGCCTCTTCGATCGTTACACCGCGGGTGGCGAGATCGGCACGCTGCGCCTCATCCGGAACAAAGCTGCCGTTGAGGAAGAGCGTCACCTCGCCCCATTCCGGCAGCAATTGCGCCTGATGCACCGACATCGGACCGGTAGCGATGCAGCCGATACGGCCCCGATCGAGCTCGTAGCCATGACAATAAGGGCAATGGAAGATGCTTTTGCCCCAACGTTCGCCCAGTCCCTCGATCTCGGGCAAGCTGTCGGAAACGCCGGTCGCGAAGAGAAGGCGCCGGCCGCCATGGCGCGCGCCGTCAGCGGTGGTGACGACAAATGCATCCTTCTCGCCCTCGGCCTTTTCGGCCGTGCCCTCGATCCAGGACAGCGTCGGATAAGCGGAAAGCTGTTCACGCGCCTTGCGGGCGATCTCGCCGGGGTTGACGCCGTCCTGGCCGAGAAAGCCGTGAGATTCCTCGGCGAAACGATTGCGGCGCTTGTCCGCATCGATGATCAACACTGTGCGGCGAGCGCGGAGAAGCTGAAGGGCGGCCGCCATGCCGGCATAACTGCCCCCGACGACGATGACGTCATGGGTCATGACAGGGTCCTTTCTGAGCGCCATTGCGCATGACGTCGCGCAAATTCGGCTGCGAGATCGGCAAGGGTGACATTTTCGAAGCGCTTGAGCAGCAAGGCCTCGGCTTCGGCAAAAGCATCATCGAGGACGGAATTGACCGATTGCTCGACCAAGCATTCCGGCGTCTCGTTGCGATTGCCGATGGCAAAGACGGCCGGTTCGCCGAGTGCCTCATGCAGCTGGCGCAGCGTGACGCTTTTGAGATCGGCCGCGATCGTCCAACCGCCGGTGTGCCCCTTGGCGGAATGGACGATGCCCACCTCGCGCAATAGGCCCATGGTGCGGCGCACGACGACCGGATTGGTATTCATGCATTGCGCCAGGGTTTCGGAGGTCAATGGCCCATCCTGCTCGGCCATATGCAGCAAGGCGTGAAGGACGGAGGAAAGTCGGCTATCGTGTTTCATGTAACTTCGATTATTACGATTCGAAGCGATATTCAAGGATGGCTTGCATTTATGAGCCGAAGGCTGCGGCTAAGCTCGCTCTTTGAAACGAACCTCGCGTGCAGAGGCGAAGATCCCGATCTCGTCGCCGAGCGACCATTCCGCGGCCCGCGCTGCCATGGCGGCAGGCACGCCCTGCGAGCCTGGCCCGGCCGGAACATCATAGGTGGCATGGGCATCATGCGGCAGCAGCACGCCATAGCCGCGCTCAAGCGCCGCTCGCGCCGTCGCGGCAACGCACATTTCCGAGAGCACGCCGCACATTACCAGATCCTTCACGCCGAAGGCTGTGAGAATGGCGTCGAGATCGGTGCCGTCGAAGCCGTCATCCTCCGTTTTCCTGATAACTACCTCGCCTGATAGTGGTGGAAAATGGAGTTTCCATCCCGGCTGAAACGGCTCATCCAGCGCGCCCGCCGGACCATCATTCTGCAGGAAAATCACAGGGGCCCATTCCGACCGCGCCTTGTTCAGCAGGATCTCCACCGCCGACCTCAACATGGCATGATCGGGAACCGCGCCTGGATCTTGTAGGAAGGCATTCTGGACATCAACGACCAGCAGGGCATCGGCCAATGGATTGTTATCGGAAATCTCTCGCTGCTCTTCTTCCATCAATCCTTCAGATCCTGCCATGAAACAAACTCCATATGGGTGCGCACCGGGCAGCCCGGCAAGACTGCCTTAGAAAGAGGCCTTCATCACCATCTCGGCGCCAAGCGCCAGAAGGCAGATCAGAAACCAGCAGCGGAAGGCCATCGGGCCGACGCGGTTGCGGATGACCTGGCCGGCCCACATGCCGGCAAGCGCCGGGACGATCGCCAGAGTAGAGAGCGCCAGATTGTCGATGCGGAAGGCGCCATGCCAGGCGAGCGCAGCGGCCAATGCCACGGTGGAGACAGTGAAGGAGAGGCCGAGCGCTTGGATCAGCTCCTCCTTCTCCAGTCCAAGTGACTGCAGATAAGGCACCGCCGGCACGACGAAGACGCCGGTCGCGCCCGTGAGCAAGCCGGTGACCGCGCCGACGAGCGGCGATAGCAGCGGCTCGAATCTTGCGGGCACATGCAGTTGACGAGCGAGCAAAGCATGGCCGGCATAGAGGATGAGGGCAAGACCCAGCGCCGCCGTGGTCCTGCGGGTATCGCCGGCAGCCAACAAATATGAGCCGGCGAAGGTTCCGACAATTATGGCGATAACCAGGAGGAAGAAGCGGCGGGCAAGCGTGCCAAAATTCGGACCTGCCAGCAGCTGCCAGACATTGGTGACGAAAGAGGGCACGATCAGCAGGCTCGCTGCCGCCAGTGGCGAGATCAGCGCGCCCAGCACGCCCATCGCCACGGTCGGCAGCCCCATGCCGGTGACGCCCTTGACCGTGCCGGCGACGAAGAAGGTCGCAAAGATTGCCGCAATAAGCCATATCGAATGATCCATCATGCCTTTTCAGTAGCAGAGACAAAGACCGGCACAATGCGGATGATGCGAAGCCAGCCTTCGGCTTTTCCGAAGGCTGGAGATGCGGTACTCTTCAGTCCATGCGCTTTGACCTGACCGACCTTCGCCTGTTCCTCGCCGTCGTCGATGCCGGCAGCATCACGCATGGGGCTGCCGATGTCGGGCTTTCGCTGCCGGCCGCCAGCGAGCGGCTGCGCGATATGGAGGTGAATGGCGGCGTAAAGCTGCTGGAGCGCGGGCGGCGCGGTGTGAGCCCGACCCCCGCCGGCGAAGCGCTGGCGCATCATGCCCGGCTGATCCAGCGGCAACTGACACAGATGCGCGGCGAGCTTGGGGAACATGCAAGCGGCCTGCGCGCAACCATTCGGCTTCTCGCCAACACCGCGGCGATCGCCGAATATCTGCCGCCTCGCCTCGCCGAATGGATGGCCAGAAACCCGCGAACCGACATCGATCTCAAGGAGCGCCAAAGCATCGAGATTGCCCGAGCACTGTCAGCCGGACTGGCCGAGATCGGCATCCTTTCGGACACGGCCGATACCTCCGGCCTGATATTGCGGCCCTTCGCGATCGACCGGCTGGTGGTGGTGATATCTAGCGATCATGCGCTTGCAGCATCAAAGCAGACCAGCTTCACGGAAATCCTGCATGAGCATTTCATCGGACTTGCCGGCGGGGCACTGCAGGATCACATCGACGCGCAGGCCGCCCGGCTCGGCACTCGGCTGAAGATGCGGGCGCGGATGCGGACATTCGAAAGCATTTGCGAAATGGCAGGCCGTGGCATCGGCCTCGGCATCGTGCCGGAAACGGCGGCGCGGCGCTGCAGCCGATCCGCAAGAATTGCAGTCCTTCGCCTCACCGACCCATGGGCGACGCGCCGGCTTTCGATCTGCGCACGCTCCCTCGAAGAGCTTCCGTCGCCGGCGCGCGATCTTTTCGAGCATCTGGCAACGATATGATCACTGCCTGTTGAAAAAACGCGTTGGGATCGACTAGTCTCCCGCATGGCTGTCGGGAGGAGACGGCGCAATGGGAGGTGGGAATGGAATTTCACGACGATGAGCTTCACCGCTTCGAAGCCGAAGGGGCCGCGCCCCTGCCGCAAACCGAGGTGGAAGGCCATGTCGATCATGATGGTGCGCGTATCTGGTATGCCTCCTATGGCAGCGGCGCACCGGTGATGCTTCTGCATGGCGGGCTCGGAAACAGCGGCAATTGGGGCTATCAGGTGCCGGCGCTGATCGACGCAGGCCATCAGGTTATCGTCATCGACAGCCGTGGCCATGGCCGCAGCACACGTGACGAGCGACCATACACGTATGAGCTCATGGCATCCGACGTTCTCGCCGTCATGGACAGGCTGAAGATCGAAAAGGCCGCCATGGCCGGCTGGAGCGACGGCGCCTGCATCGGCATGGTACTCGGAAAAACTCATCCGGAGCGCGTTTCCGGCGTCTTTTTCTTTGCCTGTAACATGGATCCGAGCGGCACGAAGGAATTCGTGGCGACGCCGATTATCGAGCGCTGCTTCTCCCGCCATACGAAGGATTACGCTGCCCTCTCCGCCACGCCGGACAAGTTCGATGCCTTCGTCGAGGCTGTCGGCCTGATGCAGCGGACCGAGCCGAACTACACCATCGCCGATCTCGCCGAGATCGATGTGCCTATTGCCATCGTGCACAGCGAGCACGATGAGTTCATCAAGCGGGAGCATGCCGATTATCTCGTACGGCACATTCCCGGCGCGAAGCTGATCTTTCTGCCCGGCGTCAGCCATTTCGCACCTCTGCAGCGGCCGGCGCAGTTCAATGCCGCTCTGCTCGCCTTCCTCGCTCGGATTGCCGCCTGAGATCAGATTCAGTTGCGCATGTCCGATCGTTGGAATAAATGATGATCATCATCTTATTCGAACTCCCGAGACCGAATCGCCGCTGACAGGCCCTTCCGCCCCGGGGAGCAATTTTGGCTCCAGGCAGGAGAATTTTATGACAGCCACTTTGTTTTCGCCGCTTTCCATTGGTCCTTATGAATTTGCGCATCGCATCGTCATGGCGCCGCTGACCCGCATGCGGGCGAGCCAGCCGGGCAATGTGCCTTCGGCACTGAACGCCGAATATTATGCCCAGCGAGCCAGCGAGGGTGGCCTTATCATTTCCGAAGGTTCTCAGATTTCCCGCGCCGGACAGGGCATGCCGGCCACGCCGGGCATCCATACGGCCGAGCAGATCGCCGGCTGGAAGGCGGTGACGGATGCGGTTCATTGCAAGGGCGGCAAGATCTTCCTGCAGCTCTGGCATGTCGGCCGCATCTCACATTCCTCGCATCAGCCTGATGGAGCTCCACCGATCGCCCCTTCCGCCATTGCCGCCAAGGGACAGGCCTTCACAGCCTCCTTCGAGCGCGTGCCCTTCGAGACACCGCAGGCGATCGATATCGACCTGATACCGCTTTTGATCGACGTCTATGCTCAGGCCGCCGCGAATGCCAAGCAAGCCGGCTTCGACGGCGTCGAGATCCATGGCGCCAATGGCTACCTGATCGAGCAGTTCCTGCAGGCGCGCACCAACCAGCGCACCGACCAATATGGCGGCTCGATCGAGAACCGCACGCGGCTGCTGCTCGAGGTGGTCGAGGCGGTTTCCGAAGTCTGGGGGTCGGATAGGGTCGGTGTCCGTCTCTCACCCTTCGGCGTCGCCAATGACAGCGGCGAGGACGATCCCTTGCGCCTCTACGGCCATGTCATTCGTGAGCTGGACCGGCTGAACCTCGCCTATCTGCATCTGATCGAGCCGCGCGCCAGCGGTGCCGGCCAAGCTGAAGTCGACCACAAGAACGTGCCCTCGGCTGCGGAATTGTTCCGGCCCGCCTGGTCCGGCACGCTGATCGCCGCCGGCAATTTCCAGCCGGATACTGCTGAGGCCGCACTTGCCGCCGGCCATGCCGATGCTATCGCCTTCGGTCGCCTGTTCATCGCCAATCCCGATCTGCCGGAGCGCATTCGTCTCGGTGCTCCCCTTAATCCCTATCATCGCCCAACCTTCTATGGTGGCGGTGCCGAGGGTTATACCGACTATCCGACGCTCGATGCCAGGGAGGCCGCCGAATGAGCACGCCAAGCGCAATTATTGTCGGCGTAGGTGCCGAGCAGGGTCTGGGGGCAGCGCTCTGCCGACTTCTCTCTGACAAGGGCTATCATGTCGTCATTGCCGGCCGGACGGCAGTAAAGATCGATCAGGTGGCGGCTGCCATCCAGGCAGCCGGCGGCAGTGCCGAGGCGATCGAAACGGATGCGACGGATGAAGCTGCGGTCATCCGGCTATTCGAGCACGCCTTTACCGCTCGGGACGACATCGCTCCGCCCGATCTCGTCGTTTTCAACGCGGGCATCAACCGTCAGATCGGCTTTCGCGATCTGACGGCCACCCAGTTCGAAGAATTCTGGCGCATCTGCTGTTTCGGCGGCTTCCTGGTCGGCCGCGAGGCGGCGCGTCATCTCGCCCCGCTCGGCCGTGGCACGGTGATTTTCACCGGCGCTTCCGCAAGCTTGCGCGGTAAGGCGGGCTTTGCGCAATTCGCCGCCGCCAAGGCGGGCCTTCGAATGATCAGCCAGAGCATGGCGCGTGAATTTGGGCCTCTCGGTCTGCATGTGGCTCACACCATCATCGACGGCGGCATTGACGGTGAACGGCTGCGCTCGCGCCGGCCGGATGTGGATGCCGATGGGCTGCTGAACATCGACGCCATTGCCGAGAGCTACTGGCATATCCACCGTCAGCATCCTTCGGCCTGGACGCAGGAGCTCGATCTGCGCCCCTACAAGGAAAACTTCTGAGGCCGGCGTTGGAGCAACTCGTGGCGTTGCTCTAGCAATTCCGCGACAGGGCCTTGGCGATCGCGAGGAATTTCGGGTCCCCGAAGCCGGTGCGATGCCGGATCTCGGCTTCGCCGTCCTCGTCTGATGTCTCGCTCGGTATGGTGAAGGACCACGCCGACGGCCGCTTCCGGCGGAAAAGCTGCGCCAGCCGGCTCAGCACACTCTGTTTGTCAGCCTCATCCTTGTGTTCTGAAGGCGGATCGACGGCATTCGGATTACAGGGATCACCCCATCGTTCATCATAGAGATCCTTGAATAGGTAATTGGTCGTCATGGGCTTCGTCTTTCATTTTTGAATCGATTCAATATTGACTCGCATTGGTTTCTTGAATCGGTTCAATCGTACGCTTCGAAAATCTGCTGTCAAGCAGAATTGAACCGATACAACTTCATTGCTAGTATCCGCCGGAAACATATGGAGGATTTGATTGGCCAAGGGCACCATCAGGCTCGCGGATGTCGCCAAGGCGGCGGGCGTATCGCAGGGAACCGCTTCCAATGTTTTCAGCCGGCCGGAAGTGGTGCGTGAAGAGGTGCGCGAGCATGTGCTCGAGACGGCCAAGCGGCTTGGCTATGCCGGGCCGAGCCTGACGGGCCGGCTGCTGCGGGCCGGAAAGGTCAATGCCATCGGCGTCGCCGTCGTCGAGCCGCTTTCCTATTTCTTCAACGACCCCTGGGCCAGAGCGCTCCTGGCCGCCGTGTCCCAGGTCTGCGATGCCAGCGGCACGGGTCTCGCTCTGGTCTCGGCCAAGGATCGGCACAAGCTCGACTGGAATATCAAGAGCGCGCTGGTCGACGGCTTCATCCTGCTCTGCGTGGAAGGCGGCGAGAAACTGGTTCAGTTGACACGCGAGCGGCAATTGCCCTTCGTCGCTCTCGCCTTGAATGACGAGGATGCGTCGATTCCCTCGATCAGCGTCGACAACGTGGGAGGCGCGGCCGTTGCGGCGCGGCATCTGGCGGAATTGGGCCACAGGCGTTTCGGCGTGCTCGCAACAGAACTTTCGGACGACAATGTCGGGCCGGTCAGCGTCGCCGGGATCGGACGGGCGATGTATTCCACCTCGCGCGATCGCGCACTCGGCTATTGGCAGGCGCTCGAAGCGTGCGGAATTGGGCGCGAAAACGTGCCTATCTTTGAGACGCTTAATGACAAGCCAAGCGTCGAAGCCGGGCTCGACTACCTGTTTTCCGCGCCGGAACCGCCGACGGCGATCCTCGCCATGTCGGACAATATCGCGTTGCTGGCGATCAACTGGCTACGGGCGCGAGGCCTCTCGGTGCCGCAAGACGTCTCCGTCATCGGCTTCGACGGCGTACCGGAAGGCGGCATGGTGGAGCCCGGCCTGACAACGATGGCCCAGCCCTTTGCCGAGATCGCGGAACGTGCGGTGCAGGCCGTTCTTCACGATGCCGTACCGGCTGAGCGCGAGATGATCGGCGTTAGCCTGATCGTGCGTGGCACCACGGCGGCGCCAAAGCCGTGATCCCAAGGCAAACGAAGCCTTCAGATTCCGCCTCTCGCCTCTATAAACCAGTTCGCCGGTCTAGCTCGCCTGCTGCGCGCCATCCACATTTGCCGCCCGCATCTCGATAAGCTGCCGGGCAGCAGCCGCCGCCGCATCCTTGTCGCTTGCCACTTGTACGGTCGGGAAGGCGAACTGGATGCCGTTTTCGTCGAAGGATTGCTTGATCAAGGCCAGCGCGCTGCGGCGGATGACCGAGAGTTCGTTCGGCTTGGCCGTGATCGCCAGCCTGATCTCGATCGCGAAATCGCCGAACTGCTCGACGCCCTTCATCTTCAGCGTCTGAATGATGCTTGGCTTCAGATCCTCGTCTTCAAGCAGGCGCTGGCCGATATCCTTGACGATGCGCTTCAGCTTCACGAGATCGGTATCGTAGGTGACCTTGACGATGATCTTGTCGATCGCCCAGTCGCGATTCATGTTGTTGACCGCACCGAGCGAGCCGAAGGGGATCGTCGCCAATGGGCCGCGCTGGTGACGCAGCTTGACGGAGCGCAGGCTGAAGGATTCGACCACGCCCTTGTAATGGCCGCTTTCGATATATTCGCCGATGCGGAAGGCATCGTCCCAGAGGTAGAAGACGCCACTGATGACATCCTTGACGATCGTCTGTGCCCCGAAGCCGACGGCGACACCGACGACACCGGCACCGGCGATCAGCGGCCCGATCTGAACGCCGAGGCCCGACAGCACCATCATGACCGCAATGATGCCGATGACGACCGCAAGAATGTTGCGGAAGATCGGCAACAGCGTCTGCAGCCGGGCACGGCTCGCCCTCATCTCGTCGGATTCGCCTGCGGCCGGCAGGGATTGCATGACTTTGCCGTCGATATAGGTTTTTGCCAGCTGCCAGACGAGATCGGCAACCAAGAGGATGATGATGCCGCCGAGAATGCCGCGAGCGATGCGGCCGACATTCGATTCGCTGCCGCTCATCATCGCATGCGCCTCGACCCCCAGCATATGGCCGAGCCATAAAGCCGCAAAGGTAATGATCAGCGCCCGCAAGCCGCGGTCGAGCAATACGGCCGCGATCTTGCCGGCGCCGAAAATGCCATCGGCAGCATCATGCAGAGCCTCGATCGCCTGCGTCGATACCGAGAGGACGCGCGGCAGCAATATCGCATAGATGCCGATCCATAAGAGGCCGTCGAAGCCGGCCACCCAGAGACACCAGAGCGCCACGAAGAAAATCGTCAACAGCCAGGAAACCGTCTTCGCCCCCCGCTTTTCCTGCTGGAGCGGCCTGGACCACACGGCGGCCGTGGCGATCAGGAACAGGCCGATGCCGAGGGTATAGCCGATGAGGTCCCGCGCACCTGCGGAAAAGTCCAGCGACGTGACGGCCTGTATGACCGCCCAGCCGCAGGCGAAATAAATGGCAAACAGCGTGCATCGCCGATACCAGTAATAGGCCACGCGCCGCCGCTCGGCGATGCGGGCGGTGCCGCCGTCCTCGTCGAGAACATCACCGGCGCGACGCATCGCGATCAATTCCATGACAAGCCTGCCGATGGAGATCGCCAGCCTGATCGATACCATCGCGATGACGCAGGCGATGGCGAAATTTTCAATGGCAGGCGGCCAGTCGAAGGCAAGAAGCGGAACGAGCGTCACCAGGCCATGGATGATGGCGGGCACGACGCCGCCCAGAAACTGGAAGCGCGCTGCCTGCAGTTCCGTCTCGGTATCCGCAGCCCTCTCGGTGCGCTGCATATGCCTGGTGTTGATGAAGCGGGCAACGGCGAGTTCGGCCACCAACCCGAGGAAGAACAGGAGGACAATCTGAACGATGATGCGCACGAGGCCGACCGACTTGCCCTCCTCCTCCAGCTTTTCCGATGCGGTCATAACTTCGTAGGGCAAAGTTATCGCAGCGCCGGAGACTAGCTCGAGGTGATGCCGCGTGTGGCCGAGCATGCCTGACAGAACCGACATCTGATTGCCGTCGGCAGGACCGAGATCGCTAGCGGTCGCGGGTTTATCGCTGGCGGACGCAGGCTGACTGTTGAGCTGCGTGATAAGCCACTGCCTGACATCGGGCTCGTTCAGCAGCTGCATCAGCTCGCGAACCTTGTCGGGCGGCGGAGTTGCCGACTGCGACACGGCCGCATTCTGCGCAAAGACCGCCATGGGCGCAGCCAGCGTGAAAAGACAAAAAAACAGGCCTCCGATCGTCCACCTGCCGCCCCCGACATTCTTCATTTACACTGCCCTCTTGCCATCGGACCCTCCGGTCCGCTCCTGCAGACTATACGCGTTTTCGGCACGAACAAGCAGGCACTTGCCGCACCCGATCCCATCCGTTGCCATTGCCCCGCCGGGGCAGCCGCGCTAGGTTCTGCCGCAATACCGTCGGTACTCGGGGATGCGCGTGTTCAATTTCCTGAAAAGGCTCTTCGGCAGAGGCGAGCGCGCTGAGGGGCGCTCCAGCCAAACCCTCTCAGTGCAAGAGCCAGAGAACACGGCCGCTGCCAAAACCCTCGATCTCAACATTCCCGACGAAGCCTTGCAGGATGAAGCAGTCTTTGCCGCCTATCTGCAGGAACGCCTGCCGTTCTTCGGGGACCTGATCCGCGTCGATTATGATCCTACCACCGGTAGTCTGACGCTGCACGGCCGCAACGGCGATACGATGACGAAATTCCTGAGCAATGCGCTGCTGGCGCTGCGCGAAAAGCGGGGGCCGGCGCGCGCGCAGGCGCTCCTCAACTATCTCAATATGACGGAAGCAATGGTTGACAGCGGCGAGCTCGCCAAGGTGCTTCCGGTCCTGAAAGCACGCGATTTCGTCGAGGTTGCGCGGCAGCAGATGATGCAGGCCGTCAAGGACGAGCCCAATCCGCCGCAATTCGTCTACCTCGACGAGGCAGAAAACCTGATCAAGCTCTTCGTCGTCAACGGCGAAACGACGGTCAACTACGTGATGGCCGAAGCACTCGACGACTGGGGCATCGATGCCCGGGAACTCGCCGAAATGGCACAGGCCAACCTGCAGAAGTTCCTTGCCAAGACCGGCGTCCAGATCGCCAAGCGCAGCCGATTCCAATATGTCGAGGTGGACGGCCAGTTCGAATCCAGCATCGCGTTCCTGCCGAATTTCTGGGCGCAGGTGCAGGAGCAATCCGGCGGCGCCGCGCCGATCGCCGCCTTCCTGTCGCGCGACAAGGTGTTCTTCACGCATGAGAACGACATTGAAGGCCTGCAGCTTCTGGAGCTGATCAGCGCCGATCTCAGCGACGTACCCTACGTTATTTCGCCGGATCAATATCGCTGGGAAAATGGCCGCTGGACGTTGTTTCGCCGCGTCGCCCGGATGGAGGCGGCCATTCGCCACTAGAAGTTTTACGCATTCCGGACGGAAAACCGCTAGGCATTTTTCCTGGGAAGCGCTTTAAACCAGCACTTCCTGATCGACGCGATCCTCTGCGCCGAAGAACTTCAGATAGCGCTCGACTTCCGCAGGCTCACCCGTCGCCTTCTGAGGGTTGTCGGAGAGCTTCACGGCCGGCCGGCCGTTTGCCTCGATGACCTTGCAGACGATAGATATAGGATTGAGGCCCTTGAGTTCGGTCGGCGCGCAGCCGGCGAAGTCGTTGGTCAGATTGGTGCCCCAGCCGAAGCTCATGCGGACGCGGCCGTCGAAATGCTTGTAGGTGTCGATGATGGCATCGACATCGAGGCCGTCGGAGAAGATCAGCAGCTTCTGGCGCGGATCGCGGCCCATCTTCTTCCACCATTCGATGATCTTCTCGCCGCCCTCGATGGGCGGGGCGCTGTCGGGGCGGAAGCCCGTCCAGTCGGCTACCCATTCCGGAGCGTTGCGCAGGAAGGAAGCCGTGCCGAAGGCATCGGGCAGCACCACAAGCAGATTGCCGCCATAGAGACGGTTCCAGTCGCGCAGCACCTTGTAGGGCGCCTTGCCGAGCTCTTCATCGTTTTTCGCAAGTGCCGCGGCGACCATCGGCAGCTCATGGGCATTGGTGCCGACGGCTTCGAGATCGGAATCCATGGCAAGGAGCACATTGCTCGTGCCGGTGAAGGCGTGGGGCACACCTTCCTTCAAGGCTTCGACGCACCAGCGCTGCCAGAGGAAGCTGTGGCGTCGGCGGGTACCGAAATCGGAAATGCGCAGGCCCGGCAGTTCCCGCAGCCGCTCCACCTTTTCCCACATCTTGGCCTTCGCGCGGGCATAGAGCACATCGAGCGTGAAGGGACCGAGCGCCTTCAGCGCCGTTCGCGAACGAAGCTCGTTGATGATGGCGAGTGCGGGAATCTCCCACATCGTTGTTTCCTTCCACGAGCCGTGGAAGTCGAGAATATATTGGCCGTCACGCTTCGAGAGCTCGTATTCCGGCAGCTGGAAATTCGACAGCCAGGCGAGGAATTCCGGTTCGAAGATCTGCGCGCGGCCGTAGAAACTGTTACCGGCCAGCCAGATCATCTCCTTCTTGGAGAGGCGGAGCGTGCGGGCATGGTCGAGCTGCTCGCGCAATTCCTTCTCGTCGATCACCTCGGCAAGGCGAACGCTCTTGGTGCGATTGATCAGCGAGAAGGTGGCATCGACGTCCGGATAGAGTTTCCAGATCATCTGCAGCATCAGAAGCTTATAGAAATCCGTATCGATCAGGCTGCGGATGATCGGATCGAGCTTCCAGGTATGGTTATAGACGCGGGTGGCGATATCCGTCTTGGTCATGTCGTTCCTGCCCCGTCTCCTGCCCTGCGGACGTCATGCGAGCCACAGACTATCCTGCCGGCATGCGGTTGTAGCGCCTTGTTATCAAAAAATGTTGAGCGAAAGTCCAGTCGCTGAAAGAAAATTGATACCACGGCAGATGCATCGCATTTTCCGAGCGATAGTCGAGGCACAAGCTCCGACTATCGTCACCCGAAGATAGACTTAGTACCCCCGGCCGCGATCTACCAGATGCTGCAGCGGTTCGCCGCGCTCGAAGCGGGCGATCTGCTCTTCGACATGGCGCATCAGCGCCCTTTCGTCAGACATGGCGGAATCATGCGGCGTGATGATGACATTTTCCAGATCCCAGAGCGGATCGTCCGCAGCCAGAGGCTCGACGGCGAAGACATCGAGCGAGGCGCCGCCGAGAATGCCGGTGCGAACAGCCGAAGTGATATCGGCCGCAACCTGGCTCTTGCCGCGGCCGGCATTGATGAAGACCGGCTTGCCGAGCGGTCCGTTGCGATGCAGCTTGGAAAAGAGCGAGGCGTTGTAGATTCCCGTCGTTTCCGGCGTCAGCGGCAAGAGGCCGACCAGGATGTCGGTACGCGCCAGGAATGCATCGAGCCCGGCGGCATCGAAGGTTTCCATGCCGTCGATCTCTTTCTGGCTGCGGGACCAGCCGATGACATTGAAGCCCATGATCTTCAACTTGGCGGCGGCATCGCAGCCGAGAACACCGAGGCCCATGACACCGACGGTAACTTCGGCAGCTTCGGGGCCACTCTGCTGCGCCCAGACGTGCTGGCGCTGATTCCTGAAATGCCCCTGCACATCGCGCAGATGCATGAGGCACTGCATCACGACCCATTCGCTCATGCGCACCGTCAGGCTGCGATCGACGAAGCGGACGACGGGAATGTCAGGCAGGCCGACAATCGACATCATCGAATCGACACCGGCGCCCCCCGAGAAAATGACCTTGAGATTGGGCGCGCGCTCGAAAAGATCGGCATCCGGCTTCCACAACAGCGCGTAGTCGATATGGGAGAGATCCGCGCTTTTATTCGCGGGATCGGCTAGATTGATGCTGCCGCGATCGGCAAAGGCCGTCTTAAGCGCCTTGGCAATGGACACGGGATCGAATTTGAGATCGACGAGAACGGGGCTTTGGGCCGGCATGATGGTGGTCTCTATTGCTGGATGGCGGCGGTCGGCACCGCCTCGATATTGAAGGCGGCGGCAAGCAGCGCCCTGGTATAGTCCTCTTTCGGCGCCCGGAAAATATCGGCGGATGCGCCCTGCTCGACGACCTTGCCGAAGCGCATGACGATCAGTTCGTTGGCGAGCGCCTTCACCACCTTCAGATCGTGACTGATAAAGAGATAGGCAAGATCGTGCTTCTGCTGCAGGTCGCGCAGCAGGTCGACCACCTGCGCCTGCACGCTCATGTCGAGCGCCGAGGTGGGCTCGTCCAGCATGACGAAGCGCGGCTTCAACACCATGGCGCGGGCTATGGCGATGCGCTGGCGCTGGCCGCCAGAGAATTCATGCGGGAAGCGCCAGCGGGTGGACGCATCGAGGCCCACTTCCTCCAGCGCCCAGCAGACGCGCTTGTCGCGCTCATCGGCCGAAAGCGAGCGCTCATGCACCTTCAGCCCTTCGGCAATGATCTCGCCGACCGACATGCGCGGGCTAAGTGACCCGTAGGGGTCCTGAAAGACCACCTGCAGCTGGTTGCGCAGCGGCCGCATTTCGCGAAAAGAATAGCCGGCTATATCCTTTCCGACGAAGGCGATACGGCCCTTGGAGGAAATAAGTCTGGCGAGTGCCAGACCGAGCGTGGTCTTGCCTGAGCCGGATTCGCCAACGACGCCGAGCGTCTGGCCGGCGCGGAGCTTCAGATCGATGCCATCGACCGCCTTCACATGATCGACGACCTTGCGCATGAAGCCGGCCTTGATCGGGAACCAGACGCGAATATCGCTTCCTTCCATGACGACTGGCTTGTTCGCATCGCTCGCCGGCGGCTCGCCGCGCGGCTCGGCGGCAAGCAGATGGCGGGTATAGTCATGCTGCGGCCGGGTGAAGACGTCCTCCACCGTGCCGGTCTCGACGATCTTGCCCTTGGTCATGACGCAGACCCGGTCGGCGAATTTACGGACGATGCCGAGATCGTGGGTGATGAACAGCATCGACATGCCATGCGCACCCTTGAGCTCGCGCAGCAATTCCAAAATCTGCGCCTGCACAGTGACGTCGAGCGCGGTCGTCGGCTCGTCGGCGATCAGGAGTTCGGGGCGGTTGGCGAGCGCCATCGCGATCATCACGCGCTGGCGCTGGCCACCCGACAGCTCATGCGGATAGGCCTTGAGGCGCTTTTCCGGCTCGCGAATGCCGACTTGGTTCAAGAGCTCCAGCGTGCGGCTGCGGGCGGCCTCGCCCACCATGCCCTGGTGCAGCGCCAGGACCTCGCTGATCTGCCGCTCGATGGTGTGGAGCGGATTGAGCGAGGTCATCGGCTCCTGAAAGATCATGGTGATGTCGTTGCCGCGCACAGCACGCAACTCGTTGTCGGACGCCTTCAGCAGATCCCTGCCCTTGAACAGGATTTCGCCGGAAGGATGGCTTGCGGCCGGATAGGGCAAGAGTTTCAGGATCGAATTGGCCGAGACCGATTTGCCTGAGCCGGATTCGCCGACCAGCGCCACGACTTCGCCCTTGCGGATATCGAAGGAGACGCCATCGACGGCGATCGAGGTCTGCCCGCCTTGATGAAAGGCGACGGAGAGATTGCGGACTGACAGCAGCGGAGTGGAATTTTCGCTCATCGGAACGTCTTCCTCGGATCGAAGGCATCGCGCACGGCCTCGCCGATGAAAATCAGCAGCGACAGCATGATCGACATGGTGAAGAAGGCCGAAAGCCCCAGCCAGGGAGCCTGCAGATTGGATTTGCCCTGGGCGATCATTTCACCCAGCGACGGCGAGCCGGGCGGCATGCCGAAGCCCAAGAAATCCAGCGAGGTCAGGGTGGTGATCGAGCCCGACAGAATGAAGGGAACGAAGGTCAGCGTCGCGACCATCGCGTTCGGCAGCAGGTGGCGATACATGATGGTGCGGTTATTGACGCCGAGCGCGCGGGCGGCGCGCACATATTCGAAATTGCGCGCCCGCAGGAATTCGGCGCGGACGACCCCGACGAGACCGACCCAGGAAAACAGCAGCAATATACCGAGCAGGATGAAGAAACCGGGCGGCAGCACCGAGGCGATGATCAGCAGGATATAGAGCACCGGCATGGACGACCAGATCTCTATGAAACGCTGCATCAGGAGATCGGTCCAGCCGCCGAAATAGCCTTGTATCGCGCCGGCACAGACGCCGACGACGGCCGAGCAGATGGTGAGCGCCAGACCGAACAGTACCGAGATGCGGAAGCCGTAGACCAAACGGGCGAGCACGTCGCGGGCCTGATCGTCGGTGCCGAGCCAATTGAAATTGCTCCAGTTGCAATTCGGATCGGCAATGCCGCCGGAATAGCCCGAGCAGCGTGTCTCGTTGCTCATCGCCCAGAAAGGCGGCGTCGGCGCCGACATGCCCTTGGGCAGACTGGAATTGGCAGTCTGATAGGAATAATGGATCGGCGGCCAGATCATCCAGCCATTGGCGTTGATCTCGTCCTGAATATCCTGGGCGCGATAATCCGTCTGCGCCAGGAAGCCGCCGAACTTCTCCTCCGGATAATCGACGAAGACTGGTGTCAGGATCTCACCCTTGTAGGAAATTAGGATCGGCCGGTCATTGACGATGAATTCGGCGCCCAGGCTGAGGACGAACAGCACCAGGAAGATCCAGAGCGACCAGTAGCCGCGGCGGTTTGCCTTGAAATTCTCCCAACGGCGCACATTGGTCGGCGAGAACAGCCCCTTGCGCGGCGGCTTCACCGTTGCCGGAAGCGTCTGCTGATTGGCTGCATCCATCACACGTCCCTCCGCTCGAAATCGATGCGCGGATCGATCCAGGTGTAGATGAGGTCGGAGACGAGGCTGACGACGAGGCCGAGCAGCGAGAAGATGAACAGCGTCGCAAACACAACCGGATAGTCGCGCTGGACAACGGAGAGATAGCTGAGGCGCCCGAGGCCATCGAGCGAGAAGATGTTCTCGATCAAAAGCGAGCCGGTGAAGAAGGCGGAAATGAAGGCGCCGGGAAAGCCGGCAATGACGATCAGCATGGCGTTGCGGAAAACATGACCATAGAGCACGCGCCGTTCGCTCAAGCCCTTGGCGCGGGCGGTGATGACATATTGCTTCTTGATCTCCTCGATGAAGGAATTCTTGGTGAGCAGCGTCGTCGTTGCGAAGGCGGCGAGCGACAGAGAAATCAGCGGCAGCACCAGATGCCAGAGATAATCGAGGATCTTCTGCCACCAGTTGAGATCGGCGAAATTATCCGAAACGAGACCGCGCAGCGGGAACCAGTCGAAGAACGAGCCGCCGGCAAACAGCACGATCAGCATGATGCCGAACAGGAAGCTCGGGACGGCATAGCCGATGATGATGATGCCCGAGGTCCAGACATCGAAGGTCGAGCCGTCCTGCACCGCCTTGCGGATGCCGAGCGGAATGGAGATGGCGTAGGAGAAGATCAGGATCCAGATGCCGAGCGAGATCGACACCGGCAGCTTCTGGGCGATGAGATCGATGACCGTCGTGTTGCGGAAGAAGCTCTCGCCGAAATCGAAGCGAATATAGTTCCACATCATCTGGCCGAAACGCTCCAGCGGCGGCTTGTCGAAGCCGAACTGCTTGTCGAGCTTGGCGATCAGCTCGGGATCGAGCCCCTGCGCGCCACGATATTTCGAGCTGCTGTCGTCCAGGGATTGCTGGGCCAGCATGTCGGTGCCGCCGGACAGGCGTCCGTTGGCATTGTCGCCCTGCCCGGTCAGCTGCGCGATGACCTGCTCGACCGGGCCGCCCGGCGCGAACTGCACGATGGTGAAGGAAATCGCCATGATACCGACAATGGTCGGGATCATCAGCAGGAGACGTCGCAGGATATAGGCGCCCATCAGTCCGCCGCTCCCTCAGAGAGCAATATACCCCGCCTCGCCTCAATCCGTCCGTCGATCAAATCACATTCCCTTCCGCTGGATGCAAACCAGCGCAATCATATCAGCTTGAAACTACCCGAATCAGCCCTGAGCATTTGGAGCCAGCAGGCCCCTCATTGCAAGAGAGGCTCACTTTCCAGCGCTTTTCGACCACCAGACATCGGGGAAACCGATGGAGTAATAGGGCAGTTCGGGCAGATGTTCGAACTTGTCCCAATAAGCAATTCGTGTCGTCGTCCCGTAGAAGGTCGGCAGGACATAATGATGAGCAAGCAGCACACGGTCGAGCGCTTTGACCGTCGCTTCCTTTTCCGCCACGTCCTTTGCGAAGATCACCTTCTGAATAAGCGCGTCCACACCGGGATCGGAAATACCCGCATAGTTGCGGGATCCCTGGCGGCCAGCGGCGGCCGAGCCCCAGAAATCAAGCTGCTCGTTGCCGGGATTCAACGTCTCCGCCCAGACGACCCAAATCATATCATAGTCGAAGCTGCGAACGCGGTTGACGTACTGCGAGGGATCGACAGTCCTGACGCTGGCATCGATGCCGATGCGCTTCAGGTTCTGAATATACGGCAGCACGGACCTTTCCAGTGAAGGATTGTTCAAGAGGAGCTCCAGCGAAAACGGCTGACCGGTCTGCGCATTCACCATCTTGTTGCCCTTGAGGATCCAACCCGCCTCCTTGAACAGGGCGATGGCCTTACGAAAATTATCGCGCGCCTTTTGTGGATCGCCACCGACCGGATTGGCATAAGGCGTAGTAAAGACCTCAGCGGGCACCTTGTCCTTGACGCTATTCAGAACACCGAGTTCGTCCCCTTGCGGAACGCCTGAGGAGGCGAATTTCGTGCCGAAAAAGAAACTGTCGACGCGCGTCAACTTACCAAACGAAAGAGTTCGGTTCATTTCCTCGAAATCGTAAGCGTAGTTCAGCGCCTCACGTACGCGTTCGTCTTTGAACTGTTCGCGGCGCATGTTGGGAACGAGCGCCTGCATGACGCCGACCGAGCGCAGCGTGTTGGGCAATTCCTCACGCTTGATGCGCCCGTCCTTAGCGGCCGGAAAATCGTATCCGGTCACCCAATGGCTTGTCGAATTGTCCTGCCAGTAATCGATGACGCCGCTACGAAACGCCTCGAACGCGACGTCGTAGTCAGAAAAATAGACATAACTTATCGCGCCGAAATTGTTCTCGCCGATATTGACCGGCAGGTTCTTGCCCCAATAATCGTCACGCAGCTCATAGCGGATCGAAGAGCCCGGCTGGATCGATGCGATCTTGTAAGGACCTGATCCCATGACCGGCTCAAGCGTGGTGCGCGAGATATCGCGGGGCTTGCCATCGGGGCCATTTGCTTCCCACCAATGTTTCGGCAGGATCGTAAGCTGGCCCAAAATCGAGGGCAGCTCGCGGTTACCTTTCTCATCGAAATGGAAGGTAACGTCGCGCTCGCCCGTCTTTTCGGCGCTCACGACATGGGCGTAATACCCCGTCACCAACAGATTGAGTTCTTTGGTTTTCTCGAAGCTGAAGATGACATCTTCGGGCGTCACCGGCGTTCCATCTGCCCATTTCGCCTCGGCACGCAGGCGGAAGGTGGCGCTCGACACGTCATCAGGATAGGAAACGCCCTCGGCAAGCAGGCCGTAGGAAGAATTGGCCTCGTCATCGGCCTTCTTCAGCAGCGTGTCGTATATCAGTTCGGTGCCATCGGCGACATTGCCCTTCGACAACACCGGATTAAAGGTGTCGAACGTACCGCTGGCGGACAGCTTCACCTCGCCGCCCTTCGGCGCATCCGGATTGACGTAGTCGAAATGCTTGAAGCCCGGCTGATATTTGAGATCGCCGAGAATGGCCGTGCCGATGCGGAACTGCGGCTCTTCCGCTTTCGAGGATATGGGCATTGCCAGCAGGCAAAAAAGAGAAACGACCAAGCCTGCTTTCAACCGCGACAATGCCATTCATGATCTCCTGATGACTTTTCGAGAATCAGCATAAGGCAAATGAGGGCAAAAAGCAGGACGCAACAATTCATCTCTTTGCGAAGGACTGAAGACCGTGTCCCGGGTTCAGTCTTTTGTCGTAGCATCCTCAAGACGTTTGCGCAGCATCGACCGCAGTTCCGCGAAGACGCGCCGGTCCTCGGCGGCATCCGGGTCGCTGGAAACGACGACGGCAATGCGCAGCAATTCGAGCACGACACCCGCCATCAGAAGGATATCGTCCGTGATCGGTGGATGTGCCTTGTGCAGAAAGGCGGCAATCAGCTCTCGCAACTCCGCGCGCGAGCGTGCCTTGCGCTCCTTCGGAATATCGCGGCGCCCGGCTAGCACGGGAAGCTCCGGATATTGCTCGATGAAAGCACCAAGCGCATCGAAGATTGCTTCGCCGCTATCGGCGGCGGAAAGACCTGCGCTCCGTTCCGCCATGTCTCGAAGCCCCGCCTTAAGCCGCTCCAGGCGATCGATATGCAGCGCCTCGGCGAGCAGGGGCTTTGTCGGAAAGAACTGATAGAGCGAGCCGATCGATGAATGCGCCTCCGCGGCGATCTCCGTCATCGTGGCCGCATCGTAACCTCTGCGCGCAAAGACCTTTGCCGCCGCTTCAAGCAGAACGGCAACGCGATCATGACCGCGCTGCCGCTTCGGCGTGCGTGTCTTCAATTCTTCACTTGATTTTTGTGAGGCCATCCTCATATTTCCATTGTGAGGATACCCTCATGTTTTATGGAGCTACCGCCCGATGTCACTTTACGACCCCAAAACCACCGCTCTCGTTTCCATCGACCTGCAAGGCCTCGTCCTCAGCCGGCCGCTCGCGCCCTACTCCGCCCAGCAGATCGTCACCAATACGGTCGCCATCGCAAACAAACTGAAGGCCGATGGCGGCACGACCGTTTTCGTGACGGTCGGATTTTCCGCAGACTATGCCGACACTGTCAATCAGCCGACCGACGAAAGCTTTGCACTTCCCCCAGGAGGTTTGCCGCCGGCCGCGCTCGAAGCTCCCCCGGAGATGGCAGCGCTGACGCCCGATGTCGCCATCGTCAAGCGCCAGTGGAGCGCCTTCTACGGCACGGAACTCGATCTGCAGCTGCGCCGCCGCGGCATCAAAACGCTGATCGTGACGGGCGTCGCCACCAATTTCGGTGTGGAAGGCACCGTGCGCGATGCTCATGCGGCAAACTACGCCGTCATTGTTGCCGAAGATGCCGTGACGACCCTCTCGCAGGATATGCAGGATTTCGCCTGCACGAAAGTGCTGCCGCGGCTGTCGCGTATCCGCAAGACGCCGGAAATCCTGGCAAACTGATCCCTCCGAAGCAAAGGTCTATGCAAGGAAAGACGGTCGGCCGGTAGCCACCGGCGATTGCCGCGGATTCACTTCCGTCCTTTTTCAGGATAATCTCGCGGCAAATCACTTCGGCATCAGCCGACCGCCTTTCAAGGATATGCATGGCTTCACTTCTGGCTCGCGCCTTTCGAACGATCGGCAAACTTTCCCTCGCCACCTCGATCG
Organism: Martinezella sp. CNPSo 3732; assembly: GCF_057784515.1. Classification (NCBI taxonomy): domain Bacteria; kingdom Pseudomonadati; phylum Pseudomonadota; class Alphaproteobacteria; order Hyphomicrobiales; family Rhizobiaceae; genus Martinezella; species Martinezella sp. CNPSo 3732. Next base: position 71,942 of record NZ_JBXSOO010000022.1, read on the forward strand.
GGATGGGCCTTGTCGCCGGCGATGCGCTGGCGCAGCAGGCCACACCTTCACCCGGCAGCGCCAAGGCTGTTTTCGGCGCCGTGACGCTGCCGACGCAGGGATTGCGGCAGTCGATCGGCTTCTATGCAAAGGGTTGCCTTGCGGGCGCCGTCGCCCTGCCCTCGGACGGCCCGACCTGGCAGGCGATGCGCCTGTCGCGCAACCGCCGCTGGGGACGACCGGAGTTGATCGGTCTAATCGAGCGGCTGTCGCGCGATGCAGCCAGGAATGACGGCTGGCCGGGCCTGCTCGTCGGCGATATCTCGCAGCCGCGCGGCGGCCCGATGATCAACGGTCACGCCTCGCACCAGATCGGCCTCGATGCCGACGTCTGGCTGACGCCGATGCCGCGGCGCAAGATGACGGTGGAAGAGCGCGAAGCCCTGCCCTTCACCACCATGCTCGCCAAGGATAAGTTCCTGACGATCAATGACAAGGTCTGGACGCCGGCGCATGCCCGCCTGCTGATGCGGGCGGCGAGCTATCCCGAGGTCGAGCGCATCTTCGTCAATCCGGCGATCAAGAAGAAGATGTGCGAGACATGGACGGGCGACCGCACCAACCTCGGCAAGCTGCGGCCGGAATACGGACACGACTCGCATTTCCATATCCGCCTCCGCTGCCCCGCGGGCTCCGTCGGCTGCACGGGGCAGGCGCCGGTCGCCGCCGGCGATGGCTGCGACAAGTCGCTCGCATGGTGGTTCGGACCGGAGCCGTGGGCCAAGCCGAAGCCCAGCGACAAGCCGCCCCAAAAGCCGCGCGAGGTCATGGTTGCGGATCTGCCCAAAGCCTGCCAGGCCGTATTGGCGGCACCGTCGGTAGCCTCCACGCGTCCTGCCGCCTCTGGCGCCAAGGATGCGGCCGCTTCGGCCGATACGAACACGATGCCGGTCTCAGGCGATACGCCGCCCGGCCAAATTCCGCAGCAGTGAGTCCCGAACTGTCCTTGCAGGGGCAGTCTTTCAAAACGCGCCTCCTTGGTATAGAAGGCGGATAAATCGATTGAAAGCAGTGGGTGGAGCAAGGATTTCATGGCCGGCAGCAAATGCATCGCACTGATCGCGCATGATCAGAAAAAAGATGCGATGGCGGAGTTCGCACGGCGCAATGAGGCCGCCCTTGCCGATTGGAACATCGTCGCCACGGGTACGACGGGCGGCCGCGTACTGGATGCCTGCCCCGAGCTCAAGGTCACTCCATTGAAAAGCGGGCCGCTCGGCGGCGACCAGCAGATCGGCGCGCTTATCGCCACCGGCGAGATCGATATGCTCGTCTTTTTCATCGATCCCCTCACCCCCATGCCGCACGACGTCGACGTGAAGGCATTGACGCGGCTTGCCGTTCTCTACGACATTCCGATGGCGCTCAACGAATCCACTGCCGAGCGGCTGATCAAAACACTGAACCATTAATCCGCCTTGCCGGCGGCAGACCACGGACCTGGCCATGCCCGAGCTCAATCACAGCGATGCCCCCTTGCCTTTCCCAATCCTGATCGGCGATATCGGCGGCACCAATGCGCGTTTCTCCATTCTCGTCGATGCGGACTCCGAACAGGAGCATTTTCCGGTCGTGCAGACGGCGAATTTCGCCACGATCGACGATGCGATCAAACTCGCCCTCGAAAACAGCAAGGTCCGGCCCCGCTCGGCAATTCTTGCCATGGCAGGCCCCGTGCAGGGCGATGAGATTCCGCTGACCAATTGCGATTGGGTGATCCGTCCGAAGACGATGATCGCCAATCTCGGCCTCGAGGACGTGCTCGTCATCAACGACTTCGAGGCACAGGCGCTCGCGATCGCCGAGATTTCCGACGAGCATCGCCAAACCATCGGCAAAGCATCCAGGACTATGATTGCATCGCGCGCCGTGCTCGGGCCGGGCACCGGTCTCGGCGTCGGCGGTCTCGTCCACACCCAGCATCAATGGGTGCCTGTGCCGGGCGAAGGTGGGCATATCGATCTTGGGCCGCGAACGGAACGCGACCTGCAGATTTGGCCGCACCTGGAGCCGATCGAAGGCCGTATCTCGGCCGAACAGGTGATCTGCGGCCGCGGCCTCCAGAATATTTATCATGCGATCTGCGCCGCCGACGGCATCGAGCCGAGCCTGAAGGAGCCAGCCGACATCACCAACCATGCGCTCGCCGGCACCAACAAGCAGGCCGAGGAGACGCTGACGCTGTTCGTCACCTATCTCGGCCGCGTTGCCGGCGATATCGCCATGATCTTCATGGCGCGCGGCGGCGTCTATCTCTCGGGTGGCATTCCGCAGAAGATCCTGCCGGCGCTGCAGAAGCCGGAATTCCGCGCCGCCTTCGAGGACAAGGCACCGCATACGGAACTGATGAAGTCGATCCCGACCCATGTGGTCGTCAATCCGCTGGCGGCGCTTTCCGGCCTCGCTACCTATGCCCGCAAGCCGACAAACTTTGGCCTTGCGACAGAAGGCCGTCGCTGGCGGCGTTAACCGCTTGCCAAACAGCTCATGGCGCGCCGAAACATCCGATGCGCCATGCCTTTTTGCAGGAGCCGCCTTCCTCTATAATAGGCTCGGCTCCGTGATCGGCCTTAACCAGAGCGGCAAGGCATGTCTAGCCAAAGCCGTGCTAACTCTTTAATAGAGCCGCGAAAGCACATGCCAGATGCGGCTCGCTTGGTTCAAGACAGGAAGCCGATTATTGAAATTGCCTGACCCGAAAAGCAAAAACGTCGACAGCGAAGCCATTACCGGCATGCTGAAGCGTATTATCGCCGAGAACGGCCGCGATCACATTCGCGGCTACTCCATCGCGATTACCTGCCTGGTCCTCGTTGCGCTTTCGACCGCTTACATCGGCTATATCGTCAAATCGGTTATCGACAGCGCCTTCATCGCGCGCGATATCGTCGATGCCTGGAAAATCTGCTTCAGCATCTTCCTCGTTTTCGTAGTGCGCGGCTTTGCCGGATATTTCCAGTCGGTGATCCTGTCGAAGATCGGCAACAACATCATCGCCCGCTACCAGCGCCGGCTCTATTCGCATCTGATGACGCTGTCGGTCGGCTTCTTCAGCGAAGCGCGCTCCGCGCAGCTCGCCGCCCGCATCAGCCAGAATGTCTCGGGCATCCGCGACGTGATGAACCTGACAATCACGTCGACGGCCCGCGACCTTCTGACCTTCATCGCCCTGCTCTGCGTCATGGTCTTCCAGGATCCGGTGCTCAGCATTGCATTCGTCGTCATCGCGCCGCCGCTCTTCTTTGCGCTACGCTATATTTCCAAGCGCCTGCGCGCCGCCACGCGTGATGCGGTGGTCTTGAACAGCCATGTGCTCGGCGCGATGCAGGAGACCATTCAAGGCGTTTCTATCGTCAAGGCCTTCACGATGGAGGAGGAGCTCGAGCGCAAGATCAATAAGCTGATCACGGCAGCCGAGCACCGGCAGAACCGCATCGCCCGCCTTTCCGAACGTAACGGTCCACTGATCGAAACCGTCGCCGGTTTTGCGATCGCCAGCCTCTTTGCCTATGCCGCCTACCGCTCGATCTACGACAATGTGTCGCCAGGCGTATTCTTCTCGTTCGCCACCTCGCTGCTGCTCGCCTATGATCCGGCACGGCGCCTTGCAAAGCTGCAGGTGCAGCTGGAGCGGGCGGTCGTCAATGCACGGATGATCTACGAACTGCTCGACATGGAGCCGCGCCAGCGCGACCTGCCGGATGCCAAGCCGCTTCAAGTGACCGATGCTCGCATCGAGTTCCGCGACGTTCATTTCGCCTATGGTGACGAATCCGTCCTGTCTGGCGTCAATTTCACAGCCGAGGGCGGACAGACGACGGCGCTCGTCGGCCCTTCCGGCGCCGGTAAGTCCACCGTCATCAATCTCATCCCGCGCTTCTATGATCCGAAATCCGGCAGCATCTTCATCGACGGGCAGGACATCGCGCATGTAACGAAACAGTCGCTGCGGCAGCAGCTCGCCTATGTCTCGCAGCAGCCCTATCTCTTCGAAGGCACGATCCGCGACAATATCCGCTACGGCCGCCCGAACGCGACCGATGCCGAGATCGAGGAAGCAGCCCGTCTCGCCTATGCCCATGATTTCATCGAGGCGCAGCCGATGGGCTACGAGACGCCGGTCGGCGAGAACGGCGTGACGCTTTCAGGCGGCCAGCGCCAGCGCCTGTCGATCGCCCGCGCGCTGGTGCGCAACGCACCGATCCTGCTTCTGGACGAAGCGACTTCGGCGCTCGACACGGAATCCGAAGCAGCCGTGCAGAAGGCTCTGGAAGAGGCGATGAGCGGCCGCACGGTCGTCGTCATCGCGCACCGTCTGTCGACGGTTGTCCGCGCCGAAAAGATCGTCGTCATGCAGAACGGCCGCGTTGTCGAAGAGGGCAACCATGAAACGCTTGCGACAGCCGACAATGGCCTCTACGCTCGGCTCAACAACCTGCAGCTACCGGCGATTTCAAGTAATTCCCGCAAATAGACGATAGAGACGACATGAGCGACGATGCGATGAAGCTGGTGGTGGTTGGCGCGGCGGGCCGCATGGGACAGGCTCTCATCCGCATCATTCATGCAACCGACGGCGTTACCCTGCATGCCGCCGTTGCCCGTCCCGGCTCTGCCTTCATCGGCAAGGATGCTGGCGAGATCGCCGGACTGGGGCCGATCGGCATTCCCGTCACCGACGATCCGCTGGCGGCTTTCCTTCATGCCGAAGGTGTCATCGATTTCACGACGCCGGCAACCAGCGTCAGCTTTGCCGCCTTGGCCGCTCAGGCACGCATCGTCCACATCATCGGCACGACCGGCTGCTCGGAGGAGGACGAGGCGAAGTTCAAGGCCGCCGCGCGCCACGCCCGCATTGTCAAATCGGGCAATATGGGCCTCGGCATCAACCTTTTGAGCGTGCTTGTCGAACAGGCGGCGCGCGCATTGCCTTCGAACGACTGGGACATCGAAGTGCTGGAGATGCATCACCGGCATAAGGTCGATGCGCCCTCGGGCACGGCACTCCTGCTCGGCCAGGCGGCTGCGAAAGGCCGTGGCATCGATCTCAACGACAATTCCGTGCGCGTGCGCGACGGCCATACGGGAGCGCGCCCGGCGGGCACGATCGGCTTTGCGACCCTGCGCGGCGGCGGCGTGGTCGGCGATCACTCGGTGATCTTCGCCAGCGAAAGCGAGCGGCTGACGCTGTCGCACAATGCCGGCGACCGTTCGCTGTTTGCGCGCGGCGCGCTGCAGGCGGCGCTCTGGGCGCGCGACAAGAAACCCGGCTTCTATTCCATGCTCGATGTTCTCGGGCTCTCCACACGTTGATCCCTCCCGGAGCGGGTCGGCAGCGACCTGCCGATCCGCTCCGGCCTTTTATTGTCTCGCAATTCCTGACGGAAAACCGCTACGCACCTTTCCTGGAATTGCCCTATCAAGGAGAAATTTTATGAGCGGTACTCTCGTCCTCGTTCGTCATGGCCAGAGCGACTGGAATTTGAAGAATCTCTTTACCGGCTGGAAGGATCCCGATCTGACGGCGCTTGGCGTCGAAGAGGCAAAGACCGGCGGCAAGGCTCTGGCCGATTACGGCATCAAGTACGACATCGCCTTCACCTCGGCCCTGACGCGCGCCCAGCACACGCTGAAAATCATCCTCGATGGAATCGGCCAGCCCGGCCTCGAAACCATCCGGGATCAGGCGCTGAACGAGCGCGACTACGGCGATCTCTCCGGCCTCAACAAGGATGACGCCCGCGCCAAGTGGGGCGAGGAGCAGGTTCACATCTGGCGCCGCTCCTACGACGTTCCTCCGCCCGGCGGCGAAAGCCTGCGCGACACCGGCGCCCGCGTCTGGCCCTACTACCTGACGGAAATCCTGCCGCGCGTGCTCGCCGGCCAGAACGTGCTTGTCGCCGCCCACGGCAATTCGCTGCGCTCGCTCGTCATGGTTCTCGATCGCCTGAGCAAGGCGCAGATCCTGGAGCTCAACCTCGCGACCGGCGTACCGATGGTCTACAAGCTCAAGGCCGATTCCACCGTCGCCTCGAAGGAAGTCCTTGGCGACATGTCCGGCGCGCACTGAGTGCCGCGATTTTCTGAAACGTCCTCACCCTAGCCCTCTCCCCGCTTGCGGGGAGAGGGGACTACCTCGTATGAAACTACATAATCTTGATTGATAGAGAGCGCGTCTTCACTCCGCATGCCCAGCAGGCGATATGCGATATAAGCGGTGGCAGCCTTACCGGAATGTGTTACATTGTACTACGTGCGTAACACAAAGGCTGGATATGACGGACGCGACATTTACCTTTCGAGTTGAAGAAGAGCTGAAAGCAGCTTTCAGCGAGGCTGCGAAAGCGCATGATCAAACCGGTGCGCAGTTGCTCCGGGCTTTCATGCGCGATTATGTACGGCGCCAGCAGGATGCCGCTGACTATGACATGTGGTTTCGCCAGCAGGTGCAGGCCGGTCTTGCTTCAGCCAACGCCGGCAATCTCATTCCTGACGACAACATAGACGCTGAATTCGCTGCGCTACGAGAAGAAACACGCCGCAAACTCAGCGGGCGTTCTTCGTGAAACTTGCCTGGACTCCCGAAGCAAGAGCTGATCGACGCGCCATCTATATTTACATCGAGGCCGAGAATGCCTCTGCGGCAATCGCGCTGGACGAGCTCTTCGCCAAACGGTCGAAACAGCTCATCACCCATCCAATGACGGGCCGACCCGGCCGCGTGTCCGGGACGCGAGAACTTATCGTGCATAGAAACTATTTGCTGGTTTATGACGTCGCCGGCGAGACGGTGCGCATAATTCGCATCCTGCATGCCGCACAGCAATGGCCGCCAAACGATTTTCAGCCGACTTCGTAGCTCGGCCTTAATTCTCGACAGTGAAGCGCACCCTGTCGGCGGCGAAGCGGGAAATCGAATATTGCACCGGGACATTGTCGAGATCCGCGTTCAGCGCCTGGGCGACGAGAACAATGGCGCCCGGGGATAGCTGTAGATCGGCAAGATCGCCTTCGTCGGCATGCGTCGCGGTGATCTCGGTGACGACGCGGACGTAATCGGGTACGCCAAGCTCCTTGAATGCCTTGGTGATCGAACCGGTTGTCCGATAGACCTCCGCAATATCGCCGAAACGATCCGCCGGAAACCAGCTGGTGGCGCGCGAGACAGGCCGATGATCCGCCTGACCCAGCGTTTCGAGCCTTATCAGCGGCGTGCCGGTCCTGATCTTCAGCTGCCTGGCCAATTCGGTGCTGGCGGCCTCTTCACCTGATGCAAGCAGTACGCTGCGGGTCTCACGCACCTGATCGCCGATCCCTTGCGAAAATCGCGTGCGCCTTGAAATCGGAAAACTCAGCCGCTCCTTGCGCTCGATGAGCGTCCCGCGCCCCTGCACGGCCCGGACGATCCCCTCCTGCGCCAACGCCGCGAGCGCGCTCCGGATCGTATGCCGGTTGACGCCGAACTGCAGCGCCAGCAACGTTTCCGGCGGCACCATGCCCGTCTCGTCGAAGTCGCCGTGATTGATCGAGGTGCGAATGCGATCGGCAATCTGCCGCCAGAGCGCCACGCCCGTCTGCCTCTGAATCTTCTGCCCCGCCATTTCGCCCACTCGCCCTGTCACACGCTTGTCACGACTCGCTAATAGATATAAGACTATCTTGTATGGTTGTCTATATCAATAGACATTTAGAGGAAGGCGCGATGAATTCAGCACAAAGGCAGGAAGCGGCCGCTCAGGAGCGTCGGGAACGCAAGCGCGTCGCCGATCTTTTGGCGCAGGCAGAACGCGACGAGCTAGAGGCGGCCTGGGAAGCATTGCCGAGCAAGCCGACGGTACAGCCGGTGCGCGGCCCAGAGACCGGGCTCGTCATGGTACGCGGCCGCATCGGCGGCGGCGGCTCCCCCTTCAATCTCGGCGAAGTCACGGTGACACGCGCTACCGTCCGGCTGGCATCGAACACGATCGGCCATGCGCATGCACTTGGCACGGATCGTGAAAAGGCCCGGCTTTCGGCCATCTTCGATGCACTCTGGCAGCAATCGGCCACGAAGGATTTCGTCGAAAAGGCTCTTCTGCAGCCGGTTATGGAGCGTATCGCCGGATATGACCGCAAGCGGGCCGAAGAGACGGCAGCAACCCGCGTCGATTTCTTTACCATGGTTCGCGGAGAAGATTGATGAGCCTTTCCAGCACCCCGACCTTTGGCAACGAGGCCCTGACCGGCGGTTTCACCGATCCGGTCTTTGACGCCCAAAGCGTCTTCAAGATGACGATGGATGCCATGGCACGTCCGGGCACCCTGCAGACCGTTGCGGCCGACGTCGCGCCGCCCGCTCCGCTCGGTGTTGCCGCCGGCGCCATCGGCCTCACCCTTTGCGATCACGACACGTCGGTCTGGCTCTCCAACAGCCTGGCAAGATCGACCCTGCCGGAATGGCTGGCCTTCCATACCGGAGCACCCGTCATTTCGGAACGGCTGGAGGCGCAGTTCGCCTTCATCGAAGCCGGTATGGCGCTTTCCTCCTTCAGCCAGTTCGGCATCGGCACCCAGGAATATCCGGACCGTTCCACGACCATTGTGCTTGAGATCGAAAGCCTGGAAGGCGGTAAGGACCTGGCGCTTTCCGGCCCTGGGATCAAGGACATCACCATGATTGCGCCAATCGGACTGCCGGATGCGCTGCTGCGCATCTGGAACGACAATCGCGCCCTTTTCCCGCGCGGCGTCGATCTCATCCTGACGGCGGGCCGGCAATTCCTTTGCCTGCCGCGCACCACCAAGATCACCGCGACGGAGTTGTGACATATGTATGTTGCCGTTAAGGGTGGCGAAACCGCCATCGCCAATGCTCACCGGCTGCTGGCCGACCGTCGCCGCGGCGACCGCTCGCTGCCGGCTGTCGGCATCGACCAGATCGTGGCGCAGCTGGCGCTCGCCGTCGATCGCGTCATGGCCGAGGCCTCGCTTTATGACCGGACGCTCGCCGCACTTGCTGTTCGTCAGGCGCGCGGTGACATGATCGAGGCGATCTTCCTGCTCAGAGCCTACCGCACAACGCTGCCGCGCTTCGGCTATTCCCAGCCGCTCGACACTTCAGCGATGAAGATCGAGCGTCGCATCTCGGCGACCTACAAGGATCTGCCCGGCGGCCAGCTTCTCGGCCCGACCTTCGACTACACGCACCGCCTGCTCGACCCGAGCCTTCTGGCCGACGAGCCTGTCGACGAGCCGATGCAGCGACCGGCTGAGGAGGGCCGCGTCATGCGCGTTTCCGAAATCCTCGATCAGGAAGGGCTGATCGAAGGCGATGGCACCATGCCTGTCGATCACGAGATCGGCGACCTCACGCGCGAACCATTGGAATTTCCGATGACCCGCGATCTTCGCCTGCAGGCGCTCGCCCGCGGCGACGAGGGCTTCCTGCTGGCGCTCGGCTATTCGACGCAGCGCGGCTACGGCCGCACCCACCCCTTCACCGGCGAAATCCGCATCGGCGAAGTGGAAGTGGAATTCGAGGTGCCGGAACTCGGTTTCGCCATCTCGCTCGGCCGCATCCAGGTGACCGAATGCCAGATGGTCAACCAGTTCAAGGGTTCGGCCAAGGCGCCGCCGCAGTTTACCCGAGGCTACGGTCTGGTCTTCGGCCAAAGCGAACGCAAGGCCATGGCCATGTCGCTGGTCGACCGTGCACTACGGGCCGAGGAACTCGGCGAAGACATCGTTGCGCCGGCTCAAGACGAGGAATTCGTCATCTCCCACTCCGACAACGTGCAGGCGACGGGCTTCGTCGAACATCTGAAGCTGCCGCACTATGTCGACTTCCAGGCCGAACTCGACCTGGTACGGCGCATGCGCCGCGACTTCGAGGCCGCTCGCGATCGCGGCATGGAACCCATGACGGAGGCAGCCGAATGACCGAACTCGCCACCTACAATTTCGCCTATCTCGACGAGCAGACCAAGCGGATGATCCGCCGCGCCATCCTGAAGGCGATCGCCATTCCCGGCTATCAGGTTCCCTTCGCCTCGCGCGAAATGCCGATGCCTTACGGCTGGGGCACCGGCGGCGTGCAGCTGACGGCCGCGATCATCGGCCCGCAGGATGTGCTGAAGGTCATCGACCAGGGGGCCGACGACACGACGAACGCCGTCTCCATCCGCGCCTTCTTCCAGAAGGTCGCCAATGTCGCTGTCACCACCCGCACGGAAGAGGCGACCATCATCCAGACACGCCACCGCATTCCGGAAGCCAAGCTCGGGCCGAACCAGGTGCTCGTCTACCAGGTGCCGATCCCGGAACCGTTGCGCTTCCTGGAGCCGCGCGAGACCGAGACGCGCAAAATGCACGCGCTCGAAGAATACGGCCTCATGCATGTGAAACTCTATGAGGACATCGCCCGCAACGGCCGCATCGCCACGACCTATGCCTATCCGGTCAAGGTCGCGGGCCGCTACGTGATGGACCCCTCACCGACGCCGAAGTTCGACAATCCGAAAATGCATCTGTCCGATGCGCTGCAGCTGTTCGGCGCCGGCCGTGAGAAGCGCATCTATGCCGTGCCGCCCTACACGGAGGTCGTCAGCCTCGATTTCGAGGACCATCCATTCGAGGTGCAACGCTTCGACAAGCCTTGCGCTCTTTGCGGCGCCGAACAGGTCTATCTCGACGAGGTGATTCTCGACGACAAGGGCGGCCGCATGTTCGTCTGCTCCGATACCGATTTCTGCGATGATCGCCGCGCCCACGGCCATGCCGGGCCTATGCTGGCGCCCGATGGATTGCCCGCTAGCAAGGAGGCTGCCGAATGAGTGACTCACCCCTTCTCAAGGTCAAGGACGTCTCGAAATTCTACGGCAGCCGCATCGGTTGCCGCGATGTGTCCTTCGAACTCTGGCCCGGCGAAGTGCTGGCTATCGTCGGCGAATCCGGCTCCGGTAAGACGACGCTGCTCAACTGCATCTCGACCCGGCTTCTGCCGACGACGGGCAGCGTCGAATACCACATGCGCGACGAGACCTATCGCGACCTCTTCCGCATGAACGAGGCCGAGCGCCGCTTCCTGATGCGCACAGACTGGGGCTTCGTGCACCAGAACCCGGCCGATGGCCTGCGCATGACGGTCTCGGCCGGCGCCAATGTCGGCGAGCGGCTGATGGCGATCGGCAACCGCCACTATGGCAACATCCGCAACACGGCCATCGACTGGCTGGAGCGGGTCGAGATCGATGCCGACCGCATCGACGACCAGCCGCGCGCCTTCTCCGGCGGCATGCGCCAGCGCCTGCAGATCGCCCGCAACCTGGTGACTGCCCCTCGGCTGGTTTTCATGGACGAACCGACCGGCGGCCTCGACGTGTCCGTACAGGCTCGCCTGCTCGACCTCGTGCGCGGCCTCGTCAACGATCTCGGTCTTTCAGCGATCATCGTCACGCACGATCTCGCGGTCGCCCGCCTCCTGTCGCACCGCATGATGGTGATGAAGGACGGCCAGGTAATCGAACACGGTTTGACCGACCGTGTGCTCGACGACCCGCGCGAACCCTATACGCAACTGCTGGTCTCTTCGATCCTGCAGGTCTGAGGAACAAACATGGCAACCCCACTCGTCGTTTCCGAAGTCTTCAAGAGCTTCACCATGCATCTGCGCGACGGCATTCGCCTGCCTGTCGTCGCCGATGTCTCCTTCTCCGTCGCCGCAGGCGAATGCGTCGTGCTTGGCGGTCCGTCCGGCATCGGCAAGAGTTCGCTGCTGAAGATGATCTATGGCAATTATGCCGTCGACAGCGGCCAAATCCTTGTTACTCACCGAGATAGGATCGTCGATCTTGCCACTGCCGATCCGCGCACCGTGCTTGAGGTTCGTCGCCAGACCATGGGCTATGTCAGCCAGTTCCTGCGCACCGTGCCGCGCGTTGCCGCCATCGATGTCGTTGCCGAGCCGCTGCTCGCCCGCGGCGTGACCGTGAGCGAAGCCCGAGACAGGGCCGCCGAACTCCTTGCGCAGCTGAACCTGCCGAAGGAACTCTGGCAATTGCCGCCCGCCACCTTCTCAGGCGGCGAGCAGCAGCGGGTCAATATCGCCCGCGGCTTCATTACCGACCACGCCATCCTGCTGCTCGACGAGCCGACGGCCTCGCTCGATGCCCGCAACCGAGCCGTCGTCGTCGACATGATCGAACAGAAGAAGGAAGCCGGCGTCGCACTGCTCGGCATCTTCCATGACGAGGAAGTGCGCGAGGCCGTCGGCAGCCGCATTCTCGACGTCTCGCAGTTCTCGCCGCGGAAGGCCGCCGCATGAGCCGCAAATTGGGCGAAACGCCCTTCATCAGCCCCTCGGCGAGCGTCAACAATTCGACCCTCGGCCGCTATACCGAGGTCTCCGACCGCTGCCGCATCGACGAAGCAGAGATCGGCGACTACTCCTACATCATGCAGGATGGCGCGGTCTGGTGCGCGACGATCGGCAAGTTCGTGAACATTGCCGCCGCCGTGCGCATCAATGCAACCAACCATCCGACATGGCGCGCGACGCTGCACCATTTTACCTATCGCGCCGCCGACTACTGGCCTGACGCCGATATGGAGACGGATTTCTTCACCTGGCGGCGCGACAACCGAGTCGTGATCGGTCACGACGTCTGGATCGGCCACGGCGCCACCATCCTGCCGGGTGTCACGGTCGGCAATGGCGCCGTAATTGGCGCGGGTGCGGTTGTTTCAAAGGATGTCGCACCCTATTCAATCGTCGGCGGCGTGCCGGCCAAGCTGATCCGCGAGCGTTTCACGCCCGAGGTCGGCGCACGCATGGACAAGCTTTCATGGTGGGATTGGGACCACGACCGCCTTCGCACGGCACTTGCCGATTTCCGCGCCCTGTCCGCGGAAGATTTTTTGGATCGCTACGCCGCCTGAGAACCGTTTCCGCCAAAACCAAGCTTGCAAGGCGTTGACGAGCGATCCAGCTTTCAGATGATCCTTGCAAGGACAGGATTGGGAAGGAGTTTCCATGGCAAAGCAGTTTTCCAGTATCGACGACCGGCTGCGCGATTTCATCGCGCGGCAGCACATCTTCTTCACGGCATCGGCGACGGCAAATTCCCGTGTCAATGTTTCGCCCCGCGAAACGCTGTGCCTGCGCATCATCTCACCGAATACCGCCATTTATCTCGACCGCACAGGCAGCGGCAACGAAACATCGGCTCACATGAAGGCCGATGGCCGGTTGACGATCATGTTCTGCGCGGTCGAAGGACCGCCGATGATCCTGCGCCTCTACGGCCGTGGCCGGATCATCCATCGATCGTCGCCCGAATATCGTGAATTGCTGCACGATCACTATGCGGGCGAGGAGCCGCTCGGCGCACGACAGATCGTATGGCTGGACTTCGATCTCGTGCAGACATCCTGCGGCTTCGGCGTACCGCTCTTTTCCTATGAAGGCGAGCGGCCGAGCCTGGACCAATGGGCGAAAGCCAAGGGTCCTGATGGCATTGAGGAATACCGGCGCGAGAAGAATAGCTTCAGCATGGACGGCCTGCCGACCGGCATGTTTGACGGCTAAATTTAACGGAAAGCCCTCAGCCGGCTAATCTTGCGAAAACGACGGGAATTGTAACAGCAGTTACATAAAACTGACATCGGAGCTTCATGAAGCGGGACTAATCGGTTGCCTTGTAGTTGGCGCCAGCCCCGTCGAAACTCCCTTCGAGGCAGGGGCATGCGCCCATTCTTAGCACCGGTACCGCTGAAATTTCTGCAGCCCGGCAGCCGCGAAAGGGAAGCACTATGTTCGAACTCAGGAATGTCTCGCGCCGGTTTGGAAACAAGCTCGCTGTCGATTCAGTGACTTTGGACATACCGCAAGGACAGATGGTCGGCGTCATCGGCCGTTCCGGCGCCGGCAAGTCGACGCTGCTGCGCATGATCAACCGTCTGGCCGATCCGAGTTCCGGCTCCATTCATTTCTCCGGCATCGAAGTCTCCAAGCTGACCGGTCGTGCGCTGCGCAGCTGGCAGCGCGATTGCGCCATGATTTTTCAGCAGTTCAATCTGGTGCCGCGCCTCGACGTGCTCACCAACGTCATGCTCGGCCGCTTGAACCATCGTTCGACGATGCTGAGTCTCCTTTCGGTCTTCACCCGCGAGGAGCGCATCGAGGCGATTGCGGCGCTGGAGCGCCTCGGCATCGAGCAGACGGCACTGCAGATGGCCGGAACGCTTTCCGGCGGCCAGCAGCAACGCGTTGCCATCGCCCGCGCCCTGATGCAGCAGCCGAAGATGATGCTGGCCGACGAGCCGATCGCCTCGCTCGATCCCCTGAATGCCAAGATCGTCATGGATGCGCTGCGCGATATCAACGAGCGCGAAGGCATCACCGTCATCACCAATCTGCATACGCTGGATACGGCGCGCAACTATTGCGAACGCATCGTCGGCATGGCAGGCGGCAAGGTCGTCTTCGACGGCAAGCCGACCGATCTGACCGCAGCCGCCGTCAAGGAAATCTACGGCACCGACAAGGACGGCGCCGGCATCGACGAGACCATGACGTCGACCTCCATCAACATCGCCGATCCGGCCGTGCAAGCCGCGGCGACTGAATCTGCCGGCCCGCAACCGCTGGCACTGGCCGGTCTCTGAGGGGACGGCCGGGATCGAAGGCCCGCGTCAAGGGCGCATTTCTTCTATCAGACCGAAGGCATCCGGGGACACCGGTTAATCAGGAGACGAACCCATGTTGAAGAAAGCATTCTTTGCCGCTACGGCGCTTGTTGCGCTCGCAGCCGGCGCTGCTGCCAACGCAGCAGACCTCAAGGAATTGCGCATCGGCATTCTCGGCGGCGAAAACGAAGCCGACCGCCTGCGCAATTACGCCTGCCTTTCCGACCACCTGAAGAAGGAATTCGGTTTCGAGAAGGTTTCGCTCTTCCCGGCCGCAGACTATAACGGCGTTATCCAGGGCCTGCTCGGCGGCACGCTCGATTTCGCAGAACTTGGCGCTTCCGGCTACGCAGCCGTCGCCATCAAGGACCCGAAGGCCGTTACGCCGATCCTGACCACGCAGCAGACCGACGGTTCCACCGGCTATTACTCGATCGGCCTCGCCCTCAAGTCCTCCGGCATCAAGACGATCATGGACGCCAAGGGCAAGAAGCTCGGCTACGCCGATCCGGACTCCACCTCGGGCTACCTCGTTCCGCTGACGCAGATTCCGAAGACCACCGGCGTGCCGAACGACAAGTTCTTCGGCTCGACCCAGTTCAACGGCGGCCATGAGAACAACCTGCTCGCTGCCTATGACGGCAAGGTCGACGTTGCTGTCGACGATTCCTCGGGCGTTGGCGATTTCAAGGACGGCTTCACCTCCGGTACCTTCCGCAAGGAAGTCGACAAAGGTGCCGTAGACCCGAACAAGCTCGTCGAAGTCTGGCGTTCGCCGCTGATCCCGAACGGTCCGCTCGTCGTTCGCAACGCTCTCGGCACCGAATGGCAGACCAAGCTGGCCGACTTCTTCCTGAAGCTGCCGACCACCGACGCCAAGTGCTTCAACGCCGTCGAAGGCGGCGACTTCAAGGGCTACGTCAAGGTAACCCCGGATTTCTACAACGCCGTTATCGACGTTCGTAAGGCTGCCATCGGCGGCTGATCCGTATCCCCAAAATGGGGCGGCCGGCAACGGCCGCCCTTTTGCTATTCACACCCCTTTGCCATTCACAGGGCTGAATTTCATGACGATCGCCGATACGCATCCGAACATGCCGAGCGCGCCGCAAAGCGCCAGGGAGATCGGCGACGCCTGGAGCAAGATGGTGGCCAAACGCCGCCTGTACACCGGCATCGGTCTCGCGATCCTGCTCGTCGCCTTCGTCAGCTCGGTGCGCTTTGCCGACGAGAACAACGCCGGGCATTTCTTCGACCGCCTGCCGCATCTCTTCGATTTCCTGAGCTGGCTTATTCCCAAGGACTGGGCCGACGTCTACCGTGCGCTCTTCGACCTGCCGAGCCCGAATGGGGCCAATGGCGCCGGCGGCGAGGAATTCAATTTCCCCCTCGGCCGCGTCTATGTCTGGGGCGATTTCTACATCCCCGAATATTTCGAGCTGATGATCATCACGATCAACGTGGCGCTGGTGTCGACCATCATCGGCTTCGTCTTTGCCGTGCCTTTGAGCTTCTTCGCTGCGCGCAACATGTCGCCGTCCAATCCGATCCGGCTGGTGACCAAGCGCATCATGGAATTCCTGCGGGCCTTTCCGGAAATCGTCATCGCCGGACTGTTTTCGGCAATCCTGTCGATCGGCCCGATCGCCGCCATCATCGCCGTCGGCCTGCATACGATCGGCGCACTCGGCAAGCTCTTCTATGAAGTCGTCGAGAATATCGACATGAAACCCGACGAGGGCATGCGTGCCGTCGGTGCCAGCTGGACGGAACGCGTTCGCTTCGCCGCTCTGCCGCAGGTGCTGCCGAACTTCATGTCCTACGCACTGCTGCGTCTGGAGATCAACGTTCGCGCCTCGACCATCATCGGCGCCGTTGGCGGCGGCGGCATCGGCGAGGAGCTGAAACTTGCGATTTCGCGCGGCTTTGGCGCCAAGACATTGGCGCTGGTGCTGCTTCTCTTCCTGACGATCATCGCCGTCGATCAGTTTTCCGCATGGCTCCGCCGCCGCCTCGTCGGCGAGCATGCCTTCCTTTTGCAGCATTGAGGTTGACCATGTCCGTCATCGACGCCGGCCGCATGCAGGAAATCGAAGCGCGTTACCCGGAAGTGCTTCACCGGTCCTTCCGCCAGCGCTTCGGCGCGCTGATGATCTTCATCGGCGTCATCCTCTACGGCATCTATGCCGTGTGGTTCTTCGACCTGCCGAAGGTCATTTCGGAAGCGCATTGGGAACGCGTCGGCATCTATCTCAGCGAATGGGTGAGCTATGACGTGCAGCCGGAGTTCCGCATCTCCGGCGACAAGATCAGCATCAAATATCCACGCTTTTCGCCGCTGGGCGACAATCCTAACCCCGACTGGGTGAAGACCAACTCCGATGGCAGCATGACCGTTTCAGTCAGCAGCACGAGCCGCACGGTAACCGTCACCAAGACGCAGGCCATCGTGACGGCGCATGGCATCACAATTCCGATCGATATTGCCGGCAATGTGCCGAAAATCGTCGGCTCCGAACCCGTTCCCAGTTGGATGACGGTCTATGACGACAATATTCTCGTCAATCTCGGCTTTGCGGGCGATGCCAGCATTTCCACCGACCGCGTGAAGATCCGCAAACGCTTCATCGGCTGGGCGAATTTCGTCTTCGATACGCATTCGCCCTTCTTCGACAAGCCGGCGAGCGAAGTCATCAGCCTGATCTTTTCGGGTCCGCGGCTGGACCCCGCCCAGTCCAATCTCTCGCTGGCCTTCGACAATATCTGGAACAATAGCGCATGGCAGCACGGCGACGTCTGGACCAAGCTGTTCCAGACCATCGTCATGGCCTTCCTCGGCACGCTGCTCGGTTCGCTCGCGGCCTTTCCACTCGCTTTCCTGGCGGCCCGCAACATCACGCCGAACCGGCTGCTCAATCAGATCCTCAAACGCCTGTTCGACTTTCTGCGTTCGGTGGACATGCTGATCTGGGCGCTGTTCCTGACCCGCGCCTTCGGCCCGGGCCCGCTCGCCGGCAGCGGCGCGATCTTCCTCACAGAGACCGGCACGCTCGGCAAGCTCTACTCCGAAGGCTTGGAGAATATCGACAACAAGCCACGCGAGGGCGTGAAGTCCACCGGCTCGCCGACCATTCTCGTGCATCGCTACGGGATCATGCCGCAGATCGTGCCCGTCATCGTCAGCCAGACGCTCTATCAGTGGGAATCGAACGTGCGTGGCGCGACGATCATCGGCGCCGTCGGTGCGGGCGGTATCGGCCTCAAGCTTTGGGAAGCGATGCGCACCAATTCCAACTGGGAAAACGTCGCCTACATGGTGCTGCTGATCCTCATCGTCGTCTTCCTGTTCGACGCTGCATCCAACGCCTTGCGCTCGCGCCTGATGGGCACGCGAACGAAATAAAAAGATCGGGAAAAATCGTTTCCCATCATCATTCTGTCACGGGAATCCGGTAGCGCAGGCCGGCAAGACCGTAGCGGTCAATCCGGCTTTAGCCGGATTCGAACCGTTGCTGCCTTGCTGCTCTTGCGGTTTGAAGCAAATCACCCAACAGTGTCCCGCGCAGCCGATTTTTCCAAGGAATGCAGCCTTGCGCTATGCTCTCTATTTCACGCCGCCCAAAGACGATCCATTGACATCGCTCGCCGCTTGCTGGCTTGGCCGCGATGCATTTTCGAATGAGATCTTTTCCGACAAGGCAATGGGTCCATTGCCGGAAGGCCATGCCGAGCTGACGGCCGATCCGCGCCGCTATGGCTTTCATGCCACGCTGAAGGCGCCGTTCGAGCTTGCCTCCTCGGTGACCGAGCGCGATCTCCTCGAAGTCGCTGCCGAATTCGCCTCGCAGACCAATGCTTTCACCATTCCGGAACTGGTGCTTGGCCAGCTCGGCCATTTCTTCGCGCTCGTTCCCGGCTCGCTCCATCAGCCGCTGCAGGACTTCGCCTCGCGTGTGGTGAAAACCTTCGAGCCTTTCCGCGCACCGCTTTCGGATCATGATATCGCACGACGCAAGCCGGAAGGCTTGACGGAACCGCAGCGCGCCAACCTGCTGCGCTGGGGCTATCCTTATGTCAATGACGAGTTCCGTTTCCACATGACGCTGACGGGACGCGTTCCGGCCGAGCGCCAGGCCGAGATGCACGACAT
The DNA here is from genome assembly GCF_057784515.1 of Martinezella sp. CNPSo 3732. NCBI lineage: Bacteria > Pseudomonadati > Pseudomonadota > Alphaproteobacteria > Hyphomicrobiales > Rhizobiaceae > Martinezella > Martinezella sp. CNPSo 3732. The sequence goes on from NZ_JBXSOO010000022.1 coordinate 90,795, forward strand.
TCTGCGTGAGCGCTTCGCCGAGCACACCGGCAAGCCGCTCGATATTTCCGGCCTTGCCATCTTCGCCGAAGACAAGCGTGGTGCTCCCTTTACCGTCCGTTCCTGGCTGCCGCTTGCCGGCGCCTAATATGAAAGAGCCGATATGACCAAAGAAACCGTCCTTTCCAACGCCCGCATCGTCCTCGAAGACAAGATCGTCGAGGGCTCCGTGCTGATCCGCGACGGTCGCATTGCCGCCATCTCCGAAGGCAAGTCCGATATCGGCGAAGATTTCGAGGGCGATTATCTGATCCCCGGTCTGGTCGAGCTGCATACCGACCATCTGGAAGCACATTATTCCCCGCGTCCGGGCGTCCGCTGGAACAAGACGGCGGCCATCCAGGCGCATGATGCCCAGATTGTCACCTCGGGCATCACCACCGTATTCGACTGCCTGCGCATGGGCTCGGACGAAGACGGCGGTTTCGAAAAGGGCGAGATGCGCGACATGGCAGACGCCATCCAAGCCGCCCAAAGCGAAGATCGCCTGCGCGCCGATCACCTGATCCATCTGCGCTGCGAAGTCTCCTCTGACAACGTGCTCGACCACTTCCAGGATTTCGAGAAGGACCCTTACGTCCGCCTGGTCTCGCTGATGGACCACGCGCCGGGCCAGCGCCAGTTCCAGACCATGGATCAATATATCTTCTACTATCAGAAGAAGCGCGGGCTCAGCGATGAAGCCTTTGCCAAGTTCGTCGCCAAGCGCCAGGAGGAATCGGCCAAATATGCCACGCCGCATCGCGACGCGATCTCCAAGGTCTGCGCCGAACGTGGCATCACCGTTGCCAGCCATGACGATGCGACGCTCGCCCATGTCGACGAAGCCATCAACTACGGCGTTCGCCTGGCGGAATTCCCGACCAGCATCGATGCCGCGAAGGCTTCCCACGGCGCCGGCATGAGCGTGTTGATGGGCGCGCCGAACATCGTGCGCGGTAAGTCGCATTCGGGCAATATCGCCGCTCGCGATCTCGCTGAGCTTGGCGTCCTCGACGTGCTGTCCTCCGACTATGTGCCGCTCAGCCTGCTGCACGCGCCCTTCATCCTGGCGGATGAAGTCGAGGGTATTTCGTTGCCGCAGGCGATCGCCATGGTGACGGCGACGCCGGCAAAGACGGTCAGCCTGAATGATCGCGGCCGCGTTGCTGAGGGCTTGCGTGCCGATCTTGTGCGCGTCCGCCGCGATCACGGCGTGCCGGTCACGCGCTCTGTCTGGCGGGAAGGACGGCGGGTCGCATGAGCCCGGACGCCAATATCAAGCCGACTAATGTCGGCCTGGCGGATGCGGCGGCGGGCACGCTCGCCGTCGTCGTCGGGCCGAGCGGCGCCGGCAAGGATACACTGATGAATCTCGCCGCGCGGCATTTTGCCGGCCGGCCCGATGTCCACTTCGTCCGCCGCGTCATCACGCGCGATGGCGATGCCGGCAATGAGGACCACAGAAGCGTTTCCGAGGCCGACTTCGATGCAATGGAGCGGGCTGGCGCCTTCGCCGTCTCGTGGGAAGCGCATGGCTTGAAATACGGCATTCCCGCCGACGTCTTCGGTGAGCTTGCGCAGGGCCATCTGGTGATCGCCAATGGCTCGCGTTCGGTCCTGCACCGTTTCCAGAGCGCATTTCCGCGGCTGAAGATCATCAATGTCACGGCGACGCGCGAAGTGCTTGCCGAGCGGCTGATGGCGCGCGGGCGCGAGAGCCGTGAGGACGTGCTGAAACGGCTGGAAAGAAGCTCGCTGACCGTTCAGGGCAGCTACGACGTCGCCGATATCGACAATAGCGGCACGCTCGAAGAGGCGGAACGCGCGATCGTTTCGGTGCTGGAAACGCTGGTTCGGAAGTAACTCTATCCCGATGGCGGCGATCGAAGATCATTCGACCCGCCACACATCCTCATAGCCTTGATCGTCAATGATGAACCGCGTCCCCACCGGAAGATGGAGATATTTGACGACGAGGGGCAGCAGCTCGCTCAGATGCGCTGTATGTACGGGCTGGTAAAAATCCTCGGCGTCGTAGTATTCCCCACAATAGAAAAACCAGCTGATATTGCCGCCCTCGGGCACGGCCTGCCGCGCACCGTGGATCGGCATGCGGCCAAGCGTCGACAGGGCGACCGCCACCATGTCTTCCGGCTCCATTGCGGCTTGCCTTATTCGAGCTCGCTCCCGCTCAGTGCGCCTCATCCCAATTGTGGGCAGCGCGCGCGTCAACCTTCAGCGGCACGGCCATATCAACCGCCGGCATGGCGGCGTTTTCCATGACCGAGACGATGATCGGCGTCGTGCGCTCGACATCGGCATCCTCGACTTCGAAGATCAGTTCATCATGCACCTGTAGGAGCATGCGGACGCGATCGCCCAGGCCAGCCGAAGCCAGCGCCGGCTCCATCTTGATCATGGCGCGGCGGATGACATCCGCGGCCGAACCCTGGATCGGCGCATTGATCGACGCGCGTTCGTTGAAGGCGCGGACGGAGGGGTTGGACGAACGGATTTCCGGGAAATGGATGCGGCGACCGAAGATCGTCTCGACATAGCCTTTATCGCGCGCGGCCTGCTTGGCGCCTTCCATGTAATCGCGAATACCCGGAAAGCGCTCGAAATACTTCTTGATGTAGTCGCCGGCTTCCGAGCGCTCGATCGAGAGCTGGTTGGCGAGGCCGAAGGCGGAGATGCCGTAGATGATGCCGAAGTTGATCGCCTTGGCGCGGCGACGCACTTCGCTCGGCATGCCATCCACCGGCACGCCGAACATTTCCGATGCCGTCATGGCGTGAATGTCGATGCCGTCCTCGAATGCCTGCTTGAGCTGCGGGATGTTTGCGACATGCGCCAGCACGCGCAGTTCGATTTGGCTATAGTCGGCGGAGACGAGCTTGTGGCCCGGCGTCGAAATGAAGGCGGTGCGGATCTTGCGGCCTTCCGCCGTGCGCACCGGAATATTCTGCAGGTTCGGCTCGGAGGAGGACAGACGCCCCGTCGTGGTCGAGGCCAGCGAATAGGAGGTATGAACGCGCTTGGTCTCGGGATGGACATAACTCGGCAGCGCATCCGTATAGGTGGATTTCAGCTTGGTGAGCTGGCGCCAGTCGACGATCTTGCGCGGCAATTCGAAGCCGGCCGCCGCCAGATCCTCCAGCACCTGCGCCGAGGTCGACCATTGGCCGGTCTTGGTCTTGCTGCCGCCTGATAATCCCATCTTGCCGAAAAGGATATCGCCGAGCTGCTTCGGAGAGCCGATATTGAAACGCTCGCCGGCCAGATTGTAGATCTCGTCCTCGAGAGCGGCGGCGCCCTGCGCCAGCTCGCCGGAAAGGCGAGAAAGGATCTGCCGGTCGATGGTGATGCCGCGCTCTTCCATGTGGGCGAGCACCGGCACCAGAGGCCGTTCCAACCGTTCGTAGACCGTCGACAGTTTTTCTGCCGCAAGTCGTGGTTTCAGCACCAACCAAAGACGCAGCGTCACATCTGCATCCTCGGCGGCATAGGCCGTGGCGCGGTCGATATCCACGAGATCGAAGGTGACATTGGACTTGCCGCTGCCGGCCACATCCTTGTAGGCGATCGGCTTGTGGCCGAGCCAGCGCTCCGAAAGGCTGTCCATGCCGTGCGTGGCATTGGCGCCGCCATCCAGCACGTAGGACAGCAGCATCGTGTCGTCGAAGGACCGCGTTTCGATGCCATAGCGCTTCATTAGCAGGTAGTCGTATTTCAGGTTCTGCGCGATCTTCAGAATGGAGGCATCCTCCAGCAGATCCTTCAGGCGCGGCAGTGCATCGCGAAGCGGAATCTGATTGTCGGCCAGGCCGCCGCCCAGCAGATCGCCGACACCGGTCTTGTGACCGAGTGGAACATAGGCGGCGCGGATGGACGCGTCAGTCGGATCATCACGATTGTCGGCGATCGCCATCGAGAAGCCGACGATTTCGGCCTGCATGGCATCGAGCGACGTCGTTTCCGTGTCGAAGGCGACGATACCGGTTTCGCGCGCATCCGCGATCCATTGGTCGAGCGTTGCTATATCGCGGATGGTCACATATTTCGAATGATCGACCGGCGCGCTCGCAAAACTTGCGGCGCGCGCCTTGGCGAGATCCTCGGGCTCTGTGGTGCCATCCAAAGCCAGACGCGCCTTGGCCGACGGCGCCGGAACCGATGCCCCTTCGGCCTCGACCGTGCTGCCGGCGACGAGATCGACATTCTCGCCGACATCGAGATCGGGTCCATGGGCGCTCTCGCCCCATTCGATCTTGACGACGGAAGGCTCGATCGCCGCCGCGTCGCAATCGCACGCTTCCGCCACGCGCCGCGTCAGGGTCGTGAATTCCATGGTCTTCAGGAAGCCGATCAGCTTCGGGCCGTCCTGCGGATCGAGCACCAGCGCATCGAGCTCAAGCTCCAGCGGCACATCGGTCCTCAGCGTCACCAACTGGCGGGAAATGCGGGCAAGCTCGGCATTGGCGATGATGTTTTCGCGGCGTTTCTGCTGCTTGATCTCGCCGGCGCGGGCAAGCAGCGTGTCGAGATCGCCGAACTCTTCCAGAAGCTGCGCGGCTGTCTTCGGACCGATGCCGGGAATGCCCGGGACGTTGTCGATCGAGTCACCGGTCATCGCTTGTAGGTCGATCATCTTGTCCGGCGGCACGCCCCACTTCTCGACCACATCGGGAATGCCGATCTGCTTGTCCTTCATGCTGTCATACATGTGGACCATGGGGGTGACGAGCTGCATCAGATCCTTGTCGGACGAGATGATCGTCACATCGGCGCCGGCCGCCTCCGCCTGGCGGGCGTATGTGGCAATAATGTCGTCCGCCTCGAAACCGTCGGTCTCGATGCAAGGCAGGTTGAAAGCGCGCGTCGCTTCGCGGATGAGGCCGAACTGCGGAATCAGCTCTTCCGGCGGCGCCGAACGGTTGGCCTTGTATTCCGGGAAGATGTCCTTGCGGAAGGTCTTCGAGGAATAGTCGAAGATCACGGCGAAATGCGTCGGCGTCACGCCCACGGAGGTATCGCGCGCCGAGGTCAGCAGCTTCCACAGCATGTTGCAGAAACCGGAGACCGCACCGACAGGCAATCCGTCGGACTTGCGCGTCAGCGGCGGCAAAGCATGAAAGGCCCGGAAAATGAAACCGGAACCGTCGACAAGGAAGAGATGATCACCTTTTTTCATGGAAGCATGGATAGCGTGGCGCATCTCCAACGTCCATATAAACTTCTGCTTTTGCAGCCTGTGGAAAGAGCGAAATCTCTCACCGAAACGTTACTAAGTTTTAATCAATCTAATCTGCGCATTCCCTTGAAAAACCACATTCGAAACCTCAAATCATACTCACCGGCGATTGATACGCCGCGGGTCTGACAACCGGCCTGTCCCCCGCCATGTCAGACTAGGACAAAGGCCTATCCCCTCTCCGGGCCTTTGTCCCTCTTTCATGAGCCGCCATGGCGCCCCCTCCAGGCCATGGCGGCTTTTTCATGTCAAAAAATACAACCTTTGAATGTGAAAAAACTCGCCCGAGTTGCTTATTTCAGAGGGGATCTACCCGAAGAATTGCTGATTGTCTTACTCTTGAATTATGGGCATATTTGCAATCATGGGATTTAATCGGATGGACTCCGCCGCCTACCTTGCCAGTCAGATGGCGAAGGGATTCGCTCGCTCGCTACAGCAACGCGCGGCGAAGCTCGGCTTTTCCCCCGGCCAGTTTCCCATCCTGCTGGAACTGTGGTCCGAAGATGGGCTCACGCAGAAACAGCTGCTCGAGAGGGTCGATATCGAACAGGCGACGATGGCCAATACGCTGTCGCGCATGGAGCGGGACGGATTGGTGGAGCGCCGCCCGCATCCTTCGGACAAGCGGGCGCAACTGGTCTTCCTGACGAACAAGGCCGCAGCGATGCAGGCGGAAGCGATCGAGGCCGCCATGGCTGCGGACACGGATCTCCTCAAAGACTTTCGTCAGTTCGAGCGCGAACTGCTGCTGGAATATATCCGGCGCGTGCTGGAGAATGCCAGGCAGCTCTAGCGCAACTCCAGGGAAGAGCACAGCGGTTTTCTGCCTGGGATTGCATGAAAGGGCTGCACCCTTCAAAGCGGCAAACGCCTAGCCCCGCCCGACCACCTTATCCAGCGCCGCTTGGTATTGGCTGGGTCCGACATCCGGCCTACCGAAAAATATTCCCTGAAGCTGGGCGCAGCCTTCCTCGATGACGATGCGGCGTTGGGTTTCCGTTTCCACACCTTCCGTAACGACAGGCATGTTCAGGCTGTGGCCGAGACCGATGATGGCGCGGACGATCGAGCGGGCTGCCGGATCGTGTTCGAGGGCGCCGGTGAAGCTGCGGTCGACCTTGATCTTGTCGAAGGGGAAGGCGCGCAGATTGCTGAGCGAGGAAAAGCCGGTGCCGAAATCATCCATGACCACGCGCACACCGAGGCGATGCAGCCGCTGCAGGGTCGCGATGACAGTCGTGCGCTCGCGCATCAGAGCCGCCTCTGTGATCTCCAGTTCAAGGCGCTGCGGATCGAGGCCGGTTTTGCGTAGGATCCGTTCGATCTGGTCGTAGAGGGTCGGGATCATGAATTGCAGCGGCGAGAGGTTGACCGCGACATTCGCGGGCTCGCTCCAGCGCGTCGCCTCCTGGCATGCCTGCTGCAGCACCCATTCGCCGATCGCGACAATCGATCCGCTTTCCTCGGCAATGGGAATAAACGTCTCCGGATCGATCACGCCGCGATCCGGATGCGCCCAGCGCAACAACGCCTCATAGCCGCTGACGCTGTCGCTGCCGACATCATAGATCGGCTGATATTCCAGAAAGAGCTGCCGGCGGAGAATGGCCTGGCGCAGGTCGTTCTCGAGCTGGCGGCGCGTGCGCACGGCCTTGTCCATTTCCGCATCGAAGAAACAGGCATGGCCTCGGCCCGCATGCTTGGCGCGATAGAGCGCCATATCCGCATTGGCGTAAAGCTGCTCGGCGCTCGTGCCGTCGCGCGGGTAGATGGCTATGCCGATGCTGACGCCGACGGCCGTCGGATCGCGTGCCGTGTCCATTTCCATGCCGAATTCGGCCAGAATGCGTTCGGCAAGACGCGTGGCCCCCTCGGGCTGCCGGCGCTTCGGCTGGATGATGGCGAACTCGTCGCCGCCAAGCCTTGCCACCGTATCGCCATCCTCGATCGCGCGCTGCAGAATGCCGGCGACCTTGCAGAGGATACGGTCTCCTTCGGCGTGGCCGAAGACGTCATTGATCGCCTTGAAGCGGTCGAGGTCCAGGCAGAAGATCGCGACTTCGCCGCCCCTGCGGTTCACCATCTGCAGTGCCTGGCGCATGCGCTGGTCGAACAGCGAGCGATTCGGCAGATCCGTCAATATATCATGATGCGCCAGATGCTCGATCATCTGCTGCGCCTGGCGGCGCTCGGTCAGGTCGCGCACGACAAGCACGCTGCATTCGTGGCCGCGATAGGTGATGGAGCGCCGCACGGTCTCGACGGGGATCGCCTTGCCATCGCACCCCGACAGCGTCGTTTCCAGCGGAATGGCTGCTTCGGCATGGATATCCATATCGATGCTCAGAAAGACATCCGGTGCGACGCCGATCACCTGCTGCGCCGACCAGCCGGAAATGGCGAAGAACCGCTCGTTCGCGTCGATCACCCGGCCGTCACGGACGATGAGCAACCCTTCCAGCGAAGCATTGGCGAAACCCCGGAGGTCGGTCAAATGACGATCGACGAAGATGGCGCCAAGAGCGATGAGAATCAGACCCATCGCGGCAGCCATGACGATGCCAGCAAGAATGCTTCGATCCATGGCGAGGGCAGCACCCGGCATGCCTACTTCGGGCGTCAGCGTGACGCCGCTCATCGCGGTGAAATGCAGGGAGCAAATCGCAAGCAGCAGAAGAAGAGCGCCTGCCATGATGCGCCTGAAGCCATGAAGGCTGCGAAACAGTAGGAAAGCCAGCGAGGAGAAGACGCCACCCATGGCGACTGAAGCGACGACGCGCGGTATATCGAAGGAGAGCTCTGCCGAGGCTTCGATGACCTGCATGCCCGTGAAGTGCATGGCGGCTATTCCAAACGCCATCAGCATGCCGCCGACCGCAAAGGAAACGCGATTATCCCATTCAAAGGCAACGGCAATGGCAAGCCATGAGCCGACGATGGCAAGAACCACCGAAAGCACGGTCAGGGAAACACCATAGGAGATCGGAAGACTGCTCCGATAGGCGAGCATGGCGATGAAATGCGTTGCCCAGATGCCGACACCGCTGGCAAAAGCTGCGGCAACAATCCAGTAGCGACGCTGATGCGACTGGCATTCCTGCGCACGCGAAAAAAGGAGCATGGTGGCAAGGCTGCCGATAAGGCAGATGACCGCCGCTACAACAATAAGCCTGACGTCATGATCGTCACGAATACATGCAATCACTGAAAACATTACGCGTCTCCAGAATACGCTTCTGGATTGACGTTATTTCTAATAATCTAAAAAACTTGTAAACTACATACGCAACTAATCACATAAGAGCGGGCCCCGATCGAAAGGCGCAAGCTACGGTAAATTTTCGGTTTTAACGCCTCGAAACCCGCCGGGCTTTGGTCTATCGTCCATCCAAATCTCATGTAAGGAGTCGGATATGACCGATCTATCGCCCGTTCTCGACCGCGCCGATCAGAACCTCCCTTCCAGTCTCGACAACCTGTTCGAGCTGCTGCGCATCAAGTCCATCTCGACCGACCCGGACTACAAGGCCGAATGCCGCAAGGCGGCGGAATGGCTGGTCGTCTACCTGAATTCGCTCGGCTTCAAGGCTTCCGTGCGCGACACGCCCGGCCATCCGATGGTGGTCGCCCATCACGATGCCGGCAGCGCAGATGCTCCGCATGTGCTGTTCTACGGCCACTACGACGTGCAGCCGGTCGATCCGATCGAACTTTGGGAAAGCGATCCCTTCGCCCCGGCGATCAAAGACCTGGGCAATGGCCGAAAGATTCTCGTCGGCCGCGGCACCTCCGACGACAAGGGCCAGCTCATGACTTTCGTCGAGGCTGTGCGTGCCTATAAGGAAACGAGGGGCGCCCTGCCCGTGCGCATCACCATTCTCTTCGAAGGCGAAGAGGAATCCGGCTCGCCCTCTCTCAAGCCCTTCCTCGAAGCCAATGCCGCCGAGCTGAAGGCGGATTTCGCCCTCGTCTGCGACACCGGCATGTGGGATGGCGATACGCCAGCAATCTCTGCTGGCTTGCGCGGGCTTGTCGGTGAGGAAATCGTCATCACCGCAGCCGACCGCGACCTGCACTCCGGCATCTATGGCGGTGCTGCCGCCAACCCAATCCATATCCTCACCGATATCCTCGCCGGCCTGCATGACGAGACAGGACGCATAACGCTTGCCGGCTTCTACGATGGTGTGGAGGAAACACCCGCCAACATCAAGGCTTCCTGGGAAACGCTCGGATTGACGGCCGAAAAATTCCTCGGCGAAATCGGTCTCGCGATCCCGTCGGGCGAAAAGGGCCGTTCTGTGATGGAACTCACCTGGGCCCGGCCGACGGCCGAGGTGAACGGAATTACAGGCGGCTATACAGGCGCCGGCTTCAAGACCGTGATCGCGGCCAAGGCATCGGCGAAGGTTTCCTTCCGCCTCGTCGGCCAGCAGAACCCGGCAGCGATCCGCGAGAGCTTCCGCGCCTATGTGCGCTCCAAGATCCCTGGGGATTGCTCGGTGGAATTCCACGAGCATGGCGGCTCGCCGGCCATTCAGCTTTCCTACGATTCACCGGCCCTGACCAAGGCGAAGACGGCGCTCTCCAACGAATGGCCGAAGCCCGCCATCGTCATCGGCATGGGCGGATCGATCCCGATCGTCGGCGATTTCCAGAAGATGCTCGGCATGGAATCGCTGCTGATCGGCTTCGGCCTCTCCGACGACCGCATCCATTCGCCGAACGAGAAATACGAGCTGCGCTCCTATCACAAGGGCATCCGCTCTTGGATCCGCGTGCTCGACGCACTCGCCGGCTAAGCCATCCGCGGGTGCGCGCGTCCTTGTGCGCCCCCGCGGCCACCCCCACCGGATGGCAAGCGGATGCCGTCGTCCGAAGCGAAGGGCCGAGACGGCCGTCGCGTCAATTCATACCCGCCGATGAGATAAGACATGGGAATTTGGATCGATACCGATATGGGGTTCGATGACATCGCCGCCATCCTGGTGGTCGCGCATTCGGATCTTGTCATCGACGGCGTTTCACTTGTCAGCGGCAATGCGCCGCTGTCTCATGTCCAGGCCAATGCCGCGAGCGCGGCTGCGGTCTTCAGCTGGACGTTTCCGATCCATACCGGACGTGAGCTGCCCGTGCTTTGCAAGCTGGAAACGGCACAGAGCATTCTCGGCCAGACCGGCATTCCCACTGCGGGCAGAAGCCTGCCGCCAGCCAACCCGCTTGCGGCGAGCGATGCTTTTACCGCACTCTGCGACTGGCTTTCCGACGACAACAGCCCGAAGCGCATCCTGGCGCTCGGGCCGCTCACGAACATCGCAGCGCTGGCGCTGGCACGGCCGGATCTCGCCACCCGCATCGACGAGCTGACCTGGATGGGTGGCGGCGTCACGGCGGGCAATCACACGGCCTCGGCGGAATTCAATGCGTTTGCCGATCCGGAGGCGGTTGCGATCGTCCTTGCCCACGGCCTGCCATTGCGCATGGTCGATCTCGATATCTGCCGCAAGGTGCTGGCCTGGCCGGAAGATGTCACCCATATCCGGAAGATGGCCGGAGAAAAGGCACAGCTGCTCGCAGACCTGCTGGAAGGCTACATCAACATCGCCGTCAGCCGCGGCAGACCGGCCATGGCGATCTACGATCCAACGGCGGCAGCCATTTTCGTCGAACCTGACATCGCCGCCCTACGGCATGCCCGGATCGATGCGGAGTTGCAGGGGCAGCATACGCGCGGGCGCACCGTCGTCGAAACACGGGCCTCGCATGGGCAATTGAATGCGCATTTCGCCGCCGAGATCGACGCGGAAAGGGCACGCCGAATCATCTTCGATGCGCTGATGCGGGAAGCCGGCCGCTAGAGCAATTCCAGGAGAAATGCATAGCTGCTTTCCGTCCGGAATTGCGTAAAAACAAAGGGGTAGAGCTTTTTCGCGGTTCAAAAAAAGCGGAAAGGCTCTAGGCATTTTGCTCCGGAACGAAGATCATCGCTGCCTGCCTCCTATGCCCGTTAGGCTCGATCAAAGCTCCGCTTCACGAAACGCGTGATTTCCTCGATCAGTTCGCGATCCTCCGGCGCCCCCATGAAGCCGCCATGCGGCATGGCTTCGAAGACGTGGAGCTCGACGGGAATTTCTGCGCGACGCAGGAGGCGGTGCATGCGCACGGCATTGGACAAAAACAGGTCCCGCGTGCCGCTCTGCAGAAATGTCGGCGGAAAGCCCTTGGAAAAATCGCCGAAGAGCGGCGAAAGATAGGGATGGGTGAGATCCGCACCTTTGGCATAGAGCAAATTGTTCGGCATGAGCGATCCCGGCAGCACGACATCGACGAGCCGATTGACCTGAAAGCTATCTCCCGACTCCGTGAGATCCAGTTCGGGCGAGAGAAGAACCAGCGCGGCGGGCAGAGGCAAGCGTTCATCGCGGGCACGCAATGTCACGGCGGCCGCAAGGTTGCCGCCAGCCGAACGTCCACCGATAATGATGTTTTCCGGCCTATATTGCCTCAACAGATGACGATAGACCGCCATGCAATCATCGAGTGCCGCAGGATAGGGATGCTCCGGCGGCATCCGGTAGTCTATGGCGTAGCAGCGGATGCCATGCTGGTCGGCCTGGCTCTGCGCTCCCGCGCGGCAAGCGGCTCCGCCGCCGACGACCAGCGCGCCGCCGTGAAGATCGATGTACGCGTACTCTTCCGGGAAAGCGCCATCCGGCGTCGCGATATGGACGCAGGCCTTCTCGATCTGCACCGTCTGCACGCTGGCGCGCGCCTGTGCCGCCATTCTTTCCGCTGCGGCTTGATAGTAGACATCGGCAAAGGCCTTCAGCTTCATCCAGCCATCGAAATCGCTTACATCGGGCATGACATGCAGCGCATTCAAGGGGATGCCGTCTGCGCCGACGGCCCGACGCAGCGCCTCCTGTGCGGCCTCGCTTATCGAAGCCGGAAACGGCACCGTCCGCTCCGGCAGTTTCACTCCATTGAATTTATCGCCCATGATGCCTCTCGGTAGGTTTGCCGGCGAGCGGGCGCCGACCTCTTGATTGCTATCGGGATCAGGCCGTCAGTTCCTGCTCGACCAGTGTCGTCCAGAAGGCCACGCCCGAGGCGATCGCCTCGTCGTTGAAATCATAGGCAGTATTGTGATGCAGGGCGCCGTCGACGGCGGGACCGTTGCCGAGCCAGACGTAACAGCCGGGAGCATTCTGACCGAAGAAGGCGAAGTCGTCGCCGGCGGTCGATGGCGGAAAACGGGTCAGCACGTTCTCGCCAAAGACCGTCGTAGCAGCTTTCAGCGCCCGCGCCGTGGCATCGGCATCGTTGACGACGGGCGGTATGCGGCGCTCGAACTGATAATCGGCGGCAATGTTGAACATGGCTGCAGTCCCATGCGCCAGGCGTCCGATCTCCTCTTCCAGCTGATCGCGGACCTCCGGCGTATAGGCGCGCGCAGTGCCGCCGATCTCGACCGTATCGGGAATGACGTTCAATGCCTTCGGATCGCCCGCCTGCAGCGAGCAGGCACTGACGACGGCCGGCTGCAGCGGATCGACGACGCGGCCGACAATGGTTTGCAGCGCGGATAGGAAGGTTGCCGCTGCCGTGATCGGGTCCTTGCCGAGATGCGGCTTGGCGCCATGGGTGCCGGTGCCTCGGAAGGTGATGCGCCAGCTGTCCGACGAGGCAAGCTGCGGCCCTTCGATAACCGCCATCTCGTCGACCGCAAGACCGGGCATATTGTGCAGTCCGTAAACGGCGTCGCAGGGGAAGAGATCGAAAAGGCCTTCGTCCACCATGCGCTTGGCGCCGCCACGACCCTCCTCAGCCGGCTGGAAGATGAAATGAACCGTGCCGGAAAAGCCACGCTTGGCGGCAAGGTGACGGGCGGCACCGAGCAGCATGGTCGTGTGACCGTCGTGTCCGCAGGCGTGCATCCTGCCGGGAATGGTGGATTTATAGGGGCGATTGCCCTTTTCCGGCATGGCAAGCGCATCCATGTCGGCGCGAAGGCCGATACGGCGTGTGCCATTGCCGATCTGCAGCGTGCCGACGACGCCGGTCTTGCCGAGGCCGCGATGCACCGTCAGCCCCGCTTCTTCCAGCAAGGTGGCGACGATGCCGCTGGTGCGTTCCTCCTCGAAGCCGAGCTCCGGATGGGCATGAAGATTGCGGCGAAGCGAGGTTAGGAAAGGAAGATCCGGCTCGATCTCATCGGGAAAAGACATGGGGAGATTCCTTCGGCATTGGGCATGATGACGGCGTGCCTAAAGCGCACCGCGATCTTTCAGATTCGCTTCTTGCGCTTTAGGACCTTGAATTGACGCATGTCGTTGTCGCAAAACCGCTGCACACTTTTGCGCGACATGCCTTATCTTCCCCAAAGCATCGCCTGCTTCAACTCAAATGACGCTCAGGCCTCGAGCTTGTTGAAGACATGTGCCTTTCCGATGACGCTCACTGAAACCATGCTGCCGACCTCGGGCAGGCCGACTCCGGAGCTCTTGATATTCAAGGTTTCGGAGCCGTTGGCGTTGGAGAGTACGACCGTAACGGCGCAAACGGCACCGCCGAATTCGATTTCCGTCACCTTGCCGATGCAGGCAGCTCCCGCACCGGACGCGTCAATGGCCTCAAGGCGCAATTGCTCGGGCCGCAACATGATGTCGGTACGTCCCTGACGGTTATCGGCATCGACTGCAATCTGCCCCAGGACGCATTTGGCAGACCCGTTATCAAGATCAGCCGAAAGTACGATGGCATCGCCGAGAAAGAGCGCCGTCTCGCGATCCCTGGGGCTGAGATAGAGCGCCTGCGGCGTGCCGGCCTGTATAAGCCTGCCCTCGCGCAGGACGGCAACCTGATCGGCAAAGGACAACGCCTCCGCCTGATCATGCGTCACCAAAACCGCGGTTATACCGGCGATCTGCAGTACACGGGCGACGGCCTTGCGCATGTTTTCGCGCAAGCCCGTATCGAGGGCGGAAAAAGGCTCGTCGAGCAGCATCAATCGCGGCTTGCGGCCGAGCGCGCGGGCAAGCGCCACGCGCTGCTGCTGGCCGCCGGAGAGCTGATGCGGGCGGCGATCGAGCATGCCGCGGTCGAGTTCGACCATATCGATGAGGGCATTGATGCGCTGATCGCGGTCGCGGGCGCCGCGCTCCATGCCGAAACCGATATTCTCCGATACGCTCAGATGCGGAAACAGGGCGCCATCCTGCGAGACGATGCCGATGCCGCGGCGGTGCGCCGGCACGATGGCCTCTCCATCGGCCAGTGTTTCGCCTTGAAGCACCACTTGGCCGGCATCGGGGGTCTCGAAGCCGGCGATGATGCGCAGCAGCGTCGTCTTGCCAGAGCCGGAGGGGCCGACGATGGCCGTGCGACTGCCGGCAGCCACAGTGAGGTCGATATTGTCGAGCGCCTGCACGGGACCATAGCGCTTGCTGATATTCTTGATCGCCAGAAAGGTCATTGTCCGGCCGTCCGCTTGGATTGCGCGTAAAGGAGAAGAGTGAGCGGCAGCGACAGCACGACCATCATGAAGGCGTAGGGTGCTGCGGAAACATAATCGATCTCGCTGGTCAGCGACCAGAATTTCGTCGCCAGCGTTTCTGTGCCGTTGGGAGAGAGCATCAATGTCGCCGTCAGCTCGTTGGTGATGCCAAGGGCGACGAGCGCGACGCTGGCGGCAAAGCCGGGAGCGGCAAGCCGCATGGTGATCTGCCGCACGGCTTGCGCTGGTGTTCGGCCGAGCGCCATGGCGGCGCGCTCAAGCTCGACGGGTGCCTGGGCGATGCTGGCGCGCAGACCGACCATGGCGCGCGGCAGGAACAGCAGGACATAGGCGAGCAGCAGCGTGGCAAAGGTTTGGTAGAGCGGCAGGATCAGCCGGACGGTGATTGACACCAGGGCCAGGGCGACGACGACCCCGGGCAGCGAGCCGACATAATAGTGGCAGGCTTCTAGAATGCGCTGCAGCCGGCCGGGTGCACGCACCGACAGCCATGCCATGGGGGTTGCCGCAACGGTGGCGAGGAGGCCGCCGGCGATCGCGAGAAGAATGGTCTGTAGCAAGGCCGAGCCGACCGTGTCGATCCGCCAGACGCCTGCGCCGCCGAGATAAAGCCAGCGCGCCAGGGTGACGAAGGGAACACCGAGCGTCAAGGCGGCGGTGACGATGGGCAGCGCGACAGCGGGAACGACGAACCAGCCGAGACGGCGGCGATCCGCGGGGCGGGCGGCACCCGAGCCGATGCGGGCATAACGCTCGTTGCCGCGCACCAATATCTCGATGCCGAGCAGCAGCAGGCAGCAGAAGACGAGGACGCCGCCGAGCATATTGGCCGCCGGGCTATTATAGGCGGACTGGAACTGGTCGACGATCGCCGTCGAAAACGTGTCGAAGCGGATCATCACGTAGAGACCATATTCCGCGAGGAGATGCAGGCCGATCAGCAGCGAGCCGCCGCAGATGGCGAGGCGAAGCTGCGGCAAGATCGCGCGGAAGAAGACGCGCCAGGGACCGAGGCCGAGCGAGGCGGCGGCATCCTCGATCGCCGGATCGAGCCGGCGCAGGGCGGCCGCGACCGGCAGGTAGAGGAAGGGAAAATAGGCGAGCACCGAGACCAGCACACCACTCCAGAGCCCGCGCATGCTCGGCACGAGACTGACCCAGGCATAGCTGTGCACGAAGGCGGGGACGGCAAGCGGTGCGGCCGCCAGCCAGGACCAGAGGCGTGCGCCCGGAATATCGGTGCGCTCCGTCAGCCAGGCGAGCGTGACAGCCAGCAGGATGGACAGCGGAATGGTGCAGACTTCCAGCAGGACGGTATTGACGAGCAGCTCGCCGACGCGGTTCCGGAAGATGAGCGCTATGACTTCGGCCCAGCCGGTGTCGATCGTGATCCAGACGATGAAACCGAGCGGCACCAGGCTTAAAAGCGCGACGGCGGAAGCAAGGGCGACGACGGAAGCATGCCGGACGCGGCTGCGGGGGGCAGCCGTCAACGGGGGCATTCGCATGGCGGCGGCCTCGCCGGCATATGTGTTCTTCTGCAGCAAATCCGAGCTGCCTTTCACGCCCTGAAATAGGAAGGCAACCGCCGCTGACGGCGGTTGCCCGATCGATCGGCCTTAAAGCCATCCTCATGCCCCTAGCAGGGCAGGCGGATGGGATGCAAGAGCCAAGCCCGCGCGAAAGCCTGCTAAACGTGCTTCCGCGCGGGCCTTTACGCTAGATGAGACCCGCTTCCGTCATCAGGTCGGTGACCTTCTTGCTGTTCAGCTTCGAAGGCTCGACTTTCGGAGCCTGGAGGTCGGAGAGCGGAACGAGCTTCGGATTGGAAGCCTCACCATTGCCGACAGCATATTCATAGGAATCGCCATCGCGCAGAACTGCCTGACCGCCCTTACCGGTGATCCACTTCAGGAAAGCCTGCGCTTCCTTCTGATGCTGGCTGGATGCCAGAACGCCGCCGCCGGAAATGCTGACGAAGGCGCCCGGATCCTGGTTCTTGAAATAGTGCAGCGAGACATTCTTGCTGTTTTCGCCGGTCTTGGCCTGATCGCCGAACCAGTAATAGTGATAGATGACAGCGCCTTCGGTCTCGCCGGCATTGACGGCCTTCATCGCGACGCTGTTGCCCTTGTAGAAGCTCGCATTTTCCTTCATCGCCTTCAGCCAGGCGCGGGTCGCGTCTTCGCCCTTCAGCTCCAGAAGTGCACTGACGATCGCCTGGAAATCGGCGCCGGCGGGCGAAGCGCCCCAACGGCCCTTCCACTTGGGATCGGCGAGATCGAGGAGCGATTTCGGCAGATCGGCTTCCTTCAGCTTGGTCTTGTCATAGGCGAAAACGGTGGAACGGGCGGCGACGCCGACCCAGTTGCCATCGGCTGCCTTGAAGGTTTCCGGCACCTGGGCGAGTGTCGCGGCATCGACCGGAGCGAAGAGCTTGTTGGCATCGACCAGAGCCATGCCCGGCGAGTTTTCCGTCAGATAAACGTCTGCCGGAGAGGCGGCGCCTTCCTGAACGATCTGGTTGGCAAACTGCATGTCGCTGCCGTTGCGGATCGTGACCTTGATGCCGGTTTCCTTGGTGAAGCCATCCGCCCATGCCTGTGTCAGCGCCTCATGCTGGGCATTGTAGACGACGATGCCTTCGGAATCGGCGGCATTCGCCATCATCGGAGCGACAGTAAGGCCTGCAGCAAGCACCAGCGCGCTGGTGAGATGAGAAAAGGAAAAAGTCATTAAGTCCTCTCGCTTGGAAGCCACCGTCATCGGGCAGCGATGCGGTAGCCTATATTTTTCCTGACCGTTTTTTTCAAGTTTACACTTGGGTCTCGTTATCACAAAAGTTTGAGAAGAGAGTCAAGTTTTGACGGATAGCTTGCGACGGTTTCGGAGCCGCGCAGCCTTTGTGAGGCATTAGGCACTGCACCGCCGGTCGCGTGACGCGGCCTGAACGAAAAAAGACCGCGGCACCTGCATGCCGCGGTCCTTTTCGATTTCGGAACATTCCGTCTCAGTTGTCTCGGGTCTCCAGCGTCTTGCTGAAGAAGATCGCGACCAGCGTGCAGACGACGCCCGACAGCAGATAGAGGCTGGTATAGACGAGGCCGAACTGGCTGGAGAGGGCAAGCGCCACGAAGGGCGCAAAACCGGCGCCGATCAGCCAGGACAGATCCGACACAAGAGCCGAGCCGCTGTAGCGATAGTTCTGGCTGAAGCGAGAAGCGCTGGCGCCGGCGGCCTGACCGAAGGAGAGGCCGAGCAGCGTGAAGCCGAGAACCACGTAGATGTGGCGGCCGGTCGCGCCGCCATCGAGCAGCCAAGGGGCGACGAAAGCGAAGCAGGCGATCAGCACAGCGCCGATGGCGAGCTGATTGCGACGGCCGATCCGGTCGGCGAGCAGACCAGAACAGATGATGGCAAGAATGCCGCAGATCGCGCCAAGGAATTCCACCAGCAGGAACGAACCCGAGCTCTGCTCGCTATAGAGCGTAACCCAGCCGAGCGGGAAAACCGTCACCAGATGGAAGGTCGCAAAGCTTGCCAGCGGCACGAAGGCGCCGATCAGGACGTCGCGGCCATGCACACGCAACAGCTCCGTCATCTTTACCGGCTCGAGCTCATGGCGCTCCAACAGCGTGCCGAATTCCTCGGTCGCCACCAGGCGCAAACGGGCAAAGAGCGCAACGACGTTGACGGCGAAGGCGCAGAAGAAGGGATAACGCCAGCCCCAATCGAGGAAGTCCGCCGTCGTGAGGCTCGTGACGAAATAGGCAAACAGAGCGCTTGCCAGCATAAAGCCGATCGGGGCGCCAAGCTGCGGGATCATCGCATACCAGCCGCGATGGTTCGTCGGAGCATTGAGCGCTAGGAGCGAAGCCAAGCCGTCCCATGCGCCGCCCAGCGCAAGGCCTTGACCGATGCGGAAGATGGCAAGCAGGATGATCGCGTAGACGCCGACTTCCGAATAACCGGGCAGGAAGCTCATGGATGCCGTGGACCCGCCGAGCAGAAACAGGGCGATCGTCAGCTTGACGCCACGGCCATAGGTGCGGTCGATCGCCATGAAGATGAACGAGCCGATCGGACGGGCGATGAAGGCCAGCGCGAAGACCAGGAAGGAAAGCATCGTGCCATGCAACGGGTCGGCGAAGGGGAAGATGAGCTTCGGGAAGACCAGAACCGATGCAATGGCATAGACGAAGAAATCGAAGAATTCCGACGTGCGACCAATGATCACGCCGATGGCGATGTTGCCGGGGGCGACCGAGCCGTTCGCATGCATGCTGCGGGCATCGCTCTCCAGAGTTGAAGATGTGGGATTTAATGATTCATGCGTTACGCTGACCATGCGCGGGAGCCTCCCTCTCCGAGCACGAATTCCTCCACGAACTCGCGCGTAATGAAAATGTCGATCAAACGTGCGAACATATCAAGTATCCAGCATGAAATAATTCGCAAATTAGCAATCGGTCGAGCCATTATCTGCCTTTGGCGCCGCGTTCCGGACGAAGAAGAACCGCCGATGATAGCCATTTGTTCCGATCCAGGTATATTAGCGCCGGCAAAAGCGAACTGCTTGATAGAAAACCTTCTGGATTTCCGGGGGTTTTCCCGATACGTGGGACAGCATTCCATACCGCAATGCACTCAAGCTTGCTGCGGTGCGACGAAACACCTCATATCGTTCATGACCGCCGTCCTTTAGTCGCGGTAGGGTCGAAACAAAAAGAGCTTTAAGACGTGCCAAGACTATCGAAGATTTTCAGCCGTTTGTCCGTCATCCCGTTGTTTTTGCTGCTATCAAGCTGCAATCTGGTGGTGATGGCTCCCTCCGGCGATATCGCCATGCAGCAGCGAGACCTCATCATCATTTCGGTCGTGCTGATGCTGATCATCATCATCCCGGTGATCTTCCTGACGCTGTTCTTCGCCTGGAGATACCGCCAGTCGAACAAGGAAGCGACCTACGAGCCGGATTGGCATCATTCGACACGTCTGGAGCTGGTCATCTGGTCCGCTCCGCTGGCCATCATCATCGCGCTCGGCGCGGTGACCTGGATCAGCACCCATCAGCTCGACCCCTATCGGCCTCTCGACCGCATTGCCGCCGACAAGCCGCTCAGCGCCGACGTGAAGCCGCTGACGGTCGAAGTAGTGGCGCTCGACTGGAAATGGCTCTTCTTCTATCCGGAATACGGCATCGCCACCGTCAATGAGATGGCAGCTCCGGTCGACCGTCCGATCAATTTCAAGATCACGGCCTCGGCCGTCATGAATTCCTTCTTCATCCCGGCGCTGGCAGGCCAGATCTACGCCATGCCGGGCATGGAGACGAAGCTCCACGCCGTCATCAACCATCCCGGCGAATTCCAGGGCCTGTCGGCCAACTACAGCGGCGCCGGCTTCTCGAACATGCGCTTCAAGTTCCACGGTTTGGATCAGGCCGGTTTCGATCAATGGGTCCAGAAGGCAAAGAGCCAGGGCACGGCGCTCGGCCGCCAGGAATATCTGGCGCTTGCCAAGCCCAGCGAACGCGAGCCGGTACGCTACTTCAACGCCGTCGACGACGGGCTCTACAACGCCATCCTCAACATGTGCGCCGATCCGAGCAAGATGTGCATGAGCGAAATGATGCATATCGACGCCAAGGGCGGCGGCGGTAAGGAAAGCCACGAAAACCGCGAGCGACTGATCTACGACAATCGCGATGGCGCCTCGGCCGAGGTCACGCCGGTCAAGGCCGACGGCGGCGCCGGTCACACCATGCAGCATGGCGACAACTCCATGCCGGGCATGGATATGGGCAACGGCTCTTCTTCCGATTCGTCGACCGGTTCGGCGCAGCATCAGGGTCATTGATCCGGTGCGCTCAATAACAAGACATTCATAAGGGACAGAGGCAATCCATGTTTTCCAACCCGGACCTCTACAAATTCATCTTCGGTCGGCTGACGCTCGACTCGATCCCGTATCACGAACCTATTCTGGTCGTGACTTTCCTCGGCGTCGCCATCGGCGGCATCGCCGTTCTCGGGCTGCTGACCTATTTCCGCCTCTGGGGCTATCTCTGGAAGGAATGGTTCACCAGCATCGACCACAAGAAGATCGGCATCATGTATGTCGTGCTGGCGCTGATCATGCTGCTGCGCGGTTTTTCCGACGCGCTGCTGATGCGCCTGCAGCAGGCGATCGCCTTCAACGGATCCGAAGGCTACCTGCCGCCGCATCACTACGACCAGATCTTCACCGCCCACGGCGTCATCATGATCTTCTTCGTGGCGATGCCCTTCGTCACCGGCCTGATGAACCTCGTCGTGCCGCTGCAGATCGGCGCCCGCGACGTTTCCTTCCCGTTCCTGAACAACTTCTCGTTCTGGATGACGACGGCCGGCGCAATCGTGATCATGATCTCGCTCTTCATCGGCGAATTCGCCAAGACCGGCTGGCTGGCCTACCCGCCACTTTCCGGCATTGCCTATAGTCCAGACGTCGGCGTCGATTATTACATCTGGGGCCTGCAGGTCGCGGGTATCGGAACGACGCTCTCAGGCATCAACCTGATCGCCACAATCGTCAAGATGCGCGCGCCGGGCATGACCTTCATGAAAATGCCTGTTTTCACCTGGACCTCGCTCTGCACCAACATCCTGATCGTTGCGTCCTTCCCGATCCTGACCGCTACGCTCGCTCTGCTGACCCTCGACCGCTACGCCGGCACGAATTTCTTCACGAACGACCTCGGCGGCAATCCGATGATGTATGTCAACCTCATCTGGATCTGGGGCCACCCGGAAGTCTACATCCTGATCCTGCCGGCCTTCGGCGTCTTCTCGGAAGTCGTCGCAACCTTCTGCGGCAAGCGCCTCTTCGGCTACGCCTCGATGGTTTACGCCACCTGCGTGATCATGATCCTCTCCTACCTCGTCTGGCTGCACCACTTCTTCACGATGGGCTCGGGCGCCAGCGTGAACTCCTTCTTCGGCATCACGACGATGATAATCTCGATCCCGACGGGTGCAAAGCTCTTCAACTGGCTGTTCACGATGTACCACGGCCGTATCCGCTACGAGCCGCCGATGCTGTGGACCGTCGGCTTCATGGTGACCTTCACCATCGGGGGCATGACCGGCGTCATGCTCGCGGTTCCGCCGGCCGACTTCGTGCTGCACAACTCGCTGTTCCTGATCGCCCACTTCCATAACGTGATCATCGGCGGCGTGCTCTTCGGCATGTTCGCAGGCGTCAACTACTGGTTCCCGAAGGCCTTCGGCTTCAAGCTCGATCCTTTCTGGGGCAAGATGAGCTTCTGGTTCTGGCAGATCGGCTTCTGGTTCGCCTTCATGCCGCTCTATATCCTCGGCCTGATGGGCGTCACCCGCCGCGTCAGCCAGTTCGACGATCCGTCGCTGCAGATCTGGTTCATTATCGCCGCCTTCGGCGCCGGCCTCATCGCCATCGGCATCGCCTGCTTCCTGATCCAGCTCGCCGTCAGCTTCATGAAGCGCGAAGAGCTTCGCGATCATACGGGCGATCCCTGGGGCGGCCGCACGCTGGAATGGTCCACCTCGTCGCCGCCGCCGGCCTACAACTTCGCCTTCACGCCGATCGTCTACGATCACGACGCGTGGTGGGACATGAAGAACCGTGGCTATGTCAGGCCGACCGAAGGCTTCATTCCGATCCACATGCCGAAGAACACCGGCACCGGCATCATCCTCGGCGTTCTCTCCATCGGCTTCGCGTTCGGCATGATCTGGTACATGTGGTGGCTTGCCGCCGTTACCTTCGTCGCGATGATCGTCATCACGATCGGCCATACCTTCAACTACAAGCGCGACTACCACATCCCCGCCGACGAGGTCGTCAAGACCGAGAACGAGCGTACGAAACAGCTCGCAGGACAGGTGTAAGACTTATGACCACCCCAACCGCACACGCTCCCAAGGATGGCGAAACACCCGCCTTCTACCTGACGGAAGAGCATCATCCGGAAGGCAGCACCATGCTGGGCTTCTGGATCTACATCATGAGCGACTGCCTGATCTTCGCAGTCCTCTTCGCCACCTTCGCCGTACTCGGCCACAGCTATGCGGCCGGCCCGTCGCCGGCCGACCTTTTCGAGCTGCCGCTCGTCGCCCTCAACACGGCGATGCTGCTCTTCTCG
This sequence comes from Martinezella sp. CNPSo 3732, assembly GCF_057784515.1. Taxonomy (NCBI): domain Bacteria; kingdom Pseudomonadati; phylum Pseudomonadota; class Alphaproteobacteria; order Hyphomicrobiales; family Rhizobiaceae; genus Martinezella; species Martinezella sp. CNPSo 3732. The sequence goes on from NZ_JBXSOO010000022.1 coordinate 113,754, forward strand.
TCCATCACTTATGGCTTCGCCATGCTGGCGATGGAGAAGGACAACAAGTCGGGCACGCTGATATGGCTGACGATCACCGGCATCTTCGGCGCCCTCTTCATCTTCTTCGAACTTTACGAGTTCTATCACCTGATCCTCGACGGTGCCGGCCCGCAGCGCAGCGCCTTCCTCTCAGCCTTCTTCACGCTGGTCGGCACGCACGGTCTGCACGTCACCACCGGTATCGTCTGGCTGATCACGCTGATGGTGCAGGTTGGCCGCTACGGACTGATCCCGGAAAACAAGCGCCGCCTGATGTGCCTTTCGATGTTCTGGCACTTCCTCGATGTCGTCTGGATCGGCGTGTTTTCCCTCGTCTACCTCATGGGAGTTCTCGGATGAGCTCGAACGCAAACCATTCGCATCATTCCGGCGACGCTCACGGCCATGACCACCATGGCGGCCACGAGGCATCGCACGGCACCTTCAAGAGCTACATGACGGGGTTCATCCTCTCCGTCATCCTGACCGCCATTCCCTTCTGGCTGGTCATGGGCAAGGTCATCTCCGATCCGGCCGTCACCGGGGCGATCGTCATGATCCTCGGCGCGATCCAGATCGTCGTGCACATGATCTACTTCCTGCACATGAACACCCGCTCGGAAGGCGGCTGGAACATGATGGCGCTGATCTTCACCATCGTGATCGTCATCATCGCGCTGTCCGGGTCGCTCTGGGTCATGCATCACCTCAACGCGAACATGATGCCCATGTCGCCTGAGATGATGCGCAACATGCCGTAAATTCGAGCGGCGGGCCTTCAGGCGAAGGCCCGCCCTCTTCCCGGCGCGAAAATTCCGCCGGATGCTGCGCGGTGCGCCCTCAGGACGCCAAGGCTTTTGCATATGGTGCGGATCGGCACCGGAACCTCCTTCTCCCCTCGGGGAGAAGGTGGCCCGAAGGGTCGGATGAGGGGGCTTTCCGGCCTGAATTCATGGATTTTCGTACTCGCGGCAGGCCCCCTCATCCGCCTGACGGCACCTTCTCCCCCGTTGGGGAGAAGGGGTGTGCGGCAGCGACCTGCTTCATATGCGATTGCCCTACCCCCGGAGACCAGCGCCATGACCGACATTTCCTCGAGCACATCTCAGGGCAAGCCGCGCTCGACGCTGAGCCTTATCATCTGGGTATCGCTGCTTCTGCTTCTGACGGCGCTTCTCATCGGGCTCGGCACATGGCAGGTGAAGCGGCTGCATTGGAAGCTGGATCTGATCGCCAGGGTCGATGCGCGCGTGCATGCGCCGGCGGTTCCGGCTCCCGGTCCGGCGCAATGGGCCGATATCACGGCAGAAAACTCGGAATACAAGCGTGTCCGGGCAAGCGGCATTTTCCTCAATGACAGGCAAGCGCAGGTCTACGCCTCGACTGCGCTCGGCGCAGGCTATTGGGTGCTGACGCCGCTGAAGCTTGCAGACGGCACGATCGTCATCGTCAACCGCGGCTTCGTTCCCACAGAGAAGCGCAATCCAGCGACGCGCACCGAAGGCGAAATTGCTGGCGAGACGACCGTGACTGGCCTACTCAGGATCAGTGAGCCCAAAGGCACGCTACTGCGTTCGAACGTGCCGGCGGACGAGCGCTGGTATTCACGCGACGTGGCAGCGATCTCCGAGGCTCGCGGGTTGCAGAACGTGGCGCCCTATTTCATCGATGCCGACGATGCGAAAAATCCCGGTGGATTGCCCGTGGGCGGGCTGACGCAGATTACCTTCCACAACAGCCATCTCGTCTATGCCATCACCTGGTATGGACTGGCTGCCATGACATTGGGGCTGGCCGTCTATCTCGTCTATTTCGAGAGGCAGCGGGCAAAAGCCACCCGTTGAGCACCGGAGCATTTCCGCTGCTCAGCGGAGTGACGGAAACGCTCTGCCCTTCGTTTTCGCGCTGCGCCGGGCGCGAGTATCTCCATATCCATCCGGCATCGCTCTATATTGTCATTTTCGGGAAGCGAAGCTGCCAGCGCCGACCGTCGCTCGTCATTTCGACAATCCCGAACGGCTCCACATCAACAGCCCAGAATGCCGCAGGCGGCGACTGCAGGGCTTGCAGAACGGCAGCGCGAATAACGCTCGCATGGGTGATGACGACGATATGGCCGGCATCCTCGATATGGTTTCCCATCCATTCGCCGACACGCTTCATGACCGAGGACAGGGCTTCCCCGCCATGCGGCGCGACCGACGTATCCGTCATCCAGAGCGCCAGGGAATCCGCGTCCCTTTCATGCAATTCGGCGAGCGATTGCCCGCGCCAGTCGCCATAATCGCATTCGCGCAAGGCGACATCCGGGATGGCATCGAGACCGAGAACCGCGGCGGTCTGGCGCGCACGCAGAGCCGGGCTGGCCCAGACCCGATCGATCGCCCCCAGCCCGAAGGATAAGGATTGAGCCTGCTGAGCCGCCTTCGCCTCCAAGGGCTCGTCATCCGGAAAGCAGCCATTCCGATTGGCTTGCGTCGCCCCATGGCAAATCCAGCTCAAACGCGTTTTCATGAGACTGTCTCAACTCCATCCCCTACCGCGCTCTTGTCGCGATTTCGCATCGCTGTGGCGCTTGATTGACAACCATCTTTACAAATAGATATAAACTTGCACTTGCGGGTGCGGAAGCCGGTGGAATTCCGGCGCGGTCGCGCCACTGTAATCGATGACGGACGCTTCGCCTTCGAGAGCCAGACCCTTCCCGCAAAAACCCTTCCGCAAATGGAACGCGCTTTTCTTCAAGAGGGAAATACAATGTCCGACACGACTTTCGCCCCAACCGCAATTCCGCAGCCGATTCCGCTCGGCCAAATTCTGCCCTGGGCCATTTTTGCCGGCCTGCTGATGCTGCTCGCGATCTATTTCATCGGTGCAGAGGAAGGCGCGACCTCGCTCATCTCGGGCATGTATGTGCACGAATTCGTGCATGACGCCCGTCACCTTCTCGGCTTCCCCTGCCACTAAGGGGTCAAGCACATGGTTGGACGTCTCTTGCTCCGCGGCATGATCGTCGGGGCCCTTGCCGGTATTCTCGTTTTTGCCTTCGCCCATATCTTCGGCGAACCGCTGGTCGACTGGGCCATCGGCTTTGAGGAAAAGGCCGCACAGGCGGCCGGCGAAGCGCCGGAACCGGAAATCGTCAGCCGCGCCACACAGGCGGGCATCGGCCTCTTTACCGGCAGCGTGATCTTCTCGACCGCAATAGGCGGATTGTTCGCGCTGGTCTTTTCCTTTGTCTACGGCCGCGTCAGCCCTCTCGGCGCGCGCGGCACGGCAGCTCTGCTCGCGCTCGCCGCCTTCGTGACGATTTCTCTCGTGCCCGACATCAAGTATCCGGCGAATCCGCCGGCCGTCGGCAATCCCGAGACGATCGGTGCGAGAACGGAACTGTTCTTCATCATGATCGTTGCCTCCGTCGTCGGCATGATGGTCGCCGTGGGCTTCGGTCGCAGGCTGGCGGCGCGATATGGCTCCTGGAACGGTACGATCATCGCCGGAATCGGCTACCTCGTCTTCATCGCGCTGATCCAATATCTGCTTCCCTCGATCAACGAAGTGCCTGAGCAATTCTCCGCCGTCGTGCTCTGGCGCTTCCGCATCACATCGCTCGGCATGCACGCCATTCTCTGGACGACGCTCGGCCTTGTCTTCGGTGCCTGGGCGGAACACCAGCTACCGCAGACACGCTACGGCAATGCGGCTCTGCGCCGGGCCTAGTGTGGTAAATAGATCGCATCCCGCGCATGGCAACATGCGCGGGAGACGCCTGTATCCACTCAGCGTCCTGTTTGCAATCTTCTGTCTCATCGCTGCGGCTTGGCCGGCTTCGGTTGCCGCGCATGGCGGCGGCTCATCCGGCAGCCAGGCCGGCATCTCGATCCCTAGCCTCACCCATGGCGAGATGGCTGTGATCGCCCCCTATTACGGGCGGATCGTCTCGCTTGCCGAGAGCATGTCGGATACCGACGAAACTTTCCGCCGTCTCTTGAACTTTGCGCAGATCCAGCGCGCCTATTGCCTCTGGGGCCTGATGCCGGACAGCGTCAGCGACGAGGAAAGCCCGTTCAACGAATGCTCCCACGCCTATCTCGCCGCAGCGAAGGCGGTGCTGCTGCAGATGCGAGCAATGAAAGTGGAGAAGGCATCGGTCGACGATCTCGTCTCCGATATCGACGCGGCGCTCGTGCGCAACAACCTCTCGCTCGTCTTGTGCAAATTCAGCGGCGAGAACTTCAACACGGCCGATCTCATCCGGCCCCAACTTGCCGACATCGCACTCCATGCGAAAAGCCTTGCTGCGATCTTATCGGCCAGCCTGCTTGTTCTTGCGGGACTCTGGCTGGGAGCGCGCGCGTTACGGCCGCAAGCTCAGCCTTAAGAACCGCTCTGTGTTCATGCAATTCCGGACGGAAAACTGCAACGCATTTTTTTCGGAACTGCGCACAGCAAAACACCGCCGCAAAGTGCGGCGGTGTTTCTGATCTTACCAGTCGCGCCGGCGATCACGCCAGCGGTCGTCGCCCCAACCATCGCGATGATGGCGATGGCCGTGCCAGCCCCATGGCGGCGGCGGTGGCGGCCTGTAGTACCCCCAGCGCCGGGGCGGCGGACCCCAACGATTGGGGCGGCATTCGCCCCAGCGCGTCAGGTGCCAGCCACGACCGCAGGCATAGTCAACTTTTACGATCGGCACTGAGGCCGTTGTCCCAACGGCTGGGATAGGCATTGCCTCTGCCGAAGATACAACCAAGCTGCCGAACAAGGCAGCGATGGCAATCACGGACGATCTCATTTTGATGGCCCTCTATCCAAGTCCCTTACATGCGGGATTTAACCCCCAAAGGTATGAACGCTGGCTGAACCGAAAAAGGCCATTTGACGGCGAAATCAAGATCAGACCAAACGCCTGCCCACAGCCAAAAAAGCATACTTTGGCCGATCTTTGCAGCCAGCCGCAACCTGCTCGCGCGTCACGAGAGTTTCATGAAGGAGGCTTACACCAACGATATCAATTGCCATAAAGGAGTTTGGGATGGTCGACCTCGCTTCAAACACGTCGGAGGGTGGCAATGCCAACCATCCAATTCACGGCGCCGGTGGTTCGGCAAAATGGTTTCTGCCGATCTTCGGTGTCGTTGTGCTGGCCGGTCTCGCCTATGTTGGCTATGCCCTGGGAAGCGACCTTGCCGAAGCCGCCGCTGTTCCGTGGATCCTGCTCGGTCTGGCACTGCTGATCGCGCTCGGCTTCGAATTCGTCAACGGTTTCCACGATACGGCCAATGCTGTGGCAACCGTCATCTATACGCGCTCGCTGCCGGCCGAATTCGCCGTTATCTGGTCGGGCTTTTTCAACTTCCTGGGCGTTCTCACCTCTTCAGGCGCCGTCGCCTTCGGCATCCTGGCGCTGCTGCCCGTCGAGCTCATCCTGCAGGTCGGCTCCGGCTCCGGTCTGGCAATGGTCTTCGCGCTGTTGACGGCCGCCATCATCTGGAACCTCGGCACCTGGTATCTCGGCCTGCCGGCTTCGAGCTCGCATACGCTCGTCGGCTCCATCATCGGCGTCGGTCTCGCCAACCAGTTCCTGGCGCCCGCCGGCTCCGCCACCAGCGGTGTCGACTGGTCGCAGGCGAGCAGCGTCGGCATGTCGCTGCTTCTGTCGCCGATCATCGGCTTTGCCATGGCTGCAATATTGCTGCTGGTCGCCAAGGTGCTGATCCGCAACAAGGAACTCTATGAAGCGCCGAAGGGCAATGCGCCGCCGCCGGCCTGGATCCGCGGCCTGCTGATCTTCACCTGCACCGGTGTCAGCTTCGCCCATGGCTCGAACGACGGCCAGAAGGGCATGGGCCTGATCATGCTCATCCTCATCGGTCTCGTGCCCACAGCCTTCGCGCTGAACAAGACGCCTGACGTCAACTATCTCGAAGCTTACAAAACCGCCTCCACGCAAGTCGAGACGGTGCTCGGCAAATATGTGAAGCCCGGCGTTGCGGCGCCGGCCGATCCGAAGGCCGCGGTCGCCGCCGCCGTCAAGAGCAAGGCCTGGACGGACGCCACGACGCCGGCGCTCCAGGCCTATATTCACGCCACCAGCGCCGAGATATCAGCTTATCCAAGCGTCGAGAAGCTGCCGAACGGGCTCGTCGGCAACGTTCGCAACGACATCTACCTGATCGGTGAATCGCTGAAGCTGATCGACAAGCAGAAACTGCTGCCGATGAGCGCCGACGACTTGAAAGCCGTCACGAACTATCATGCCGCGGTCGATCACGCGACGAAGTTCATCCCGCTCTGGGTGAAGGTTGCCGTCGCCTTGGCACTCGGCCTCGGCACCATGGTCGGCTGGAAGCGCATCGTCGTCACCGTCGGCGAAAAGATCGGCAAGACGCATCTGACCTATGGCCAGGGTGCTGCCGCCGAAGTCGTCGCCATGCTCACCATCGGCGCCGCCGACCATCTCGGCCTGCCGGTCTCGACCACGCACGTCCTGTCCTCCGGCGTCGCCGGCACCATGGCCGCCAACGGTTCCGGCCTTCAATGGTCGACCGTGCGCAACATGCTGATGGCTTGGATCCTGACGCTACCGGCCTCGATCGCGCTTGCCTTCGTGCTGTTCATCGTGCTGCGCCAGGTCTTCTAATCCTCGTCGGTAAAGACGTCGGACAGTCTCGATAAGACAATGGCGCTCCTGAAGGGGCGCCATTTTATTTGCAGCATTCCGCCTGAACTCGCATGGAGCGTCGAAGCCACGCCGTCAGGAGCACATGAGGCGCCTGTTGCGAATTGCTTCAGCCGACGCCTTCCCTCTTGCTGCCATTCGCACCGAGGCCGGAAATCTTGGCAAGTTCCGAACGACGGTGGGCGTAATTCTGCGCAACCATCGGATAGTTGGGAGCAAGTCCCCATTTCTGTCTGTATTCCTCGGGCGTCATGCCATAATGCACGCGCAAATGGCGCTTCAACGTCTTGAAGCGTTTGCCGTCCTCGAGGCAGACGATGTAGTCGTTTGTCACTGATTTCTTCAAATCCACCGCCGGCACCAGATTGCTTCGATCGACGATCGAAGCCGACCCATTCAATGCCTGCAGCGCCTCGTGAATATCCTTGATAAGCTTGGGGAGGCTGTGAACAGGGATGGCATTGTGGCTGACATAGGCCGAAACGATCTTCACGCAGCCATCGAACAAAGCAGGCGTCTTCTGGGGTACGGGGTCTTTTCTCTCGCTGAAAGAATCCATGATCTTTTCCCGGATCTCATTTGGTTCCTCGTGCGCCGCCCCGCTCGAATTGCATTATGCGCGATACCCGCAGCCGGGCAGCGCGCCGTTTCGATTTGCGCCCTGTCCAGGGGCGCGATCCCGGTTGACAACCGGGGCACAATGCGTCCGCATGAAATGCGTGCGCAATCACAGCCGGTAGCTTTTCGCTCCGTATCCCGTATCCGCAGCAGTCTGCGGCAGTTCGTCGGCGGGGTCCGAGAAGTAGACCGCCAGCTTGTTGCAAAGAGTGACGAGCGGCATGCCGAGCATGAACGCCGTATGAGTGGGATCACCGCCGCAATGCTGCAGCGTCTGAAGGATGAGCTTGCGCTCGACATCCTCCATCGTTTGGCCCACAAGGCTGCTGACGGCGGTATCGACCGCTCCCTGGAGCAAACGGCCATCGCCAAGATGGAGGGTAATCTCCTCGATCAATCGATTTTCGCTCGCGGTCACGATGACGACGTCATCAGCATGACCGCCGAGCTCGCATAGGACATAGAGTCCGGTCTCGGCATCTATGCTTACGCGGCCAATCACTTCGGCCGCCTGATCGCAGATTAGGACATGCGGCTCGGCTCCGCCGACGAATGTGGCGGCCAACTCGCCGCTCCCGGAAAAGGCGATGCGAAGCCGGCTCACAAAAGCGCGCAGCAATGTCTTCGCCTTGAGCTCGCTCGTCGCTCGGGCCGCCGAGATCTGATAGGCCGATGTGAAAGCCGGGTGCTTCATCATGACGTCACCTGCAAAGCCCTGATGGCAGGCTTCGGCGAAAGACCGGCAGACATACGCCATGCATAAGGTTTGGAGATCGCGGCCATATCCGGCGGGAAAGCGGCAGGAACAATCATTCCACCCCCCGCAAGACGGCTTTCCGCTTGTAGCGCCGGAGCTGGGCCAAGGAAACCGGCTTCGACAGCAGGAAGCCCTGTACATGCGTTGCGCCCGCTTCCCTCGCCACATCGAGCTGAGAGCTGGTTTCGATACCCTCTACGACGACGAAGGGAGCAAAGCAGGCGGCAAAACCGACGAGATGGGAGAGGCTGTCGCTTCCGTCGCGGCCTCGCCTGTTATCCCACACGAAGGCTGCATCGATCTTGATGATATCGGCTGGTACCTGCAACAGCGACGCTGGCGTGGCGAAGCCGGAGCCGAAATCATCAATGGCAATACGACACCCGAGATCACGGATCATCTTCATGCGCTCGATGGATACGCCAACCACGGGATAACTTTCGGTGACCTCGATGATGAGGCGCGAAGCAAGCTCCGGACGGCGGCTGATTCGGCCGAATATTTCAGCGAACCGATCGGAGTGCGACAGGCTGGCGGCGGAGAGATTGAAACCGAGAACCAGTGCCTCATCCGCAGCCAGATCGGACAGCACCATGTCCAGAATACGCAGATCGAGATCGAACCAGCGATCCTGCCGCTCGAGCAGCGAGACGAAGGTGCCGGCCGTGTGCACGGTTCCGTCCGAGTCCGTTACGCGCGCCAGGCTTTCCGCGTAGAACACCTTACCGACATTTGCGGCATCATGAATCCATTGTGCCGCAAAACCCAGGCCCCCTTCGGCGATCGCCTTCAAGATCAGGGCTCCATGCCCCTCCTCCTCGCGGCTTGCACTACCGTTCATCGGACTTCCCTTTCGGGGCGACGCGGCGATCGAGGAACATCCAGGAGCAGGAAGCAGCGGGTGATGAACGGCGCGCCTCCCGCCGAAACATCGGATTCCGGTGTCTATAATCCGCCTCTTCCATCTTCCAGACACCCTCAAACCTCAATCATTGAGGCCCCCTTCATCGAGCTGGAAATATTGCGCCGAAGACCGTAGTCAACCCGGCACGGACATGCCTACGAGATAGTTATTTAATAATTGCTAATACACTAATTAATTAGCGCTGCAAAAGTCAATCTCCGCGTAGCCTTCTCCCATACAACTAAATTAAAATATCAATACTCTTCAACAATTATTCACCACTTGTCGCCTGGGACCACCAGCCGCTTTGCCGCGCCGCCTGCAGGGCCAGATCCAGAAGCGGCAGATCCTGGTGCCACAATCTTTCCCACTCCAGACTCATGATGCCGGCGTAACCATCGGTATCGAGCGCTGACCGCAACGCCGGCATCGGGAACTCGCCGGTACCGGGCAGCACGTAACTATAGGGCAGTCTCGGCCCCGGCCTAGAAACACTGTCCTTGATGTGGAGATGTCGAGTGTTGCGCCGAACCTGCTTCCAGGTTTCGACGGGATCTTGCCCGCCCTTGCGCCAGGTATGATGTGTGTCCCAAATAAGAGCGCAATCGGGCGCTATTTCAAGGAAGCGCGGAATAGCGTCCGGCAACGCAAGGAAATCATGTGTCTCGACGACCATAGCCGCACGAAAGCCTTCACGCTCCGCAGTCTCACGCCACCATTGCAGCGTCGCCAGCGCCTCGGCCAGTTCGCCCCTGTCGGCGGTTTCGCCGCCGTCGAAAACCCGGAGCGAAAGAACGCCGGCGGCCTCAGCCCATGGAAGATAACGCAGGAACTCTTCCTTTGCCTGGGCTGTCGCGCCGACAAGACGCAGCGAAGTATTGAAGGCACAGACGCTTACGGGAGAGGCCTGCAGCACTTTGGCCAGACCGGCCGGAGAACCGAACCTTTCGGTGAAATAGGCAACCAGATCGACAGTGCCGCCAAGGGCGCGGATTTCGATGGCGTCGATGCCATGCTTGGTCGCCAATCCAAGCGCTTCACTCAATTCGAATTCCGCACATCCCAGCGTGGAAAATGCCGACCTCGTCTGCGAGCTGTCACTATCAACTGCAATCACCAGAGCCTCCTCCGCCCGGTTGCCGCTCACTCGACGTAGGGATGGGTATGCTCCACCCTTCCGCGGTCTGAGGCTCGACATAAGTAACCAAATAGATAATTAAGGAGCCGACTTCGGCCGTCAAGCTCCGATCACAATCCACCCGGTAGGGAAGCTTATCACCGATCAATGGCGTGGCGGCGGATATTCAGAATATGAAAAATGGATATCCTCACCAGACGATCGGATGGGTTTCCCCGGTCGCGACATTGACGAAGCCTTCCGGCGCCCGTTCGGAGGGCGCAACCAGAACCCAGCGCCAGGGCGCGCAAGTGAGCGTCGCGAAGGAAAGCCGTTCGGGAAAGCCCGGCCACCAGCGCGGCGAGAAGGTCGGCTCATACATCCAGTCGATCTCGGCGCCAGCCTTATAGAGCGCCTGCATCTCCGCATCCAGCTCTTCGGCCGAACGCGCCGTCATCAAGCCGCCGACTTCATAGCGGACGCGGGCGAGGACCTTGCCGCCCGAAACCAGCACCCAGCCGCCCTGCTGCTCCTTCAGCGCATTGGCAACCATGGCCATGGCTTCGTCGGAGGAGCCGACAACCCAGATATTGTGCTTATCGTGACCGAGTGTAGCGCCAAGTGCCGTATCCGGCGTGCGTGGCCCAGTTCCCAGCCAGAACATGCGCGCGACCTTGGCCTCGCCGGAAAAACGGTCGACGATCGCGAATTTCGTGACGTTGCGATCATGGTCGCGCTCAACGGCACCATTGCGGACCGGCAGATCCATGGTGATGAAATCATCGGCCCAGTGGAACGGCCGCAGCAGCGCAGCCTTGGCCGTGGCCGTGTCCGACGGGGCGGCAATGCGAAAATCCTCCGCCATGACGATCCGATCGATGCGGACCGTCCGTGTTGCCCATGCCGGCCAGTCAATCTCTGGGCGAACGCCGATGAAGACCTTGCCTTCTGCTGCCGGCTTGCCATCGGCCCAGACCTTGGCGATCGACAGCGTTTTGACGTCATCCAGCAGCACGATATCAGCAAAGCGGCCAGGCGCAATCGAGCCGACCCATGGTGTCAGCCGCATGTGGCGGGCGGGATTGATCGTCACACATTGAATAGCGATTTCGGGTGCCAATCCATTCTCGATCGCAAGGCGAACATTATGATCCGTCGCGCCGATCTTCAGCGTATCGCTGGCGCTGCGATCATCGGTAACGAAGGCGATCTGCGACCAGTCGGATAGGCCTTTCTCGATCAGCCCCTTGATGACCTCGGGCAGGGAATGAGGCCGAAGCTCGATGAACAGGCCATGCGTCAGCTTCTCCCAGATCTCGTCGAGGAACCAGCCCTCGTGATCTGAGGCAAGGCCGGCGCCGGCAAAGGCATTGATCGACGGCAGATCACGCAGGCCGGCGCCATGGCCTTCGACCACCCCGCGCTGCTCGAACGTCGCGCGAATCATGCCCCATAGGCGATCGTAAGCCGGATTTTCGGGATTGCTGACCGAAGGCCAGTCCATGACCTCGTCAAGGCCGGCCACCATCAGGCTTTCATTCAGAAACGACTTCTGCTCGTCATAGCCGAAATGACCGCCGCCCCATTCATAAGCCGTCGGCGGCACGGCCGATCCCGGCAGGGGAAATATCTTCATCGGCGAACCGCGGCGACGCGCTTCCAGCCAGAATTCCAGATTACGGGCACCATTCACATTGGAAAACTCGTGGCTCGCCTCGCAAGTCCAGGTGACACCATGCGGCATGACCAGAGCCGCTTCCCATTCCGGCGTCAGATGCGAGCTTTCGATATGCTTGTGTGCCTCGCCGAAACTGGGAACGGCTGCGAGATGCGGCTCGTGCACACGCTCGCTCACCTCGCCCTGATAACTGCCGGCCGGACCGACATAGGCGATGCGCCGACCTTTGATGACGATTTCCTGATCGTCCAGCCAGGTGCGGCTATGCACATCCAAAAGCCTGCCGACGCGCAGCAGCCGATCTGCGGGCCGACGGCCGAGCGCGGTCAGCGTCAGATCCTGACGGATCAGTACCTCGTCCGCCGCGTTGATGAGCAGATCGTCGGGAAGATTTGTGTTTGGGGATGTCATGAGAAGCATGCCTGCAGGATATTCGGTCAAGTGAGGGTAGAGATGACCGATCCGCCTGTAAAGCTGCCCGGCCACCGGCCGAATAATCGCGTGTAAAGTGAAGGCATTGCTGCGGCGCTCATTCTCCCGAATGAGGAGAAGAGTTCGCGGATTTCAACGATGTGCAATGGCCAGACGTCGCAGCGTGACGCAACATATTCATCCCACCAAAGGCAAAAACCACCACCCTGCCCATTTGTTGGGCTTGTAAAGCCGGTGCTCGAAAAATAGTATCCTGCAAGCTTGAAACATATCCCAGATTTCATTGACCAAAAGGATTTCGAGAATGAACGGCCTCACCCTTGCCCGTGTTGCGGGATTTGCTTTCCTTGCCGCGGCAACCGCCATGCCGGCCTTCGCTCAGGCAAAGACGCTAACCGTTTCCTGGTGGGGTTATAATGGCGAGAAGATGCAGGCCAACATCATCGAGCCCTTCAAGAAGATCTGCGGCTGCGACGTGGTCTTCGAAACCGGCAACAATGCCGATCGTCTCAACAAGCTGAAGCTGCGCGGGGGTAAGGGCGTCGACGTCATCTATCTCACGGACAGCTATTCGCAGCTCGGCATCCAGCAGGGTCTCTTCCAGGAAATCGACCGCAGCAAGATCTCCAACCTTGCCGATCTCTACGATATCGCCAAGGCGCCGCAAGGCAATTACGGCCCCGCCTACACGATCGGCCGCATCGGTATCGTCTATGATACGGCGAAGGTGAACCCGCCGATTACCTCGTGGAACGATCTTTGGCGTGATGACCTGAAGGGCGCCGTTTCGCTTCCGGGCATCACCACGACGGGTGGGCCGCTGACGGTGCTCCAAGCCGGCAAGCATGCCGGCGTCGATCCCTATGCCGATGCCGACAAGGCGTTTGAGGCCATCGAGGCGCTGAAGCCGAATGTCGTCAAGAATTACAATACCGGCTCCGAGCTGGTAAACCTGATCTCGACGGGCGAGGCCAAGGTGGCGATGACGCAGGATTTTGTCCTGTCATCGCTGCGCGCTGCCGTCCCGACGATGGCCTGGGCTAACCTGAAAGAGGGCGATATCGCCGTCCTCAACACTGTCAATATTCCGAAGGGCTCGGAAAACGTCGAGCTTGCGCACCAGTTCATCAACTTCGTCCTGTCGAAGGACGTGCAGCAGGCGGAAGCCGAACAGGGTGTCGATGCCCCGGTCTCGACCAAGGTGGTGCTGCCACCGGAAAAGGCCAAGCTCTGGACCTACGGCGCCGAGATGATCGCCAAGCTCAGCCGCATCGACTATCAGAAGCTGATCGAGGCGCAGCCGGACTGGGTCGATCGCTGGAACGAGATCTTCGGCATGTAACAAGGCACGCCGCACACTCATGCGGCGTCCTCACGGAATTTGGTTGATGAAGCATTTGATGAAATGGGGTTTGGCGACGCCGGCGATCCTCGCCGTAACGCTCTTCCTGCTCGTTCCCGTCGTCATTACGATCGCGGCGACCTTTGGCGAACCCAAGGGGGTTTTCTCCGCCTATGTCGCCTTCTTTTCCAGCGGCTTTCGCCGCACGGTGCTCTTCAGGACGATCGAGGTGGCGCTGATCACGACGGCGATCTCGCTGTTTATCGGCTTCATCGCCGCCTATCTGATCGCGCAGATGCCGGGCCGCGCCAAGAGCGTGATGATCATCGCCGCCGTCTTTCCGCTGCTGACCGGCGTCGTCGTGCGCTCCTTCGCCTGGCTGATCATTCTCGGCAAGAACGGCATTCTCAACACCATCCTGCTATCGATCGGCGTCATCGGCGAGCCACTCTCGATGCTCTACACCGAGGGCTCGGTGATCGTCGCGATGGTCTATCTCTTCGTGCCCTTGATGATTCTGACCCTCGTCGGCGTGCTTGAAGGCATACCGCAGGATCTCATTCAGGCCGCTACTTCGCTCGGCGCAACCCCGGCCGCGACCTTTCGCCAGGTCATCCTGCCGCTTGCCACGCCCGGCCTTATCGTCGGCGCGGTGCTGGTCTTTACCGGCAGCTTCACCTCTTACGCCACGCCGCAGCTGCTCGGCGGCGAAAAGCAGATGATGATGGGCACCTTTCTCTATCAGCGCGCCATGGTCACCTTCGACTGGGTCGGCGCCTCGACGATTGCGGCCATCATGGTCGTCGTCACGATCGGTATTGTCACGATCATGAGCCGTCTCGCGCGACAGCTGAACCCGATGGCGGTGTGATCATGACACGAACGGTCCATCCCGCGCTCATCGCTTTCACTGCCCTTGTCTTCCTCTTCCTGCTGGCGCCGCTCGTCATTATCGTCGGCGCCGCCTTCAGCGACACGACCTATCTCACCTTCCCGCCGCAAGGCCTGACTCTGCATTGGTTCTCGAACATCTTTCAGATCGAAGCCTTCCGCAGGACAGCGGTTACCAGCCTGGAGCTCGCCTTCCTTGGCACGGCGCTTTCGCTGGTCATCGGCATTCCCGCCGCCTACGCCATCAGCCGCTACAGGGTCGAGCTGCCGCGCTGGCTTTCGACGCTCTTCGTCCTGCCGATCCTCGTTCCGGAAATCGTCTTCGGCTTTTCGCTGATGAAATCGATCACCATCGGGCTCGGGCTGCCGATCTTTCCGAGCCTCCTGATCGGCCATGCGTTGCTGGTGCTGCCCTATTCGGTGCGCGTCGTCAGCGCCAGTCTCGCAAGTTTCGATTTCTCGATCGAGGAAGCTGCCATCAGCCTCGGCTGCCCGCCCCTGAAGACCTTCATGACGGTGGTGCTGCCAAATATCCGCGCCGGCGTCATCGCGGCCTTCATCCTTGCCTTCATCACGTCGATCAACGATGTCTCGGTCTCGGTCTTCCTGACGGGCCCGGGCATCTCCACCCTTCCCATCCAGATTCTCGCCCACATGGAGCAGTTCTTCGACCCGACCATCGCCTCGGTTTCCGTGCTGCTGATGCTCGTCACTGTCGCCGTCATGGCGATCGTCGAAGCCACCCTGGGCCTCACCTTCCTGACAAAGTAGCCGCTCGTGACCGTATCGCTTTCCATCAACTCCATCAGCGCTCATTACGGCAAGACCGCCGTCCTGCAGGATCTTTCACTTTCCATCGCGGCTGGCGAGCTCGTCTCTCTGCTCGGCTCGAGCGGCTGCGGCAAGACGACGACGTTGCGGCTCGTCGCCGGCTTCCTGCAGCCGACGAGCGGCACGATCAAGCTTGGCGAGCGCGACCTGACGACGCTGCCGGCGCATGCCAGAGATATCGGCCTGGTGTTCCAGAACTACGCGCTGTTTCCGCATCTGACGGTGCTCGAGAACGTCGCCTTCGGCCTGAAACAGCGCCGCATGCCGACACAGGAACGCCGGCGGAAGGCAGCGGCCATGCTGGAGCGTGTCGGTCTTTCCGGCCTCGGTGACCGCCTGCCCGGCGCCCTCTCCGGTGGCCAAAAGCAACGTGTCGCGCTCGCCCGCGCCCTCGTCATCGAGCCGCCGCTCCTCATGTTCGACGAGCCGCTCTCCAATCTCGATGCCAAGCTCCGGGTCGACATGCGCGTCGAAATCCGCCAGCTTCAGCGCGCCAACGGCACGACCTCGCTCTACGTCACGCACGATCAGGAAGAAGCCTTCTCGATCTCCGATCGCGTCGCCATCATGAATGCCGGCCGCATCATGCAGCTCGACACGCCCGAGACCCTCTACCGCAAGCCCGCCAACAGCTTCGTCGCCCGCTTCGTCGGCTTCGAAAACCTGCTGCCGCTGCAGGTTGTTGAGCGCCAAGGTGCCTCCGTTACAGCCGAGGTCACAGGCGGCGCAAGGATCATTCTGTCGCAGGAAGATTTCGGACCGATTCCGAATAGCTTCATTCTTGGCTGCCGTGCGGATGGTCTTTCGGTTCGGGGGGAAGGTGATGGGTTGCCGGCGGTTCTGGGAACCCGTACCTATCTGGGCCGTGCGTATCAGTATCAATGCGAGACGGCGGCCGGCGCTATTGTCGCCAATGGCGCCTTGTCGGAGCCGATGGCTGGCGGAAGCAGCGCGGTGCTGGTGCCGGTGCCGGAGCAATGCTGTATTCTGAAGCCTGAAG
>NZ_JBXSOO010000023.1:0-112206 GCF_057784515.1 Martinezella sp. CNPSo 3732
CGCGCCGGATTGGATCATTCGATTGGCTGCAGCCAGCCTCGATAATGAACGACGGGGCCGATGAACGGCAGGGCGATCGGAACATCGAAGTAGAAGCGATCGTCCTCCGCCCATTCATGAGCGATGCTTTGGGGTGCCAGAAGGAGCGGCAGCGGAATGCGCAGGAACGACCAGTGCCGCATCTCCATGCTGAGCCCGTTGCCACGAGTGGGAAGATCGAAGGAAAAGCGGAAGGGACCGAAGCGTTCGACGAGGCGGCCATTCTCTTCGCTCAAATGGCTGAGGAAGCGCCGGCCGGAAAAATCCCGCGCCCATTCTTCGATCCCGTTGTTTTCGTCGAAGGAGACATGTAGCGCGTGCTTTCCGGCTGCGGGAAAGCCGAATATTCTCGCAACCAGCCAAGAAAGAGGCGAGCGTCCGCGGGTGACGACTGCCTCGCCCCTGGCGCCGCCATCGCCGAAGACATGGTGCATGGCGCGTACCGGCTCGGATAGATGAGCAAATGTGGGACCCATGACACGCTGATAGAGCGGCGTGTAAGGGGCTTCCGTCGTTTCCTCGGTGATTGCCAGATCGCGAAACAAGCTCCGGAAATCCTCAAGCGACAGGAGCCCGCCGGCGTGACGGGCGCCGGGTGAAAGACGACCGTCGCGCAAGGCCCGCGCCAGCAATTGTGCCGGAAGCGTGGGAATTTCCACGCCGTCGCCATTTTCGGCAATCAGAGTCCAGCGGCGAGCCTTCATGGTGCCTTGTGCCACGCCCTTGATCTCGATCGTCACAGCCGATCGCGCTGTGCCAAGCCCCGCCGTCAAGCGTTGCAGCGGCAGCAGAAAGCGGCGGATCTTCCGAAGCGATGTCAACCAGCCCCAGGCAACCGGCCAAGACAGCAGCCAGAGGGCCAAAGTCTGAAAGGCGAATTCAGGCCCCGCCCGGAAGATGACGCTGGGCCGTCCGGCAAAGCTTTCGACCAGCAGGTCGTGATCCGGCACGTCGGCCAGCGCCACCAGCCGGTGCAGAGGGCGTTGGCCAGCGACGGCGTAGGTTTCGCGCTTCAGCATGTGCCAGCCCATCGCTTCTCGCCAGCGCCGGCCGCGCCAGAGCCGCACCGGCCTGCCGACATAACTCAGGATTGCCGATGCGACCGAGGCGCCGGCGGTCGTGCGATTCGAGGCGCTGATCGACATTTCTATCGAACGAACCTCCTCCATGTCCTTGGCAAGGTCCGCAACAACGGCGCTGGAGAGCGCCGGCACGCTCGATGCACCCGAGATGACGGTGACGCCGGCCGCCTTGGCCCGTTCATCGAGGCAGCTGATCGCGCCGACGAAATCGCGCGCGTCGGCGAGATCGATGTAGTGGATACCGGCCTCTATGCAGGCTCGCGGAACTCTGTCATCGCTTTGCTGGAAGGGGCCTGCCGCATCGATGAGCACAAACGGCTGATATTTTTCGAGGATCGCTGCGATATCGCCATTTCGATCGGCTTGCAGGCCAATCGCATGCGGCAATCGAGCGGCGAGTGCCTTTGCCGCTTCAAGATTGCGTCCGGCGACCAGAACCTCGAAATCGTCGCCGGCAAGGCGCCGCGACAGCCGCGCGCCGAACCCGCCATAGCCGCCGAGAACGAGGATTCTTTTCAAAGGATGCGGCTCGCCTGCTCTGGCGTCGGCAGCCAGCATGTCTCCCGCTTGCCGAAGATGCGGTAGCGATTGCGGGCAAGCCAGAGGTAGATCGGATCGCGCAGCAGACGGGGTACGATGCGCAGCACGGAAATCGCCTTCCAAGGCCAGCCGAGGCCGGCATAAATGGCCAGCACCGCGTCGCTGTCGCGTAATACCTTTGCGCCGTCGACGATGATGAGGCTGTCGGGATCGGCGGGATCCATGCCGCAGCGGCGATAGAGCGCGATGCCGGTTTCATTCTGCATGGAGGCAAGACGGAAACGACCAAGATGGTCATGACGAAGCACGAACTGGGCGTTGGCGGTACACAGGACGCACATGGCGTCAAAGACGATGATCGGCCCTTGATAGTCGCTGATGGTGCTTTTGCTCATGCTGGCGGCGTCTTTTTCCGCAAACCGGTCTCGCCACAGCTTTGACCAGTTGCATTACCGCCGTCAATTGCACGTTTCTGTGGGCTGCCATGTCAAACTGACAAACGACCGCGAGCTTTGCATCGCAGGGCTAGGCTGCGGAAGGATCGAAGAAAGCAGGCCGATCGATCTGTCGGTTGGCATGCGGCCCGATCTGCAAGATCGGGCCGCACACATCGCGGAAGAGTGGCTTAGCGATAACGCCAGCCACCATGCCACCACTCGCGATGCACCCAATAGCGATGCCCATCCCAATAGCCACGACCGGGGTAGAAGATGCCATAGGCCGGAACCGCCGGCACGACGACGACGGGTCGCCCATCCGGGCGGCAGTAGCCATACGGGTTGCGATGCCAACCGATGCCGCATCCATCGCGGGCCTCGGCTGGCGAAATGGCCGCAAGGCAGGCGGTCGCGACAAAGGCCAGCAAAATGATCTTTTTCATGATGTCCTCATTCGTCCTTGAAGAGCTTCAAGCTGTTATCCCTTCAGCGCTTAAACGGCGGCGAGAGACAAATCCGTCGCTGCACGGTGATGATTTTGCATTCGGTGAGAAAGGGTGGCATCGGCCGTGCCGAAGCAGACAAATGATGCGGGAAAGCTATACTCGCCTGAAGGGATCAGGATCGAATTTCAAGGCTACGAGATGCCAGACGAGCCTGCGATGGGCACGATTTTGCTGCAGGCACCGTTTTCTTGCCGATCATCGGCACTCGCCGGATCAAGGCGCGCAGCACAGCGAGAATTGCCTTGTATTGCTCCCCAGGACATAAGCGGCCATTGGAATCATAGGCGAACAGGAGGCGGCGCTGGGCGAATGCGTGTGCCAGCCAAAAGGTAAAGGCGACGCCGACGCCCCAGCCCATTAGCGTATCGCTTGCCCAATGCGCGCCGACCCATTGGCGCGACAGGCAGATCAGGATGCCGATTGGCATGAAGACGGGGCGAAGGCGGGGAAAGACGAGCGCCAGCGACATCGCCATGGCGCCGGCCGTTGCGGAATGTCCGGAGGGAAAGGAGGCGAAGTCGGCATGGAAGGCAAAGGGTCGGAAAGAGAAGGCGCCGTTCGTATCCAGCAGTTCCGGCCTGGCGCGACCGATGATGTTCTTGGCGAGCGAATCGACAATGCCGCCGCCGGCGACCGCCAGAAAGATGAAGGCAGCGGCCGTGGCGATGAGATCAGCGCCCGTTCGCATGGATTTCCGCAGTTTGTGCGCGGGCGCGAGGATTGCAAAAATCAGCAGCGCACCGCTGAATGAGAGCACCAGAAGCCCGGTACCGAGGCTGCTGATCCACTTCGCCGTCCCACGCAACTGCGCGGGAAAAGACTTCATCCAGATGCCCAAGGGATAATCGGCCGCCCACATGACGAGCAATGACAGCGCGAGGAAAATGGCGATGACGACGATCGGGCGCTCGAGAAAAGCACGATTTGCAGGGGGCTTGATGGTCGGAGTGTTGAAGAAGCAGCGAAGGCCCCCAGCCATGCGTCTGCGACCGGTGTCGGCGGAACGCTCCAGCATTTCTTTTATGGCCTCTCGGCCTCGCTGCCATGCCTGCATAAAGCCGACTTTCCATTGCTGTCGAGACAGCCGCTCGTGGAGCTGGGCTCACCAATCGCCTTCCGCTCCGTTTCCCTTGGAAAAAAGCTGCTACAGCAACACGCTGACAGGCGCCTGAAAGGTCTCGATTGGCGGGTCAGATCTCGGTTGCGTGCGCGGCAAGCCAAAATGCACGGCATCGGCCAGACAGCTTCGATTGTTGGACCGTGCAGTCATGGGCTGAAGAAAGGCGTGGCGCTGAAAAAGACCGTGCCGCCAACAAGGTAGCCGCTGAATTCCGCGATCCCGGACGAAAGCCGCCGGGAGGATTGCTTCAATGGCCATTTTTAGCGACAATTGGACCAGCGTTCGGTGGGAGGAGCCAAATGCACGACTATTCCGCACATGCGGATCAGGTTTACGCGTCGGCGCAATCCGCGGCGGCGAGTTCGTCAGTTGTGGCTTCCTGGCGACGGTGCATGGTCATGCATCGTCTTGCGCCGGAGGAGAAGCGTCTGCCGATGCGCTTGACCAGCCAGGAATTTCAAACGGCGTTGGAGCGATCGGAACTGCTGGTTGCCGAAGCTGCCAATGAGTTGGATCGCCTGTTTCTCGCGGTCGGCAAAGCCGGTTGCTGCCTGCTTCTGACCGACCGCAGCGGTATCGCGCTGGAACGCCGCGGCGCTGCCGGTGACGACAAGGAGTTCCACGATCTCGGCCTATGGACCGGTTCCGTCTGGACGGAAGCGAGTATCGGCACAAACGGCATCGGCACGGCGCTTGCCGACGAGCGGGCCGTTGCAATCTTCCGCGACCAGCACTTCTTCTGCTCCAACATCAATCTCAGCTGCACCACGGCACCGATCCGCGATCATCGCGGCCAGCTTGCTGGCGCGCTCGACATTTCCACCTGCCGCGACGACGTGAATGATGCGACATTGGCGATCCTGTCGCAGACGGTGCGCGACGCGGCAGTGCGCATCGAGCTCAATCTTTTCCGCAGCGCCTTTGCCGGTGCCCGCTTCGTCATGGTGCCGACGGATACCGCGTCCACCTTGGCACTGCTGGCGGTCGACCGCAACGACCTCGTGCTCGGTGCAACCCGCGCAGCCCGCCTTGCATTGAAGCTCGACGATCATCGCATTGCCGCCGGTATTCCAGCCTCCGATGTTCTTCGCGAGCAGCAAGGGGCTGTGGGCGAGGATCTGATCGAGGCAGAGCGCGCTGCCTTGCTTAGGGCTCTTTCGCGCGCCAACGGCAATGTCTCCCAAGCGGCGGCTGCGCTTGGCATGAGCCGCTCGACACTGCATCGGAAGATGAACCGGCTCAATCTGCACTGAAGCGCCACAACGCGCATTCAATCTGGTAGCTGTCGCAGAGTTGCGACACTGTGCGTTGCAGCATGTAAGGCGGCCCCTATCGCCTGCCGCCATGTGCCCGCAGACTTCTCCCATCCGGTTCGCTTATCGAACCTGCCGACCAAGGGAGGATGGCATGCTGCATCAAAAGATCGTTGAATCTCCATTCAAGCTGAAATACGGCAACTACATCGGCGGCCAATGGCGCGAGCCGATCGGCGGCAAGTATTTCGACAATCTCACGCCGATTACCGGCGGCAAGATCTGCGAGATACCACGCTCCGACGAAAAGGACATCAACGCCGCGCTCGATGCCGCCCATGCGGCAAAGGACAAGTGGGGGCGGACGTCTACCACCGAGCGCTCCAATATCCTGATGAAGATCGCCCAGCGCATGGAAGACAAGCTGGAAGTGCTGGCGCAGGCCGAAAGCTGGGACAATGGCAAGCCGATCCGCGAAACCATGGCGGCTGACATTCCGCTCGCGATCGATCATTTCCGTTACTTCGCCTCCTGCATTCGCGCCCAGGAAGGCTCGATCGGCGAGATCGACCACGATACCGTCGCCTATCATTTCCATGAGCCGCTCGGCGTCGTCGGACAGATCATTCCCTGGAACTTCCCGATCCTGATGGCGGCCTGGAAGCTTGCGCCGGCGCTTGCCGCCGGCAATTGCGTCATCATCAAACCGGCCGAGCAGACACCAGCCTCGCTTCTGGTCTGGGCTGAGCTGGTTGGCGATCTCCTGCCGCCGGGCGTGCTCAACATCGTCAACGGCTTCGGCCTCGAGGCCGGCAAACCATTGGCGACCAGCCCGCGCATCGCCAAGATCGCCTTTACCGGTGAGACGACGACCGGCCGGCTCATCATGCAATATGCCAGCCAGAACCTCATCCCCGTCACGCTCGAGCTCGGCGGCAAGTCGCCGAACATCTTCTTTGCCGATGTCGCGGCCGAAGACGATGATTTCTTCGATAAGGCGCTGGAAGGCTTTGCAATGTTCGCCCTCAACCAGGGCGAGGTCTGCACTTGCCCCAGCCGTGCCTTGATCCAAGAGTCGGTCTACGACCGCTTCATGGAGCGGGCCGTCAAGCGCGTGGAAGCCATCAAGCAGGGCAATCCGCTGGATGCCGCAACCATGATCGGCGCCCAGGCCTCGAGCGAGCAGATGGAGAAGATCCTCTCCTATCTCGATATCGGCAGGCAGGAAGGTGCCGAAGTGCTGACCGGCGGCGGTCGCGCCGATCTCGGCGGCGAGCTGTCGAGCGGCTACTACATTAAGCCGACAATCTTCAAGGGGCATAACAAGATGCGGGTCTTCCAGGAGGAGATCTTTGGCCCGGTCGTATCGGTCACGACCTTCAAGGATGAGAAGGAAGCGCTCGAAATCGCCAATGACACGCTCTACGGCCTCGGCGCCGGCGTGTGGACCCGTGACGGCAATCGTGCTTATCGCTTCGGCCGGGAGATCCAGGCCGGCCGCGTCTGGACGAATTGCTATCACGCCTATCCGGCGCACGCAGCCTTCGGCGGCTACAAGCAATCGGGCATCGGGCGTGAGACGCACAAGATGATGCTCGATCACTACCAGCAGACCAAGAACATGCTGGTCAGCTATAGCCCGAAGGCGCTCGGCTTCTTCTAAAGTTCTCCCAACCAAGCGAGCAAGACCCCCGGCTGCGGCCGGGAGCCTTCAAGCATTTTCGGGGAGTGATGGAGGATCATCATGGATCACAGTGGATCGGCGCCGCGGGTGCTCGCGACCGACAAGGCGCTCGAGCTTATCCGCGAGATACAGCAAGACCATCCGGATATCCTGTTTCATCAGTCGGGCGGGTGCTGCGACGGCTCTTCGCCGATGTGCTATCCGGCAAGCGAATTCATGATCGGCGACAATGACGTCAAGCTTGGCGAGATCGGCGGCGTACCGGTCTATATCAGCGGCAGCCAGTTCGAAGCGTGGAAACACACGCAGCTCATCATCGACGTCGTGCCGGGACGCGGCGGCATGTTCTCCCTCGACAATGGGCGGGAGAAGCGGTTTCTGACCCGCTCGCGCCTCTTCGGCGGCGGCGAGGCCTGCGCAATCCCGGACATCAGCCGTTCGCCGGCGCAATAGGCAGGGTCATAAACGGCGTGTAGTATTCGCCTAATACCCGCAACCGCAGGCGCTTTGCTAGACTGCTGTCCGTTGGTTTTGAGGGAGGAAGACGATGCCAGCAGCAAAGATTTTGATGATCACTGGTGATTTCACCGAAGACTATGAAACCATGGTGCCGTTCCAGACGCTGCTTGCCTGCGGCTATACGGTCCATGCCGTCTGCCCGGGCAAGAATGCCGGCGAGACGGTCGCAACAGCCATTCATGATTTCGAAGGTGATCAGACCTATTCTGAGAAGCGCGGCCATAATTTCGCATTGAACGCGACCTTCGCCAGCATCCGGGCTGAGGATTACGACGCACTTGTCATTCCGGGCGGTCGCGCGCCGGAATATCTGCGCCTGAATCCAGAGGTCATCAATGCCGTTCAGCACTTCTTCGAGGCGGACAAGCCGGTTGCCGCCATCTGCCACGGCGCGCAATTGCTGAGTGCTGCCGGTGTCCTCAAGGGACGCACCTGCTCGGCCTATCCCGCCTGCCGTCCCGAGGTGGAGCTAGCCGGCGGCATCTATGCCGACATCGCTATCAATGACGCCGTTGCCGATGGCAATCTCGTGACCGCACCGGCATGGCCGGCGCATCCGTCATGGCTGCGTCAATTCATGGCCGTGCTGGATGCCAACGCTTTGTCGGCGGCAAACGCCGCTTGAAACTTAAGGGAGACGCGCATGTGCGAATTGTTCATCAAGGCCGATGCCAGGCTCTGGGAAAGTACCACGCGCTCCCTCCGCATCGACGGCATGGTGACCAGCGTCAGACTGGAAAACTTCTTCTGGTCGAAGCTGGAGGAAATTGCCCGGCGTGACGGCATGAACGTGGTGCAGCTGATTACCAAGCTGCACCATGAATCAATCGATGCCGGCCATGATCTCGGCAATTTCACCTCGTTCCTGCGGGTCTGCTGCGCACGCTATCTCGACCTGCAATTGGCCGGCGACATTTCGAACGATCTTTCCCAGCCGATCGCTAGCGTCGACGCGCCCGCCATTCTTGGCCGCGAACGTCTGAAGTATCATTGAGCGTACGACTACGCCGCGCCCGGGAGGCGGCGTTCGGGTGCTCTTGCGGCCGACAATCGTTCGGCAATCAGCCGTGCTGCCGCATCCGCAGCGGTTTCCATGTAGCTCGGATCGCGATGGAGCAGCACGACGGCAAAGGAGCCGTCGAGCAGCAGCATGATCTGGCGCGCGAGCGGCAGGGCATTGTTGCCCGCACCCGCCTCCGTGAAAGCCGATCTCAGCCACTCCTCTACACGCTTCTTGTGAGCACGCGCCGCAACAAGGGCCGGATGGCCGGGGAGGTTGATGAGTTCCACCGAAGTCCGCAGAAAACCACAGCCCTTCCATTTGGCGCTGCGCGCCGATTGCGCCAGCTGGCGGAAAATGCCAGCAACCTTTTCTGAAATGTCGCCTTCGGTTTCCTCGAACCAGCGCTTGAAGATCGCTAGGTTCGGTTCATCGCGCGCTTGCAGATAGGCGGCGATCAGATCGTCCTTGCTGCGGAAATGATAATAAAGGGTGCGCTTGGTGACGCCCGCTTTCTCTGCCATGGCGTCGACGCTGATCGCACGAATGCCGTCGCTGTGGAAGAGTTTTGCGGCGGCCTGAAGAATGCGCTCGCGTGTCGGCAGGGAACTGTCTCTCATGGCTCAACGTATACCGGGTAGTGAATATACACAACGCGGCGATCGTCCCATCCTGGCGCCCATGAGCCAGCAACCTCGACCATCCTTGAATGAAAGCAGTCTTTCGATTTCCATCCCTTGTCGCGATGGCGTCGTTCTCGGCGGCCATCTTTGGCTGGCGCAGACGAAAAGGCCGGACGGTAGCGTCATCATCAATCCGGCCACCGGGGTTCTCGCGCGCTATTATCACCGCTATGCGCGATTCCTGGCGCGGCATGGGTTCGATGTCCTGACTTTCGATTATCGCGGTATCGGCCAATCGCGCCCGCAACGGCTCCGCGGATCCCGCTATCGCTGGCGGGATTGGGGCGAGCAGGATTTCGATGCCGCGCTTCGGCTGATGGCCGACCATCGTCGCAACGGTCCGCTTTTGGTGGTGGGTCACAGCGTCGGCGGGTTCCTGCCGGGATTGGCTGAGAATGCCCCGGAGGTCGACAGGATGCTGACGGTCGGAGCTCAATATGCCTGGTGGGGCGATTACATGCCGAGCAGGCGGGCCGCTCTGTTCCTCAAATGGCATGTCGCTATGCCTGTGATGACTGCGCTCTGCGGCTACTTCCCGGGCCGGCGGCTTGGCTGGCTGGAGGATCTGCCGAAAGGCGTGGCAAACGAGTGGAGCTTTCGTGGCCCCAGGTTCGAGCGCAGTCATCCCACGGGCGAGAGGCGAGAGGTGCTGCGGCGAATGAGCGCCGTCAGAGCATCGATCCTGGCCGTTGCCGTTTCGGACGATGAACTTGGCACCGTGCCGGCAATTCGCCGCACATTGAATTATTATACCGGCGCGCAACGCCAGTCGGTGCTGCTCTGTCCGGTTGATTTCAATAGGGACGCAATCGGCCATTTCGGCCTGTTTCACGATAGCCATGCTGCCGGTTTCTGGGTCGATACGCTGTCGTGGCTTCGGGAGGGCCGCAATCCTTGGCCGGCATCCGAGCTGAAATAGGAACGCCGAGTGTCCGTATCGGCTCCTAGCTCCGCGCTTGTTGCAGAGGCTGATTGTCTCGGGTAGATGCCACTCACAGATCGTGAATGAGATGAAGTCAGGCGTTTGCCGGCTTTGAATGCTCAAAGAAACCTTTAGGATGGAGTTTGGCATGACCAGCCAGAATGACGAATATATCTATGACGAAGTGACCGGCGAGTGGCGGCCCGCCGCAGAGATGGCAGCTGCCAAGGCCGCAGAGCTCAGCGTTTACGATGCAAGCGGCAACGTTCTCGCCGATGGCGACTCCGTTACCCTCATCAAGGATTTGAAAGTGAAGGGCGCCAATCAGACCTTGAAGCAGGGTACCGTTATCAAGTCGATTCGACTGACCGATAATCCTGAAGAAGTCGATTGCCGTTACGACGGGATCAAGGGACTGGTTCTCCGTACCGAATTCATACGCAAGCGCTAGACGAATTTCCCCCGATATCGCCAGACTCGATGAGCGCACGGTTCTTTTCATTGCCTCGGGCGTGAAGCACGGCAGAATGTGCACTTGCCGATACTGATCGAGGCGTTGCGCTATCGCGGTTGACTCTTCCTTTGAAGGTTGACCCAAGCGGTGCGGTCACAAACGACGCCGGCCGGTCTGCATGCGGCGGAAGGGAGTTACTCCCCATCGCCGGGCAGAGATAAAATTGATCGATGGCCGAGCGATTATCCGGATTTCCGAATTGTAAAATTGCAAATTGCCGCTTAATTCCTGTGTTGGCTGCTCTTACATAGCGTGTAAAGTTATGTAACGGCTGCAGGCCGGCTGGGGGACAATGCATGCATCTTGATGACTATGCCGCACTCGGCCGCTCGGAGTTGCGCGTCAGTCCATTTGCGCTCGGAACCATGACTTTCGATGAGGGGTTCATCCGGCATTCGCCCGAAAATCAGCCCGCGGCGATCTTGGCGCGCTATCTCGAACTCGGTGGTAATTATCTCGATACAGGCAACGGAGCCATGAAAGCGGGCGGGCAGACGGTTGTCGGCAGCTATGTCGCACAAAACTCGATCCAGCGCGATCGTCTTGTCATCGCCGCCAAATTCGATGTCGCGCGGCATGGCGAAAGGCTTGTCCGCAAAGGCGTAATCGACGGCTTCGAGGAGACCCTTCGTCGGCTGCGTACCGACTATCTCGACCTCTATTGGTTGAACAATTGGGACATACAGGCGCCTTTGGAAGAAATGCTGGAGGCGCTTCACGATCTCGTTCAGTCTGGAAAGCTGCGTTATTTCGGCATTTCGGATACGCCGGCCTGGAAGGTGGCGCATGCCCATCTCCTGTCGCAATCCAACGGCTGGGCTCCATTCATCGGTTTGCAGATCGAATATTCGCTTGCTGCACGGCTATTTGAAATCGAGCTCATTCCCTTGGCGCGCGGACTGGGGCTTGGCGTTGTCTCGCATTCGCCATTGAGTGGCGGTCTCATCAGCGGCCGATATACGCGGGCCAACAATGCGGGCGCGAGAACAGGACATGCAGCGCAATTGGCGCAAAGGCCGGACGAGCAGGATCTTGAAATCGTCGACGCCCTGTTCCGCGTTGCCGACGAACTCGGTACGACAGCCGCACGCGTCGCCCTTGCCTGGGCAATGGCGCGCCTTGGCGTATCTTCGACGATTATCGGCGTCCATACACTGGAACAGCTCAATGAGGACATGGGTGCGCTCGAAGTCCGGCTTTCGCCCGAACAGACGGCGACGCTGGATGCGCTTACGATCCCCAATCCCGTCATTGCCCTGCCGCTGCCATTGCAGAATGCAGCACCTCTGTGTTGTGTAGACTGAACCGCAAACCTCAGTTTGCGAGCGGTTGCGGCGCCGCCATCGCTGCCGACGATCGCAATGGCTTTCCTTATCGACTGGCTGGCCTATCTAATAGTTCAGTCGTTTAAATGAGGCATCGCATCAGCGACGGATCACGGACAC
This sequence comes from Martinezella sp. CNPSo 3732, assembly GCF_057784515.1. NCBI lineage: Bacteria > Pseudomonadati > Pseudomonadota > Alphaproteobacteria > Hyphomicrobiales > Rhizobiaceae > Martinezella > Martinezella sp. CNPSo 3732. The sequence continues at coordinate 11,745 of NZ_JBXSOO010000023.1, forward strand.
CGAATGTCCATTGGAATGTATTGTGCTCTCAGCCGCAGCCATCGACAGATGAATGCGCGAGATAGCCTCAAAAGGCTATTTTGCACTTGCACCAATAGTACATTCTGCTCTGCAAGCTATGCATTGCCGCCCTACTTCATTGTTCATGGTCTCGGCGGGACGCCGATACCTCCTCTTCTGAAAAGCTCAAGGAGATCAGAAATGGACAAGAACCGTGTCAAAGGCGCAGTCAAGGAAGCAACAGGCTCCCTCAAGGAGGCTGCAGGAAAGCTGACAGGAAACAATCGGCTCAAGATGAAGGGTGCTGCCGAGAAGGTTGAAGGCAAGATCCTGACGAAAGTCGGCAAGGCCAAAGACGCCATCAGGAACGCGCTTCGCTGACGCCAAGCGCGCGCGAAACTTTGCCACCGCGATTTATCGAGGCTTCCAATGCTTTTCCTGGCCAGGTCCCCATCGCCGACGACACCGTCGGATCGCTACGCAATCTGTGCTGCGATCCGCTCTCTGATCGCTTATGCCGAGGGACTTGAGGATTGTCATATCGATGTTGCCGCCATTGAAGGCGCAATCGTTCTTTCCGGAGTGGCATCGAACGACGAGGCGCGGCAGCGGGCCATTGCAATAGCCGCTGAATATGCCAGGACCCGCATCGTCAGCTACATCACCCTCCGGGTTGATCGCGACCCTTCCAGCCATCCGCAGATGGAGCTGTCCAATTCCCCCGCGCCGTCCGGGCAGACCGCGGCGCCCAAAACGCCGAAGGAGACGTCATGAAAAAGGTTATTATAGCGGCCGCGGCAATTGCAGTCGCCCTTGGTTCTGCGGCTTCGGCCGCCAGCACCCATTCCAAAAGGCAGTCGACACAGGTGGTGTCCGAGCCGAAGCAAAGGCTCGGAACGCTGTCCTGCGAGGTCGCAGGCGGCGTCGGCATGATCATCGGGTCGAACAAGGCGATCAGCTGCACATTCAAACAGCGAACCGGCAGAGTTGAGCGCTATGCGGGCGCGATCGGCAAGCTTGGCATCGATATCGGGGTCACCCGCAAGACCTATATGAGCTGGGTCGTCGTCAATACCGCGCCGACGCGTGTGGGCGACGGTGCTCTGGCCGGCACCTATGTCGGTGCTTCGGCAGGCGCTTCGGTGGGTCTCGGTCTCGGCGCGAATGCTCTCATTGGCGGCAATTCCAAGAATTTCGCCCTGCAGCCGCTGAGTGCGGAGGCAGGAACCGGCCTGAACGTTGCAGCCGGCGTCTCGCGCCTTCAATTGCAGTCTGCGCGCTGAGGTCCGCAGCGCGTTTAGAAATTACGTCATGCCTGGACGCGACCCAAGTAGGGTCGCGTCCAGGCATGTTATTCAGTCACTTCAAGCGATGTCGAAGCGGTCGGCGTTCATGACCTTGGTCCATGCCGCGATGAAGTCCTGCACGAACTTCTTCTCGGCATCGGACTGGCCGTAGACTTCGGCGATCGCGCGCAGCTGCGAGTTGGAGCCGAAAACGAGATCGACGCGCGTTGCGGTCCACTTCACGTCGCCAGTTGCCCGGTCACGGCCCTCGAAGACGTCCTTGGCATCCGAAACCGCCTTCCACTCCGTGCCCATGTCGAGCAGGTTTACGAAGAAGTCGTTGGTCAAGGTTTCCGGACGCTTGGTGAAGACGCCGTGCTGGCTCTGGCCGACATTGGCATCCAGAACACGCAGGCCGCCGATGAGGGCGGTCATTTCCGGCGCCGTCAGCGTCAGAAGCTGCGCCTTGTCGATCAGCAGCTCTTCGGAAGAGACGGTGTAGGCCCGCCGCTGATAGTTGCGGAAACCGTCGACGATCGGCTCGAGAACGGCAAAGGCATCGACATCGGTCTGTTCCTGCGACGCATCGGTGCGGCCCGGAGCGAAGGGTACGACCACATCATGGCCGGCCTTCTTCGCAGCCTGTTCGATGGCGACCGAGCCGCCAAGGACGATCAGATCGGCAATCGATACCGTCTTGCCGCCGGTCTGGGCGTCGTTGAACTTCTTCTGGATGCCTTCGAGCGTCGCCAGCACGGAAGCGAGCTGGGCCGGCTGGTTGGCCTCCCAATCCTTCTGCGGCGCAAGACGGATGCGAGCGCCGTTTGCACCGCCACGCTTGTCTGAGCCGCGGAAGGTCGACGCCGAAGCCCAGGCGGTCGAAACCAGCTGCGGGATGGTGAGACCCGATGCAGCAATCTCGGCTTTGAGGCTGGCGACATCGCTGGGCTCGATCGACACGGGACCGGCAGCCGGGATCGGGTCTTGCCAGATGAGCTCTTCGCTCGGCACTTCCGGACCGAGATAGCGCACGTGCGGGCCCATATCGCGGTGGGTCAGCTTGAACCAGGCGCGAGCAAAGGCATCGGCGAATTCGTCCGGGTTTTCGAAGAAGCGGCGGGAAATCTTCTCATAGGCCGGATCGAAGCGCAGGGCGAGGTCGGTGGTCAGCATGGCAGGAGCGTGACGCTTGGACTTGTCGTGCGCATCCGGAATCGAGCCAGCGCCGGCGCCATGCTTCGGCACCCATTGATGCGCGCCGGCCGGGCTCTTCGTCAGTTCCCATTCATAGCCGAAGAGGTTCCAGAAGAAGTTGTTGCTCCACTTGGTCGGCGTCGAGGTCCAGGTGACTTCGAGACCGCTGCCGATCGTATCGCCGCCCTTGCCGGTGCCGAAGCTGTTCTTCCAGCCGAGGCCCTGTTCTTCGATGCCGGCGGCTTCCGGCTCAGGACCGACATGGGCCGCATCGCCGGCACCATGGGTCTTGCCGAAGGTGTGGCCGCCGGCAATGAGGGCGACGGTTTCTTCGTCGTTCATTGCCATACGGGCGAAGGTTTCGCGGATATCGCGAGCGGCTGCAAGCGGGTCCGGATTGCCGTTCGGTCCTTCAGGATTGACGTAGATGAGACCCATCTGCACGGCTGCGAGCGGGTTTTCCAGATCGCGATCGCCGCTGTAGCGCTTGTCGCCGAGCCAGGTATCTTCCGCGCCCCAGTAAATGTCTTCTTCCGGCTCCCAGACATCCTCGCGACCGCCGCCGAAGCCGAAGGTCTTGAAGCCCATGGATTCCAGCGCGACGTTCCCGGTCAGGACCAGCAGGTCGGCCCAGGAGATGCTGTTGCCGTATTTCTGCTTGATCGGCCAGAGGAGACGGCGAGCCTTGTCGAGGTTGACGTTATCCGGCCAGCTGTTGAGCGGAGCGAAACGCTGCGTGCCGGAGGAGGCGCCGCCGCGACCGTCGCCCGTGCGGTAGGTACCGGCGCTATGCCAGGCCATGCGGATGAACAGCGGACCGTAATGACCAAAGTCGGCTGGCCACCAATCCTGCGAATCGGTCATAAGGGCGGTGAGGTCCTTCTTAAGGGCCTCCAGGTCGAGCTTCTTGAATTCCTCGGCGTAGTTGAATGCCTTGCCCATCGGGCTGGAAAGCGCCGAATTCTGGTGAAGAATCCGAAGGTTCAGCTGATTCGGCCACCAGTCCCGGTTCGAACGTGCGGAAACGCTCGTGTTTCCATGCGGAAACGGACATTTGCCGGCAGTTTCGACTTTTGTATCCATGATACTCTCCCTTACGATGATTTGATTTGTGACGACCGGAGAAGGAGCTTTGCCAGCCCGCCGGGAAATGGCCCGGTTCCAAATTGGGTATGGCAGCGACATGTCAGACGCATGAATCTCTCGTTATTCTGGCCTCGCGTGAAACGGAGACGTGGAAGCAGGCAAAGCTTGGGTCCCCCTGCCTTCCGACCGGCCCGTGCATCGATGAACTGAACGCAGTCAAAGCTCTCAATATGAGCTCCATATGACAGGCGGCCGCATCTCATCTCTGCCGCGGCACTATAGCTAAGGCTTTCCATTAATTTAAGTTGGATTTCCTGATTGACGCGATAAGATGAGCTTATGGCAAACTTCACGCTCAAACAGCTTCGCTATTTCGAAGCGCTGGCTCGGCTCGGCCACTTCGGACGCGCTGCCGATCTATGTGCGATCTCTCAGCCCGCCTTGTCGATGCAGATCAAGGAGCTGGAGGAGCAACTCGGCACCGACCTCTTCGAAAGAGGTGCGAGACAGGTCCGGCTGACCAATTTCGGGGAAGCCTTCGCGATCCGCGTCCGAGACATCCTGCGCTCCGTCGATGAGCTGGGAGATCTTGCCCGCGCGTCACGCAATCAGCCGGTGGGCCGATTGCGTATCGGCATCATACCCACGGTCGCGCCCTATCTGCTGCCGAGCATCATCGGCAATCTCTCCCGTATCTATGACGGGTTGGATATCCATGTGCGCGAGACACTGACCTCGAAACTGGTCGAGGAGCTGGAGGAGGGGAGGCTGGATACGGCGATCGTCGCCCTGCCGATCTCTGAAGCATCGCTAACGGAAGTGCCGCTGTTTGTGGAAAATTTCGTATTGGTGCGGCCAAGCGAGGACGAGGGCAAGCCGGTGCCCAACCGCGAGGCGCTTCGCGAAATGCGGCTGCTGCTGCTGGAGGAAGGGCATTGCTTTCGCGACCAGGCGCTTTCCTTCTGCAACATCCAGTCGGCCCTGCCGCGGGAGCTGATGGATGGCAGCTCGCTCTCGACGCTGGTGCAGATGGTCAGTGCCGGCATCGGCGTCACTTTGATACCGGAGATGGCCGTGGCGGTAGAAACCCGCTCGGCCTCGGTGTCGACGGTGCGCTTCCAAAGCCCACAGCCCTCGCGCACCATCGGCATGATCTGGCGCAGGACGAGCCCTCTCGCCAAGCAGCTCATGCAGATTTCCGAAGTGGTGCGCGAGGCGGCCGACGCTATGCGCCAACATCACGATTCGATGTGGCGCGCACAGGACCTAGGGCGCGATGGCCAACTGCAACCGTCGGCTGCTCGCCACCCCGGCTTTGGTGCCGTCGATGACCCGTCATCGCGCCGGTAGGCTCTGCCTCGCGTACGAACGCTATTGGGATCTTTTCCACAGAAGGCGATATTTCAAACGATTGAAAATATTTTAATCGTTTAAATAGTTTAATGCCTTGATTTACAAAGAAACTCCTCCATGTCATGCCAGTAACGCATGGCAATGGAGGTCGTGATGCAAGAGTTTGAAAACGTAAGAAATGAAATTCCTACGTATGTGATTGATCGCCTCGAAAATGAATGGCGGGTAATGCAGACTCAGAATGGGCAGCCGGAAGCCGGGCTGGGGACTGAAACACCTGCAAATACAGCGCCTGCAACGGGCGATGGTCTCGGATCCTTCGATAAGTAGTATTTTTAAGGGCAGGAATCGCACCGCGCTCGCGGGTTTAGCGGCGCTATTGAAAGCATCGCATTCCGCCTTTTTCCATGACATCCAGAAAACGGATCAGCCCCGGCTTGTTGCCAGGGCTGCTGTTTATCGTGGCGTCGCCAGCTCCGCCTTGCGATCCAGATAGGAACCGGTTCAGGCGTCGAGATAACGCTCGGTCAGACGCGCCCACATAGCCGCGCCGACGGTGAGGCTTTCATCGGCGAAATCATACTTGGCGCTGTGGAGGATGGCCGAGTTCACGCCGTTGCCGAGGCGCAGGAAGCTGCCGGGCTTATGCTCCAGGTAATGCGAGAAATCCTCGCTGCCGGGGATCAGGCCGCAGGTGGTGACCTTCTCAGCGCCGACAAGTTCCTCGGCGACCATCCGCGCGAATTCCGTTTCCTTCTCCGAGTTGACGACCACCGGATGGCCGTGGACATAGTCGATCTCGACGCTTGCGCCATAACCCTCTGCAATCGACGCTGTCAGCTTGCGGATGCGCGCCTCAAGCAGCTCGCGCACCTTCGGATCGAAGGAACGGACCGTAAGCAGCATCTTCGCACTTTCGGGAATGACGTTCGATACTTCGCCGGCATGGATGGCGCCGACCGTCACGACCGCTGTCTGGGTCGGGTCGACGCTGCGGGCAACGATCGTTTGCAGGCTGACGACGAGGTTGCAGGCGACAACCACCGGGTCGATAGTCAGATGCGGGCGCGAGGCATGGCCGCCTTTGCCTATGATGGTAATCTCAACTGTGTCGGCGGCCGCCATCAGCGGGCCGGAGCGCAGCAGCCAGGTGCCTTCTGTAGCACCGGGGTGATTGTGCAGCCCATAAATGACGTCGAAGGGGAAGCGTTCGAACAGTCCGTCCTTGATCATCGCCGGAGCGCCACTGACGGCGCCCGCCTCCTCAGCCGGTTGGAAGATCAGGTTCACGGTGCCGTTGAAGCGGCGGGTGCGAGCGAGATATTCGGCCGCCCCGAGCAATATGGTGGTGTGGCCGTCGTGGCCGCAGGCATGCATCTTGCCGGGCGTCTTGCTGGCATAAGTGGCGCCGGTCTGTTCAATGATCGGCAGGGCGTCCATATCGGCGCGGATCGCGATGCTCTTCTTGCCGGCTCCAACCGTCATGCGCGCGACGACGCCATGACCGCCGACATTGCGGGTGACCTCGTAGCCCCAGGCCTCCAGCTTCTCGGCGACGAAGCGTGCGGTTTCAGCTTCTTCGAAAGAGAGTTCGGGATTGGCGTGCAGATGTTGGCGGATGCCCGTCAGCTCGGCCTTCATCGGCTCGAAGTCCGAGAGGCGGGCGAAATCGTTGTCGAGGGTCATGGCTATTCCAATGGTTCGCTTGAGCCGCCATCCGCCATAAAGCGTGCTGGCTTCCGTGATAATGGAGCCGCCGCGCTAGATGAAGCGCGACAGGAAGCTTCTGGTGCGGGGATGCTGCGGATTGCCGATAACATCTTCCGGCTTACCCTGTTCGACGATCTTGCCGCCATCCATGAAGACGACACGGTCGGCAGCCTCGCGGGCAAAGCCGATCTCGTGGGTAACGACGATCATCGTCAGACCCTGTTTGGCAAGGTCACGCATGGTGGCGAGCACTTCGCCGACCAGTTCCGGATCGAGCGCAGACGTCGGCTCGTCGAAGAGCATCAGCTTCGGTTTGATCGCCAGCGCTCTCGCAATCGCCACGCGCTGCTGCTGCCCACCGGAGAGTTGCCGGGGGTAGTTGTGAGCCTTGGCCGACAAGCCAACGCGGTCGAGCAATGCCAGCGCATTCTCGGTTGCCTGCTTGCGGCTTTCGCCATGGATGCCGATCGGCGCCTCGATGACATTCTGTAGCGCCGTCATATGCGGATAGAGATTGAACTGTTGGAACACCATGCCGATCTTGCGCCGCTGCAGCGCGATCGCATGATTGGACAGTTTGACCAGCCGGCCCTTGTTCAACCGATAGCCGATCTGCTCGCCATCGACTTCGATCGAGCCGCGATTGATCGATTCCAGATGGTTGATGCAGCGCAGGAAAGTCGACTTGCCGGAACCGGAAGGGCCGAGGATGACGACCACTTCACCGGGCGTCACATCGAGGTCGATGCCTTTCAGGACTTCAAGGTTTTCGAAGGACTTGTGGACGTTGCGCGCCTGCACCAATGGGGTCACGTTGACGACGGAGTTCATCGGAGCGTTCATTGGCCCGCCTCCTGAACCGGCAGGAGGGCCGGCGCATTCTCCGTTACCGCCTTGGTCCCACCGGAGCGGCGGTCGGCGCGGCTATAATGGCGCTCGATATAGCTCTGGCCGATATTAAGCACCGAAGTGATCAGCAGATACCAGATGACGGCGACGAGCAGCATCGGGATGACTTCGAAGGTGCGGTTGTAGATCGACTGCACGGAATAGAGCAGGTCTGCCATGGCGATGACGCTGACGAGCGAGGTCGCCTTGATCATGCTGATGAGCTGGTTGCCGGTTGGTGGCACGATGGAGCGCATGGCCTGCGGGATGATGATGCGGCGAAGAGCCCGGCTTCTCGTCATGCCGAAGGCTTCAGCGGTCTCGAACTGGCCCCTATCGACCGAAAGCAGGCCGCCACGGATGATTTCGGCCATATAGGCGGCTTCGTTCAGCGCCAGGCCGGCGATCGCCGCCGTCATCGGGCTGATGACGGAATTGGTATCCCAGCTGACGAAGGTCGGGCCGAAGGGAATGCCGATCGATAGCGTCGGGAAAAGCGTCGAAAGATTGTACCAGAAGATCAGCTGCACGAGCAGCGGCGTGCCGCGGAAGAACCAGATGAACAGCGAGGCGAGCGTGCTTGCCAGCGTGTCCTTCGACATGCGGGCAATCGCCAGCAACAGGCCGAAGACGATGCCGAGCACCATGGCGACGACGGTCAGCCCGAGTGAAACATACAGGCCGCTGATGACGACCGGATCGAAGAAATACTGTGCGACGACATGCCAGCCGAAGTTTTCATTGTGGGCGACCGACCAGGCCCAATAGGCCGCGATCGCAAGGGTAACGATCCAGGCCGCCACACGACCCTTCGGGAACGGTGTGTGGGCATTCGCCACATCCCGTTCCGACGCATCGCCTGAAGGCGATGCGATGTTTCCGGCGTTCCTACTCATTTCGGCAATGTCCCGCCAAGATTGATACCCGGTTCCTTGATCATGTTGTTCTCAAGGCCCCATTTCTTCATGATCGCGGCATAGGTGCCATTGTCCATGAGAAGTTTGACGGCATCCTTCAGAATTGGGCCGAGCGGCGAGCCTTTCGGCACGACGGCGCCCTGATAGAGATCTTCGAAACCGTTCTTCTGGCCGACGCCCGTTAGTTCGAGCTGGCCGTTCGCCTGCGAGACGAAATAGGTGAGCGGCGCCTGTGAGGAGAAGAAGGCGTCGGAGCGCTTGGAGCGGACGGCGAGGATCGAGCTCGGCTGGTCTGTGAAGGACTGGACCTCGATTGCACCCTTGCCGTCTGTCTTGCACTTCTCGGCTTGCACCTGGATGACCTTCTCGGCCGAGCCGCCGGCCATGACGGCAATGCGCTGGCCGCAGGCACTGTCGAGCGAGGTGATGCCCTTCGGGTTGCCGTTCTGGACGGCGAAGACCACGAATTCCTGTACCCAGTCGACGAAATCATTGGCCTCCTCGCGGCTCTTGAAATCGCCGATCGGGCCGAAGGCGAACTGGTAGCGGCCGGAATTGATGCCGGCGAGGATGGCGGGCAGGCCACTGACGCTTTCATGCTCGATCTTGACGCCGAGCACTTCGCCGATCGCGTCGGTCAGATCGGCGCTGGCACCGGTCAGCTTGGTGCCGGTGACGATTTCATAGGGAGGGAAAGAGCCGTTGTTGACGGAGATCATCTTGCCCGATGTGCGGATGGCTTCCGGCAGCTTGGCCTGCAGATCCTTGTTGACCGAAAGTTTCGGCAGGCTCGCATCCTCGGCGAAGGCGGCGCCCGACATCATCAGGCTTGCCAGGGCGACGTAGGTCATTTTCTTCAGCGACATGTTCATTCCCCTTTTTGCTTTGTGTCTCTGATTTTTGAGGCGGTGGTCAGGCAGCGCTCGTCCGGCTGCCGTCGACATCGAACGGGAAGAGTTCCTCCGGCGTCATCAGCCGCGGCAGGATGCCCTGCACATGCAGCTCCCCGGCGAAATCGGCGATCATCTTGCGGTTGGCGGCAAGGCCGCTCGCATCCCACCCTTCCGGCAGCTCGGCTGCCGATTTCAACAGCTCATCGAGCATAAAGGGCGTGGTGTCGGCATATTTGCGCCGCTTGCTCAGCCAGACACGCTGCGATTCATCGATGAGCGCGCTCAGTTCGGCCATGACCCATGGATGCTCGGCGACAAACTCCGCCTTGAAACCAATCAGATGCATACCCGGTACATAGCCCACATCGGCAAAATAGCGATGCTCGGCGGCGCGGAAATCCGGCAGCAGCTGGCGAAAGCCGGAATTGCCGGCGAAATAGCCGTCCGGCATGAAGGGCGTGAAGATCGCATCAAGCAGCCCTTCCTTCAGCAGCTCCACCATCGGCCTTTCGCCGGGTGCCGCCTCGATGCGGCCGGGGCGGCCAAAGCCGTCAAGGCGGTCGGTGATCGGATGGGCTTCGGTGAGGCGGCCGGCATACCACATGGCATCTTCGACGCCGACACCTTCGCGACGCAGCGCTGCTCGCGTCCAGGTATTGCCGGAGTCGCGCCAGCCGGTGACGCCGATGCGCTTGCCGGCGAGCTCAGCAAAGCTTGTGATCGGGCTTTCCTTGGCGGTGATGACGCAGCGATGGCGGAAGCCACGCATGATGAAGTTTGGAATGCCGACCACGCTGTCGTCGCCATCGATGCGCAGCTGCGTGTAGCGGCTGAAGGAGGTTTCGGCGGCGTCATAGGCGTCGCTCTTGCCGACATGCGAGATCAGTGTGCCGACCCGGTCCACCCTAATGTCGAGTTTCGGGGAAGAGACATCGCCCAGGACCAGAGGGGTCATGTAGTCCCAGTCGCGAAGGGCAAGGCGGAGAGTAAGGGGCATGAAATTCACTCGCGGGAAAACTTGTTTTCTCAACGAATAAATGTTCAATATAAGTCGATCAAATGTTATTACGTTATTGAACATTAAAAATGGTGCGGAAATGAGCGAAGAGCGGGATGCGAAATGGTTCGCCTCACAATTGAGCGATCGGACCATCCGTGGCATCGCGCTCGAAACGAGCGCGCTCATTCGCGCCGGTGCTCTGCCTGTTGGTACCAAGCTGCCGCCGATCCGCGACCTTGCCTTTGCCCTTGGGGTGAGCCCGGCAACCCTGTCGGAAGCCTGGAGCGAACTCAGACGTCAGAAGATCATCAGCGGACGCGGCAGGAATGGCACATGGGTCAGCGGCGACCGCTTCGTCGCCAAGCCGGCGCGGCTGGCAAGTGTCGGCGACTACGGTTCCGACGCCCTCAATCTGACGGCAGCCGTTCCCGATGTCCGGCTGCTGCCAAAGCTGGAGGCGGCGATGGCCTATGGCGCCTCGGCAGAAAATCTCAACAGCTATGAACGCAGCCGGATCCTGCCGGAGCTGGAGGAGCAGGTCAGGAAGACGTGGCCTTACGAGCCGGAGGCGTTTCTGGCGACCAATGGCGGCTATAATGCCGTCTACACCCTGATCAACGCCCTCGTCATGCCGGGTGCTGCCGTTGCGATCGAAGATCCGACGGGCATGCGGCTTCTCGATATTCTCGAGGATCGTGGCGCACGCATCATTCCGGTGAAATGCGACGAGGAGGGGCCGCTGCCGGCCTCGCTGGAGGAAGCGCTAAAATATCGCCCGGTCGCTTTCATCTTCCAGCCGCGCATCCATTCCGTCACCGGCCAGAGCGTGAGCCCGGCGCGCATGGCAAGCCTCACGGAGATCCTTCGCGACAAGGATACGCTGATCGTCGAGGACGATGGCATTGCCGATATCTCGACGGCACCACGTCATTCGATGGGGCATCTCTTTCCGGATCGGGTCATCCATATCCTGTCTTACTCGAAGACGCACGGGCCGGACCTGCGCCTCGCGGTCTTGTCGAGCTCACGGGCGATCATCGACCAGATCCAATCCTATCGCAGCTTCAGCTCCGGCTGGACCAGCCGTATTCTGCAGGCGGCGGCTGCCTGGCTGCTGCGCGATCCGGCAACGGCATCGTGCCTGGATCATGCCCGCAGGACCTATCGGGAACGCCGCGCAGGGCTCATCGATGCGCTTCGCGAGCGCGGCGTCGATGCGTGGCATGGAGAGGGATTATGTGCCTGGGTGCCGGTCTCCTCCGAGCCCTTCGCAATGGTGACGCTAGCTGCCCGAGGCATTGCCGTGCATCCCGGCGCAAAATTCTCGATCCTGCCCAGCAGCCATTTGCGTGTCGCGACCGCCAAACTCTTGGAGCGCCGCGAATATGTTGCCGATGCCATCGCACTTGCCGCCGTCCACACGTAACGCCCGGAAACAGTCAGCCGCGTTGGCTGGCTTCGATGCTTTTGGGAGCGCCTTTCGAGGCACCGATATAGCGAACCAGGATTTCAGCAAGCTTGGCCGAGATGAGGGCGATGATGGAAATCGCGACGAGATAGATCGCGATATAGACGGGCTGCGGTAAGGGGGTATCGCGCATCAGATGCCCGTAAATCTCGGTAAAACCGCGATGGCACATGTAGATCGGGTAGGAGAGATAGCCAAGAAAGATGCCGAGCCGCTGCAGCCTCTCCGGCAGTTCGAGCATCGTGCCGGCAAGGACGATGAGCGGCGAGATCAGGATGCAGAAAACAAGCGCATATTTCAGCGAATAGGTGGGGAGAAACAGCAAGATTAAGATCACCGCAATGGGCAATAGTGCCGCATAGCTGTTCATAGTGCGCCCAAGCGCGGTTTTACCTCGAAGCCGATAGATGATCATTCCGAGGGTGAAGGAGAAGAAGACGCGCGCAAGGCCGCCATCCACGGAGTGCCATTCCCAGCCGAGATCGAGCGATTTGTGGAAAAAAACCGAGACGATCAGCATCGCCAGAGATGCGAGGGCAATGACGATGAGGCTCCGCGTTTTCAATCTGAACAGCACCAGCGCGAATATGAGATTGGCCAGCAGCTCCCAAAACAGCGACCAGGCGGGGCCATTCAACGGATAAAGCGCCAGGATATCGCCCGCCGACCGCGTCAGAAAACTCGGCGAAGGCAGCATGAATATGGTCGTAAGGATGCTCGCGGCAAGATCGGCCCGTCCGACACCGGATGCCTGCCAGTGCAGCAGCAATTGCACAAGGCCGTAGACGCTGCCGATGAGGAAGAGCGGATAGAGACGCGCGTAGCGAGCCTTCATGAAGGCCAGCACGGTCATGCCGCTTGCGAGTTTTTCACCATAGGCCCTGGCAATCACGAAGCCGCTGAGCACGAAGAAGAAATCGACCGCGATATAGGCCGAAGGCGCATAGGGCCTGTCGAGGTGATAGACGACGACCGCGAATGCCGCCAGGCCGCGCATCGCATCCAGGGCGGCATATCTGTGTTTCGTCGTATTGGCCGGCATTGGTCGAAACCTCGTTGGGCGGAAAGGATTGCGCTTACGCTATCCGGCGGCGCGCGCGCCGAAGAATTCGCTTCTCAAGTTTCGATCGAGCGGGCGCACCCGCGAAAGATTGCCCAGGAACTGGCGGGGGCTTGTGAGTACCGACCGGTTCAGAAAATGGGTCCTGATCAGGCCGGAGGATTTGCTGTGGGCGCCGGCATGGCCGACCCGATAGATCGCGCCACGGAAGGGCAGCGATCCGAGCGGAGAGCCGGCATCGGCCAGCAGCTTGCCGATGCGCACGTGGCTGCCGAGCATGGATTTGATGTAATCGACCTCGGCATCCTCGAAGGTCGCCGGCAAGCGATAGAGATCGGAGCGAATGATCAGCGACGTTCCGCAATAATTGGCGAAATCATTGTGATGCATAAGCAGCCTGCCGCCTTCGTTCCAGAGATAGCCCCGGTTGATTTTCCAGCCATTGGCATCGGTATTTCGAGCTGCGAAATCGACGATATTGGCGCTGACGAAATCATCGTCGTCGACAATCATGAAAAAACGCGTCTCGCGCGCCGAAAGCATGCCGCTTAAGACACGACGGCCCTTGTCCAGCCGGAACGCATCGTAGACCTTTTCGCGATCGGCACCGTTGATGTCGTGCAGCTGGTTCGGCGGGAAGGTCACGCGTTCTGCCGTAAAATTCGGCGGCAAATCCGGCAGATCGGCGCCTTCATTGGCGACGACTACGCCGCGCCAGTTCCTGTTGGACTGGCCGGCGATCGATGCGATCGTTTGCGACAGCCGCCGTTTCAATGCCGGCCAATCATTGGAATTGGCCTGATGCCGAACGGGAATGATGAACGTAACCAGTGTCATGAGGCGCCTTTCCGACTTGGTATTCCTATCGCGAGATGGAATGAGCCTTGCTTCCGTCCCTATTCGCGATGACTGCTACTGTGCCTTCGCGCGACGGCCTTGCAGCGTCGTTCGCACGAGGAAGAGGACCCTTTCCCGGCATAAGAGAAGGATGAGGCCCGAGTAGGCGAGGCCACCGACCAGGACTTCGCAGACGAGGCGTTCCGCAAGGGGCCGGTCGATCAAGGCCGACGAAATTGCCACGACGGCGACAAGCATGCCGAGATAAGCGGCAATGGGCCTCAGGAACTGACCGAAATATTCCCGAATGCTGAGGCCGATCAATCGCGACACCATCCACAGCGTCACTGGCCAGAGCATCACCACTCCGAGCATGAGTCCGAAGACGACGGTCGCCACCCCATATTGGTGAAGAACGAACACGGTGAGGATCGAGACGACGTTGCGCACCAGCTGATAGTAGAACCACCAGTCGGATCTGCCCTGGCTGGTGATCAGGGATGCCTGGATGATGCCGATGCCGGCCATCAGGCCGATGACGCAGAAGAAGCGAACCGGCCAGATGGCCGCCGCCCAGTGCGGTCCGAAGATCAGCGGAATGGCATCGTCGGCGACCGCTGCAAGCCCCATAAAGGCCGGAAAGGACACCAAAGAGCAGCCGAAGGTCGCCATGAGGAAGGCTTCGCGCACCTTGTCCTTATCATGCTGCAGCGAGGAGAGCAGCACGTGGCTGACCGAATTCAGCCCGCCCGCAACGACATTGTTGAGCATCTCGTAGAGCCGCCGGGCGAAATTATAGATACCGAGAGCGGCCGGGCTTACCAGTGTGCCGATGATCAGCTGGTCGAGATTCATGGTCTGGAGGAAGCGGTTGCCCGAGGCGAAGATGCCGTAATGCAGCAGTTCGCGCAGGCTCGAGAGCTTTACTCTGAAGCCAGGCAGCCATTTTGCACCCCAGAAAGCGGCGATGCAGGCGGCCGCCGGTGCAGCGATCTGGGCGATTGCAAGCGCCCACAGACCGAAACCGGCGAAGATCAGCGAGAGACAGATGACCGCCGAAACAGAGGTGGCGATCGCGGTACGGGCCGCAGCAAGATGGAAGGACATCGTGCGGCCGATCAGTGCATTGGGGACGATGATCATCATGTCGAAGAAGATTTTCAGGCCGATGATCAGCAGCAGCTTGACGATATCGTCATGCCCGACCCAATGAGCTAGAAATGGCGAAAGCAGAAACAGCGCGGCATAGAGGATGGCTGCGGAGACGAAGGATAGCCAGAAGACCGTATCGAGATGGCTGCGCCGAATGGATTTCTGCTGGATTAGTGCCTCGCCGAAGGCCGTCGGGCCGAAGCCGGAGGCGAAACTGACGATGGCGAAGGTGAGCGCTACCAGACCGAAATCCTGCGGCAGAAGGAAACGGGAGGTGACGACGAAGACAAGGCTGTTGAGTGCCGTCGGGATAAGCGTATCCAGCGCCGACCAGAAGGCGCCCCTCAATGCGGCCCGCGACCGGTTTTCGCTCAGATGTTCAAAGACGACTTCATCCGCTTCGGACGCCAGCAATCGCATACCTCGCCGTTTTAGATCTGCGGCGGATACCGGAGTCCCGGCGCCCGCCATTGCCGCTTCGCCATCGTTCGATGGAGCAGGACGGCGTGTTGGATGCTTGATCTAGGCCAGCCCCTCGATTTGTCTAGGGAGAATTGTTGCATTGCAACATTGCGTTGCTGAAAGTGATCTCGCGATCAAGGCAAACGCGAAATTTGTCTCCCTAGAGCGGTGAAAAGCGCCGCCTCTACTGCGCGGCCGAGCGGATCCTTGGCTCGTCCCATTCGATTTCGGGAGCAGCATCGGTATCATCCAAAGGCTCGTTCATCTCGTATAGATAGCCTTCGAGCATGTCGCAGGCGCGTTCGCTGGCGCCGATCTTGGCTTCCGTTTCGCTGATGGCGGTGGCGATCGCCTTGATGCGGGCGCGCAGCATGTGGCCGACCACGTCCTTGCCGGGGCGCTTGCCCAGCCGGTCGAGGTGAAGGCCGATGCGATTGGAGTGTCGCTCGAGCTCGCTCTTGCTGAAATTCGCCTTGCGAATTTCTTCCAGAAGGCTCGCCCGCATCTTGGCGACCGGATCGAAAGTACCCGGTTCCCGCTCGTCCAGCACTATCTCGGTAATCAGCTTTTCAATGGCAACCAGCGCCTGCAGGTCGACGGCATCGGTCAGTTCGACATCATAGCCGGTATCGTCGAACACCTTGCGGCGTACGGGATCGAGAAGAAGCTCGTAGGCCTTCTGCAGCTGCGCGAAAGCTTCGGTATCGCCGCCGGAATCCGGATGGGCTGCCTTCGCGCGCTTACGATAAGCCGCCTTGATCTGCTCTTCGCCCGCATCGCGCGCAACGCCGAGAATATCGTATGGATCAGTCACTCCAACTCCTGCCGCCGCTCATTCCTGTTTTAAGGCCTGGCCGCTGATATCGCCGGCGCGGTTTAAACCTCCCGCCCGACCGTTTCAATCGGCTCCGGCGCTATTTGTACCATCACAAAGGCAGAGTTTGGACAAAAAGAGTCCTATGTCAAAGGCGAGCAACCTCTTCTGTGGAAATTCAGCGCCTCACAGCGTTCGGTCGAGGAAGACGTTCGAGCGTGACTGCTTGAGCCGGTAGAGTTGGCAAAGATCAGCATCGCTGAACGCCAGGGCTTGCTGGTGAGATAACGGCAATCGGCCCGCTTCGCTGTAGGAAGCGGGCCGATTGCAGAATGTCCCAGAATTTTTATGCGGCCGAGAACGGCACGGCGACGAAGGTCTTGTTGCCGTCGCGCTCGATCAGGAGCAGGACGGACTTGCGGCCATCCTTGCCGGCTTTGGCAACGGCCGTCTGCACCTCATGGGCGTTGCGCACCGGCTGGTCGTTGACCGAAACGATAATGTCGCCGGTCTGGATGCCGGCAGCAGCGGCGGGCTTCTCCGGATTGACGCTGGCGACGACAGCGCCCTCGACGCCATGCGGCAGGTTCAGCTGCTCACGCACATCGGGTGTGAGGTTGGCAAGGCCGACGCCGATGCTTGGCTGGTTGGAGGGCTGCACCTTACCGTCGCCGGCGCCGTTGGCAGCCTGCTTGCTGTCGTCATTGCCGCCGATGGTGACATTGACATCCATGCTCTTGCCGCCGCGCCACAGGGTGATGGAACGCTTGTCGCCGGGAGAGAGATCGGCGACGAGCCGCGACAGATCCTTCGGCGTCTTGACGGCTTCGTTCCCGACGGCCGTGACGATATCGCCGCTCTTGATGCCGGCGCGTGCGGCCGGCGTGTCGTCATTGACGCTGGCGACGAGCGCACCCTGGGTCTGGGAGAGGCCCATGGCATTGGCGATATCCGAGGTTACCGGCTGGATGGCGACGCCGAGATAGCCGTGGTCGATCGAGCCGTTCTTCTCGAGCTTCGCGACAATCGCCTTGGCCTCGTCCGAAGGAATGGCAAAGCCGACGCCGACGCTGCCGCCGTTCGGCGAGTAGATGGCGGTATTGATACCGACGACGTTGCCTTCGCGGTCGACCAGCGGTCCGCCGGAATTGCCATGGTTGATGGGGGCATCGATCTGGATGAAGTCGTCATAGGGGCCGCTGTGCAGGTCGCGGCCGCGAGCCGATACGATGCCGGCTGTGACGGTCGTGCCGATGCCGAAGGGATTGCCTATGGCGAGAATCTGGTCGCCAAGCTTCAGCTTGTCGGAATCACCCCAGGCGATGGTGGCGAGCGGCTTCGGCGCGTTGATCTTCAGGACGGCAAGATCGGATTTGGCATCGGCGCCCAAAAGCTTGGCCGGTAGCTCGGTGCCATCATCAAGCGTCACCTTGATGTCGACCGCATTCTGAATGACATGGTTGTTGGTGACGATTATGCCGTCCGGGCTGATGATGAAACCGGAACCGAGCGCCATGGCGCGCTGGCTCTGCTGCTGGTGCGGCATCTGCTTCGGGAAGGGGATACCCTGGTTTTCGAAGAATTGCCGGAACTGCTCGTCCATCGGCGAGTTGCTGCCGTCGGCGCTGGTATCGGTCGCCTTCATGGTGGTGGTGACGGTGACGACGGCCGGCTTGTCGGCATCGACGATCGGAGCGAAGGAGCCGCCGGGTGCGATGATGCCGGCCGGTTCGGCGGCCGAGGCGACGGTTGCGGATGTGCTGAAGGCAAAAGGCAGTGCGCCGGCCCCGACGATGATAGCGGCGCCGACAATGGCGGCTGTGCGATGTTTGCGGAGAAGAGAAGGCATGGCAAAAGTCCCTTGCGAGATCGTTGGCGGTTTGGCGGCCCGTCCATACCGGGGACGGGCTGTAATTGGTTCCGCGTCAATTTTGCGAGCGGCTTTGTTTCCCGTTTTTACTGCGGGAAGCAAAGTATAGATTTGAATTGGCGCTTGGTGTTAATATGATCCGCCAGAAAACTTTTACAAATTAAATATTGATCATGTTTTTATTGCAAAATTTTAAGATATTACATGAATTTAATGTTGGTCGACCGGAAATTTTCCATATTTAAAGCTGCGCTGCCGGCCAGCGCTTGAGGGCCTCTGTTCCAAGCTCCGTCAGTGCGTAAATGCCGCGGTCGATGCGCTCGAACCAGCCATAGACATTATCCCTTAGAATTTGTGGGGCCTTCGGTGCCGCTTCGCGCATATCCTTCGGGCGTTGCACGCCGTTTTCGATGGCGGCGGCGCAGGCAAGGGCCTGCTGGCGATAGGCGGTCATGATCGGCTTACGCGTGCTGCCGCCAAGTGCCGGGTCACCCTTGCGTCGGCGATGTTCGTCGACAAGGCGTGATCTGCGCCGTGCATTCTTGCGGGGCATCGGCGAGACGGGGCTGACGACGATGTCGACCAGGTCATTGTCGGATACCGCGAGCATGCCGAAGCCCAGCCTTCGGCAAAGGTCGCGGAACCGGCGATCGCCTTCCCGCCCCTTGCCCTTTGTCGAGACGCGGGCGGCAATCCAAACTTCGTCGCTGGCAGCGGCGCGATCCACTGCCTGCAGGATGAGTTCGAGATTAAAGGTCATCTTCAGCTCGCAGATGACGACGACCGGCGGCTCGCCATCAGTCAGTCCCACGAGGTCGCAGCCGCCGATCTCGCCTTTCACCGCATAGCCGGCGGCTTCGAGAAATGACTTGATCGGGAGATAGAGCGCCGTTTCCAAATCCGCCTCCGGGCTTTGCACATCCGCATGAGCTTAGCCGATTCGGTTAACCAGAAGGTCCACGGCGGCAAGAAGGCACTCCCAGAGGTGTTGGCGACTATCCCAGGCTGGCAAAAGGAGCCGGCGCTGCTGCCCCTCTTGCCATTCGCCGCTGCTCAGGCCTTGAAATCCAGCTTGACGTCGCAGGCGCCGATCGAGGCCGGCAGGAGCGGCTTGCGGATGCGCTGGCCGAATTGCCGCTTGAAGCCGAAGATGTTGCCGATCAGGCTCTTGGTATAGAGGCCGGGGCCGCTCGAATAGATGCGCCAGCCGCCATCGACGGCGATATCGCCCGCCTTGACGCGTGCCCATTCCGCGGATGCCTGATAGCGGTCGTCGAAGGCCGCGTCGCTGCTGCTGAAATAGGTGTTGCGCTGGCGGAGCGACGCATGTTCCACCCGGCCGCTGACGGCGATCGGATTGGCGAGCGCGAGTGCCGCCCATACGGCTTCGGCATCGTCTTCGAGCGCCAAGGCTTCGCAGTAGCGAAGATGCGCATGCACATACATGAGCCCGATCTCGCGACCGAAAAAGGACGAGGATTCGGCACGCCGGAAGAGTTTTTCCGGACCACCGGAATAGGTTGCCGGCTTTTCCATCAGCCGCACACCGTCCGGGAACAGCAGGTTCTCGCGGATGATCTTCATGTGGGCGTGGCGCTGATCCGGCGTGAAGAGGCCGCCGATCATCGGCTGCGTCATCGCGATCAGCGAATAATGCAGGCCGGTGCGGGTATCCTCTGGATGCAGCAGCAATTCGACGCTATCATGGCTCGGATCGAAGACGCCGTAGCCAGCGACGATGCCGTCGCGCATCAGGAGCCTGTTGAAATCGGCGCGCATGGCAACGGCGGTTGCCTGAAGCGACTGCGCTTCCTCATTGCGGCTGGCAAGCGTCAGGATGTTGGCGTAGCGCACCAGCTGCTCGTAAAGCAGCGATACCGTCCAGCTGCTGACCATCCAGTCGCGCAAATGCGGATCGGCTGGCTGCAGGCTGTCGTTCCAGTCGCCTTCACCGTAGCGGATCAGGCTCGTGCCCGGCACGAAGCGGCTGCGCACGGTGTCCAGCAGTTTCTCGATGTGATCGGAGATCGTTGCGCGTTCCGAGGTTAGCTGCATGGTGTCGTCGGCGCGCCACGGCACCGTTTCGGCGAGGAAGGTAATATCGCCGGTCGCCTCGATGTAATCGCAGAGCGCCTTCAGCGGCCAGACAACGATATCGCCATGCGCCTCGCCGGCGCGGATATTGGCATAAGGCTCGAGCATGAACCATTGCGGCCAGTCGCCGCGATCGCGATACTGCTCGGAAAAGAGCGTCAAAAGGATCTGCCGCACCTCTTCGTCATGCTCGTAGGCCAGCAGGAATTCGATCGGACCCTGGCAGACGTCACGCGTGCCCCAGGCAGCTCCCGTATATTGTTCGAGCCCATGCGGCACGCTCAAATGCACGATGGCGTCATGCGCGATCCAGGGGAGCATGATCGCTTGCGCCGCCACATCTCGGCCATCACCTTCGATGCATGCGCCCCGCGTCACATGGCTCCAGAAGCGGCGCGCCGGCGCCAGCATCTCTTCGCTTTCGACACCGGCACTATAGCGCGCGGCAAGAGCTTCGGCCTCATCCGGATCGGTCATCGAGCCCGTGACGGCAAAACGCAATTCCTTCGTCGGATGCGATTTCAGCGCGATGAACGGGCCATTGCGGGGAGTGCCGTCGCTATAGAGCAGTTCATCGCCGCCAACGGCGTCGAACGCATCCGGAGTCGACGTGACGAGATGGTAGCTCGCTTTCGGGTAGCGATCCCAGAGCCAGGATGGTTGCGGCCGGAAAGAGATGCGCTTGGCCGCCGCGTCGACTGCGATATTCGCCACGGCCTCATAGTCGCGCTCGCCGAGGATGATATGACCGAAGACGAGGAAGCGGCAGGCTTCGCCCTCCACCGAGACGCTCCATTGCATGGCTGGGTCGTCGCCGGAGGCGATTGCCGAGACGGTGATGGTGCGGCCAGGAAGCTTGTAGATCCAACGCGTATCACTCAAGCCCATTTCGAAGGCGGCGGGTACGCCAAGCAGACGCCAGCCATCGCCGAGATCAACGAGGATGCGCATGCCGCTCGATCGCGTCAGATTGTAGGGGTCGCGCGAGACCGAGAACAGCTTGTGGAAGGAGGTGTTGCCGATGGTCAGCTGCGCGGCGAAGATGCCCTGCATCCAGCAGGTGGCAGCCAAAGTCTGGTCATCGAGCAGCATGTTTTGGCCACTGCGGACAATGGCGCCATGGCGGCGAGCCACCAGGCGTTCTTTTTCCTGGAGCACGATGTGCCTGTTGTGCGCTCCATCCGGCACGAAGAAGGAGAGCAGTTTTCCGTCGGCGTGCTCCTCCAGCATCCGCTTCGGATAAAGCGCCTCGACAGCTGCCTGATCCAGGCTGTCGCTTTCAACAAGGGGGGCGTCCTGCACGAGACTGCGTGCCGATTGCGCGGCAGCAATCGTATCGATCGCCAATTCGCCCTGAAGTTTCGGCAGGCGATCGAGATGGGCAAGATCGGCATCGCTGGAAGCGGCCGGATGGTCGGCGATGAAGAGACCGAAGAAGGTCGTGGTGGTTGATGCACCTGCTGCAAGGGAAAGCGGCTTCGACTGTATTGTCGGGCAAGCGACCTCATGCTGGCGGCGCACGCTCGGCAGGCTGGCGCCGAAATCCGGCACCATGACGCCATCATTGTTCTTGGAGGGCACCAGGAGCTGGATTGCATCGGTTGCGTAGGCCGCCGCACCTTCGAGGCAGCCCTGAGCAAGCCACGGATTTCGCCCGCCACTCTGTTTGAGGTTCTGCCTGACCATGATGACAGGGCCGAAGGCGCTATGATCGGCAATATGGTGATCGATATATTGCGAGGCATAGGCTTCGCTGTTCATCAGGAAGCCGCGATCGCCAAGGCCGACATCCTGAACCAGGATGAGGTCTGCCGAAAGCGTCGCATTGGTGCTGTTTTCCAGCGAAACTTGCCAGAACCATGCGGTCTCGTTCGGGTGCAACCGCAGGCTGACCGTATGTCTGACCCCGGCCGTCTCGCCGCTCCAGGAAAAGCCGGTTCTGCCATGGCCGAACTGCACGGCAGCTTTCGGACCAACGATTTCGACCGTCGCCGGCTTGGGCCCGCCGACGCGCAGATAGAGCCGGCCAATGCCGCCATAGACAGGCGACCCGAGCACCTGATTGATCATGACGCCGCCCTGCTGGTCGGCAAAGTCGATCGAAAACAGCGTGCCGTTCGGCAGGGCCGAAGCCGAAAGTCCGGCGGTATTGCCGAGTGTGATGAGGCCAAGTTCTTCGCGGCGGGGCGTTTGAAAGCTGCGATTGGTGTCCGAGGACATAAGCGTGATCTCGCTGATTCATGGATCGGATGAGGGGCACTAGATCACAAGGCGCCGTCCGATCATAGGAGGCAATTCGCCATTCACCAGCGCAATCTTTTGGGACGGCGTACGGAAAATATGGGCCTCGATCCGGCGCAACGCGCCGGATCTTTTCGCGTACGGAGGCTCGGTTTCAGTGATGTGGAAGCTCCGCAACCTGATTGGCCGTGCGAAGGATTGACGAAAGATCGGCATCGTCGAAGGCTTCCTTGGAGATGGCTTTGACCTTGAATGTCCTGCTTTCGCCCGGCGCGAGATTGACCAACATCTCGTCGACCTCGGCATTCGGATTGATGCGATCGACGAACAGGCAGACATCCCGCAGGAACGACTGAGCGGTGATGGTGACTGCGACACCGTCCACCATTTGGATGGTCTCGATGTCGAAGCGAGGCTGCGGATATTGCAGCTGCATGTCCTTTTCGAAGAACCACCAGGCTTCGGCATCACCGAGACGGGCGCGCAGATATTCGCGGCGCGGATCGCTTGGGGTCGCGACCTCGGCCGGGATCTCGATATCCGCATTTTCGAAACGATCGCATAGGATGCGCCAGACGTGATGACGGGCGAGCAGCTTGCCGGTGAAATCGAAGCGTTCGACCGTGAAGGGCACGCGCCAGAACAAGGTCGCGTCATTGACGGCAACGGCGGCCAGCCCATCGCCGCGCGGCTGGATGGTGAGGAGATGCGGCGCGTAGCTATGCTTCAAGGCATACCAGAGCGGCTTCTTCCGGCCAGCGCCATCGACGGCCGCCCAGGAGGTCACCGGCCAGCAATCGTTGAGCTGCCAGACGATCGTGCCCATGCAGGTCGGCCGATGCGAGCGCATGTGGTCGATGCCGAAGCTGATCGCGCGCGCCTGGTTCAGCTGGGTGACGAAGAGCCAGTCGTCGAAATTTTGCGGGTGGGGAAACCAGCCTTCCAACCCCTGCAATAGCTTGTCATTGCCGCCGGTTGCCTTCTGGTGATGCATGACCGCGGGAGAGGCCGGGGCGCGATCCTTCTCGCGAACGGATTGGGCAAGGGTTGCGAAGGTCGGCGGAGCCTGCCAGCCGAATTCGGAGCAGAAGCGCGGGATGTAGTTGCGGTAAGTCTCATAGCCCACCTCGTTCCAGACGTCCCATATGTGTCTGCAACCGTGCTCGTCCGCATTCGGGGCGATTTCCATCGAACCGGAATAGGGGCTGCCCGGCCAATAGGGTCGGGTCGGGTCGATTTCGGCCACAAGCTTCGGCAGGAGATCGAGGTAGTAGCCGGCGCCCCAGGGGCGGTTGCCGAGCACATCCTGCCAGCCCCAGTCGAAATAGCCCCAGATATTCTCGTTATTGCCGTTCCAGATCACCAGCGAGGCGTAGGGCATGAGCCTTGTGATCGCTTCGCGCGCTTCCGCCTCGATCTCGCTATAAACCGGCTCTTCCTCAGGATAGGTCGCGCAGGCAAAGAGGAAATCCTGCCAGACCATGATGCCGGCGGCATCGCATTCCTCGTAGAACGTATCGGTCTCATAGATGCCGCCGCCCCAGACGCGCAGCATGTTCATATTGGCATCGCGCGCCTGGGCGATCCGCTCACGGTAGCGCTCGCGCGTCACGCGCGGCAGGAAGCAATCGTCGGGGATCCAGTTGGCGCCGCGGGCAAAGACCGGCACGTCGTTGACGACAAGCGTGAAGGCGGAGCCGATCTCGTCCGGCGTCGTATCCAGCCGCACGGAGCGGAAGCCGACGCGCCGCTTCCAGCCGTCGAGCGCCGTCTCATTCGAGCCGAGCAGCTGCAGGTCGAGATCGTAAAGCGGCTGACCGCCCATGCCATGCGGCCACCAGACCTGCGGGTTATCGATGCGGCATTCGATCAGCGCATGGGTCTCGCCTTGCGCGACGCGCACTTCCGCGCGCTTGCCGCCGACGGAGAGCACGAGCGCCACGCTATCCGTGCCCTTGTCGGCCCATTCGATTTCGACCTGCAGGCGTGCGACGCCGTGGCTGCCTTGCAGGGTGATTTCCGGGCGGACGCTGCCGAGACGGGCCTTCGACCAGCTCTCGATGATGACCGGTTTCCAGATGCCCGAAGTGACGACGGTCGGGCCCCAGTCCCAACCAAAATTGCAGGCCATCTTGCGGATGAGATTGCTCGGGCCGGGATAATTCTGGGGGATATCGGCGGCGCTGCCCAGCTGCTTGCGGACTTCCTCGCCATGTTCATAGGCGGATTGGAAATCGACGATCAGCTCGTTACGGCCGCTTTTCAGGTGATCGCCGATGCCGAAGCGGTAGCTGCGATGCATATTGCGGGTTTCGCCAAGCAAACTGCCGTTCAGTTCCAGGCGTGCCGCCGTGTCGAGGCCAAGGCAGGAAAGATCAATGCGCTCGGCGTCTTCGCCATCCCAATCGAAGGCCAGGCGGTAACGCCAGGCGGAACGCCCAATCCAGTCCTGCGAGATCTCGTTGACGTCGAGATAGGGATCGGTGATCAGCTGCGCCGCCATCAGGTCGAGATGCACATTGCCCGGCACGGTCGCGGGGATTGAATTGGGCAGGGCCGGTGCACTGGATGGCGCGCGAAGGCGTGAGATGGTCCAGCCGGTGTCGAGCGTCTGTCTTTTCATGTCATGTATCCGTGATGAAATGGATGTCTCAAACAGCCTTTGGCGCAATGAACTGCAGGCCCGCCTGCAGGTGGCGGTTCATATGATAGGCGTAAGCGATTCGATCCCGTTGTTCCAACGCTTCGATAATGGCGCGATGGTCATGATAGGCGCTGTCGACAGCCTCGCGTGAGCGCTTGCCCGCCTCCATCAGCCGCTGCAACAATGGCTGCAGAATGCCATAGACTTGTGACAGGGTCTGATTGCCGGCAAAGCCGACAAGGGCGGCATGAAACCTGAAATCAAGTTCCGCAGCCTCGGCCAATGTCGAAGCGGCCTTCATCGCGTCGTTGATGGAACGCAGCCTTTCGATGGCGACTTCATCAAGCGTTTCGAACAGAAGATCGCTGAGATTGACCTCGATAAGGCGACGAAACCCCTGGATATCGAGAAAGCTCTCTGCCGAGATGTCGATAGCGAAGGAGAAGAGGTCCATCAGTGCCTGCTGGCGGCGGTCCGTAATTACCGCGCCGACCTTCTGGCGGCTTTCGACAATGCCATAGGCCTTCAGGATGCGGATCGCTTCGCGCACCGTATTGCGGCTGGCATTGAACATGGAAGCGAGCTCGGCTTCCGAGGGCAGTGCGTCTCCGAGACCGAGATTACGCTCGCGCATCAGCCGCCGCAGCGCGTCGACCACCTGATCGACTGCGGAACCTCTATCCTCGATATCAGCGGTATCCACCACCGTCTCTCCTCCGTTGTTGAAAGCATATTGTTGGTCAATAGTAGCGTCAAGCGATCAGAGATGATGGACATTTCGCTTTTCAGCGGTATTTTGACCGACAAATGGAGGAGATATCATATGGAAAGCTGCTGGCGTTGGTTCGGTCCGAAAGATCTCGTTCCGCTCTTGCATGCGCGCCAGGCCGGCGCGACAGGCATCGTCACGGCATTGCATGAAGTCTCGCATTCGCGCGTCTGGACGCTGGCCGAAATCGAGGCGCGAAAGGCGCTAGTGGAAGCGGCCGGGCTGCGCTGGGGCGTCTGTGAATCGATACCCGTTCCAAGCGCGATCAAGCTCGGCGGGGCAGGGGCAAAGGCCGCGATTGGTATCTGGAAAGACAGTCTCGCCCATCTCGCCCGCGCTGGCATCAAAACCGTCTGCTACAATTTCATGCCCGTCGTCGACTGGACACGTACGGATCTGCGCTTCGAGATGCCGACCACCGCGCTTGCCCTGCGCTTCGACATGGTGGAGTTCGTCGCCTATGACGTCTTCGTCCTGCGCAGGAAGGGTGCGGAAGAAAATTATGCGCCGGGTCTGCTGCAGCGTGCCGAGGAGCGTCTGAAGGGGCTCTCGCCGGAGGCCGTGCAACGGCTGGAGAACAACATCATCGCCGGTCTTCCCGGTGGCGAGGATAGCTATGGCCGTGATGCCATCCGCTCGGCCATCGCCCTCTTCGACGGCATGACGGCAGAAGATCTCCAGACCAATCTCGATGCCTTCCTGCGGGAGGTCGTGCCGGTCGCGGTCGAATTCGGTGCTCGGCTCGCAATCCATCCAGACGATCCGCCGATTTCGCTCTTCGGCCTGCCGCGCGTCGTGTCGACGGCGGCAGACCTGCGCCGCATCCTGGGCATTGTCGATGATCCGGCCAACGGTTTGACGCTCTGTGTCGGCTCTCTCGGCTCCCGTGCCGACAATGATGTGCTGGCGATCGCCCGCGAATTCGCCTCGCGCATCAATTTCGCGCATCTGCGCGACGTTGCGCTCGAAGCTGATGGATCCTTCGTGGAAGCCTCCCATTTGGAAGGGCGCAGCGATATGTATGCCATTCTGCGCACATTGCTCACCGAGGAGGCGCGGCGCCGCAAAGAAGGCCGGGAAGATCATGTGATCCCGATGCGGCCGGACCACGGACATCTGATCGGCGATGATATCGATAAGCCGACCAATCCCGGCTATTCCCTCATCGGCCGCCTGAAAGGTCTTGGCGAGCTGCACGGCGTCATCCATGCGATCGGCAAGGCGGGACTTTGAACCTTACGGCATTTGCGATCTCATATCGATGAAACGGGGCAAAGGGAATAAAGCCTATCGTTGCATATTCGATAGGCTTTTGCCTAAAGTTTAATCTCGTTACTATTTTGATTTTATTTAGTTTTTTCGTCTATCAATGTCCAATTCGCTAATCTTCAAACTCGAATTGGCAAGGTCGACCTTCCTATGAATTCCGTTTGGCCCGACGCCCCGAACGACGATTTTCGGTCGCTTTTCAAGACGCATCCGTCACCGATGTGGGTCTATGATCCGCAGACGTTGAAGTTTCTGATCGTCAACGATGCGGCCCGCGATCTCTATGGCTATGGCGATTCGGACTTCGCGGTCATGACCGTGCTCGACATCAGGCCATCTCTGGAGCGCGAGCGTATGCTGGATGCCGTGCACCACCGTACCGACATCGAGACGGCGCAGCGCTGGACGCATCTGAAGGCAGATGGCGAGACATTCGAGGTTCTGACCTATGGGCGGGAGATCCGCTTCGACGGCAAGATGGCGATCCTGGCGATCGTGCAGGACCGCACCGAGGTCAATGCGGCACGGCGGCAGGTCGATGCCACCCAGTCGCTGCTCGACAGCATCGTCGACAATCTCCCGGTCGGCGTCTTCGTCAAGGATATGGAGCGGGACGGCCGCTATATTCTGTTCAACGAGGCGTGCGGCGGTATCGTCGGGCGGGCAGCACGGGATATGATCGGCAAGTCGGACCGGGCGATATTTTCCGACGAGCAGACGGCGCTTTTCCGGGAGCAGGACAAGCTCGCCTTCGAAACCGCCGAAACCGTCTACTTCGAGGAAACCATTCACACGGTGGATGGCGTGTTGCGTATCCTGAAGACAGCGAAGCGGGCGCTTCCCGCCCCGTCAGGGCAAGCGCCGCGCTATGTTCTCGGCATTTCCCAGGATGTCACCGCGGAACGCAGCGTCGAGGCGCGGCTTGCGCATCTTGCGATGCATGATTCCCTTACCGGCCTTCCGAACAGAGCTTTCTTTTCCGAGAGCATCGTGCGGCAGGTGACCACTGCGAGGCCGGAAAAGCCGATCGCGCTGCTCTACATCGATGTCGATCATTTCAAGCATATCAACGACAGCAAAGGCCATGCCGCGGGTGACATGCTCCTGCGCCAGGTTGCCGAACGCCTCCAGCAGCTTGCCGAGAGGAGCGATCTGGTCGCACGCCTTGGCGGCGACGAGTTCGCGCTGGTTTTAAGGATGACGGATGCGGGGCGAGCCCGGCGCTTCGCCGACCTGTTGTTGCAATCGCTCTCGGCACCC
Source organism: Martinezella sp. CNPSo 3732 (assembly GCF_057784515.1). Taxonomy (NCBI): domain Bacteria; kingdom Pseudomonadati; phylum Pseudomonadota; class Alphaproteobacteria; order Hyphomicrobiales; family Rhizobiaceae; genus Martinezella; species Martinezella sp. CNPSo 3732. The sequence continues at coordinate 40,012 of NZ_JBXSOO010000023.1, forward strand.
TTCGATCTCGACGGCGTGCGGGAACACGTGACCTGCAGCATCGGCATTGCCATGGCGCCCGAACACGGGAACGACGCCGATGTCCTGATGCGCGATGCGGATCTGGCCCTCTATGCAGCCAAGGCAAGCGGCCGCTCAACCTATTGCTTCTACCAGACGGAGATGCGGCTCGAAGCTGAACGGCGCCATCAGCTTACGCTGGAGCTTCGTGATGCATTGCAGAACGACGAATTCGAGCTTCATTACCAGCCGATCATCCGGCTGGACGAGGATGCTCTTTCCGGCTTCGAAGCTTTGATCCGCTGGCGCCATCCCAAGCGTGGGCTCATCGCGCCGGCGGAATTCATCCCCGTCGCCGAGGAAACGGGGATGATCGTGCCGATCGGCGACTGGGTGCTGCGGGAAGCCTGCCGGGCTGCCATGGAGTGGCCGGAACATCTGAAGGTGGCCATCAACCTGTCCGTCTATCAGTTCCGTCATGCGAGCCTGCTGGCCACCGTGGTCTCGGCGCTGAGCGAGACAGGTCTTTGCCCGGGACGCCTGGAGATCGAAGTCACGGAATCCATCCTGCTTTCCGAGGTCGAGCAAAGCCTGTCGCTGCTGCGAGCTCTCAAGGAGCTCGGTATTCGCATCGCGATCGACGATTTCGGCACGGGCTATTCCTCGCTCAGCTATCTGCGCTCCTTCTCTTTCGACAAGATCAAGCTCGACCGCAGTTTCGTCGCCGGCATGGATGCCGATCCCGGCAATCTCGCCATCGTGAGGGCCGTAGTTGGCATAGCCTCCGGCTTCAATGCGGTGACATTGGCCGAAGGCATCGAGACGGAGGCGCAATTGGCGAAATTGCGGGCTGAAGGTTATCATGAAGTGCAGGGTTTCCTGCTTGGGCGGCCAATGTCGCGCGAGAATGCCCTGGCGCGAATTCTCCATGAGGCCTACCCCGCTCGGACCTTACGTGCCCGAAAACCAGCACATGTATGAACGCCGAAACGCTTGGGCGGCTGTCGCAAATAAAGGCTAAAAAATTTGGTACCTTGTTGTCGGGAAGGGTAGTTGGCCAACGTCCTTGGGTCAGCCCCGACAAGGGCGTGACACCAAGAACCGTTCCAAGGAGACCAACATGACCGATGCAACAGAACAATCCCAGCAGCCACGCGTGCCGGTTCGCGGCGGCGTCGTAGCCTATCTGACGGTGGATGGTGCCGTGAAGGCAGCCGAATTCTACAAGCGCGCCTTCGGTGCCGAACAGGCATTCATGTATCCGGTCGACGAGAAAGGCCGGACCATGCATATCCATCTCTACATCAACGGCAGCTCGGTCATGCTCGGCGATGCTTTTCCGGAATATGGGCATGCGCTGGAAAAGCCGCAGTCCTTCACGATGCAGCTTGTCGTCGATGATCTCGATTTCTGGTGGAAGCGTGCCGTCGATGCCGGAGCCGAAGTCGTCGTCGAGCCGCAGGTGATGTTCTGGGGCGATCGTTGGGGTCAGCTCCGCGACCCCTTCGGCGTCGCCTGGGCGATGAATGCGCCGGTCAACGGCTGACACTATCTCTGTGACTGATAATAGGAGTGCCCTCGGTGCGGATAGCGCCGAGGGAACCTCTTTTGTCCTGCTGCGAAAACGTTATTCGGCGACCAAGGCCCGCGTCAGCGGATGTTCGGCCTCCATGAGGCCGTCCAGAACCGAATAATGATGCTTGTCCGGCTCGACCACGACCTCGGTCGCCGTGCCAAGGCCCGTCCAGATATTGGCAAGCAGCGCGTTCTGGCGGACGAATTCGGCGCGCTCGGCACCGCCAACCCAACAGGTAAGACGAATGCCGTCGATCGGTTCTAGAAGCGCCGGGCTTTCGGTCTTTGCTTCGGCGTCATCGATGCGAAGCTGCGCGTTCATGCTGCGCTTCATGATCGGGCGCAGGTCGTGAAGACCGGAAATGGCAAGCACATGCCGGATGCGCTTGAGGATCGCCTCGCCAAGCGGTGATGTCGTCGTCATCATGCGGGCTACGAGCTGACCGCCGGCCGAATGGCCCGTCAGAACAATGGGGCCGCCGACGAGCTCGGCCGCTGCCGTGATTGCCGCCGCAATCTCCCTGCCGATCCCGCCGATGCGATTTTCCGGGCAGAGCGTGTAGGACGGGATCGCGACCGCATAGCCGGTCGCAATCGAGCCGGCGGCGAGGTGCGACCAGTAGCTTTTGTCCAGTTGCAGCCAGTAGCCGCCATGGACGAAGACCACCAATCCCTGCGGCCGGCCTTCGGGCAGAAAGAGATCGAAGCGATTGCGCTCCCCTGGACCATAGGCCAGATCGAGTTTTGCACGTCCCGCGGTTGTCAGCCTGTCACGGAAGGATTTTGCCGGCGCGACCCAGGCGGCCGGCCATTGATCGCCGTCGACGATATAGGCGCCGTTCGTGTAGGCGGCGTCCCAATCGGCGACCCTGAAATAGCTCATGTTCAGCTTCCTCTCTCCAGCTGCCGGTACCTGAGGTCAGGTCACGGCGGCCCGCACGGCGAAGCGCGCGTCCTTCCATGATCCGCTGCCTAGGATTTCCTCCAGCACTGTCACGGCGCGCCAGACGTCGCGATAACCGACATAGAGCGGCGTGAAGCCGAAGCGCAGCGTCGAAGGTGCGCGAAAATCGCCGATGACGCCGCGCTCGATCAGGGCCTGCATGACCTCGTAGGCATTGTTGTGGATGAAGGAGACCTGGCTGCCGCGCTTCTCGCTGTCACGCGTCGTCTCAAGTTCCACACCATATCGGCCGCATTTGGCTTCGACCAAACGGATGAAGAGATCGGTCAGTGCTATGCTTTTGCGGCGCAGCGCGTTCATGTCCACCTCGTCCCAGATGGAGAGCGCCCCTTTCAGCGCCCGCAAGGAGAGGATCGGCTGCGTGCCGCAGAGAAAACGCTTAATGCCGGTATCGCCATCGAAACTCCTTTCGAAGGCAAAGGGGCGTGCATGGCTCCACCAGCCGCTGAGCGGCTGAACGATTGATGCGTGATGACGCTTCGCCGCATAGATGAAGGCCGGTGCTCCCGGCCCGCCATTCAGATATTTGTAAGTGCAGCCGACGGCGAAATCGGCACCGGCGCCATCGAGATCGACGGGCAGAGCGCCGGCGCTGTGGCACAGATCCCAGATGACGAGTGCGCCCGCCGCCTGAATGCGCTTCGTCAGCGCCGCCATGTCGCGCAGCTCGCCGCTCTTGTAGTTGACATGATTGACGAGGACGACGGCGACGTTCTCATCGATCAAATCCTCGATGGTGTCGGCATCGCGGCCTTCGAGACGCAGCGTGACACCGGGCCGGGTCGAGACGACGCCTTCCGCCATGTAGAGATCGGTCGGAAAACTGTCGTCCTCCGCTACGATCACGTTGCGATCCGGTCGCATTGCGAGCGCCGCATGAAGTGTTTTGTAGATGTTGATCGAGGTGGAGTCGGTCACGACGGTCTGGCCTTCGGCCGCGCCGATCAGCCGGCCGACGCGGTCCCCGAGCTCCAGCGGCAGATGAAACCACCCGGCGCTGTTCCAACTGCGGATCAGGCCGTTGCCCCATTCTTCCATGGCGGCCTGGCGCACTTCGGCAAAGACCTCGTGCGAGGCTGCACCGAGCGAATTTCCGTCGAGATAGATGACGCCGGCGGGCAGGGCGAAGCGGCTGCGGAAGACGCGCAGCGGGTCGGCCTCGTCCATGGCCTCGACCGCGGCGAGATCGGGAAGGCTATCCATATGTCGTTGCCTCGTAAACTTATTCGCGAATGGTTTCTCGAGTGGCAGCTCCCCCGCGGCTACGGCGGATGCTCGGCAGCGCCAGCATGATCAGCACGAAAAGGCCGGTTGCGAGCTTCAGGTTCGGCGGCGGCATGCCGGCGGCAAGGCAGAGCGACACCAGCTGGTAATAGATAATGGAGCCGACGAACGGTGCCAGCAGCTGGCGCAGCACGGTCTGCTTGCCGGTAAAGGCTTCGCCGATCATCAGCGCCGCCAGACCGTTGATCAGGATGCCGATACCCATATTGACATCGGCAAAGCCCTGCGACTGCACCATCAACGCACCGCTTGCGGCTGAAAAGGCACTGGCGATGCCGACGCCCCCGATGGTGGCCGCCCAGACATTGATGCCCTGCGCCTCGGCCATGTCGGGATTGGAGCCGACGGCACGCATGGCCGTGCCCTTTTCCGTCTTGAAGTAGAGATTGAGGGCGATCAGGACGATAACGGCCAGCAGACCGGCGATGACGATCTTGCTCGCGGGAAAGCCGGGCGTCGTGAAGGGTACCCAGTCGAACACGGTCGGCGAGCCGAAGACGGAGAGGTTGGATTTACCCATGATACCGAGATTGACACTGTAGAGCATCGTCGACATCAGGATACCGGCAAGCAGCGTATGGATACGGAAGCGCAGGTGAATGAAGGCCGTGCAGCAGCCGGCGGCAAGGCCCACGACGAAGGCGACGGCGATCGCCAGCGGCGGTGCGACGCCGGCGGCAAGCAGGATGCCGCAGACGCAGCCGCCGAGCGGAAACGCGCCTTCGCTGGTCAGATCCGGAAAGCTCAGCATCCGGAACGGGATCATGATGCCGAGGACGACGAAGCTCAGGATGAAGCTCTGGGCCAGCGTCACCGGGATGAGCGAGACGAAGCTCGAAACGGTTGTCTGAATGAAGTCCATCATGATCTCAGCTCACCAGCAGCATTCGGTCGGTCTTGACGGCGAAGTGGCCGATCAGCTCGGGTACGGTGATGCGCCGCTTGCCTTCGCCGGTAATTTCAAGGTGAACGCGGCCGGCGTCTAGCATGATGATGCTGTCACCGAAATCGACGGCGTGCTGCATGTTGTGCGTTACCATCAAGGTCGTCAGCTTCAGCGCCTCGACGGTGCGTACCGTTGCCTGCATGACAATATCGGCGGTGCGCGGATCGAGCGCGGCTGTGTGTTCATCGAGAAGCAGCACGTCTGGTGAGCCACCGACCGCCATGATGAGGGACAGCGATTGGCGCTGGCCGCCCGAAAGCAGCTCGACCTTGGTATCCAGCCGGCTTTCGAGACCGAGGCCGAGTACGGCGAGGCGCTCTTTATAGGCGGCAAGGCGAGCGGCGTTCAGGCCGGGGCGAAATCCTCTGCTCTTGCCGCGCAGTTCCGCCAGAAGCATGTTCTCGCCAACCGTCATGCTGGCGGCGGTGCCCTTCATCGGGTCCTGGAACACGCGGGCAAGACGCGCGGCGCGCTTGTGGACCGGCATATTCGTCACGTCATCGCCGTTGATGAGAACCTGACCGGAATCGAGGCTGAGAGCACCGGAAATCGCATTCAGCATGCTGCTCTTGCCCGCGCCGTTCGAGCCGATCACGACGCCGAATTCACCTGTCTTGAGGGAGAGCGTCAGGCCATTGAGCGCGACCTTCTCGTCGGGCTGGCCTTTATAGAAAACCTTGCGCGCGGATTTGACATCAAGCATCCGTGCCTCCCTGTAGTATAGGGTTATGAAATGGCGGCGTCCCTGACGCCGCCATGGATTGAATTGGTCCCTAGAGGATGCCGCCTATTACTTCGTGAAGCAATTGCAATCGGCAAGCGAAGCTGGAACCTCGGCGCCGAAGGCTTTCAACACGGTCTTGTTGATCAGCGGCGCATGGTCCTTATAGGCAGGAACGGAGGGCTTGATCGTCTTCGGATCGGCACCCTTCAAGATCTGCGCGGCGATCTTGCCGGCGTTTTCGCCAACCTGCTCATAGTTGACGGCAAAGCTTGCCGGAACGACGCCGTTACGAACAGCAGCGTCGTCGGAGTTGACGATCGGGATCTGTGCCTGGCGGGCGGCGGCGGCAACGGCCGGGATTGCCGGCTGCAAGAGGTTGGAGGCCGGCGTGTAGATCACGTCTGTCTTGCCGGCGAGCGAAGCAATGCGCTGCTGGATGTCGTTGACATTGTCGACACCGACGGGAACCACTTCGAAGCCGGCTGCCGGAGCGGCCGCCTTGACCTTGTCGAGCAGCGCCACGTCGTTGGCCTCGCCCGGATTGTAGGGAATGCCGATACGCTTGGCATTCGGGAGCAGTTTCTTGGTGAAGGTCAGGATCGCGGAGATGTCCTGCAGATCGCTCGAGCCGGTAATGCCGGTGTCGCCCGCGTCCCAGGAGGGGACGAGCTTGGCGGCGACCGGGTCGGTGACGGCAGTAAAGACGATCGGAATGCCGGAGCCGGCGAGCGCCTTCTTCGCGATCTGCGACACCGGCGTGGTGACCGTATATATCAGCTTCGGATGTTCGGACTGCAGCTTGGCGATCATCTGCGGAACAAGCGAGGCGTCGAAGCTCGTGTTGCTTTCGGAATAGACAACATCCTTGCCTTCGACGAAGCCGTTGTCGGCAAGAGCCTTCTTGAAGCCCGCGATCGAGGCATTGAGCTGCGGATGCTCGCCGAAGTTGGCGATGGCGATCTTGATGGGCTCCGCCGATGCGGTTGCAACGCTCGCTGCGAAAGCGCCGGCGACAGCGAGGCCGGCCAGCCATTTGGACGTGGATCTCAGCATATTTTCCTCCCGGATGTGACAAGGAGCCGTGTTCCTTCGGCTCTCTTGGGCAGGGATCATAGCGAGTGCTGCAGGCCTGTCAATTTGTGATATATGATACTCACGACGGACGTATATAATATATAATTTCGAGATATGGCAGTTTTATATATAATTGCGCCAGGGAGGATCGGGACGAGACCATGCAGGACAAGGATGCGCTCAGCAAAACAGAGGCGGCTTACTGGCTGTTGCGACGCGACATCCTCAATACCAAGCTAAGGCCCGGTGCGTCCCTGCGGTTGACCGCCCTTCGGGATATCTACGGCCTCGGCTGGACGCCGCTTCGCGAGGCCCTGTCGCGGCTGGAGGCCGAAAAGCTTGTTACTGCGATCAGCAATCGCGGCTTCGCTGTCGCTCCGGTATCGCGGGCCGAACTGGAGGACCTGACGCGGGCGCGCATGGTCGTGGAACTGCCGCTTCTCATGGAGTCGATCGAGAAGGGTGGCCCGGATTGGGAATCGGCTGTCGTCACCGCACATTATCGCCTCTCACGCTGCAAGATCGTGCCTGACTCCGCCTCGGAGGAGATGGCGGACGAATGGGATGAGAAGCACAGTGCCTTTCACGCTGCGCTTGTCAGCGCGGCAACGTCGAACTGGCTTCAGCGTTTCCAGTCCACCATCTCGGATCAACTTCGCCGCCACCATCGTTTTCTCGGTCTTGCGCCGACGCAGCGCGCGGCTGCCGGCCTTTCGATCGGCTATGAAAAAGCGGTTGCCGCTTTGCAGGACGCCATGGCGATCGAGCATCATACGGCATTGATGGACGCGGCCCTCGACCGGGATCTGGAACGTGCCAGAGCGCTAATGACCGAACACATCGGTTATACGCTGCAGGTTTATATTCGCTCGGAGAATCATGGGCGTTAGGTCGAAACCCGATCATCGGTCCAGGGTCTTCCCAGCCCTTTTGAATGATTGCAACTCCATCGGTTCGGTTCCCATCAGGGCGTTCATTCGGGGTCTGCCTGGAGTCCGCGATCGGTCATTGCCCAAAACGGCTGGGTAGAAAAGGGCATGCATTGTCGCTGATGCGACGTTCCAATGCGTCGAGTACCAGATCTGCGGTTTTGGGAGCTGCCGCGATGCCGACATGCCCGTGGCCGAATGCAGCGATCAGGCTGGGATGGCGCGACAGCGGGCCGATCACAGGAAGCCCGTCGGGCGTAGACGGCCGATGTCCCATCCAGAGACGAAGGTTGGGTGTCTTGTCGGCGGCCAGATAGGGGTAGCTCGCCAGGGCATGCCGTTGCAGCACCTGCGCGCGCTCCCAGTTCGGAGGTTTGTTCACGGTGGCAAGCTCGACCTGGCCCGAAAGGCGCAGACCCATATTGGTCGGCGTGTTGGCCATCCGGCCGGTACTCGGCATGACGGGAATTTCGAAGGGTGTTTGCCCCGATGTCACGGTCACATGATAGCCCCGTTCGCTCTGCATCGGAATGCGCACGCCGAGCGGGCGAAGCAGGCGGCCGGAATGTATGCCCGCGGCCACGACGATGCGGTCGGCAGATAGCGTCTCGCCACCCTCAAGTACCACCTGCGGCGTCATACCGTCCAGGATGGCTGTCACGGCGGACTGGTGGAACTGCACGCCCTTACGTCGAGCGGCTTCCACGATGCCGGCCACATAGCCTCCAGTGTCACGGCAATGGGCACCGTTCACCACATGGATGGCGAACCGATAGTGAGGACCGAGAGCCGGGAGCCTTTGCCGGATTTCGGTCTCGTCCCACTCCACATATTCTACGCCGTTTTCTCGGCGCAGCTCCCAGCTCAGCGCTTCCGCCTCGAAGGAAGCCCGGTCGGGATAGGCGTAGAGCAGCCCTTTTTGAAGAACGAGCTGCTCCTGTCCGGTCTTTCGCGCGAGTTCCAGATGTCGCTCAGGGCCATCATGCAGCAGGAAGTTCAACAACTTCGCCGTCCGGCGTACGCGGGTCTTGCTGGCGCCAGCCCACAAGAATCGCAAGAGCCAAGGCGTCAGTTGCGGCAGCGATCTCCAATCGATCGTCAGCGGCCCGTTTCGATCGAGAAGGAAACCGGGAACCTTCCGCCACAGGCCGGGCATGCTCATCGGAATGATCGACGCCGGGCTGATCCAGCCGCCATTGCCGTAGCTTGCTCCAGCTTCGCTGCCCGGGGCGTTGCCGTCGCAAAGCGCGACATCCCAGCCCGCTTCCGCCAATCTCAACGCAGCGGTGGCACCGATAATGCCCGCACCAACCACGATTACCTTGCCTGTCATTGCCGTTTCGTCCTGCTCTCAGGAAAGTCCGCCATGGAAATGGCTGAGGAATTCTCGCGTTCTCATCTCGCGAGGCTCGTTGATGACCTGGCGCGCATCACCCGACTCGACGACGAAGCCGTCCTGCATGAAGATGACCGTGTCGGCGACATCGCGGGCAAAGGCCATCTCATGAGTGACGAGGATCATCGTCATCCCTTGCTCGGCGAGCTGACGAATGACCGCCAGAACCTCGCCGACCAGTGCGGGGTCGAGCGCAGAGGTGGCCTCATCAAACAGCATGACTTCCGGTTTCATCGCGAGCGCACGCGCGATCGCCACGCGCTGCTTCTGTCCACCCGAAAGCTGCTCCGGACGCGCGTCGGCTTTCGCGACCAGGCCGACCTTGGCGAGAAGCTCCATCGCGACGGTCCGGGCGGAATTCCTGTCCTGCTTCAACACGCTCACCGGCCCGACCATCACATTGTCGATGACGCTCATATGCGGGAACAGATTGAAGTTCTGAAACACCATCCCTGTATTGGCACGGAAGGCTGCGAGATCCCGATCGCGCATGGCGATCCGGCCTGCGGAAAAATCCATCCGCCTTCCGCCGATGGTAATGCAGCCCGCATCCGGCAATGACAGCAGATTGAGGCTGCGCAACAGGGTCGATTTTCCCGAACCGCTTGGCCCGATCATTGCCACCACATGACCGCGTGGCACGGAAAGGTTGATGTCCTTCAAGACCTCGAGAGGACCGAAGGATTTCTTCAGGCCTACCACCTCGATCATCGGCTCTTCTGCACCCGTTCTCTCTACCTTGCCATTCATGCCTTGCGGCCCTCCAGCCAGTGCGCCAGGCGTGTCATGGGGAACAGGACCGCCAGATAGACGAATGCAATCAAAGTGTAAGTTTCAAGCGGCCGGTAGGTGGCCGAGGTCACGAGTTGCCCTTGATAAAGCAGGTCGGGCACGGCAAGCACGGAGAGGAGCGAGGTATTCTTGAGCTGCAGGACAGACTGGTTGACCAGCGGCGGTACCATGCGGCGCAACGCCTGCGGCAGGATGATCTTGGCCATCAACTGGCCTCGACGCATGCCGATCGCGCGGCCGGCATCCCATTGCCCGGCCTCGATCGAGACGATGCCGCCTCGTATGATCTCCGCATAGAATGCAGCGCCGTACATGGTAAGCGTGATGAAGGCTGCCATCGCTGGGGAGATCTGAATGCCCACCAGCATGGGCAGGGCATAGTAACACCAGACCAGTTGCACGAGGACGGGCGTGCAGCGAAACAGCTCTACGATCGTCATGATCGGAACGGTGACGATTTTCAGACCCGAAAGCCGGGCAAGAGCGAAGACCGTGCCGACCAGGATTCCGGAGACGATGGTCAAAACGGTAAAGCCGACCGTATAGCCCAAGCCTTGAAGAAACAGGCCGCGGTACTGCCAAAGGCTGGAAAAGTCCCATTGATATTGCATCACAGCGCGCTTTGTTCGGCCCGACGGAAAGTCCGGGGAGAGGTTGAGGTGAAAAGCCACTCGCCAAGCGTCAGGATATCGAAGACGGGGAGATCGAGGGCAGCCGAAATCGCCTGGGCAAAGGGCGGCATGTTGGTGCATTCCAGCACGATGGCGCCGACGGATGGATGTTCGGCGACGAGCTTGCGTGCAGCATCGACCACTTCGGCCTCCAGTGCCGCATGATCGTATGCCGCCGAGCCCTCGATGAGCGTGTGAAATGCACCGTTGGCGGGCACGCCGCGCACGGGTACGGATGGATCTGCCCCGCAGGCTTCGAATATCTCGGGACCGAGGCTTCCGGCATCATATGTTATCACACCGGGGCGCAGGCCTGCGCCGAGCGCCATTTCGACCATGGGCAGCTGCATCAGACTGGAGGCGGCCACCGGCACACCCAGTGCCTCGGCCAGCTTTCGTTGGTGTCGCGCCATGAAGCCGCAAGACGTGATAATCGCGCTGCAGCCCTCCGAAATCAGCTCTCGTCCGGCGGCGACGAAATCGTCGACGAGATCCTCGCCGCCCGCACGGACGACGAGGGAAACGGATGCACCGCGCACCTGACGGAACCTGACCGGAAAGCGCCATGACCCAGCATGGCCGACATCGCCGGGCGGACGTTCAAACGTCGTATCCAGCATGATGATGCCCAATGCACCTGACGAGACGGACATGGTCGTGCCTGTCAGAAGGTCAGGTTTGCAGGCAGCGCGGCCTTGTCAACACCGACGAGTGCGAGGCTTTCGACAATCCAGCTCGAGACTTTGCCTTGCCCACGGCGTTCCGCAAGCCAGGCATCGACATAGTCGCGGAATTCGCCATTCGGATCGCGACGCACGCCGATAGTGGTCGGCTGGCTTCCATGGGGATCCGGAATGATGAGTTTGACGTTTGGCGCGAGGTGTTTCGTCGTCACGACTGCAAGGAGCGCGACCTGAATGATGGCGTCGGCACGACCCGACTGAAGCGCCAGAATGGTCTCATCGGCAGATTTGAGCGCGACCAGCGTGCAGTTCGGCAGGTTCTTACGGGCGAAATTATCTTGCGTCGAGCCGAGGTCGACGGCCACCCGCATCTCCGGTCTGTTCATTTCTTCCCACTTCGTCACCTCCAGATCCTTTCGGGCAACGAGTGTGAAGGTATTGTCCATCAACGCCTTGGTGAAGTCGACAACCTTGGCGCGCTCCGGATTGTTGCTGAGCCCGAACATGATGTCGATCTTGTTGCTCTGCAGATCGATCACGGAGTTGCCCCAGGTCGTCTCGACCAGTTCCAGCTTGACGCCGATATATTGCGCGAGGTCGTGTCCCATCGCGACGCAGAAACCTTCCCATTCTCCGGTTGCGAGATTCTTGTGATAATAAGGCTCGGTGCCCGCAAACACGCCGATCCGCAGCGTGCCCCGCGCCCGGATCGCTTCGAGCGTCGGACCTTCGATCGCTGCAAGAAGTGCGGAGGATGGAAGTAGCGCAGCAGCGCCTGCGAGCAGCACTGCCCTTCCGAAGTCACGTCTGTTCATGGTCATATCCCAGTTGATTGCTCGTTCCCTATTGCGCCTTACGGGCGATCAATGCGTTTTCGCGATTGATTTTGTTGGAAAGCACGACGGAATAGGTCACGCTTTCGATTTCTTCGATCCGGGCAAGCTCCTCGATGAGTGCTTCCAGATCTTCTAAAAAATTGACGTTCACGCGGCAGAGAATATTGGCCGGGCCGCTGATCGCGTCGGCGGTCACGATCTCGGGATAGCCGCGCAATACCGCAAACAGCCGTTGCGTCGCGCGCAGGGCAGTGGTGATGAAGATATAGGCTGAAACGCTTTGATCAATCTCGCGACGGCCCACGATCGCACGATAGCCAAGGATGACGCCGCGACGTTCCAGCCGCTCGATACGCTCCTGGACACTTGAGCGCGCGAGGCCGACGCGTCGCGCCAGTTCACTGGCCGTTACGCGTGCATTTTCCTCCAGGATGCTAAGCAGATTGCGGTCAATGCTGTCGCCGTAGTCCATGTCGTTCCCACTTTCTTTTATGGGAAGACTGGGGCCAAATTTTCCCAAAGAAAAGCATTGAAAAATGGGTTCTTCATGACTTTTATTCATGGTGATCAACAGGAGCTTCGTCATGCGCCGTTTTCTGCCGTCCTTGAGCGCCTTGCATGCCTTCGATGCATCTGTGCGTCACTTGAGCTTTACCAAGGCCGCCGAGGACATGGGGATCACGCAAAGCGGCATCAGCCGGCAGATAAAAAACCTTGAGGATTTTCTTGGTCTTACCCTGTTCGAGCGAGCCGGCCCGAAGCTGATCCTGACGGAGGAGGGCGCGCGCTATTATGATGAGATTTCGCGCCTGCTCGACAAGTTGGAAGATGTCTCCATCGATGCCGTCCGCGGTCGAAAGGCACAAAGCATGCTGAAGATCGGCTTTCCGCCGACATTGATGCGGCGCTGGGGTGCTGCGATGCTGACTGCCTTTGCAGCCGCGCATCCCCAAACATGGTTCGAAGTCTATCCCTGCCGTCACGATCTCGATTTCGCGGCATCCGAGCTGGATCTTGCGTTCGTGCGCGGTACGGGCAATTGGAGCGGGGCGCGCAGTCAGTTGCTCTTCGATGAGGAATTGATCGTTGTGGGAGCGCCGAATTTGGTGCCATTGCTAGGCCTGCCGAACGACGAGGCGCTGCTGGAATACCCGCTGATCCAGAATTCAAGCCGGCCGAGCCTGTGGCTGCATTGGCTGCGGGGAGCAGGCGTGCACTACAAGAGCCGCATCTACGGTCCGCGCTTGCCGAACTTCGATATGATCCTCGAATGCGCCATTAGCGGCATGGGGCTGGCGGTCGTTCCCGAGCTCCATGTGCGCACCGAACTAGCCGCAGGAATTCTGAAGCCCGCTTTAAGCAGGCTCCAGACATCCGGGGAAGGTTTTTATCTCTGTTTCCCGCAGGCGCGGATGAACTCGGCCAATGTGCGGATATTCCGCGATTGGTTCGCCACCGAATTCACGCGCCGGCGGCAATTCCTGCCTCTGGCGTATCCCTTGGATCAAAAATAGGCCTTCTCCACCGGTTTCAGCTCGAGCGGATTCTCTCCCCGCTTCAATAGCCATGAATAGACCGGCGGTACCCGGTCTCCGATGGATTCGACATGAACGTCGAGGAAGCAGGGCCCGTCGTCGTGAGCAAAGGCGGCCGCCAACGCTGCATCGAGTTCCGAAGCTGTTTTGGCCGTCCATGCCTTGAGACCATAGGCCTCCGCTATTGCCTGACCGCGCGGCGCCAGAAAATCCACGCCGAAGCACTGATTATGACCTTTGAGCCGGTGGAGGCCCTTGATCCAGCCGAATGTCCCGTTGTTGAAGAGGATAAGGATCGCCGGTACCTGCAGACGCACCAGCGTTTCCAATTCGCCGACCGTCATGCCGAACGATCCGTCACCGAATAGACCGATCGGCCTCTTGGATGGATCGGCCCGCCAGGCGCCGACTGTGGCGGGAAGCGCCGAACCGAGGCCACCAAAGGCACGTGGTATGGCAAAGCGTGTCTCACCGTCATTGATTTTGAGGAAGCGCGTCATGTATGGGGTCGGCGTTCCTGCATCGGAGTAGATGAGCGCGGGCTTGCCGGAAGATTGCAAAGCTTGATTGAAGGCACGCACCGCGCGCTCGGGCCGCAACGGAACCCGTTCGTCGGAAAGCGCCTCCTCCGCATGCTCCCAAAAGACTTGCCGACGTCGGTTGAGCTCGCTGACCCAGGCTTCGTGCTGGGCGGGCTCGATACTTGCTTTCAGCTCCAGCAACTCCTTGAGAACAAGCAAGGCATCCCCCTGGATTGACAGCAGATTCTCGTAGTTGTTTGCCATGATTTCCGGCGAGATATCGATCTGCGCCAGCCGCCGATTGAGCGTGATCCGTGGAAAGGTCCAGCCGATGGTGACGACCGAGCCAATGCGCGAACCCACGAACAACGTGAAGTCGGAATGTTCAAGCGCCCAGTTCGCATGGGGATGATATCCGTTGTCGCCGATGACGCCGATCGCGAGGCGATGGTCGTCATCGATAGCCCCCTGGCCGGTCATCGTCGTGCACATCGGTACGTTGAATTTTTCGGCAAGCCGGGTGATCTCGTCGCCTGCGCGGGCGCGGTTCACCCCACCTCCTGCCACGATCAACGGCCGTTCGGCCCTGGAAATGAGCTCCAGCAGCTCTTGGAGTTTTGAGCGCGGCGGCAGCGTGGGATAGGCAGGGAAAGTTCGGCATTCCTCTTCGACATGCAGGGATATCCGGGTCAAGTCTACCTCGGCCAGCAGCATGTCCTCGGGAATCTGCAGGTGCACGGCGCCAGGCTTGCCGGAGCAGGCGACACGAAAAGCTCGGCGGATGATTTCGGGTAGCTTCTCCGGCGTCTTTACCTGCACGGACAGCTTTGTCACCGGTTCGAACAGTTTCGCGCAATCCAATTCCGTCAGGACGCCGCGTCCCTCGCCGGGCAGTGGGATGTCGATGGTCAGCAGGATTACCGGCACCGACGATCCGTTCGCTTCAGCGACCGGCGGCAAGGAATACATCGCGCCGGCGCCCGATGGGCATTCAAACACGCCTGGCTTGTTGGTGAACCGCCCATAAGCATCCGCCATGAAGCCGGCAGAGCGCTCATCACGGGCCATCACATGCCGTATCTCGCCCTCTCGGTGCTGGAGTGCTTCATAGAGCGGCACGTTGGTATCTCCGGGGACGCCAAAGATCGTATCAACCCCGTATCCGATGAGCATGTCTACCAGAATGTCCGCACCGCGCATTCGTCTCTCCTGTGTCTCGCTGCGATGATCAGGATAATGAAGCGGAGGTTTGCCGGGGACCGGTAAATCGGCGGTTTGAAGTGGTATTAGCCGGCAATCTGCCGGCTCTGTCCTTGAGATTGCACGGGGCTGGCGTCCGCCGAGCGCATCGCAGTCATATCCGCGCTGCGACGTGCCAAGCGAGGCGTTATTGATTGCTGTCGCGAGATGGCGAGGCGACCGATCCGCGCATGATCAGGCCTGCTTTGATGGCGGTTCGCTCGACGGGTAGATCCTTGCCGTTCAGCCGCGAGATCAGGCGCTCGGCCGCCTTCTTTCCCATCTCGTAAACGGGCTGGTCGATGACGGTAATCGGCGGTGTCGTGACGGTCGTCCAGTCCGCGTCCAGGAAAGAGATCATCGATATGTCGCGTGGTATGGACAATTCCAGTTTTTGCAAGGTCTTGAAGACCCTAAGCCCGACGAGGCTGTCCGACGCGATAATGGCGGTCGGAGGTGCCGCATCATGCAGCAGGCTCTTGACGATATCATCCGTCATTGGCTGATCGGTCGCGCCGAGCCGCACGTAATATCGCGCGTTCTCGATGCCCGCATCGGCCTGCTCCTTCAACATGCCATCCACGCGTTCGCGCACGGCGGAATTGGAAATGCTGCTGATATCGACAAGGGGTTCGCTCCTGGCATCCATCGCCGATATATAGGCAATCCGTCTATGCCCCATGTCGAGAAGACGGCGGGTTGCGATCATGGCGGCATCGAAGTCATCACCCGTCACGGCGTCGACGCCGAGCTCCGGAATGTTGCGGTCAAAGAGGACGAGAGGCACGCCGACGCGGCGTATGTCCTGAAGATGCTCCATTCGGTCGCAGCGTGCCGGCGTCACGATTAGTCCATCGACGCGCTTGCCGATGAGGAGATCGACCGCCGACTTTTCCGCATCGAGTTCTTCACCGGAATTGGCAATGATCACATTGAAGCCGGCCATGCGCGCAGCATCGCTGATGCCTCGGACGGCAAGGCTGAAGAAGGCATTTTCGATATCGCCGACCACGACTCCGATGATGCCGGATTTGCCTGTCGTCATGCTACGGGCAAGTTCGTTCGGCCGGTATTCGAGCGTCGCCGCAGCGGCAAGCACCTGCTCGCGAACCTTGTCGCTAACGACGCCATAGCCGCCGAGCACGCGGGCGGCAGTCGCCTTCGAGACATTCGCGGCCCTGGCAACGTCTGCAACAGTTACGGAGCGTTTCGAGGTGAGGGGCTCTTCCATGGGATGACGATTACAAGAGTTGTTGACGGACGGTCAATCTGAAGTTAACAAATAGCATTGAGACCGGTCTCTTTTTGCATGATACCGGTCTCTTGTCCAGAAAATCTCTTGCTGCCGTAGGGAGTGGAGATGAGGACGCGCATGCATGAATGCCGATAAGAGCATCCTTCAGAGCGGAGAACGAACATGAAATTATCCAGCATTTTCTCGGCCATCGCCGCGCCTCTGCGCGCCGGCGTGCTCGCCTATATCGTCGCAGCAAGCGTCGGCCCGGCGGTTGCCGCCGACAATCCCTATAATCTGATCGATCCGAACGTCATCAGCGTCGGCACGATGGGAGATTCCAAGCCCTACACGTTCACGACAGCCGATGGGCAATTCACCGGCTTCGATATCGAGCTCTTTCTGAACGTCGTTTCGCGCATGGGCTTTCCCAAGGACAAGGTGACGTTTACCGGCCAGGAGTTCTCGGCCTTGCTGCCTTCCGTTGCCAACCAGCGTTTCGACGTCGCCGTTGCCGCAATCGGAACGACCGAGGCACGCAAGAAGACGGTCGATTTCTCCGATGGCTATCTCGCCGGCTATCTCTCGGTTCTGACATCGGATGCCTCGATCAAGGATACGAGCGGTCTCAAGGGCAAGCGCCTCGGCGTCGTGCAGGGTACGCTGCAGGAGGTCTATGCCACGAAGAATTTCACCGGCACCGATCTCGTCAAATTTCCGGACAACAATTCCGCCGTGGCGGCGCTGAACAACGGCACCATTGACGCGCATTTCCTCGATTATGAAGCAGCCAAACAATATGGCGAGCGCTATCCGGCACTGAAGATCGCAGTGAATATCCCATCCTTCGACGCACCGGCGGGCTTCGTCGTCCACAAGGGCAACGACGCCTTCCGGCTGGCGCTCAACAAGGCGCTGCACGAAGCGATGCAGGACGGCACCTGGAAGACGCTCTATGAGAAGTGGTTCCCCGGCTCGCCGATGCCCGATCAATATCTTCCCAAGAAGTAAGGCCGCGCCGCTGCCCGGCTTGCCGGGCGGCGGCATCAACCTGCTTCACGAATTTCATGGGGAATTGAATGGATTGGCTTGAAAATCTCCGTCGCAGCTTCCTCGATTGGGATGCGATGGCAGAAGTCCTGCCGAGCATGATCACGGTCGGACTGAAGAACACACTCATCCTGGCGGCGGCCTCCACCGTGCTCGGCGTCATCATCGGCATGGTGCTGGCCGTCATGGGCATTTCGCAGTCCCGTTGGCTGCGGCTGCCGGCACGCATCTACACCGATATTTTTCGCGGCCTGCCGGCGATCGTGACGATCCTCATCATCGGCCAGGGCTTTGCCCGCATCGGCCGCGAGATCTTCGGGCCGTCGCCTTTTCCGCTTGGCATCATCGCGCTGAGCCTGATTGCAGGCGCCTATATCGGTGAGATCTTTCGATCGGGCATTCAAAGCGTCGAGCGTGGTCAAATGGAAGCCTGCCGCGCGCTGAGCATGAGCTACGGGCAGGGCATGCGGCTGATCGTCATTCCGCAAGGGGTCCGGCGCGTCCTGCCCGCCCTCGTCAACCAGTTCATCGGCAACGTCAAGGATTCAAGCCTTGTCTACTTCCTGGGGCTGCTGGCCTCAGAGCGCGAAATCTTTCGCGTCGGCCAGGATCAGGCTGTGGTGACGGGCAATCTCTCACCTCTGCTGCTGGCCGGCATCTTCTACCTGGTCATCACCGTGCCGCTGACGCATCTCGTCAACTATATCGACGCACGTCTGCGCCTTGGGCGTCAGGGGCGCGGCTCCGGTGGCACGAGCGGCCTCGTCGAGGTCGGCGAGCTGGAGGCCGCTTCGGGTACCGGGACGCCTTCCGACGCCGCTGCTTCGCGTTTCAAGGGTGGGGCCGTTCAAATCCGCGATCTCAGCATGTCCTATGGCGATCTCGAAGTGCTGAAGGGCATCGATCTCGACATAGCGAGAGGCACGGTGACCTGCATCATCGGGCCGTCCGGTTCCGGCAAGTCGACGCTGCTCCGATGCCTCAATCGGCTCGTGGAGCCGAAGCGCGGCGCCATCGAGCTGGATGGCGAAAGCATCCTATCCATGAAGCCGGAAAGCCTGCGCCGCCGCGTCGGCATGGTATTCCAGCACTTCAATCTCTTTCCGGACCACACCGCGCTTGAAAACGTCATGCTGTCGCTGACGAAGATCAAGAGGATGCCGAAAGCTGAGGCGCGGCGGATTGCCGAGACCCGCCTGGCGGAAGTGGGGCTTGCCGGGCGCAAGGACCACCGCCCAGCCGGTCTTTCCGGCGGCCAGCAGCAGCGTGTCGCCATTGCCCGCGCCCTTGCCATGGATCCGGAAGTCGTCCTCTTCGACGAGGTCACGAGCGCGCTCGATCCGGAGCTGGTCAAGGGCGTGCTCGACCTGATGGCCAATCTCGGGCGCCAGGGCATGACCATGGCGGTTGTTACTCACGAAATGGGATTTGCCCGCAAGGTCGCCGATCAGGTCGTCTTCATGGATGAAGGCCGCATCGTTGAAGCCGGTCCGCCGCAACAGATCTTCGACAATCCGCAAAGCGAACGGCTGAAACGCTTCCTCGCCGAGGTCCTCTGACAAACGGGCCGGCGAGAAATCTGGCGGCCCTTCGATCATAATATTCCCTACTGACAAGGTTTTCCAACATGCATGCTCCCACTCGTTCTTCAAAAGCCGTTGTTGTCGGCGGCGGTATCTTCGGTGTTTCCACGGCCGTTCATCTCGCGCGGCTTGGCGTTCAGACAACGCTGATCAACGACGGCCCACTGGCGAATGGCGCATCGGGCCGCTCGCTCGCCTGGCTCAATTCCGCAAGGCGCCGCTCCGATGCCTATCATCGGCTGCGTCTCGCCGGCATCGACCGCTATCGCACGCTTTCCGCAAGATATCCGGACGCGGCATGGCTACGCTTCGACGGCGGCCTGACCTGGGATGCCGACGAAGCCGATAACGACATTGCCGCCGTCTTCGATTACGAGCGTGACCTTGGCTATCATGCACAATTGCTGACGTCGGGTGAGATTGCGAAAGTGACGCCGGGCGTCGATGCAAGCGCCGTTACGCAGCAGGGCGCAATCTTCAATCCGGGCGAGGGCTGGGTCGATCTGCCGTCCCTGATCAGCGTTCTTGCCGAAGAGTTCCGGGCATTAGGCGGCGAAATCGTCACCGATGCCGGCCGGGCGGCTATCAAGGTGGAGGATGGCCGCGCCTGTGGCGTCACGACTGCGAATGGCGCCCGTTGGACTGCCGATGCCGTATTGTTGGCGGCCGGCGGCGAGGTGCCGGCGATCGTTGCGGAAGCCGGTCAGCATATTGGCGACGATACGCCGATCGCTCTTCTCGTTCGGACGAAGCCGATCAAGCATCCCCTGAAGGCCGTGCTGAATACGCCGAAGGTTGCCATCCGGCCCACTCCTGACGGCGCTTTTGCGCTCGATTCGGCCTGGTCCGAAGAAGAGGTTATCGTAAATGCCGATGGCAGCTATGAAATCAAGCCTTCGACACTCGAAGGGCTGCTGCGGGAAGCGTCAAAGGTCTTGGAAGGGAACCCGAAGCTCGAAATCGGCGACTACGGCGTTGGCCCCAAGCCCATTCCGGGTGATGGCGAGCCGGTTTTCGGCGAATTGCAGGCCATACCGGGCTATTTCGTTGCCTTCAGCCATAGCGGTGCCACTCTCGGTCTGATCGCAGGCGAACTGCTTGCCGACGAGATCGCCACTGGCAAGCGTCATCCGCTTCTGACCTCTTTCCGGCCGGAACGCTTTGCCAGATAGTTTGATCGGAACGGCAGCGCACAGGTTCAAGAGTGTCCGTGAGCGCGGGCAAGCGATCTTCACGGTCAAACCTGTCGCAGCCAGCCGGCGTTCGGCCTTCTCCTGATACCAAGGATGTTGACGGCGATCAGGCATGCGGGGGCAAGGGAACGCCCGCCAGTTTGTTCTTGATCCAATCCGAAATACGATAATAGCGCAGCGTCAGCTTCGGACCGTAATTCATATAGAAGGGAGCCGCCGAAAGCGGCTCCAGCTTCAGCGACAGGTCTTTTTCCGGCACGCCTCTGGCCCATTCCGACAGGATGCCGCCGAGCATGCTGCCTGTTGGTACGCCGCGGCCGGACAGGCCGGTCAGCGCCACGACGCCTGGCGCCAGATCGTAGAGGCGGGGGATGGTGCGGTATTGCATGTCCAGCTCGCCAAACCAGAAATATTCCCAGCGGATCTCCTGTTTGATCTGCGGATGCAGCCATTTCAACCGGTCGCTCATGACCTGCCGCGTATAGTCCATGTCGCGGCCGCGCCGTCCCATCGGGAACATGGAGGCGACGATCCGGCCCTCGGCATTGTATTTGTAGACATAGATATCGCCACGCCCATCGTGGATGGTGGTGTTGCGCGGGAGCACCGACAGCCGCTCGTCGTCGGAAAGCGGCTGGGTAGCAGCGACGAAGACCCTCTGGATCTTGAAGGTCCGATCGAGTTTCGGCCAGCCGCCGACAGTATAGGCGCCCGTCGCGAAGATCACCTTGTCGGCAAAGACCTTCCCCTTCGGCGTGCTGACCGCCCAGCCGCCCGCCACGCGCTCGCATCCCGTCACCGGCGAATCGGTGTGAATAACGCCGCCTTCCTGGATGACAGCGCGTGCGAGACCGCGGGAATAGCCGAGGGGATTAAGATGGCCGGCCTCTTCATGCAGCCAGCCGCCGTGGAAGCGCGGGCTGCCGGTGATCGCTGCAACCTCGTCCCTGCCGATGGCTCGCGTTTTCGCGCCGACGGCATTGTAGGTGCGAACCTTCTCCTCGATTGTCTTCATCAGGCGGGGGTAAAGCGCGCCCATGACATAGCCGTTCTGCTGCCATTCGCATTGGATCTGGTACTGACGGATCATGCTGGAGACACGGTCGTTGGCGCGCGTCTGCCGGGCGATCAATCGCTCGGCCCAGGGCTCGCCCAGCATGGAGCGCAGTTCCGGCAGGCTGTAATGGGTGAAAGTCGGCGTGCAGTGCCCGGCGTTGCGGCCCGAGCCGCCGAAGCCGATTTCCTCCCTTTCGAGAAGCACGACACTTGTGCCGCTCTTCGCAAGCTCAAGAGCGGTGGTTAGCCCCGTATAGCCGCCACCGACGATGCAGACATCTGCCTTGATCGTGCCTTCCAGCTCCGTTGTATCGGGTGCAGGGGCCGCCGTGGCGTACCACAGGGTTGTTTTGAACGGCGAAAATTTCGTCATCCCGCATCCTCAATGCAGATCGCTGCGGGCATCGAGTGCATCGCGCAGGCCGTCGCCAATGAAGTTGAAGCTGGTGACGGCAAGCGTGATGGCGACACCCGGAACGATGGCCAGCCATGGCGCGCTGGCGAGATATTGCTGGGCGCCGTTCAGCATATTGCCCCAGCTCGGGAGCGGCGGCTGGATACCGTAGCCGAGGAAGCTGACATAGGCTTCGAGCAGGATGGCGCGGGCGACTGTCAGCGTAGCGGCGACGATGATCGGGCCGATGGCGTTCGGCAGCAGTTCGCGAAACATGATCCATCTGTTGGAGAGGCCGAGCATGCGCGCGGCGAGCACGAAATCGCGTTCGCGCAGCGATCGTACTTCCGCCTCGACGATGCGCGCGGTCTCCATCCAGCTCGTCACCGCGATGATGACGGTGATCATGAACGGGCTCGGCTTGATGAAGGCGGCCAGCGCCAGCAGCAGGAAGATGCTGGGAAAGGATAGAAAGGCATCGACGAAGCGCATCAGCAATATCCCGATGCGCCCACCGTAATAGCCGGCGACCACACCGATCACCGTGCCGATCAGGGTGCTGAGCACCATCGCGAAGAAGCCGACGAGGAGCGAAATCCGGCCAGCCATGAACAGGCGTACCGCAACGTCGCGCCCGAGCGGGTCGGTGCCGAAAATATGGTAGCCAGCCGCGAAGGGCGGTGCGAAACGAGCCCGCAGGTCGATATAGAGCTCGTCATAGGGAAGCAGCGACGGCCCGAGCAGGCAGGCAAGGACTATGAGCGTGATCATTGCCACGCCGAGGAGCGCGAGCCTGTGGCGCATGAAACGGCGCAACGTGCGATTTTGCCACCAGCGCGAATGGGCGAATAATGATTGCGAAAGGGTTGCGGGAGAGGAGGAAGACATGGCGTTTCTCCTAACCAAGCCGGACGCGCGGATCGACGAAGGCGACGAGCAGATCCGCAAGCAGATTGCCGATCAGCACGAAGATTGCCGAGAACATCAGGAGGCCCATGACAACCGGGTAGTCGCTGTAGCCGAGGCTATCGAGGAAAAGCCGGCCCATTCCCGGCCAGGTGAAGACCGTCTCCGCCACCAGGGCACCGCCGAGAATGGTCGGCAATTGCAGGCCGGCAAGCGTGATCATCGGCAATAGCGCGTTGCCGACGACATGGCGCATCAGAACGCGCCGGGGCGAGAGGCCCTTGGCCTTGGCGGTGCGCACGAAATCCTGGTTGATGACCTCGAGCGTGGCGGTGCGCATGTAGCGGCTCCAGACCGCGATGTTGACAAGCGCGAGCACGAGGCTCGGCATGATCAGATGGATCGCATAATCACCGAGCGAGCCGTTGCCGACTGTGTACATGTTGCCGGCCGGCAGCCATTTCAGCTTCAGCGAGAAAATATAGATGGCGACGAGACCGAACCAGAAGGTCGGTATCGACAGCGCCACCATGGCGCCGACGGTGGCGCTGTAATCGAAGATCGAATAGCGGCGGGTTGCCCCCTTGATGCCGATCCAGGTGCCGATCGCGATCGAGATCACCATGGATGTGCCCATTAGCAGCAGCGTGGCGAAGAGATGGCCGAAAATGATCGACAATACCGGCTGGTTGTCGCGGTAGGAGCGGCCCCAATCGCCCATCAGCAGATGTCTCAGCCAGTCGAGATATTGGATCGGCAACGGCCGGTCGAGGCCCATCTGGGCCGCGATCCTGTCGAGCGCTTCCTTGGTCATGCCTGGCGTCAGCGTATATTGCGACAGCGGACCGCCGGGAGCGAGGGTAAGGACGGCAAAGCCGATCATTGATACGAGGAGCAGCAGCACCAGGCTCTGCCACAGGCGGCTCAGGAGATAGCGCAACATGGCATTCGTCTCCGATGGTTGCGGAATGGGAAGCGATCAGCCCTTCGACGCCTCGGCCGAAGGGCTGGACAAGCAGCCTATGCCTTGGCCCAATACCAGGTGCCCACATTCCAGCTGTCGATGCGCACGTTGATGTTGGGAGTGACGTTTTCGACCCCCACCTTATGGCCGCGCACGGTCGCATACTGGAATAGCGGCAGGAAAGGCAGGTCGTGGCGCATGATCTCCTGGATCTTCTGGTAGACCTTCTTGCGTTCCTCCGGCACGAAGATCTGGCCGCCTTCCGCCAGAAGCTTGTCGACCTCCGGATTGGCATATTGCCAGGAGTTCTGGCCGGCTCCGCCCTTGGCGGTGATCGCCGTGGAGCGGAAATAATCCGAGGTGTCGGGATCGGAGCCGGTCTGGAAGTTGATGCCGACGATGACGGAATCGAACTTCGACATCGTCCAATAGTCGCCCCACATGACCGCCGGCGGCAGGTTGGAGATGGTGAGCTCCACGCCGATATCCTTGAAGGTCTGCTGCATGAACTGCTGCACCTGCTCACGGATATGATTGCCGGCGGTGGTGGAGTTGGTGAAGGAAAGCTTGACGCCGTCCTTCACGCGAATGCCGTCTGGACCCGGCTTCCAGCCGGCGTCATCGAGGATCTTTTTGGCCTTGTCGGTGCTGAATTCCTGTTTCGGCAGGTCCGGATTGTAATAGAAGGACTGCTGCGGAATGTAGCTCTCTGTCGGTGTCGGCAGGCCGTAGTAGAGTGCATCGATGATCGTCTGCTTGTCGATTGCGTAGTAGAGTGCCTCGCGCACCGCCGGGTCCTTGAATTGCGGCTTCTCCATGTTGAAGCCGACGGATTCGACCGTGGCGGCCGGAACGACGGCAACGGCCTTCCCATCCAGCCCCTTGGCCTCATCATAGTGATCCGGGGTGATCCATTGCAGGCCGACGACGTCGATATCGCCGGTCTTGAACTGCGTATAAAGCACCGTCAGGTCGGGAACATATTTGTAGACCACGGTTTCGAGATAAGGACCGTTGCCGAAATAGTCGGTATTGGCCGCGAGCGTGATGTGATCGCCGGGGACACGCTCGACCCATTTGAACGGGCCGGTGCCAATGGGCGCATTGTTGAAGGGGGCGGTGTTCTTGTCCTTCTCCGCACCAAGGATATGCTTGGGCACGATGAAGGTCATGGCGAGGATCGATGGATAGGGCGCAAACGGCTTCTCCATCCGCCAGGTGATTTCCGTCGGCGAGACGACGGTCAGGTCGCGCACCAACTCGTGGCCGGTCTTGCGCCAGCTGCGGAAGTTCGGATCGACCATGAGTTCGAGGGTGAACTTGACGTCTTCGGCGGTGAACGGCGTGCCGTCATGCCACTTCACGCCATCGCGCAGCTTGATCTTCCAATGAAGGCCGTCGGCCGAGATGCCGCCGTTTTCGACCGTCGGGACTTCGGTTGCAAGCGAAGGGGTAAACTTGCCCTCCGGTGTGACGGTAAAGAGCGGATCGAAGACGCTGAAATGGATGCCCTCATCGACTTCGATGTGGATTAGGTGCGGATTGAAGACGGTCGGCTCCTGCGAGAAGCCGATGACAAGCTGCCCGGTCGGCTTGGCGGGCGGTGCCGCGAAAGCTTCGCCGCGACCGAGGATATTGGGCATGATCAACCCGGAGGCGCCGAGCGCCATCATAGTCAATGCCTGGCGGCGGGTTGGTTTCAGGAGGATGGTGTCATTTACATCGGTCATGATCGTTCCCCTTTTTTGTTGCTAGGATTTCGGCTGTTCGTCTCTTTCGTCGTTGTGCTGTCTGCTTGGTTCGGAGAGGTTAGAAACCACTGATCAGTTCGATCTTCGAACCGTCGTGGAAGCGGGAAAAACGGAAGTTCTTGCGGTCGACCACTGGCGGCTTGCCGGTGACGATGTCGGCCATCAGCCGTCCGGCCGCCGGCCCGATGCCGAAGCCATGGCCGGAGAAGCCGGCGGCGATATGAAAGCCCGGAATGCTGTCGATCGCATCGATTACCGGCACGGCATCCGGCGTCACGTCAATATAGCCCGCCCAGCGCTGGGCGATCTCGGCCTTCTCGAAAACCGGAAAGGCTTTCTTGAGATTGGCGAGCGCCGCGTTCGAAAGCTTGGTGGAGGGTTTGGGGTCGAGGACGCGGCAATATTCGAAGGGGCTTGCCTCGTCCATCGCCCACCGATTGGGAATGCGCGCTTCGTCGAAGAACCGGCCGGAAACGCGGAAGTTCAGTGAGCGCCACTCCTTTTTCAGCGCCGGCAGGAACTTGCCGGCGTAGCGGAAGGAGCTCGGTACGATGTCCACGATGTTCTCATGGCCCGAAGCGATCGTGTAGCCGCCATCCTGACGCTTGCGCAGGGCAAAGCCGCTCGCCCAGATGGCTTGCTCGGGGCCGCCTTCCAGCGGCTTGGTGCGCAAGACGGAATTCATCACCTTCAACTGTGGCAGATCGAGCCCGAACATGCCGGCAAACAGGCTGGACCAGGCGCCGCCGGCAAGCACGACGGCCTTGCAGGCGATCGGGCCACGTTCGGTGATGACGCCGGAGATGCGGCCGCCGGCCGTCTCGATGCCACGCACTGCGCATTCGGTCAGAATGGAGGCCCCATTGTCGCGGGCGGCCTCGGCAATGGCGGGGGCGGCTCGCTGCGGCTCGGCACGGCCGTCGGCGGCGGTAAGGAGCGCACCCTTGAGCTCCATCTGCGTGCTGGGAAAGAGGGTCTTGAATTCGGCGCCACTGATCATGCGGCTTTCCAGCTGGTAGCCTTCCAGATTGCGGTTCCAGCGCTCATGATCGGCATATTGCTTGTCATCCGCGCAGGTGAAGATGATACCGGCGCGCTTGTAGCCCGTGTCGCGGCCGGTACGTTTGTCGAGCGTGCTCCAGATGCGCAGGGCCTCCGCCATGAGGGGCACTTCGCGCGGATCGCGCCTGGAAATGCGCACCCAGCCCCAGTTGCGGCTCGATTGCTCCTGGCCGATGCCGCCTTTCTCACAGAGCGCGACCCGCAGACCGCGTTCGGCAAGTTCCAGCGTCGTCGAGGTGCCGATGATGCCACCGCCGATGACGACGACGTCGACTTCCTTGGGCAGTTCCGCATCCCCGTGAACGGGCACAACATAGGGGCCAGGCATGGTCAGAAAGACTCCTCTAACTGGCAATTGATCGTAAATTCGGCAACGCTTGCCTCGTTCGGCAAATCCATCAGCATGGAAATGATGCGGGCGAGGTCGCGCGGATCGGTCATCTCGCTATCGGGCTTGCTCGTAAGCCCGCGCGCCATGTCGGTCGCGACGAAGCCGGGGCAGATGGCGGTAGCGCGGATGCCTAGGTCAAAGCCGGTGTGGCGTATGGCATGGGCCAGCGCGACCGCCGCGAATTTGGAGACGGCATAAAGGCCGGAGTTTGCGGATTTCACCCGCTTTCCCGAAAGCGAAGCGACGATGATGACCCGGCCGCGCCCGCTTGAAGCAAGGGCGCTCCATGCGGATTTTGCAAGTCTTCGGGGTGCCTTGACGTTCACCTCGAGCAGACCGTCGAGGTCGGCATCATCGGCTTCGATCACGCTCTTCGCGATGCCAATGCCGGCATTGGCGACGACCGCGTCGATGCGCCCGAAGGTGCGAAGCGTCTCTTCCGCCCAGCGATCGGATGCGTCCGCATCGACGGCATCATAGGCAAAGACGCCAACGCGCGCCGGGTCTGCCCATGCGGGCATTTCAGGACGGCGCATGCCGAGCGAGAGCCGCCATCCCTTGGCGGCAAGTTCCTCGGCGAGTGCTGCGCCGATCCCTCGGCTGGCACCGGATATCATTGCGACACGCTCGTCACTCATGCCCATGTCTGCTCTCCCATGGTTTGCCGGCTCACGATTGCGCCACGATGCGCCGGTAGGTCCGGCGCAGTATGTCGATCAGCAGCCTGTGTTCTTCGTCGGTGATGTCGGAAAAGAATTCGCGGGATTGCTTGGTGACGATGGCACGCACGCGTTTTGCCAGTTCGTGACCTTTTTCCGTGATGTAGAGTTCCTGGGCGCGGCTGTCGTCCGCCGACGTCTCGCGCGTAAGGAGATCATGTGCTTCCATCTGTTCGATCAGCCTGCCGGTCGCCGAGCGGTCTTTCAGGATGATTTGCGCGATGGTGGAAGGCCGGATTCCCGGATTGTCGTCGACCAGGAACAGGGTAGTGATCTTTCCCGTTCCGCGGGCGACGTCCAGACCTTCCAGCTTCTCGTCCAGATCGCGCGAGACGGCGAGATTGATGCTGCGGATATAAAAGCTCAGCGTATCCTCAAGGACATCGATATCGATATCCTTCACGGACGTTGGCGGGGTCTTGGTCGGCGGCATGGCTCGGAACCCTTGAAAGGTAACGAAACACCGTTCCCGCCACCTTCATGCCGTGGCAGGTTCATGATCGTCTGCGGCGGATCGTCGCTTGAAATCTCATGCTCATGAAAGGGCGGATAGTGGATAAATGCAACTATTTTTTCGCCCAATCAGATAAAAAATAATCAGCGCGGAAGACTGCCTGTTTCTCAGGCATCAATCGCCGCCGGCGCGTGCACGAATGGTGGTAATTAAGCAGAAGCGGGCCGCATTCGGCGCTGCCACGCCTCGTTCGATGGACGTTTCAGCCGACCGCTTCCCAGTCGCTGCCGGGTATGGCAGCCAGCAGGCTTTGGGTGTAGGCATGCGACGGCGCGCGGAAGATCTGCGAAGGCGGACCATATTCGACGATCTCGCCCTTGTACATGACGGCGACTTCGTCACAGATCTGACTGGCAACGCGTAGATCGTGGGTAATGAAGATCATCGCCACTTTGGTATCCAGCTGGATTTCCGCAAGAAGCTTGAGGATTTGCGCTTGGATCGAGACGTCGAGAGCGGAAACCGCCTCATCAGCCACGAGCAGCACGGGGTCGAACATCAAGGCACGGGCGATGCCGATGCGCTGGCGTTGGCCGCCGGAGAATTCATGGGGAAAGCGGTCGAAGGCGCCTTCGTCGAGGCCGACGCGCTTGAGAAGACGTAGCGCCTTCGCCTTGGCCTCATGCATCGGCAGGCCGTGCGCCATCGGTCCGACGGTGAGAATGCGGCCGATCGTATGGCGCGGGTTCAGTGAGGCGAAGGGGTCTTGAAAGATCATCTGGATATAGGGGCGCAATGGCCGGAAGTCATCGTCCGACAGCGGGGCGATATCGCGGCCATCAAAGAGAATCCGGCCGCTGTCCGAGCTCGAAAGCTTCAATAGGACGCGGCCGAGCGAGGATTTTCCGGAGCCGGATTCACCGACCACACCCAATGTGCGTCCCTTGCGAATCGAGAAGCTGACGTCGTTGACCGCCTGCACCGTCCGCGATTTCGACAGGAAGCCGCTTCCCGCTCGATAGGTCTTGTTGAGCTTATCGACTTCCAGCACCACGGGCGCTTCGGCAATGGTTTCGCGACCGGCGGTGGTCATGCGGGGAACGGCCGCGATAAGACGCTGCGTATAGGGATGAACAGGCGCATTCAGTACCTGCGCTGCCGGTCCCTGTTCGACGAGGTGACCCTTCTCCATGACGATCACCCTGTCGGCGATCTCGGCGACCACGCCGAAATCATGGGTGATGAACATGACGCTCATCTTCTTGCGCGCCTGTATCTTGCGGATCAATTCGAGGATCTGGGCCTGCGTCGTCACGTCCAATGCGGTGGTCGGTTCGTCGGCGATCAGCACGTCCGGATCGAGCGCCAGCGCCATGGCGATCATCACCCGCTGCCGCTGTCCGCCGGATAGCCGGAAGGGATATTGATGCTGGAGAAGATCCGGATCGGGCAGGCCGACTTCGCCGAGCAGTTCCTTCACCTTCTGCCGCCGGCTTTCCGGCGTGCCGATCTTGTGAGCATCGAGAACCTCGATGATCTGGTCGCCGATCGTCATCAGTGGATTGAGCGCCGAGAGCGGGTCCTGGAAAATGATCGAAACGGCCCGTCCCCTCAGGCTTCGAAGGGTGGCGTCGTCGGCGCTTACGAGATCCGTTCCCTTGAAGCGGATCGTGCCTGCCGTTACCTTTATGATGGATGGCAGCAGGCCCATGATCGCGTTCGCGGTCACCGATTTCCCCGACCCGGATTCACCGATGATGCAAAGGATCTCGCCTTGCATCAGGTCGAAGGAGATATCTTGCACTGCATGCACGCGTTCCATATTCTTCGGAAGGCTGACCGTCAGACCGCGTACCGAGAGTACGGGATCATTCGGCGGGACTCTATTTTGAGTATCGGATAGGATCACGGAAAGCCTCCTTGTTCTGAACCAGCGAACGCGCCCTCTCAGTGAGAGCTCATGAATTGTCAGAAGCAAGAAGAATGCCGGTATTGCTGCCCGTAAGGCAAGCGAAGGAAATTCATCGGGGGATTTTGCCGTCCATCACCCATGCTTCAAGCGACCAATCGCCGTGGCATGCGGATATGGAAGTTTCCGCCTATGGACATTCGCTAGCGTTCAAACGGTTCGCCGAGCGAGGCGACGCCATTGAGCTTCAAGAGGCGGCGATCTACGGAGATGACGCCAAGGACGATGATCGTCACGAGATAGGGCAGGCATGCAAGCAATTGCGAGGAAATTGCGAGCCCGCTGGCCTGCGCGGCGAGACCCATCAGCGATACCGCACCGAACAGGCAGGCGCCCAAGAAAATCCTGGATGTCAGCCAGGTCCCAAAGACAACGAGGGCAATGGCAATCCAGCCCCGCCCGGCGATCATGCCGTCCGCCCAGAGTGGCGTATAGATCGTCGAGGCATACGCACCGGCAAAGCCGGCCATCACGCCACCAAACGTAACTGCCGCTAAGCGGATCGAGACGATGGGATAGCCGATAGCATGCGCGGCTTTCGGATTTTCACCGACGGCGCGGAGGATAAGACCAACCTTGCTATAGGCAAACGTCGCCCATATGCCGATCGTCACGACAAGCGAGATCCAGACGACGATATCCTGACTGAAAAAGGCCCCGACGACCGGAATTTGCGAAAGCCCGGGAATTGCGATCTTTGGCAAGGTGGTAACGGTCAGGCTCTCATAACTCTTGCCAAACAGCGCGGAGAGGCCCTGGCCGAAAATGCCGAGGGCAAGACCGGCTGCAACCTGGTTTGCGTTGAAGCCCAGTGTGATACCGGCAAAAATCATGGAGAGGAGCGCACTTCCGAGACCTGCCGCAAGGAAGGCAAGAAGATGACCACCGCCATGATAAACGACAATGAACGCTATGACGGCGCCAACGGCCATCAAGCCCTCTACGCCGAGGTTCAAGACGCCCGCGCGCTCAGCGACAAGCTCGCCCAGAGCTGCCAGTAGAAACGGCGTTGCTGCTGCCAGCATGCCGGCAAGAATGAACTCGACGGCGCTCATGATGTGCTCCGGGCGGGTGTGGGGCGCCAGACGATGCGATAGCGCACGAAGGCGACGGCAATGAGATAGATGAGAAGCAGACTGCCCTGGAACACGCGGACGGCTGCAATCGGCAGATTGGCGGAGACCATGGCGTTATCGCCACCGATATAGAGCACTGCCATAATGATCGCGGAGATGACGATGCCGATTGGATTGAGGCCGCCAAGATAGGCAACGATGATTGCCGCATATCCATATCCGGTCGATATCGAACGCTGCAGCTGGCCAAGCGGTCCGGCAACTTCGGCGGCACCCGCAAGGCCGGCTGCCGCTCCGCCAATGATCAGCGACAGCCAGATTGCCCAGCTCTCTTTGAAACCGGAATAGCTCGCCGCCCGAGGAGCCAGTCCGCCGACCTGCAATTTATACCCGGCGAAGCTTTTCTGCATGAAGATCCACGCGGCGATCGACAGGCCGACAGCAAGGATAAGCGAGACATTGACGCGGGTTCCCTCGAACAGGATCGGCACCATTGCATCGTACTGGAACATGACCGACTGCGGGAAATTGAAGCCGCCCGGATCTTTCCATGGGCCGAGAAGAAGATAGTTGAGCAATTGCGCGGCAACGAAGCTCAGCATCAATGAGACGAGGATTTCATTGGCGTTGAACCTGACGCGCCAGAAGGCAGTGAGAGACGCCCACAAAGCGCCGCCGAGAGTGCCGAGCAGCAGCATTGCGGGCCACATCCATTGGCCCGTCGCCTGCGGCAGCCAGATGGGTATGGCGGAGGCGAAGATTGCGCCAAGAATGAATTGGCCTTCCGCGCCGATGTTGAAGACCTTGGCGCGAAAGCCGATTGCGAGACCCTGTGCGATCAGAAGTAGCGGACCGGTCTTCAGCAATACTTCCGAGAATGAAGCCCAGGAGATGAATGGTTCGATCAGCATGGCATAGATCACGGCCACCGGATCACGGCCCATCGCGATATAGAGACCGAGATTGAGCGCGATGGTGACGATGAGGGCGATCGGCGGCGCGAGCAGCTTTGCGGTAAACGAGGCTCGATCGCGGCGGATCAAGCTGGGGAGGATTGCAGAAAAGGAAAGGCTCATGCGGATACCTTTTCGCCTTGGGGCTGTACGCCGATCATGTATCGACCGATCTCCTCAGCTTTTGTATCGCGGGTGACGAGCGGCGGGCTCAGCCTACCGTGGTAAAGGACCTGGATGACGTCGCTGAGCTCGAACAATTCCTCGAGCTCTTCCGATATGACGAGAATTGCCATGCCCTGATTGCGCAGTTGGATCAGCCGCTTGCGAATGGCGGAAGCCGCGCCGACATCGACGCCCCAGGTTGGTTGCGCAAGAAACAGCAGTTTCGGCGCCAGCATGATTTCGCGGCCGACGATGAACTTCTGCAGGTTCCCCCCGGAAAGCGACCCGGCTTCGGCCTCCGGACCGCGCGTGCGCACGTCATAATCCCGGATGCACTCGTTTGCGAAATCCGTTGCCTTCGCTTTGTCGATGAAACCATGCCTGATGAGCTTCAAGGGATGGGCCGTCAGCAGGCTATTGAGCGTTAACGACATTTCGGGAACGGCGCCATGCCCGAGCCGGTCCTCCGGAACAAAGGCAAAGCCAAGCTTCCGGCGGCTGGCGGCGTCGAGGCTGCCGACATCCTGCCCCATCATGAAGATCTGATCGCGCTTGTCCCGCGGCAGTGGCGTTTCCCCTGAAATCAGCGCGGCCAGTTCCTTTTGTCCATTGCCGGAGATGCCGGCAAGGCCCAGAATCTCGCCGCTGCGCACGCTCAGGCTGATGGTGGAGAGCGGCACGCCGAAAGGATCGTCGGGTCGGTAATCGAGGCCAATGAGTTCCAGGCGCTTTTCGCCTTCAGCCATAGGCAATGCGGGGATTGCTTCCGGCATGTCGCGGCCGATCATCATGCGGGCGAGATCATGGGCATCGTGCTCGCGCGGATCCACATGCCCGGTCACACGGCCGGCACGCAGGATGGTGGCGCGGTCACACAGAGACTGGATTTCCTCCAGCTTGTGCGAGATGAAGAGGATCGAGACGCCGCCGTCGCGCAGCCGGCGCAGCGTCTCGAACAGCTTGCCGACGGCCTGCGGCGGCAGCACCGATGTCGGCTCGTCGAGAATCAGCAGCTTCGGATCGGTCATCAGGCACCGGATGATTTCCACCCGCTGCCGCTCGCCAACAGACAGTTCGTGCACATGGGCCAGCGGATCGACTTCAAGTCCGAATTCATCGCCAAGCGTGCGGATGCGCCGCGCAAGTTCGGCCTTGCGGCCCGAGACGATCAGGCGGATGTTTTCGACCACCGTCAGGCTCTCGAACAGCGAGAAGTGCTGAAAGACCATCCCGATGCCGGTACGCCTCGCCTCCGCGGGAGAGGCAAGGCTGAGAGGCTGCCCATGCCAGGCGATAGTCCCTTCGTCTGGTTGTTCGACGCCGTAGATCAGCTTCATCAGGGTCGATTTGCCGGCGCCGTTTTCTCCGAGGATGGCATGGATCGAGCCCTTGGCCACGTCCAGGTCGACATGCTTGTTAGCATGGACTTGGCCGTAGCTTTTGGAGATGCCGCGCAGCGAGAGCAGCAGAGTGGTCATGAGCGACTTACTTCGGCAAAGGCGTCTTCACACCTTTGACATGCCAGTCCATCGCGACGATCTGCGCATCCGTCAGTGTCGCGCCCGAAGCTGCTCCTTCACTGCCATCAGCCTTAGTGATCGGGCCGGTAAACGGCGAGAAGCTGCCGCTTGCGATCTTGCCTTCGGTCTCTTTGATCTTTGCCATGGTATCGGCCGGGATTGCCGGGCTCCAGTCGACGACTTCGACGACCTTCTCAGCGACGCCGAGAAAAGCGTTGGCGCCCTTGAAGGTGCCGGCCAGATGGGCATCTACCGATGCCTTGAAGAACGGCGACCAGTCCGTGGAGATACAGCCGAGATAGGTTTTCGGCGCATATTTCTTCATCGAGGAATTCAGGTTGAAGGCGTAGACACCGGCAGCCTCGCAGGCTGATATGACCGAAGGCGTATCCTGTGCGTTCGAGAAGATCACGTCGCAGCCTTGCGAGATCAAAGCCTTTGCCGCTTCCTGTTCCTTCGCCGGATCGAACCAGGAATTGACCCAGACGACCGATACTTCGATGTCGGGCTTCACGGCCTGTGCGCCAAGCGTAAAGGCGTTTACCGACGTGATCAGTTCGGGAATCGCGAAGGCGGACACGGAGCCGAGCTTACCCGTCTTGGAGACGGCGGCTGCCGCCATACCGAGTAGATAGGTTCCCTGAAAATATTTGGCGGCAAAGGGCGAGAAATTCGGTGCGACCTGGAAGCCGGAGGCATGCAGGACGCTAACCTTCGGATTGCGGCGAGCAACCTGAAGCGCGCCGTTCTGATAGCCGAACGAGCCGGCGATCAGGAAGTGGTTTCCATCGGCGACCGTCTTGTTCATGATGCGGTCCGCATCCGGACCTTCGGCAATGTTCTCGATCACGGTCACCTTGACCTTGTCGCCGTAGGCGGCCTTGATCGGATCAAGGCCGGCAGCTAGCGCGTGACCCCAGCCGACATCGCCGATCGGCGAGGGCACGACGAGCGTGATGCCGAGCGGTTCGTTTGCGGCAAAGGCAGAGCGGCCGGTAAAGGCCGTTGCGAGGCCTGCCACAGCCGCGCTCTTCATCAATGTTCTGCGGGTCAGATTCTTCTGCATCCCAGTTCCCCTTTTGGTTTTTCAGAATTCCACTGTTGCAAGTGTGGCCTCGGCCGCGGCAAACAGCGCGGCCTCGTCCAGTCCTGTGAATTCGCCGCCCTGCCAGACGATGCGTCCGTTGATCATGGTCAGATCGGTGGGCATGCCGATCCCGACCTTGGCAATCAGGCTCAGCGGGTCATGCCGCGTCCCGACATAGTCCATCCGTCGCGTATCGATCGCGAAAAGGTCGGCGGCCATTCCAGGGGCGAGACGCCCGATATCCGTACGCCCAAGCAGGCTTGCGCCTCCGCTTGTCGCATAGCGCAGAAAATCGAGCGGGGCCGGCACGGCATGCTGACGCGTCGAGGCCGTCAGGCACTGCAGCATATAGGCGGAATGGATGCAGTGCATGAGGTTAGAATTGTCGTTCGATGCCGCTCCATCGCAGCCGAGGCCGATGCGCAGGCCGAAGGCCTGCATCGCCGGAATATCCGTCACTTCGGCGCCGACGAGGTAGACCGGCTCCGGACAATGGGAGACGCCGGTGCCGCTTGCCGCCATCTTGCGCAACTCGTCATGCGTCAGTTCCCAGCAATGGGCGTAGAATGCATCAGGGCCGGCAAAGCCCAATTCGGTGCAGTAATCGACCGTGCGCATGCCGCGCCGCGCCTCGACAACAGGGCTTTCGCCTTCGCCGACATGCGTGTGCATCTGTACGCCGCGATCGCGCGCCAGCGCAACCGACTCGACGAAGGTTTCGCGATAGCAATTGACCGGTTGGCAAGGCGCGACCACCACCTGGCGCATGCTGAAGGGGCCGGCATCGTGATAGCCGTCGATCAGCCGCGCGCAATCGGCGATGAATTCATCCGTGGTTTCTAGCATGGCGTCCGGGATCGTCGACCCCTCGGATTTCGGCAGGGTGTTGCCGCCGCGGCCTGCATGAAAGCGCATGCCGAGAAGGTCGGCTGCCTCGAACTGGCGATCGATCAGGCGTTTTCCCGCATGGCGGGGAAAGCAATATTGATGGTCGAAGGCGGTGGTGCAGCCGTGCTTGATCATCTCGGCCATGGCGGTTACCGAGGAATGATAGAAGCAGTCCTCCGTCAGCCGAGAGAAGATCGGATAGATGCGGTCGAGCCATTCGATGACGGAAAGTTTCGTCCAGTCGAGGTCGGCCCGGTTGCGCACGAAACACTGAAAGAAGTGGTGATGGGTGTTGACGAGCCCCGGATAGACGAACCAGCCGGATGCGTCCTGGACGATCGTGCCCTCGGGCAGGGCATTCAGCAACAGGTTTTCGCCGATCGCCTGGATCGCCGGGCCGTTGGTGAGCAGGTCGACGTTTCGGCGTACGCTCGTTCCCTTGCCCTCATCGACGATCACAGCGGCGCAATTTTTCAGGAGATAGCCGGTCATTTCATCACGTCTCCGCTGCCGGGTGCGGATCGGGTTTCAGCTCGTGCAGGCGGTGAATGCCGGGCATTTCTATGAAACCGGGCAGGCTGCGGATGGCGCGCATCCAAAGCCGGATCAAGGGGTAGGGGTCAAGCGAGATGCCGCCGTCGGGCGCAAGCGCGACATAGGGAAAGCAGGCGATATCGGCGATCGTTGCCCGGCTTCCTGCGAGGAATTGCATGCCGCGCTCGCCCTGTTCGAAGAGGCCTGCTTCGAGCTCGCGCAGGGCAGCAACCCCTTGCGCCTGCAATGTCTTGATATCTCCTGGTCGCAGGAGCATTTCGTGGAGCCGCGCGCCCCCAAGATTGGCGGTCAGGCGATGCGAGAAGGAGAGCCATTGCTGCACGCGAGCCGTCTCCTGCGGCGAACCCTGCCCCAGCCATTCCGGCGCAGCATTGGCAGCGAGATAGGCAAGCATTGCCGAGGATTCCGTGAGCACGAGATCGCCATCTTCGAGGATCGGGATGGAGCCTGCCGGATTGAGCGCCAGAAGCTCCGGCCCGCGATGCTCCGCGCCTGGATGGAAGTCGACCGGCCGGATGTCGAGCTTGATGCCGAGGATCGCGGCCATCAGCCGTACCTTGTAGCAACTCGGCGATAGAACATAATCATAGAGCTTCATTGTGCGACCAACTGTGCGCCGTAGGTATAATTATGGCGCTTGAGCCATCGCCGGTAGGCGACCGAGGTGAGATCGGCCCTTGTCGGAATTTCCATGCCGGGATCGAGCGGAAGAAGCGCGGGTATCTGGTTCTCAAGGATCGAGCGATCCTGCAGGAAGATCGTCTGCTGAAAGTGGATGAGGTCCGTCATCGGCGTTTCATCATCGAAGAGCGCCATCCACGGCCACACGTCGCACACATCTTCTGCAAGCGGCTGAACGAACAAAGTGATGACGTCCCATTCGCCTGGTCGCGGCGGACATGTCTTGTAGAGGACGGAACAGGTCGGGGCTGGCACGCGGTACATGTATTCGGTGGTAATGCCGCCGGTCGCCGACTTGGCAGCCTGCGGCTGGTAGAATTTTACCTGTGTTGCCCAGACTTCATCGACGCCCTCGCGGATCTCGACCTTGTAGTTTTCGACCTCAGTATGCGGTTCCGCGCCGAGGATGTCGGTGTGGACAAAGGGAAAATGCGCGATATCGAGAAAGTTCTCCACGGCGCGAAGCGGCGAGCAGCGCACGCGGACCACGCCGACATCGACGAAGCGGCGACCCGGCTGGTCGGCCTCCGGAATGGCAAAAAGCTCCTTCTCCGGCGTTCCGAGGGAGGACCAGACATGGCCGTACTGGACGCGAATGGGGAGGGTTCTTCCTTCGGCGGTCGTCACGCGGGCATTGCCATCCTGATCGCGGGCGACCTCGATTGCCTCGCCCATCAACCAGGTCTTGTTTCCCTTCTCGCTGAGTTGGCTGAAGAGGCCGACCGGATACCATTCATCGATCATGGCGCCGCCTTTCATTCCGCGACCTCCCTATGGCGCTCTTCCGCCGCACGGCGGATGGATTCGACAATCCGGGACGCCGCAATGCGGTCTGCCGGGCTGCGATTCCTGTCGATCATGAGAAGAACGAGCGTACGCTTCTCCTGTGGCGCCAGAAGCAGCCCGATCCAGGGAGATTGAGGCAGGCGGGCCAGCCCTCTCGAGTCGACCTTCGCCCCTGCCGCGGCCTCGATTGCCGCGACATCCGCTTCTACGCTCAAAGAGCGTAACGGGACAAGCTCGTCGAACTGGGGTGGTTGCGTTGCTGGCTGCCCGACGGCAGCCCATAAGATACCGCCCGTTTCTTCGATCTGCTGGACGGCGACACGGATGGTTTCCGGGGGAAGCAGATCCGGATGAGCGGGAATGCGAATGCATCCGCCTGACAGCGAATAGCTCCATCCGTGATAGATGCACGACAGCGCTTCGCCACGGACGAAGCCATGCGACAATCTCATTCCACGATGCGGACAGCGATCGGAGGATGCGGTTGCGCGGCCCGATTGACTGCGCCATAGGGCAATCGGGCCAGCCGATGTCCAGGCCGGTATGACGGTTCCTGGTGGCAGATCGGAGGAAAGGGCGACTGGCGCCCAGGATCCGGCCCCATCAAATGGCATGGTCTCAACTCTCTAATTTCACCAATGGCTTAGCGCCGCTGGTCATAGGCAGGCACTGATGCCTGCATCCCCGTAGCGTTCAAAGATTTTGCATAAATAATTCGCATTGGCAACAATGATTAAATAAAAGGCAATAGATCAGGAATTCCTAAGATGCGATGTTTCCGGCCCGTTCATGACCCTGCGCTGAATCTCGTCTACCCAGACGTCGATCGGACCGAGTGAGCAGCCCATTTCTAGCATGTCGATCAGTTCCACAGGGCCGGTGACCTCAAGTTCGATCCGGTCCACATCGGAATGGAAAAACCTCTGCGAAAGCCCGAGCTTGTTGGCGTGACGCTGGATCCAGGGGACGAATGAGGCTGCGTTAAGGTCGCCCAGTATCGTCATGCGCTCCCGAAATTCACCTTGCGGCACGTGCATTCGCCAATGATCCTTGCCTTGCATCAACATGACAGAATAACCGCTTCGCGGGTTTGTGAAAGGGGTCATCTTACAAAGCTGTGCTCCGCTGTCCTTGTGGACAGCGGAGCTTGAGGCTGTGTCAATTCTTGACCGTATCTTCCAAGAAGAAGCGGCCGAGCGGGTTTTGATGGAAGTTATCGATGTTCTTGCGTGCAACGTTGATATAAGGGCTGTAGTAAAGGTCGATCCAGTTGACGTCGTCCTTTGCCATCTTCTGCAGGTCGATATACATCTGCTCGCGCTTCTTCGGATCCAGCTCCAGCCGCGCCTTGGCGACGAGATCCTTTACCGCATCATTCTTGTAGTTGGTCATGTAGTTGTTGTTGGAATCGTGACCGAGAACGAATGTCGTCTTCTGATCCGGGTCGAGAATATCGTTGGTCCAGTAGTTGACGGAAATGTCGTAGTCACCAGCGATGGTCATGTCCCATTCCTGGCTAGGGTCTACCTTCTGCAGGTTGGCTGTAATGCCGGCCTGGGCAAGCTGCTGCTGTACTAGGACGGCCGTCTGCTCATCCACCTCATCGCCGGCGCGAATGAGGTATTTTAACGTGAGATTGGAGACGCCGGCCGCCGAAAGCATCTGCTTGGCCTTTTCCGGATCGTAGGGGCGTTGCGGATTATCCGCATAGTAATACAAGGCGCCCTTGGGAATGTAGGAATTAGCGACTGTGCCCTGATGGAAGGTAACGGCATCGACGATCGCCTTTTTATCGATCGCCATGTCGAGAGCCTGGCGGACCTCCTTCTTGCCGAGGTCGCCATGGGCGTGGTTGATTAGCAGGTGATCCTCACGCGTGGACGGATCGATCAGCACGTTGAGGTTTGGGTCCTTTTTCAGCTCTTCGACGCGCGAGAACGGAACGAAAATGGCGGTATCGAGCTGGCCGGCCTGCACGTTCAGCATGCGGGTGTTGTCGTCCGGTACCGAAATCCATTCGACGCCGTCGAGCTTGACGCGGTCGGCCTGCCAGAAATTCGGGTTCTTCTTCAGGATGATGCGGTCGCCGCGGCGCCATTCTTCAACAGAGAAGGCGCCTGAGGCGATCGGCTTTTCCGCATAGGCATCCGGCCCCATCGATTCCATCCCGACCTTTGAAATCACCGACGCGTTCGGCAAGGCGAGCGTCGAAAGGAAAGGCGCTGAGGCGTGCTTGAGCTTGATCGTCAGCGTGTGCGGATCAGTCGCGACGGCGGTATCGATCACCTTGTATGAGTCGCTCCAGAGCGATGCCTTGTCGTCGCGGATGCGCAGCAGGCTGAAGGCTGCATCGTCGGCCGTCAGCGGTGACCCGTCAGAGAATTTCGCATCGCGGATCTTGAAGACATAGGTCAAGCCGTCATCCGAGGTCGTCCAGCTTTCCGCAAGACCCGGCTCCAGCTTCGTGCCCGTCTTGTCGACGCGCACAAGCACGTCGTAGACGTTCGAGAATACCCAGTTGTCGATATTCTGCGCGGT
This sequence comes from Martinezella sp. CNPSo 3732, assembly GCF_057784515.1. NCBI lineage: Bacteria > Pseudomonadati > Pseudomonadota > Alphaproteobacteria > Hyphomicrobiales > Rhizobiaceae > Martinezella > Martinezella sp. CNPSo 3732. The sequence continues at coordinate 80,156 of NZ_JBXSOO010000023.1, forward strand.
CTTGATCGGATCGAACGTCGTCGAATCCTCACGGCGGCCGATGGTCAGCACACCGGCCGCTTCCGCATAGCTCGCGCTCAGCGTCAGGCCGGCGAGAATGGCGGCAAGCCCGATTGTCTTCCATTTGTTGGTCATGAATTCGTTCCCTTCGTTGTTATCGCATGCGTTTGGCTGATTGGGTCTGCCCGGCCTGTGCCGCGTCGCGCTCGCTATGCAAGGGCTTGTCCGGATCGATATCGGGAATGGCTGCAATAAGCGCCGCGGTATAAGCATGCTTCGGGCGAGAGAAGATTTCCTGCGAGCGGCCTTCCTCGACGATCTCGCCGCGATACATCACGACCGTCCGCTCACAGAGGTCGCGCACAATGGCGAGATCGTGGGCGATGAAGATCAGCGTCAGGTTCATCCGGCGCGTCAGTTCACGGAAGAGATCGATGATCTGCGCCTGGATGGTGACATCGAGGGCAGCCACGCATTCGTCGGCGATGATAAGCTTCGGGTCGACCGCAAGCGCCCTTGCAATGCCGGCGCGCTGGCATTGGCCACCGCTCATGCTGCGCGGCTTGCGATCGGCGAATTCGCGCTCCAACCCGACGAGATCGAGCAATTCGCCGATGCGTGCGGGGATCTCAGCCTTTGCGATCTTGCCCTGGACTTTCAGCACCTCTGCAAGCGTCTGGCCGATCGTCAGGCGCGGGTTGAGCGCATTGAACGGATCCTGGAACACCATGGCGGTTTCGCGCCGGAGCCTTGCGAGGCCGGCGCTCTTCTGCTGGGTCAGATCGACACCGTCGAAAGTGACATGGCCCGAGGAAATCGAGGTGAGGCCGAGAATTGCACGGGCAAGCGTGCTCTTGCCGCTGCCGGATTCTCCCACGATGCCGATGGTTTCGCCCGGCATGACCTGCAGGCTCACGCCGGAAACGGCGCTGACCGTCTTTGCCCCGCTGCCCTTGAAGAAACCGCTGCCGACCCTGAAGTCGACACGAAGGTCATCGATTTCGAGAAGCGGCTTGGCTGACCTCTCCGGCCTTGTGGGTTCCGGCTGCGTCATCGCCGCTTCGTCAGGCAGGGAAGGGTGGCTGTTGATCAGATCGATCGTATAGGGATTTTCAGGCCGGCTGAGGATCATCCTTTTGGGACCCTGTTCAAGCAGCCGGCCGCCGCGCATGACGGCGATCCTGTCGCAGGTCTGGGCGACGATGCCGAGATCGTGGGTGATGAGGATGATTGAAAGCCCGCGCTTGTCGCGGATGTCAATCAGGAGCCGCAGGATCTGCGCCTGGATGGTGACGTCGAGCGCCGTCGTCGGCTCATCGGCGATCAGGATCTTCGGATTGCAGGAGAGTGCGACGCCGATCATGGCACGCTGCCGCATCCCACCGGAAAACTCGTGCGGATAGCTGTCATACTGTCTTTTGGGATCAGGAAAGCCGACCTGCTCCAGGATCTCGGTTGCGGCTGCGCGCGCCTCGCGCGTTTTGAGCCCCTGATGGTAGCGGATGCCTTCGGCGATCTGGTCGCCGATGCGCATGACGGGATCGAGATGGCTCGTCGGATTCTGGAAGATCATGCCGATCTCGCCGCCACGCACCTCAAGCATCTCGGCATCGCTGATTTCCGTGAGCTCCCGCCCTTGGAGCCGGATGGAGCCGCTTTCGATCTTCAGAAGCGACGAGGGTAGCAGCCGCACCAGCGAGCGGCACAGGAGGCTCTTGCCCGAGCCGCTCTCGCCGACGAGGCCAAGAATCTCGCCCTTGCCGAGATCGAGCGAAACGCCATCGATCAGCGTGCGTTCACCGCCGTCGAGATGGGCCTTGACCACGAGGTCTCGAACGGAGAGTAGGGGCTCGCTCATTCATGCACCCCCAGCAGCTCGCCGAGCGCGTCGCCCAGCATGCTGAAGCCGAAGGCGAGGCAGACGATGGAAAGGCCGGGAAACAGCGTGATCCACCACGCCGTGGTGATGAAGCTCTGGCCCTCTGCCACCATGACACCCCATTCGGCAAGCGGCGGCTGAACACCGAGGCCGAGATAGCTGACGGCCGCACCGCTCAGGAGCACCAGCACTGCATCTGACATCGAAAAGACGATCGAACCGGCAATGGCGTTCGGCAGCAGATGGCGAAACATGATGCGGGGACGGCTGAAGCCGAGGCTGACGGCCGCAACAGCATAATCGCTGCCTTTCAGCACCAGCATCTGCGCGCGGATGAGGCGGGCATAGGATACCCAACCCACGAGCGCCATGGCAATATAGAAGCTGCTCAGTCCCGGCCCAAGAATGGCGATGATCGACAGCATCAGCACGAGGAAGGGAAAGGCCAAGATGATATCGACGATGCGCATGAAGAGCGCGTCAATAATGCCGCCGAAAAAGCCGGCAATGGTGCCGACCGTCGTGCCGATCAGAAAGGGGAAAAGCACGCCGATGACGGCGATCTGCAGATCGATGCGCGCACCCCAGATGACGCGCGAAAGAATGTCGCGCCCGAAATTGTCCGTGCCGAACGGATGCAGGAACGAGGGCGCCTGCAGGCGCATGTCGGCATTCTGGAAGATTGGGTCATAGGGCGCGACAAGTGGCGCTGAAATCGCCAGAAGCAGGAAGAACAGAAGGATGCCGCCGCCGAGCGTCAGCGTCAGGTGCTTTCCCAAAAATCTGTTCCATCCGAGGAATGTGGTCGCTGTCGTGTCGATGCTCATAGTTTCACCCGAGGATCGACGGCGACTGTCACGATATCGGCGAAGAAGTTGACCAGCACCGTGGCGCAGGCAAACACCATCGCCACCCCCTGAACGACCATGTAGTCGCGCGAGAAGATGGCACGCACCAGCAGTTGCCCCATGCCGGGCAGGGCAAAGACGCTTTCGACGACCACCGTGCCGCCGATCAGCCAGCCGATGTTGACGGCGAGCAGATTGATTGAAGGCACCAGCGAGTTCGGCACCACATGCCGCCAGAAGACGATGCCCTCGGGCATGCCGCGGGCACGGGCTGCAGTCGCCACGTCCGATTTAAGCGATTCGATCATGGCTGCCCGCAGGCTGCGGGTCAGCACGGTCGAAAGCGACAGCGCAACGGTGAGAGCCGGCAGGATGAGATGGGCGATCTTCTCGCCGATCGTCGAGCCGTAGCCCGAGACCGGCAGGGCGCCGAGTTGGACGCTGAAGAGGATGATCAGCATCAACCCAAGCCAGAAGGGTGGAAAGCCGATGCCGAAGGTCGAGACGACGCGCACGATGTGATCCGGTGCGCGGCCGACATTGCGCGCGGCGATCGCCGACATCGGCACGGCAATCAGGATCGACAGGATGACGCTCGATACGACCAGTGCGATCGTCGGCTCGATCCGCGTCGAAATCAGCGGCAGCACGTCGATCTTGTAGAGGATCGATTTGCCCATCTCGCCATTGCCGAGGTTTTTGATGAAATAGAAATATTGCAGCCACATCGGCTGATCGAGGCCGTATTGCGCGCGGATGCTGGCAAGAGCGGCCGGCGTGGCGCGCGTACCGAGGATATTGCGCGCGGGATCGCCGGGAATGAGGCGGACCAGAACGAAGGTGATGACACTGATGCCGAAGAGGACGGGCAGGAATTGCAGCGGCCGTGTCAATACGAATCTATAGCGATGCATGGCGGCGATCGCCCCCTTGTCGTCGGTGGGATTGGATCACCTTAACTTGCATCAGCTTTCCCTATGCCGTGACAGGAAATCGAGGAGCGCCGGATAGTAATCCCACGGGTTCTCGTAGAAGGGCATGTGGCTGGCATTGGCGAAGACCTTGAGTTCGGCATCCTTCAAGGCAAGCTTCATCCTGAGTGCGCAGGCCGGCGTCAACTCATCATGTTCGCCCGCCGTGATCAGCACCGGCATGGCAAGTTTCGGAAGGTCCGGAATGCGGTTCCAGTCCTTGAGATTGCCGATGTAGAGAAATTCATTCGGCCCCTGCATCGTCTCGTAGGGCCCCATGTTCCAATCGTCGAGCGAACGGCGGACAGGTGCCGGCCATTCCGGCAGGCGGCAGACATGGCGATAGTTGAGGATGGTGACGGCTGCGAGATATTCGGGGTGGTTATAGGTGCCTTGCGCCTCGTGCTTCTGCATCATCGCGACAGTTTCCGGGCCGAGCGCCGCGCGCAGCCGCTCCAACTCCGAAATCAGATGCGGCATGTCGGCAACGGTATCTTCGAGGATCAGCGTCTTGAGGTTCTCGGGATAGGTCAGCGCATAGTCGATTGCCAGCCATCCGCCCCAGGAGTGGCCGAGCATATGGACCTTGCCGAGGCCGAGCGCCTTGCGGACAGTCTCGGTTTCCTCAACATAACGGCCGATGGTCCAGAGGCTCTTGTCTGTGGGACGGTCGGAGGCGCCGGTGCCGAGCTGGTCGAAGGCAACGACCCTGTACCCCTTGTCGATCAGGCAGGAATGAGCCTCGCGCAGATAATCGCAGGGCAGACCGGGGCCGCCGTTCAGGCAGAAGACCGTCTCAGGCCCGTTGCCAAAGCTGTAGGCGACCACCTTATAGCCAGCGACCTCGACGACATGCCGCGCCTCCGGCTCAATTTCACGCCACATTGACAACTCCGGCGAAAGATTCTGCTTGCTCAATATTTGAGCATGGCTAAATTTTTACCTTAAACCGCGCTCGGCACCAGCTATAAGAAGTGATAGGTTGGGAGGTCGCAGGCACAGACGGGAACCGCTGCATGTTCGATCAAATCGGAACCATCAGGCGCCAGTTCACCGCGCATCAGACGCTGGACGGCCGTATCGACCATATTTTCGAGGGCATGAAGGCAATCGGCTTCGAAGCTTTGATCTACGATTATTCGCCGGTTCCCTACGACCTCGACGGCAAGATCATGATCCCATCGCTTCTGAAGCTCAGGAACATCTCCGACGACATGTATGAATATTGGTTCGATCGCGGCTATTTCCGCATCGATCCGGTGCAGCAGGTGGCGCTACGGACTTCGGCGCCCTTCTTCTGGAATTATGATCCCGACGCCGATACGCTGATCAAGCGCTTCATGAGCGAGGACACGGTTCCCGTTGCGCGCTACCTGAGCGAGCGCGACATGTCGACGGGTGTCACGGTGCCGGTGCACATGCCGCGCGGCGATTACGCGACGGTCACGGGAATTCGCTTCGGTGCCAACAAGGAATTCGAGCGCGACGCCCTGCGCTATATCGCCGATTTCAACCTGCTTGCGCATGTCTTCCACGAGACGGCCTATTCGCTCTTCGACACCGCAGCCCTCAGTGTCGGCAAGATCCGGCTGACGGAACGCGAGAGGGAATGCCTGCGCTATTCCGCCGAGGGCTATTCCGCGAAGGAGATTTCGCGCATCATCGATCGCTCGGTGCCGACGGTCGTCATGCATTTGAACGCCGCGGCAAAGAAGCTGGGCGCCAAGAACCGCACGCAGGCGGTCGTCCGCGCCACGCATTATCGGCTGCTGGAAGCGCAACCATCCTATAACTTCTGATAGCTGCCGCACCCGTTTCGGCCGCGTTATGGTCTGGTCCATCGAAGCCTGAAGATGGAGAGACACGTGGCCGCAATCCCGATGCAGGAAGCATTTCTGCCCTTTCGCGAATACCGGACATGGTACCGCATCACCGGCTCGCTTGATTCCGGCAGGCTGCCGCTCGTCGTCGCCCATGGCGGGCCTGGCTGCACTCATGACTATGTCGACAGCTTCAAGGACATTGCCGAAATCGATGGCCGCGCCGTCATCCACTACGACCAGCTCGGCAACGGCAAGTCCACGCGACTGTCGGAGAAGGGGCCCGACTTCTGGACGCCGGCGCTTTTCCTGGATGAGCTGGACACGCTGCTGAGGCACCTCGGCATTCAGGATCGCTACGCCTTTCTCGGACAGTCCTGGGGCGGCATGCTGGGTGCCGAACATGCGGTGCGTCGACCGAAGGGGCTGAAGGCGCTGGTGATCGCCAATTCGCCGGCCAACATGCATACCTGGGTCGCGGAAGCGAACCGCCTTCGCGAGGAGCTGCCGCAGGAGGTGCAGGATACGTTATTGAAGCACGAACGCGCCGGCACGATCACCGATCCGGAATATATCAGCGCCTCGCGTGTCTTCTATGATCGCCATGTCTGCCGAGTCGTGCCCTGGCCGGAGGAGGTTGCCCGCACCTTCGCCACCATGGACGAGGACAATACCGTCTACCGCAACATGAACGGCCCGACCGAGTTTCGCGTCATCGGCACGATGAAGGACTGGACGATCGAAGACAGGCTTCCGCTCATCGAGGCGCCGACCTTGCTGATCTCGGGCAAATATGATGAGGCGACGCCTCTGGTGGTCAAGCCTTATGTCGATCGCGTCAAGGGTTGCGAGTGGGTGCTCTTCGAAAACTCCAGCCATATGCCGCATGTCGAAGAGAAGGATCTTTGCCTGAAGACGGTCTCCGAGTTCCTGGAGCGGTATGACTGATCTTTCGGTCTTAACGGCGTGTCAATTGCGATGCCCGCCTCGCTTCTTCCATCGTGGACCACTTCGGTCCCCGATGGAATGGCGCGGTCGCTCTAGATCGGTTTGTGGAGCATAGTGCGACCGTTGTCGAAGCTCTTGCGCCCCTTTTTCCAACCGGCAATCACACGGGCGATTTCGCGCACAGCTGCACTGGGGCCGGGGCTGTCGAGGAGCACGATCGTCGCCTCGCTGTCGACCTGCAGACGCGTGCTGCCGTCGAATTGGCCCGCTGCCATTCCGCTCACCATGTCGAAAACCAGGGCCATCTCGTCGTCACGCGAAAGCTGGGCGACGTTGGCGTAAAGATTAGCCATGCGGATGAGCGAAGCATCGCCATAGGGCGTGAAGGGATTAAGGACATTGTTGGTCGCGATTGATGTGGCGACCCCTTTCCCGGCGAGCAGATGGGCTGGCGCTACACCACGCGGAACCAAGCGGTCTTGACCGCGGCCCATCAGAAACAGATCGGTCGCCGGAAGCACCGATAAAGCGATCCCTGCTTTTGCCAGGTCGTCGGCAATAGCAAGAATCTGCGCGTGCGGGATGGCCGACAGATTGGTGACGTGGCCGATCGATACGCGACCTTGCCAACCATGACGGACCGTCGCGTCGATCACCTTGGGCAGATCGGTTCGATCCGGATCGAGACTGAAATCGAGATGAAAGTCGACCGCAACATTGTGCTTTGATGCCAATGCGAAAATCATGTCTACATGCCGGCCGGGAGAGGGATCCGTATAAGGACAGCCGCCCACCAGATCCGCACCATCGGCAAGTGCTGCGTCGAGCATGTCGTATGTTTGCTGCTCGTTCGTGAGCCCATCCTGGGCGAAGGCACAGATTTCGATATCGACCGCGAAAGCATAATCCCTGCGGATACGCTTGATTGCCTCAAAAGAGCGGAAGCCCGCGCGCGGGTCGATTTCGACGAAGGTTCGCATCCGCGTCGTGCCGTGGGAAATCGCCCTCTCGACGACGCGTGCCGCGCGCGAATAAACATCGGCTTCTTCAAAGCTCGCCTTGGCTTTGGCGACTTCCCGTACTGCCTCGGCAAGCGTCCCCTCGCAAATCGTGCAGCGATCGAGAATGCAGGCCTTGTCGAGATGAATGTGGGTATCGACAAATCCGCCAAAGGCGAAGCTTCCTCCGCCGTCGACGTCCGATACCGCGTCGCACCGAATGCAAGGTTCTATGGCTGCGATCCGGTCACCCCGCACGCCAATGTCGACGAAATTGCCATCTTCCTCGATGCGGACATTTCGGATGATGAGATCGAATTGTTGATCGCTGGCGCTCACAGCAGGATCGCGCCTCCGTCGCTCCGCGGATCATGCGCGCCGTCGATCGCCCCGTCTTCGCCGATGCGGATCACGCCGGCTTGGCCGCCAAGTGGACTGAGTGCATCGATGGTGGAGATCTCATGTCCCATGGCGGCCAGCGCGGAGACCAATTCGGCACCGATATTCTCCTCGATCTTCAGGCTGTCGCGGCTGTCCGAGAATGTACGGCCGAGCAAAAAGCGCGGGCGTACGAGGGCGGCAGCGGGATCAAGGCCGTGATCGATCAGCAGGCTGAGCAGCAGCGATAGCGTCTGCGGCTGGCCGTCCGCCCCTTGCGTCCCATAGACCAGATGCGGGCGCCCGTTCTTTAGCGCAAGGCCCGGATTAAGGGTATAGAAAGGACGCTTTCCCGGTTGGATGCAATTGGGATTTACCGGATCGCTGCTGAAAGCCGCCCCCCTGTTTTGCCAGAGGAGGCCGGTGTCGCCGATCACCACGCCACTGCCCCAGTCGAAATAGAGGCTTTGGAGCAGGGAGGCGCATCGTCCATTGGCATCCACGGCCGCAAGCAGCGCCGTATCGCCGTGTCGATAGTCTTGCGGCCATGGCAAGGCCCATGCCGGATCGATCGCGGCAGCCTTGGCCACGAGGCGATCCGGATCGAGAAGGTGTTTCGAGACATCAGCGGCGAAGCGAGGATCGGCGATTGCGTGCCGGTCGAGGAACGCCTGTTTCACGGCTTCGACCAGCGCATGATAATAGGCTGGGCTGTGGGGTGAGAAATCCGCCATCGGCAGATGGTCGAGCACACCCATGATGCCGAGGGTGGTTATGCCTTGGGTCGGCGGCGGCGGAGCAAGAAGTATCGTGTCGCGATATGCCTGCTGGAGGGGAGCGACAATATCGGTGCGCGTGGCGGCGAGATCGGCGGCGGAGAGCGGAGAACCGACCTCGGCAAGCCCGCTCGCAATTCGCCGGGCCAGCGCGCCCTCGTAGAATTCGCGGGCGCCATGACGAGCTATGGCCTCGAGCGTCCGGGCCAAAGCGGGCTGGTGCTGGAGGCCGCCGCACCGAAAGAGCCCGGTGAAGCCGGGCCAGCCCTTCAGTTCATCCCGCCTGAATTCATACCAGAAGGCTTGCGACTTGCTGACTTCGAAGCCGCCTTCCGCCAGTGCGATGGCGTCGTCAAGAAGGGCTGGCAGTCGCTCCGTGCCGCCCCAAGTGTCGGCGGAATGGGTAAGCACTTTCTCCCAGCTATCCACGAGGCAGGCCGTCGTCAGCGTAGAGGCTGCGCCCCGCAAAGGTATGTCTCCACGCGGAATGTCTGCCGCCGCCTGCCCGATGCCGAGGAAAGTCTGTGCATTGCCTGTTTCGTCCGCTACCAGCCAGACCGCGTCGCCGCCGAGCCCGCAGAAATGGGGATAGGTGACCGATAGAGCAGCTCCCGCCGCAACCAATGCCTCAATCGCATTGCCGCCGCGCCTGAGCACTTTCGCGCCTGCTTCGCTGGCCTGCCAATGCGGTGTCGCAATCATGGCGCGGGACGATGGCGAATTGGTTTGAGCGGTCTGTCTGGTGAAGGGAGTCATGAAATCGGCAGTCGCACCGATGGCGATGATGTGTTGTTCGGCATGGGAAAATCCTGGCGGCATGGTCTGGAAAACCAGACATGCAATACCGATGCCATAAGGCGCAGTAGCTGCACGAGCATAATTTAAGCTATTGTATTCATGGAGAATAAATCAGCTCCTCGTCGTCAAGGCGGCAAAGATGCCAAAGGCCGATCTTGCGCCCATAGCTCGGCGAGTGCCTAGGAATTCGCATACTCATGTATTGGTGATCGAAAAAGTGGCGGGTCCCCGATGCGATCCGGAAGATACCGCTGCCATTGGATGACGCGTTGGGTCGTTTTCGAGTGCCACCCGCAATCTCGCTCGCAGCGCCTTACACCGCTGTATGCGTCAAAGTGACGTTCGGATGCCTCCGTCACCGCCTCCTGCAATAAGACGATGAAGAATGACTTTTTCAGCCATGAGAAGGGATGACAAAGTCGTCTGCTCTCCTATTCTCACGGAGCAGATCATTTCTTGGACATCGGCAGCCGCCGATTTCGATTCTGACCGTTGGGAGGACAACATGACGCGCACGGTGATTATCGGTGCAACGGGCCATATCGGCACCTATCTCGTGCCGCGGCTCGTGGAAGCGGGGCATGAGGTCGTGGCGATCAGCCGTGGCCAGGCAAAACCCTATTCGCCGAACAAAGCGTGGAATGATGTGGAGATGCGGGCGATGGATCGCGCCGCCATGGAGAAAGAAGGCAGCTTCGGCCCGGCCATCCGCGCGTTGAAGCCGGATATTGTCGTCGACATGATCTGCTTCACGCTCGATAGCGCAAGGCATTTGACCGAGGCACTCACCGATCATGTCGGCCATTTCCTGCATACGGGCACGATCTGGACGCATGGATTTTCGACCGTCGTTCCGACGCCGGAAGAGGCGCCAAAGCGGCCCTTCGGCGATTATGGCACCCAGAAAGCTGCGATCGAAGCGCATTTGCTTGAGGAGGCGCGCCGCAGGGGATTCCCCGCAACCCTGATCCATCCCGGCCATATCGTCGGTCCAGGCTGGGAGCCTCTTAATCCCGCCGGGCATTTCAACTTGTCGGCGTTTTCGACCTTGGCGCGCGGTGAAACCTTCGTCCTGCCGAATTTCGGCCTGGAGACAGTCCACCACGTTCATGCCGACGATGTCGCGCAAATGTTCATGGGCGCCATCGCCAATTGGCGGGCCTCGACGGGAGAGGCTTTTCATGCGGTTTCAGGCGGTGCGTTGACGCTCAGAGGTTATGCAGAGGCCATGTCGCGCTGGTTCGGACATGAGCCGAAGCTGGAATTCCTGCCCTATGGGGCATGGGCCGAAGGTCAGTCGGCGGAAGATGCGCAGGCTACCTGGGAGCATATTGCCAGAAGCCCGAATTGCTCGATTGCGAAGGCTGAAAGGCTGCTTGGCTACCGGCCTCGCTACACCTCGTTGCAGGCTGTTCAGGAAGCGGTTGCCTGGCTGATGGAGAGGGGCCGGATCGGCTAAAGCTAGGGCGTGCCGGCTTGGATCAACTGGCCTTGAGCCAGGAATCCATGCCTTTTGCCGCTGCATGCCCGGTCGCAAAACAGGCTGTCAGAAGATAGCCGCCGGTCGGCGCTTCCCAATCGATCATCTCTCCGGCGACGAACATGCCGGGGAGCTTCTTCAGCATGTATCTTTCGTCGAGCTCATCCCAACGAATGCCGCCGGCAGACGAGATGGCCTCGGCAATGGGTCTCGGCCTCAGCAACGGAATCGGCAAAGCCTTGATCAGGCCGGCAAGCGCTTCCGGATGCGAGAGAACGGCGGGTTCGGCAAGCTCGCGCAAAAGACCCGCCTTGACGCCCTCGATGCCGGCGCCCTTGCGCAGGCGATTGGAGAAACTGGCCTTGGGATCCTGCCGCGCCAGATCGCGCGCCAAACGCTCCTCATTGCGTCCGGGCGCCAGATCGACAATGAGCGAGGCCTCGCCCATTTTTGCCAACCGGTCGCGTAACGAGGCTGCATGCGCATAGACCAGACTGCCCTCGATTCCTGTTTTTGAGATGACGAATTCGCCGGGAAAAATTCCGGCTTCCGATGCTGCCGTCACGGCTTTGAGGGGTTCGCCGGCAAAGCGCTCGCTGAAGGTCGCACTCCAGGTGACATCGAAACCGCAATTGGCTGGCTGGAAGGCGGCGATGTCGATCCCTTTATCGCGCAGCCGGCTGACCCATGCCGCGTCCGATCCGAGCCGGGCATAGCTTGCACCGCCGAGCGCGAGCAGAACGGCGTCATGGCGCACGAGCCTGTGCCCGTTTGGTGTTTCGAAGACCAGACTGTCGTCCTCGAAGCCGCACCAGCGGTGCCGCGTCAGAATGCTGACGCCGCGAGCCTCCAGTCGCTCCAGCCAGGCGCGCAGCAGCGGTGATGCCTTCATGACTTTCGGGAAGACGCGGCCGGAAGAGCCGGTGAAGGTTTCCGTTCCCAGGCCTTGCGCCCAGGCTCTCACGTCATCAGGCTGGAAATCGTCGAGCGCTGCACGCAATCGGGACGAGGAAGAGCCGAAGCGGGTGGCAAAAACACCGTAGTCTTCCGAATGCGTGATGTTGAGGCCGGATTTTCCCGCCAGCAGAAACTTGCGCGCCACCGTCGGCATGCTGTCATAGATCGCGATGCGATGGCCGAGCAGGGACAAGGTTTCTGCCGCCATCAACCCGGCCGGGCCGCCGCCGATGATTGCGATTTGGTTTCTGGTCGTGCTCATCCGATGCCGCTTGCTATTGTTGTCTAAGGCCGGATAGGGGCCGAACGCAAGATTGTCGCCGTCCTAGTCCAATCTCACTGTTGTTCAGACGGGTTACGGCAGCGCTGGAAATTCCACGTTTCTTGTCCGTATCCTTCGCCATATTCACATTTAAATCGATATAACCATATGGTTACTATTGCCTTCGATTCATCGGGGGCTGTCAACTTATGCGATGATCGGTTACTTATCGGCGTGAGGATGGGCCGCATAAGCCTTACGAAATGCCGCCGGGAGCCATGATGTCGGAATCCAAGACCGTGAAGCGCAGCGCAAAGAGTGCAGACCTTGCGAATGCAGAGCAAACTCCCTCGCGCACAGCTTCCGAACGGCCCCGTCTCAGGGATGCGGAACGTACCAGTAAGGCGATTTTGGCGGCCGCGACCAAGGAGTTTGCAGAGCGGGGCTATGGCGGTGCCCGCGTCGATGCCATCGCCGAACGGGCGAAAATCAACAAGCGGATGCTCTATCACTATTTCGGCGGCAAGGATGCGCTCTACGTCGCCGTTCTGGAAGGCAGCTATATCGCCATCCGTTCCGCAGAGGCACGGCTCGATCTCTCGCATCGCTCGCCTGCGGACGGCATGCGCGAGCTGGTGGTCTTCACCTGGCAATATTTTCTGGATCACCCGGAGTTCCTGGGGATTCTCAGTACGGAAAATATGCATAAGGCCCGTTTTCTGAAGCGTTCGGCGCGCATTTTCGAGTTGCACTCGCCGCTGGTGTCAGAGATATCCAGCCTACTCGATCGCGGCGCGGCGGCGGGCGTATTCCGCAGCGATTGCGATCCGGTGAAGATCTATATGAGCATTGCGGCCCTCGGCTCGTTCTTCCTGACGAACCGTTGGACGCTCTCGACGATCTTCCGCCGCAACCTCTCGGACAAGAGCGAAATCGACGCCTGGGGCGAGCATATCGTCGATGTGATTTTCGCCTATCTGCGTCCCTAAAATCCTTAGGTAACAAGCTAAGCAATCATAGATGATTGCCGCTGCGGCCATTGACGATGGCCGTTGACAGCATCGGCTCGCCATGTCAGTTATGTAACTATATAGTTATTTACGGGAGGAAGAAACTCATGGCAACGAAGCCGATCGGCATCATCATGCACGGCATTACCGGCCGCATGGGCTATAACCAGCATCTCGTGCGCTCCATCCTGGCGATCCGCGAACAGGGCGGCGTTCTTCTGTCGAACGGCGACCGGCTGATGCCGGAGCCGCTGCTTGTCGGCCGCAATGCCGAAAAGATCGAGGCGATCGCCCGCAAGCATGGTCTTTCGAAGACCACGACCGATCTCGACGCCGCCCTTGCCGATCCCAACAATACGATCTTCTTCGATGCCGGTTCGACGCAGATGCGCGTCGAGCTTCTGGAGAAGGCGATTGCCGCCGGAAAGCATGTCTATTGCGAAAAGCCGATCTCGGAGACGCTGGAGGAGGCGCTCTCGGTTGCTGCTTCCGCCGAGCGTCGCGGCGTCAAGAACGGCGTCGTCCAGGACAAGCTCTTCCTGCCGGGCTTGCGCAAGATCGCCATGCTGCGCGACAGCGGCTTCTTCGGCAAGATCCTCTCCGTGCGGGGCGAATTCGGTTACTGGGTCTTCGAAGGCGATTGGGGGGTGAAGGCACAGCGTCCGTCCTGGAACTACCGCAAAAAGGATGGCGGCGGCATGATCCTCGATATGTTGCCGCATTGGCGCTATGTGCTCGACAATCTCTTTAGCGAGGTCAAATCCGTCAGCTGCCTTGGCGCGACGCATATTCCAAGCCGCGTCGACGAGAATGGCAACACCTATGCCGCCGATGCCGACGACGCCGCCTATGCCACGTTCGAGCTCGAAGGTGGCGTTATCGCGCATATCAATTCCTCCTGGGCGGTGCGCGTCCGTCGCGACGATCTCGTTACTTTCCAGGTCGACGGCACCCATGGCTCAGCCGTCTGCGGTCTGATGCGCTGCTGGACGCAGCATCGCGTCAATACGCCGAAGCCCGTCTGGAACCCGGATCAGCCGCAGCCGATCAATTTCTTCGACACCTGGGAAGAGGTGCCGGATACGCAGGCCTTCGACAATGGCTTCAAGGCGCAATGGGAGCAGTTCCTGTGCCATGTCGCCGAGGATTCGCCGTGGAAGTTCACGCTGCGCGAGGGTGCCAAGGGCGTGCAGCTGGCGGAGCTGGCACAGAAGAGTTGGGCCGAGCGTCGCTGGGTCGACGTTCCCTCTCTTTCGGCCCGCTAGGAGGCTGGCCTGATGGAGAGAAGCCTTCACTTGCCAAGGGCGGACGGCACCATCGCTGCCTTCACACCCACCAATGAGCCGTTGATCGCGCCTGTGAAACCGGCGGGCGGCCATCACTTCAATCGCGTGGCCTATGCTGCCGCGCATGTCGTGGTCGATGCGCTTGCGGACAACGATCCCTGGCTTGACCGCAACATCGACTGGGAGCGCACGATTGCCTTCCGCGAATATCTCTGGGGCCTGGGCCTCGGGGTGGCGGAAGCGATGGATACCGCACAGCGCGGCATGGGGCTCGACTGGAGCGGCGCAAAAGAGCTGATTGCGCATGCGCAGTCGGCAGCCCGTGGCCGATCGGATGCGGTGATCGCCTATGGCGCCGGCACGGATCATCTCCAGCCCGGTCCCGATGTCACCATCGATGACGTCATCCGCGCCTATGAGGAACAGATCGCCTATGTGGAAGGGCAGGGCGGTCGCGTCATCCTGATGGCGAGCCGGGCGCTCGCCGCCGCGGCCAAGAGCCCGGACGATTATATAAGGGTTTACGACCGCATTCTCGGTCAGGTCAAAGAGCCTGTCATCATTCACTGGCTCGGCTCGATGTTCGATCCGGCGCTGGCAGGCTACTGGGGGTCGGCTGATGACATGCGGGCCATGGAGACCGCGACCGCGATCATCAACCAGAATGCGGCCAAGGTCGATGGCGTGAAGATTTCGCTGCTGTCGGCGGAGAAGGAAATCATCATGCGCCGCCGGCTCGATCCGTCGGTCAAGATGTATACCGGCGACGATTTTAACTATGCGGAACTGATCGCCGGCGACGACCAGGGCCATTCGCATGCCTTGCTCGGCATCTTCGATGCCATTGCACCGGCGGCGAGCGCGGCTCTCGCAAAGCTCGCTCAGAACGACCTCGACGCCTTCCACAAGATCCTTGCGCCGACCGTCCCGCTGTCACGCCATATCTTCAAGGCGCCGACGCGGTTCTACAAAACCGGCGTCGTCTTCCTCGCCTATCTCAACGGCTTCCAGGATCATTTTCAGATGCTCGGCGGCCAGCAGAGCGCCCGCTCCATCCAGCATCTTTCGGAGCTTTTCCGTCTGGCGGACACGGCACGCGTGCTGCGTGACCCGGATCTCGCCGTCTATCGCATGAAGACGATCCTTGCCACCGTCGGCATCGACTAGCGGACAAGATCGGGGAGGATCATCACGATGGCCATAGAGGGTCTGTCCATCAATCTGGCAACGGTGCGCCAGCAATATGACATGCGCCAGGCGGTCGAAGCGTGCCTGAAGCAGGATATCGTAGCGATCGCGCCCTGGCGCGATCAGGTGCACAACATCGGGCTTTCCGAAGCCGCCCGCATCGTCGCCGACAACAGGCTGAAAGTCACCGGGCTTTGCCGCGGCGGCATGTTTCCTGCCGCAAGCGCCGAGGGTAGGGCGGCTGCAATCGACGACAACAAGCGAGCGATCGACGAAGCAGCGGCGCTGAATGCCGATTGCCTCGTTCTCGTCGTTGGCGGATTGCCGGAGGGGTCGAAGGATATCGCTCATGCCCGCGAGATGGTGGCGGACGGGATCGCCGCGATCCTGCCGCATGCGCGCAGCTCCGGAATTCCGCTCGCGATCGAGCCCCTGCATCCGATGTATGTGGCTGATCGCGCCTGTGTGAACACGCTTGAGCAGGCGCTCGACATCTGCGATCTCCTGGGCGAAGGCATCGGTGTCGCGGTCGATGTCTACCATGTCTGGTGGGACCCGAAGCTTTATGAACAGATCGCGCGCGCCGGCGCCGGTGGCCGCATCCTGGCGCATCACATCTGTGACTGGCTGGTGCCGACTACGGACCTGCTGCTCGACCGCGGCATGATGGGGGATGGCGTCATCGACTTGAAGCGTATTCGCGCCGAGATCGAGAGGGCCGGTTTCTTCGGCTTGCAGGAGGTCGAGATCTTCTCTCAGAATAATTGGTGGAAGCGGCCGGGTGAGGAGGTTCTCTCCACCTGCATCGAGCGCTTCCGCACCGTTTGCTGAGTGGCAGCACCCCAGGATCGACAACAAAGAACCGGGCCAGCAAGTGGCCCGGCTCTATTCCGAAGCGATGACGGGACGGCTTATTCGGCCGAAACGATCTTGCCGCCTTCCCACTTGTAGAGCGAGAAGCTCTGCGAGGTCAGGTCGCCCGTTTCGCCATAGGTGACCTTGCCGATGGCCGTGTCGATCGGTTCGCCCTTCTTCAGCGCAGCGCCGGCGGCTTCGGCATCATCTGCCTTGCCGGCTTTTTCGATACCGGCCTTCAGCACCTGCACGGCAGCATAGGCGTTCAGCGTGAAGGCTTCGGCCGGGATGTTGCGTGCCTTGAGGGCGGCAACGGCGCTCTGCGAATCCGGGTTCTTCAGCGCGTCAGACGCATTGGTGAAGAGCGTGCCGGCTGCGGAATCGTTGGCGATCGCCCAATATTCGGTGTTGGACAGGCCGTCGCCGCCGATGATCTGCGCCTTGACGGAGATGTCGTGCAGCTGGCGGGCCAGCAGACCTGCTTCCGGATGATAGCCGCCGAAATAGATCACTTCGACGCCGGCCTGCTTCAGCTTCGTCGTCAGCGCGCTGTAATCCTTTTCGCCGGGGGTCAGCGAGTCGTTGACGACTTCGGTGATACCGCCCTTGTTGATCGCTGCCTTGAAGGCATCGGCCAGGCCCTTGCCGTAGGCGCCCTTGTCGTTGAGGATGGCGATCTTCTTGTCCTTGAAGTTCTTCACCACATATTCGCCGGCAACGACGGCCTGCTGGTCATCGCGGCCGCAGGTGCGGAAGATGTTCGTCAGGCCGCGATTGGTCAGGTCCGGAGCGGTTGCGGTCGGCGTGACCATCAAGATGCCGTTTTCGGCAAACGCGTCGGAAACCGGAATGGCAACGCCCGAGGTCACCGGGCCGACGACGAAGCGGATGCTGTCGCCGACGAAGCTGTTGGCGACGGATACGCCCTGCTTCGGATCGCCGGCGTCATCGCCGAGCTTCAGAACGAGCTTCTGGCCGAGAACGCCGCCGTTCTTGTTGATTTCTTCGATAGCGGTCTGCGCGCCGTTCTTGACCTGGTCGCCGTAAGCTGCGACCGGGCCGGTCAGCGGGGCGATGAGGCCGATGGTGATGTCCGCATGCGCGAGAGGTGCGAAGGCCAGCGAAGCGACGAAGGTCGCGGCCGTCAATGTCTTCAGACTCATGTTAGCTCTCCTTGGATGGGCGCGGCAGCGCCCTTTGAACCCGCCCGCAATCGCCTGTCTCGACGCGCAAACTGCCGTAAGGCGTTCTTTTGGAGAAGACAGAGCTGATATCGAAGCCGATGGGCGCTTTCGGACATTTTTTGATCTCGAAAGCGCTCATAGGGGTATTTTCTGTAGGAATATTGGGACGATTCCGCAAGAAAATAACCGTCGCGAAGACAATTTTGACGATCTTTTTGAATTTCTGTCGAGGGATGGTTGTTGTGCATCTGCTTCCAAGACCCGGGCGATATGGCGGTAAGGCGACGTGAATCTAAAAGTGGAAGTTTCGATGCCGCTGACCCACATAGGTAGCGGCGCCTGTCATGGCGTGGCCTATGCCGAGGAGATTGATGTCGCGTGAATGAGAATGACGGTTCAAAGACCTATTTCGACCTCTGGCGCCTGATCCCGGATGGCGATCCGGTCGTCACCCATTCCAGCCGGCTTTTTCCCGTGCGCCGTGACGGCGAGCCGGCGATGCTGAAGATCGCGGACGCGCCGGAGGAGAAATCGGGTGCCGAGCTCATGGTCTGGTGGAATGGCATTGGTGCTGCGCGCGTTCTCGAACATCAGGACCATGCTATCCTGCTCGAACGGGCAACAGGCAGCCGCTCGCTTGCCGAGATGGCAAGGAATGGCGAGGACGACGAGGCAAGCCGGATCATCTGCAAGGCCGTCGCTGGGCTTCATGCCTCTCGCGGGGGCGGTTTGCCGCAATTGATTCCGCTTGTCCACCGGTTTCGTTCGCTCGAAACTATGGCCCACTGCGAAGGTGGCACTTTCGTACGGTCTGCTGTCACGGCCCGCAAACTGCTGTCGGAACCCCGCGATGTCGTGGCGCTGCATGGCGACATCCATCACGGCAATATTCTTGACTTCGCAGAGCGCGGCTGGCTTGCGATCGATCCCAAGGGCCTCGTGGGCGAGCGCGGCTTTGATTACGCCAATCTCTTCTGCAATCCAGATAATGCAGTCGCCACGTCCCCCGGCCGTCTTGCCCGGCAAGTGACGGTCGTTGCCGAAGCAGCGGGAATGGAGCATGGGCGCCTGTTGCGATGGATCGTTGCCTGGGCCGGCCTTTCAGCAAGCTGGCTGATCGAAGATGGCGAGGACGAGCACGTCGAACTAGCGCTGCGCGTTGCCGAAATCGCGGCGGCAGAACTATTCGGGACCGAGGCTTAAGAGCTTAATGCGTCGCGCCAGGCCTGACGATAGTCGATCAACCCGGCCAGTTCGGCGCGAACCGGCGAGTTTTCCGCTGTTGTCGCGGGGCGGATGCCCGTCAGTAACGCTGCCCCCTGGCTGGTGCCTGTCGAGCCCGCCAGCGCAATAACGTCGCTGTTCGTCAAAGCGGACAGGGCTTTGAGATAGGCGCTGTTGAGCGCGAAGGGGCCTTCGACGAAAATCGGTCCTCTGGCGCCGATCAGACCGAGGCAGGCTTCCGTCATCAGCGCGAGATAGAGGCTGACAGCGGCAAGGCGCTCGGCATTGCTCGCGGCGTTATCTGCGATCCAGCGCCGCTTGCTGCCGGGAAAGGGACCCGATCCTTCAACGATGTTGGGCAGCAGCATGAGGCCCTTGCCGATCGTTGGCTCCAACGCGGCTTCGACCGCATCGGATGATGCGGGACCGATTTCGGCAGCCAGAATCTCGAATTCGCGGCCGCCCATGAAGCGGGAAGAGGGCACGGCGCGGCCGTAGGCATCGACATTGGCAAGGGTGTCGCGCGCGGGATCGAGATGTTCGAGATCGCCACCCACGCCAAAGCTGATCACCCATGTCCCCGTCGACACGACGGCAAAGGGGGCTTTGTTCTCGACCAGATGGGGCAGAAGCGAGGCGTTGGAATCGTGAATGCCGCAATGGACTGGCACCGGTTTCGTGAGACCCATATCTATCGCAAGTGCCGGCAGGACCGGTCCAAGCGCGTCGAAAGCCGAGCGAACCGGCGCCATCAGTCCGCGAATGCCAAGCGTGTCGACCAGAGACGAATAGTTTTGCGTCGTCGGATTCCAGAGATCCGTATGGCAGCCCAGCGAGGTCACCTCGTTGGCGGCAATGCCGGTCAGGCGAAATGCCCAATATTGCGGATAGGTCAAAATCGTCGCGACGCGGGCGAAATCGGCCGGAAAGGTGGTTTTTAAATAGTGGATTTGCGCGCCGACATTGAGGCCAATCGACAATCCGGGCGAAAACGTCTCAGCAAACTTGGGGCGCAACAGGCTGTACGCGTTCTGAATGGCCTGCGGATAGCCATGCTCATAGTCGAGAACCGGCATGGCGAGGCTGCCATCGGCTGAAAGCATCGCCATACATGCACCATGCGTCGTGATCGAAATGGCATCGAATCCAGGCGTGCGGGCAAAACCTTTGAGAGCCGAAATGATGAAATCCCACAGGCCCTCGATATCGTAATGCGGATAAGGACCCGACTTCAGAACGCTGTTTGCGGTCCTGACGGCGGCAATCTCGGCACCTGTGCCGGCATCGAGCACCACCACCTTGGCGTTGGTCTTGCCAATGTCGATGACGGCGATGTGGCGGTAGGCTGTCTCGTTGCTCATGGCAGATAAAAAACCGTGTCCAGATCGCTCTGAATGGGCGAATTGTCTGGATTGGTCGCCATGATATCGGCCATGTGCGCCCACCATTTCTTCATGACGGGGTGTTCGGGCAGGCTGGCCATGGCATGATCCTTCGGCCGTGTCAGCACGCCGAAAAGCGTGTTGGTGTCGCGGTCGAGGTGGATGGAATAATCGCTGACGCCGGCCTGATGCAGCAGATCCACCAGCTCGGGCCAGATTTCATCATGCCGCTTCCGGTATTCTGCCTCCATGCCTGGATTGAGCGTCATCTTGAAGGCGTGGCGTTCGAGAGCAGCGGTCATTTGGAGCTCATGGTCCTGATGCGGCGGGCGACGATCGGCAGCGCGATGGTGATGATGAGGAGGAGACCGATGAAGATCGACATGACGATGCCCGGGACGTTCAGCAGGCCGAGGCCGAATGTAACCAACCCCATGACGAAGGCGGCGATGACGACACCGCCGATCGTGCCGGAGCCGCCGAGGATCGATACGCCTCCGAGCACGACCATGGTGACCACCTCCAACTCCCAGCCGAGCGCGATCGAAGGACGCGTCGAGCCAAGGCGCGAGGTGAGGCAGACGGCGGCGATGCCGCTCATGATGCCGGTCAGGAGAAACAGGATGAATTTGACCCGTTCGACCGGAATGCCGGAGAAGCGCGCGGCAAAATCATTGTTGCCGATCGTATAGACCTGACGCCCGAAATTCGTCGCATGCAGCAGGATTGCGAAGGCGATCGCAAGCCCGATGAAGAGCACGAATTCGAACGAGAAGACCCAGACGACATAGCCCTGGCCGAAATAGGCAAAGCTATCCGGATAGTTGCCGTAAGCCTTATCGCCGAGAACGATGTAGGAAATGCCGCGAAACAGGCTCATCGTGCCAATAGTGACGACGATCGACGGCAGCTTCAGCACCGAAACCAGGAGGCCGTTGAAGATGCCGCAGACGAGGCCAACGCCGATACCGATCGCGACGAGACCGGGCGTATCGACGCCCAGTTGCGCCGCGGCACCCATCGCCGTCGACGCCAGCGCGATGATGGCTGCGACAGACAAGTCGATTTCGCCCGATATGACGAGCAGCGCCATGGCAAAGGCGATCATCGCCTTTTCGGTAAAGTTGAAGGTCGCGTCGGAGAGATTGAACGGGTCGAGGAAATAGGGCGAGGCTAGCGAATTGAAGATGAAGATCGCGATCGCGACGCCGAAGAGCAGCGTTTCCCAGCTCGATAAGATGCGCTTGAAGGGAGTGCCGAGGCGATCCGGAATGACGCGCTTTTCCGCCGTTGCCGCTTGCGAACCGTTGCTCATGCGTGTGCTCCCTGGCTGGCGGTGTCTTTTGCGGCCTGATCGCGCAGGATGATGCGGCCGCGGTTGCGCTCACGTCGGGCGTTGAAGACGACGGCAAGGATGATGACGGTGCCTGAGATCGCCATCTGCGTGAACGGCGAGATGCCGATGACCGGAAGTGCGTTCTTGATGACGCCGAGGAAGAGGGCGCCGAGCACCGCGCCGGCGACCGAGCCGACGCCGCCGGCAATCGAAATGCCGCCGATGACGCAGGCCGCCACGCTATCGAGTTCGAAGCCGTTGGCGATATCGACATAGGCCACCGCATAGCGCGAGACCCAGAGATAGCCGCTGAGACCGGCGAGCGCGCCGGACAGAACGAAGGCGAGGAAGCGCGTCCAGCCGACATCAATACCGGCATAGACGGCCGCGACCGGATTGCCGCCGCTCGCATAGGCCGAGCGTCCGAACTGCGTATAGCGCAGCACCAGATACATCATCAGCACGATGGCGATGCCGATCCAGGCAAGCACGGGCAGGCCGAGAAGCTGAGTGCGCGGCACGTTCAAAAAGATCGGCGTGAATTGGTGGGCATTGACCCAGGCGCCGCCGGACAGCACGAAGGCCATGCCGCGATAGATCGTCAGCGTGCCGAGTGTGACGACGATCGGCGGGATTTCCAGCGCCCAGACGAGGTAACCGTTGATGGCGCCGAGAGCCGCGCCCATCAGGATTGCCATCAAGACGAGCGCGATCAGCGGAATATCGGGATAGCCCGCATTCAGCATAGCAACCGCCATGCCTGTCAGTGCCAGATTGGCGGCAACGGACAGATCGATCGACTTCGTCAGGATGACCGTCATCTGGGCAAGAGCCAGAATGATGAGGATCGAGGTGTCGTTGAAGATATTGGCGAGATTGGCGGGCTCGGCAAAGCCGGCCGCACGCGTTGCGAAGCCGGCGATCATCACGGCGATGATGATGGCGAGCAGTGTTTCGCGCTTTTTGAGGATGCGTGGCATCCGGCTCTCCTTATGCATTCCCCGTGGCGGCGCGCACCAAGGTTTCCGGCGTCAAACCTTCGCGCTCGAAAAGGCCAGCGGACAGACCCTCCTTCATGACCAGCACGCGATCCGACATGCCAAGAATCTCGGGCAGTTCGGAGGAGATCATGATGATGCTGAGGCCTTCGGCCGCCAGCTCGCTGATGAAGCCGTGGACGGCAGCCTTCGAGCCTATATCGATCCCCTTGGTGGGTTCATCCAGAATGATGATCTTCGGCTGCGTCGCCAGCCACTTGCCGATGACCACCTTCTGCTGGTTGCCGCCGGAGAGCGTTCCCACGGGCACGGATAGGGCGGCGGCGCGCAGATCGAGCCGCTCGGCATATTTACGGGCAAGCGCGAATTCATCGGCCGCCTTCAGGAACCCCTTGCGCGAGGTGCGCCCGAGCGATGGCAGCGACATGTTCTGATAGATCGGCATCGGCAGCGCCAGACCGTGGCGGCCGCGTTCTTCCGGCACATAGACGATGCCGGCGGCAATGGCGTCCTGCGGCGAACGCACCTGGATTTCCTGTCCGTCGAGCGTCAGACGTCCGGAAAGCGGCTTGGTAATGCCGAAGAGCGATTGGCAAAGCTCGGAGCGTCCGGCGCCGATCAATCCATAGACGCCGAGAATCTCGCCGCGCCGAAGCTTGAAGGAGATATCGCGGAACTCGGTGCGGTGACAGTATTTGTCGACTTCGAGAACGGTGCCGCCGATGGTAACAGGCACTTTCGGGAAAGCGTCCTTGACGTCGCGTCCGACCATCATGCGAACGATTTCGTCCTGCGGCGTCGACTTCAGTTCGCCATGGCCGACATCGCGGCCGTCGCGAAAGACGACGAAATTGTCGGCGATCTCGTAGAGTTCGTCGAACTTATGGCTGATGAACAGGATGGCCTTACCCTTCGCCTTCAAGCCTTCGACGATGCGGAAGAGATCGTCGATCTCCTTGCGGGAAAGGGCGGCGGTGGGTTCGTCCATGATGACGATGCGGGCCTCGATCGACAAGGCGCGGGCGATTGCCACGAGATGGCGTTGCGCAATGGAGAGGTCTTTCAATCGGGTTGTCGGATCGATGGCGCTTTCCAGCGATTGCAGAAGCTCTTTCGATCGGCTGTTCATCCTCTTCCAGTCGATGGTGCGCCAGGATGTGCGCGGCGCATGGCCGAGGAAGATGTTTTCGGCAACAGTCAGCTCGTCGAAGAGTACGGTTTCCTGATGAATAGCCGTGACGCCGGCATCGATGGCCGCCTGCGCACTGGCGAAAGCCGTTGGTTTGCCGTCGACAAGGATCTCGCCTTCGTTCGGGCGATAGATACCTGTTAGAATTTTTACGAGTGTCGATTTGCCCGCACCGTTCTCGCCGATCAGGGCTGTGACCTTGCCGGGATAGAGCGAAATGCTGACGCCATCCAGCGCCTTGACGCCGGGAAAGATCTGGGAAATGCCGCGCATTTCCAGAATGGCCTGATTGTTCGCGGCTGGTGCGTCCGCGATGGAGCGTTGAAGGACTGTGGTCATCAGCAATGTACCGGATCAATGAAACCAGGTCCGGCGGCTGGTGCCGCCGGAGAGCTGCGAGTTCGATTTTCGATCAGAAAACCTTGGAGAACTGATCAATGTTCGAAGCGTTGTAGACGAACGGATCGGCCATGGCGGCTTCGCCGTTTTCGCCAACCTTGATCTTGCCCATGCGGCCGGCATTGATCTCGCTGCCCGGCTTGCCGTCGGTTTCGCCCTTGACGAGGCGATAGGCGATCTGCGTTGCGGAGTAGCCGAGATCGATCGGATTCCAGATCGCGAATTCCTTCGTCGCGCCTGATTTGATCGCGCCGGCCATTTCGGACGGCAGGCCGAGACCGGTCACATAGACCTTGCCGATCTTGCCGGCATCCTTAACGGCCTGCGAAGCGGCAAGCACGCCGACCGTCGTCGGGGCGACGATGACCTTGACTTCCGGATGCGAGGTTAGGAGGCCTTGGGCTTCACGATAGCTCTTGTCCGAGAGATCGTCACCATAAACGGTCGTGACGAGGTTGAGGCCCGGAAAATCCTTGAGCTGCTTCTTCATCTCGCCGATCCAGATGTTCTGGTTCGTAGAGGTCGTCGTTGCCGACAGGATGGCGAAGTCGCCCTTGCCGCTGTCAAGATGATCCTTGGCGAGCGTCAGGCACATCTTGCCGATCAGCTCGTTGGACGAGGGGTTCAGCTGCAGGATGCGGCCGGCCTTTGCGACACCGGAATCCCAGGAGATGACCTTGATGCCCCGCTGCGTCGCCTTCTTAAGCGCAGGGACGACTGCATCAGGGTCATTGGCCGAAATCGCGATGGCATCGACGCCCTGCGCGATCAGCGAGTTGATCACTTCGATCTGGCCTTCGGCCGTGGTCGAGGTCGGTCCGGTGTAGATCACCTGCACGCCGCCGAGATCCTTTGCGGCTTCCTGTGCGCCCTTGTTGGCGGCTTCGAAGAAGCCGTTGCCCAACGACTTCACCACGAGACCGATCTTGATGTCCTTTGCACTGGCCGCGCCGGCGAAAAGCGTGGCGGCGAGCGCAACGCCAATCGCCAGTTTCTTTGCAATATTCATGTCACTTCCTCCCAAAGTTAAAAGGCATGCTCACCCCGCCTGAGCCGCGCGTCTCATGCGACCGACGGGGAATCTTCCTCCTCGGCCTGAGCCGAAACATTTGCAATAATGAGCGAAATGCCCGCATCCTCGATCATGCGGACCGTGTCGGCGGAAACGCCGTCATCCGTAATGATGGTCGAGACCTGCTCGAGCGGACAAAGGATCAGGCTGGAGCGCTGACGGAACTTGCTCGAATCGACCATGACGACGAGTTCGTCGGCCTGGCGCATGAGCTTCTGCTCGCTCTGGATGACCAGCGCGTCGGCTTCCATGACGCCGAGCGGGCCGACGCCCTGCGCACCGACGAACATGCGCCGCGCATAGAAATTCCGGATCGTATCGTTGTCGAAGGGCGAGAGGATCAGGCTTTGTTCGCGATAGATCGCGCCACCCGGGACCGTCACGGTGTTCTTCGAATGCTTGACCAGGTGTTCGGCGATCGCGAAGGAATTGGTCATCACCTGCAGCCGGGAGGCCGAGATATAATGCACGAGCTGGAATGTCGTCGTGCCGCCATTGATGATGATGGCGTCGCCGGGATTGCAGAGTTCGGCGGCCTTGCGCGCAATTGCGCGTTTCCTATCGATGTTGACGGCTTCGGATACACGGAACGGTCGCGCTGCTAGATTGCCGAGTTGTGGGGGATGGATCGACTCCGCGCCGCCGCGCACACGTCGGATCTTTCCCTGGACGTGCAGGGCAGCGATATCACGGCGTATCGTCGCTTCCGAAGCCTCGGTCAGCTCGGAAATATCCTGAATCGTTACGACAGATTTTTCCTGTACGGCGCTCAGAATAATGCGATGGCGTTCACGTTCGTGCATCGGCTCCTCCTTATTGGCGGTTATTTCGCAAATATGACAAAGTGTCAATCATAAACGATCATAAACTTTCATATTGCATCGCAGCATTATCGAATTTGATCGTTTTCGATTGACAGGGTGACTATATGTGAGCGATACCCTGCTCACAAAGGGCGGTTCCAATCGTAACGCGATCCGCCTGCAGGACTTGATTTTCAAGGGAGGATGACATGGCGGCTGACGTTCAGCTTCTGAAGAACCGTTGGGATGATGCATATGCTGATGGGCTCGATGAGCCGGGCAAGCTGCTTTATCGGTCGAATCTGCTCGGTGCCGACAAGCGTATCACCAACTACGGTGGCGGCAACACATCGGCCAAAGTCATGGAAACCGATCCGCTCTCCGGCGACAAGGTAAAGGTGCTCTGGGTCAAGGGCTCCGGCGGTGATGTCGGCACCATCAAGCTCGATGGTTTCGCCACACTTTATCAGGAGAAGCTCGATAGCCTGAAGAACATCTATCAGGGTGTTGCCGACGAGGATCGCATGGTCGGCTTCCTGCCGCATTGCACCTTCAATCTCAGTGCTCGCGCGGCTTCGATCGATACGCCGCTGCATGGTTTCGTTCCGTTCACCCATGTCGATCACATGCATCCCGATGCCATCATCGCCATCGCCGCCTCGAAGAACTCGCGCGAACTGACGCGTGAAATCTTCGGTGACGATATCGGCTGGCTTCCCTGGCGTCGTCCGGGCTTCCAGCTCGGCCTCGATCTCGAAGCCTTCGTCAAGGCGCATCCGAATGCCAAGGGCGTCGTGCTCGAAAGCCATGGCCTCTTTACCTGGGCCAATGATGCCAAGGAATGCTATGAGCTGACGCTTGCCATTATCAACAAGGCAATCGAATGGTTCGCCGCCAAGACGGAAGGTAAGACCATTTTTGGCGGTGCCGTCGTTCAGAGCCTGCCGCAGGCGCAGCGTCGTGCCATCGCCGCCCGGCTGATGCCCGAGATCCGCGGCCGCATCGGCAAGGCCGAGCGCAAACTCGGTGATTTCGACGATCAGGATGCCGTGCTCGAATTCGTCAACTCGAAGAACCTCCGCCCGCTCGGTGCACTCGGAACCAGCTGCCCGGATCACTTCCTGCGCACGAAAATCAGACCGTTGATCGTCGATTTCGATCCGGCCAAGCCCGATGTCGATGCCGTCATTGCCGGTCTCGACAAGGCGCTGGAAGATTACCGCGCCGATTACGCGCGTTACTATAATGATTGCAAGCATGACAATTCGCCTGCCATGCGCGACCCGAACCCGGTGATCTTCCTCGTGCCCGGCGTCGGCATGCTCTCCTTTGCCCGCGACAAGGCGACTGCCCGTATTGCCGGCGAGTTCTATGTCAATGCCATCAATGTCATGCGCGGCGCATCCACCGTTTCGGAATATCAGGGGCTGCCGGAGCAAGAAGCCTTCGATATCGAATATTGGCTGCTGGAAGAGGCGAAGTTGCAGCGTATGCCGAAGCCGAAGAGCCTCGCCGGTCGCGTTGCCTTCGTCACCGGCGGTGCCGGCGGCATCGGCCGCGCCACGGCCGCCCGTCTGGTGGGCGAGGGGGCCTGCGTGGTTCTGGCTGACATCGACCAGGCGGCACTTGAGAGTACGCAGGCCGATTTCGCCAAAAGATACGGAGCGGATGCCGTACGCAGCGTCAAGCTCGACGTGACAAAGGAAGATGCGGTCATCTCTTCTTTTGCCGAGGCCTGCGTCGAATTCGGCGGCGTCGACATTCTTGTATCGAATGCCGGTATCGCGTCGTCCGCGCCGATCGAGAGCACCGAGCTTTCGATGTGGAACCGCAATATCGATATTCTCGCGACCGGCTATTTCCTGGTTTCGCGCGAGGCCTTCCGGCTGTTCCGCCGTCAGAATCTCGGCGGTAACGTCGTGTTCGTCGCCTCGAAGAACGGTCTCGCGTCCTCGCCGAACGCCGCCGCCTATTGCACGGCAAAGGCAGCGGAGATCCATCTCGCCCGCTGCCTGGCGCTGGAGGGCGCAGAAGCGGGCATCCGCGTCAATACCGTCAATCCCGATGCCGTCCTTCGCGGCTCAAAGATCTGGAACGGCGAATGGCGCGAGCAGCGCGCCGCCTCCTCGAAGATCGAGGTGGACGATCTGGAGGAACATTACCGCAAGCGCTCAATGCTGAAGCTCAATGTGTTCCCGGAGGACATTGCTGAAGCGATCTATTTCCTGGCCTCGGATCTTTCCGCCAAATCAACAGGCAATATCATCAACGTCGACGCCGGCAACGCGCAGAGTTTTACGCGGTAATGGCTGCATTTTTCCTTCTCCCCACCGGGGAGAAGGTGGCCCGAAGGGTCGGATGAGGGGGACTGCGGAAAATGCAGTTCTATCTTTCGCTTACGCTCAAGATGTGAGGAGCTATGCTCCTCACTCCCCCTATCTGCCCGTTGGGCATCTTCTCCCCGCCGGGGAGAAGAGGGCACCGCCAGTCGAGAGGCTGTAACATTTCGAATGACGTACATGGGAGGAAAGAATGGCCGAGTTTAGAATTGCGCCGGATCTGGTCGCCGCAGAAAACGACAAGCGCGCCGCCGCGCTGAAGTCCGATTATGAGGCGCTCGGCGCCGCGCTCGCCCGCCGCGGCGTCGATATCGAAGCCATCACCAAAAAGGTCTCCGAATTCTTCGTCGCCGTTCCGTCCTGGGGTGTTGGCACCGGCGGCACGCGCTTTGCCCGCTTCCCCGGCACTGGCGAGCCGCGCGGCATCTTCGACAAGCTCGACGATTGCGCTGTCATTCAACAGCTGACGCGGGCAACACCAAGGGTTTCGCTGCATATTCCCTGGGACAAGGCGGATGCGAAGGAATTGAAGGCGAAAGGCGATGCGCTTGGCCTCGGCTTCGACGCCATGAACTCCAACACGTTCTCCGATGCGCCAGGCCAGGCTCATTCCTACAAGTTCGGTTCGCTCAGCCATGTCGATGCGGCAACCCGCGCCCAGGCTGTCGAGCACAACATCGAATGCATCGAAATCGGCAAGGCCATTGGCTCGAAGGCGCTGACCGTCTGGATCGGCGACGGCTCGAACTTCCCCGGCCAGACCAATTTCACCAAGGCGTTCGAGCGCTATCTCGCTGCCATGGCCGATGTCTACAAGGCGCTTCCTGACGATTGGCGGCTGTTCTCCGAGCACAAGATGTACGAGCCGGCCTTCTATTCGACGGTTGTTCAGGACTGGGGCACCAACTATCTGATCGCGCAAACCCTCGGCCCGAAGGCGCAGTGCCTCGTCGATCTCGGTCACCACGCGCCGAATACCAATATCGAGATGATCGTCGCGCGCCTCATCCAGTTCGGCAAGCTCGGCGGCTTCCACTTCAACGACTCGAAATATGGCGATGACGATCTGGACGCCGGTGCGATCGAGCCCTACCGCCTGTTCCTCGTCTTCAACGAGCTGGTCGATGCCGAACGGCGCGGCGTGAACGACTTCAATCCGGCGCATATGATCGACCAGTCGCACAATGTCACGGACCCGATCGAAAGCCTGATCTCCAGCGCCAACGAGATCCGCCGTGCCTATGCCCAGGCGCTCATTGTCGATCGCAACGCACTCGGCGACTATCAGGATGCCAATGATGCCCTGATGGCATCGGAAACGCTGAAGCGGGCCTATCGCGCTGATGTCGAGCCGATCCTGGCCGAAGCACGCCGCCGCGCCGGCGGCGCCATCGATCCGGTCGCAACCTATCGGGCGAGCGGCTATCGCCGCAAGGTGGCCGGCGAACGTCCGGCCTCCGTTGCCGGCGGTGGCGGGATCATCTGAGATTATCGGGTGCAGGCAACCGATGACCTCAGCACCCGATAATCACCCTTTCCGTTGAGTTTGCTGGAGTTCTGCCTCTCGCCAGGCTGACCAGTGGCGGCGAAGCTCGCCTGGGCGCAAGCCATGACGGTCATCCAGCATGTCGGCCTCGGTAATCCGTTCCGTGCGGAAATGCCGGAAGCCCTGGCGCAGCTCGCACCATGCCACCAGAATGCGGCTCGTATCGGAATAGCCGAGGATGACGGGCCAGACGATCCTTGTGCTTTCCGCGCCCGCATCGGACCGATAGCGCAGCCGAAGTTTTCGTCCTTCGCGGATTGCCGCCCGCAACATCGGCAGATCGATGTTGTCCTCTTGGCCTCCCTGAAGAAGTGGTTTGGCGCCGACACTCGGCTCAAGGATGAAGGGACGCAGGTGCCCGGGCACGATCGCGGTGATCTTGGCGACCACGTCGCGTGCGGCATTGGCAAGAGCCTTGTCGGCACGGCCCGCAACCCATTGCGCCCCGAGAACGACGGCCTCGATCTCCTCAGGCGTCAGCATCAGTGGCGGCATTTCGTAGCCAGGTGACAAAAGATATCCGAAGCCTGCCTCACCTTCGATCGGAACCCGCTGGCCCATCAGATCGGCAATGTCGCGATAGACCGTGCGCTTCGAGATTTCGAGTTCATCCGCCAGCGCGGCAGCAGTTACCGGCCGGCTCGACCGGCGCAATATCTGTATGATCTGAAACAAACGGTCGGCGCGACGCATTCCTGCTGACTCCTGCTGCCAGTATGGTGGCAACAGCCTTATGCAACAAGAGCCTTCGAGCCGCCAGCGACACAGCGGGCGGGACTTTCGAAGGAGCATTCGATGAAACTAGCATCCACGCGTCTGATCGCCTCAGACATCAAGAAGATGGTCGGCTTTTATGAGATGGTCACCGGTCACCCGGCCGAGTGGCTGGCGCCAGTCTTTGCCGAGATCGTCACCCCTTCGGCGACGCTTGCGATCGGAAGCGCCGAGACCGTCGCCCTGTTCAAGGAGGGCAGCGCCGAACCCTGCGTCAATCGCTCAGTCATCATCGAATTCCAGGTTGACGATGTCGATGCCGAATTCGCAAGGTTGAAGGACAAGGTAGAGGTCGTGCACGAGCCGAAGCTGATGCCATGGGGCAACCGGGCAGGGCAGATTCGCGATCCCGAGGGTACGCTCATCAGCCTCTATACGCCTGTCACGGACTTTGCGAAACAGCGTTTTGCCGGGCGTTGAGCGGTAAGGAGGCGCCGAAATCTTGTGATCGGACGATGCCGTCTGCCTGGCGGTATCGCTCGCCTTGAGTCACGCCTTGGTCGCCCGGTGAGCGCGGCTAACCGATCCAGATAGCTGCAAATTTGTCATGGTCGTCTGGCAGATTTGAAATCATCTTTCTGCACGGTAGCTGACCACGGTCGAAGCCGTGCTTTGTCGATTTGTGTCCGTCGCATCTGCACTTTCGAGTGGCTCGGCAATGGGAATTGAGTATTGTCGATTGCAACGGCTCGCCGTGATTTGGCGGTTGAGGCGAGCTCCAAAATGGGGCCTGGTGTTGATAGGTGAGGAAAGACGATGACGACTGACATGAACGGTTTTGCCGGACGGCTGAAACGCCGCGAGAATGGCGGCATGATCTCCGGCTGGGTCGGCATACCCGATCCGATGCTCGTCAATCATCTGGCGCAGGAAGACTTCGATACCATCGTGCTCGATATGCAGCATGGCATGTGGAACATGGAGTCTGCCGCCAACGGGATTGCCTATGTGCGCCTGGCTGGCAAGCCGGCGATTGCCCGCATTCCCGTCGGCGATTTTGCTTCTGCCTCGCGCCTTCTCGATGCCGGCGCCTCCGCCATCATCGCGCCGATGATCAACTCTGCCGATGATGCGCGCGCCTTGGTGCAAGCAACGAAGTATCCGCCGCTCGGCGAGCGGAGCTGGGGACCATCTCTGGCGCTCAATCATTTCGGCCTGCCGGCTGAAGATTATTTGCAAAGCGCCAACAGCCTGACCGCTACCATTGCCATGGTGGAGACCCGCATGGCGCTCGACGCCATCGACGAGATACTTGCAGTCGACGGTATCGACGGCATCTTCGTCGGCCCGTCCGATCTTTCGATCGCGCTTTCGAACGGCGCCCGCCTTGCACCCGATAGCGCAGCGATCG
>NZ_JBXSOO010000024.1:0-95110 GCF_057784515.1 Martinezella sp. CNPSo 3732
GGGCGCGAAGACTTCTTCTTCGATGGCGATGCTAGAGCAGCGCCTATCACCCTTCGGGTTCCAGAATGCAGCATTGCTCCGGTACCGGCACCAGCACCGCGCTGCTTCCGCCAGCCATCGGCTCCGACAAGGGGCCATTGGCGACGATAGCGCCGGCCGCCGTCTCGCATTATGACGTCATCGAAACGCCTGGCTACGTCGAGCATACGGAATGCTTCTACACCTTCTACACTCGCGGCGTCGGTTCCGATCGGTATGTGACGAGCTTCCGTCAGCCTTCGCTTGAATGCGAATGATCTCTTCGGCGACGGAGGATGTGGAGCGCAGTTTCGCGACTATGGCCGCTTTTGCGGGCCTATCGTCCCATGACATCCCATTTGAATGCATAGAAAATTGGATCACGGCGCGCCGGTCTCATCTCAGTTGTCGACAGCCCTCGCAACCCGAACTTGGAGGCAGCGGTCTTCGACGGTCCTATGCTGAGCGTCGACGAGTTGGCTGAATAAAACCGTTGATGCGGATTTCCCGCCGGTAGGTCCGCGATGCACCCGCGTCACTTGGGAGCGACTTCGACTGTCTTCACCTTGATGCTGGCCATCTGGTCGACATTCAGCGGATCATTGCGGGCCGGTGCCATATCACCACGCCTGCAATTCCCAGCGCCGCCAGCACGAAGGCGACCGTTATCTTCGAAACACGGCTTATCACAGCACCCAACATTATGCTTTCATTTCATGAGCGAGAGCGGCGGAGGATGGAGGCGGGGTTTCAAAGCCATCCTCCGCCGCTCTCCGTCGGGCACGCCTGGCTTGAAAAGGCGTGCCGACCTCTGCAAATCGGCGATCAGAAGCGATAATTCAGGCCGGCCTTGATGACGTGATCGCGCAGATCGGTCTTCGACTTGCCGCTCGATGTCGTCGTGGAGACGTCGTTGGTCATGACGTAGTTGTATTCGATCTTGGCCGACAGGCCGCCGCCGAAGCCCTGTTCGACGCCACCGCCGACAAGGTAGCCCCGTTTCCAGCCGCCGGAGGTGGAGACGCCCTTGCCGCCTTCGAACTTCGTCATCGTCAGACCGGCCGTGCCATAGACGAGCGTACGGTCGAAGGTCAGGCCGGCCTTGGCCTTGGCGGCGCCGCGGAAGCGTTCTTCCACCCTGCCGTTCGGTACGCGCAGCTCGTTGTTTCCGAGATAGGAGCCTTCCAGTTCGGCGCCGACGATGCCTGGCCCCACCTGGAAATTGTAGCCGGCTTGCACGCCTCCGGTCAGGCCCTTGCCGCTGGCGAAAGGGTTGAACTTCGATGAGGCGATACCGCCATGGGCGCCGAAATAGGCGCCGCTCCAGTGGAAGGCCGGCGGGCTGTCATGGGCGGAATCCGGGGCCTTGTAGGTGGTGAGATCGGCGGCTGAGGCATTGGTCGCGGCCGCCATGGCCAGAGCCGCGAGCAGAATCGATTTTGCGCTGAGTGACATTGCTAACTCCATACGAAACCCATGCGCCATCCCTCGGCGCTCGCAAGGTCTCTGTTGCGTTGGAGAACCGGACATCGGTTCCTGCTGCTCTCCGGGACCTACCGTCTTGTGGAGCGGGTTGTCTTCAGGAGATGGAGGTCATTTTGCCGGTGAGAATTGCGGGTACATTGCAGGGTTTTGAAATATCAAAAAATTATCAAGTAATTTTAGATAATCGAATGGATTTATTTAACTATATTTTAAGAAAGAGCATAAGCAGGCTTGGCCGTCGATCGCAATGGTATTGTAGAAGGCACGCCGATCGACATCATCGCATCAATCCTGCGCAACCGAACTCTGCGGCATCCTCAATCCTTCGCCTACTGATTTCGACGGTCATTCTGGATGCATTCCAGCCAGGCCGCGGCGATGACGGCCGCCGGCGACAGCAGGAAGACCAGGAGGATACTGGTGGTGCGGAACGAGGTCAGGCCGATCGCGACATCCGTCGGCATGTATTCCAGCGACAGAAACAGCAAAAACGACCGAATAGGGAATGGTGGCGGCCGAAGACAGCTTCGAAAGACGTGCAATTTCCGGCGCCTTCGCTTCGGTGGCGATGGTCGCCGGCCCATTGAGGATCAAGGCGATCATATGTCTGGGTTGAAAGGCCTATTCGCAGCGCTGACCGGTGGCACGATCGAAGAGATGCAACGCGCTGGCGTCGAAGCCGAGCTTGAGGCTCTGCCCTTCGGCAATCGCGGTGCGCGGCGGCAAGCAGGCCATCAGCCGCTGCGAACCTGCCTTTCCGGTGACGATCAACTCGGGGCCGGTCAGTTCCGCCACTTCGCAGATCGCCTCAAGCGTGCCGTGCTCATCGAGACGCAGGGTTTCCGGCCGGATACCGACCACAAGCTGCTGTCCTTGGGCGATCTCTGCTTTCGTTGCCGGCATTGGCAGAATGATCGAGGTGCCGTCGATGCGCAGCGAACCCTGATCGGCAGTCGCGTTCAAAAGGTTCATCGGCGGTGCGCCGACGAAGGTCGCGACATAGAGTGTTGCCGGATGATTGTAGATCTCGTCCGGCGTGCCGAGCTGTTCGATCCGGCCGTCGCGCATCACGGCGATCCGGGTCGCGAGCGTCATCGCCTCGATCTGATCGTGCGTCACATAGACGACCGTGGTCTTCAGCATCTGGTGCAGGCGCTTCAGCTCGGTGCGCATCTCCATGCGCAATTTGGCATCAAGGTTGGAAAGCGGCTCGTCGAACAGGAACACCTCCGGCTTGCGCACCAGCGCCCGGCCGATCGCTACCCGCTGACGCTGGCCGCCGGAAAGCTGACTCGGCTTGCGCTCCAGCAGTGCTTCGATCTGCAAAAGCTTCGCCGCTTCTCGCACCGCCTTGTCGCGCTCGGCGGCAGGCACCTTGCGCATCTCCAAGCCGAAGCCGATGTTGCGGTGAACAGAGAGGTTCGGATAGAGCGCGTAGGACTGGAACACCATGGCGATGTCGCGGTCCTTCGGATGCACGCCAAGCACGGAACGATCGCCGATACGGATATCGCCGCTGGTTGCCTCGGCAAGCCCGGCGATGATGTTGAGCAGCGTGGACTTGCCGCAGCCTGACGAGCCGAGCAGCACCAGGAATTCGCCGCTTTCAAGCGAAATATCTATGCCTTTCAGCGTCTCCACTTCGCCGTAGCTCTTGCGGATTTTCTGGATTTCGAGCGCGCTCATTGAACGGCCTCCTCGGATGCTTGGGCCGGGCCATAGTTGCGCGGCAGAGTGGAAATGGCGCGGGAAGCAACCGCGATCCCCGCCGAAAGGCAGGCCGCAGGCGGCTCGCCGCGGGCAAGGGCGGCCAGAAAGCCAGCATTGAAGACATCGCCGGCGCCGATCGTATCGACCACCGTGACTTTTGGCGCTGTAGCCGAAACGAGCTTGCCATCGGCATCGATGGCGACCGCACCATCCGGACCGCGCTTCACGACGAAGATGGCGCCTTCGGGCATCTGCGCATGGAGCGCGCGCGCGGCTTCGGCCGGATCGTCCATGCCGGCTAAGGTCGTCGTCTCGACCTCGTTCATGAGTGCCACGCCGCAGCGGGAAAGCCAGCGTCGCGTGGCATCGCAATTTTCCTTAGTCCAGCCGTCGAGCGGCCAACCGGTATCGAGGGCGACGGTGATTCCATGCTTGTCGGCCCAGTCGAACAGGACGTCGT
This sequence comes from Martinezella sp. CNPSo 3732, assembly GCF_057784515.1. NCBI lineage: Bacteria > Pseudomonadati > Pseudomonadota > Alphaproteobacteria > Hyphomicrobiales > Rhizobiaceae > Martinezella > Martinezella sp. CNPSo 3732. Next base: position 3,674 of record NZ_JBXSOO010000024.1, read on the forward strand.
AATCCCGGGTGAGGTCCTCGGTAAGAAAGGCGCCGCACAGCAGCACATAGCCGTCGCTGAGCCTGTTACCATCGAGCACCGCATGCACGTCAGCGAGATTGAAGCGCGGCAGGTGACCGCGCGTCGTGAAGAAGGTGCGCTCGCCATCGGGATGGGTGATGCCGACCGAGAGCGTCGTGCCCTCAGGACGCACCGGCCATTTGCTGCTGCGCGCGCCAAACGCTTCGCTGAGCCAGCGTCCAAACTGGTCTCTGCCGACATTGGCCGCGATTTCGTAATCGACGCCAAGACCTTCCCAGGCAAGCGCGCTGTTGCCCGCTTGGCCGCCGACGCGCAGCTCGTCGTGATCGACGATGATCTCGGTGCCGGCTTTCGGCCATGGTGTCGCCGGCCCGAGGATCAGGTCGATATTGACGTTGCCGATGACTGCAAGCGGCTTCATTCATTCGCTCCGGGTAATCTTGGTCGAGCGCATCGGCGTGCCCGCATTCTCCACCCGCTCGTCGGCAAAGGCGATCATCAGCGACTGGGCGACGGGCAGCATCTGGAAGATGGCGGCAAGGCCGGTTTCCGGCCTGAAGCGCAGCGTGACGCAGCCAGGTACCGGCTCTTCTTCGGAACCATCAAAGACGATGACCGGCGCACCCGTCTCGATGGCGGAAATGGCCATGGCGGTTACGAGGTTCGCCGTTGCATCATTGCCGCGGAAGAGGATGACGCCAACCGAGGGCCCGAGCATTTCCATCGGACCATGGCGCAGCTGCCCGCCTTCAAGCGAAAAGCAGGGACGACGGGAAAGTTCGGTGAGACCGAGCGCCAAGGCCTCGGCAACGCCCTGCAGACGGCGGCCCGAGGTGACGACCGTCGCGACATTGGCGAGGGCCGCAAGTGCCGGCTTGATATCGAGCGCTTCGGGCGCACGAAGCACGGCGAGCGCTCGAGCCGGATCCTGCCCCAGCGCGGCGAAGATCGCCAGATGCAGCGCAAAGCTGACGGTGAGGCTGCGGGTTGCCGCAAAGGCAAGCTCGGTGCCGCCGGCGCCGACGAGAGAAGGCGCGGTTTTTGCAAGGAAGGAGCTGCCTTCCAGCGTTAGGCCGAAGGTCTCGGCAGTGCCGCCCGTCTCGTTGAACCAGCGCACGACCTCTGCGCTCTCGCCGGATTGCGAGGTCATGAAGATCGTGCGGCCCTCCGGCGACAGGGGCTGGCCGAGCTGTTCGGAAAGCGGCAAGGCGATCGCATCGATGCCCGCTGCACGATAGAGCGGCTCGACGGCGCGGTTGACGGCATGCGAGCCGCCCATACCGAGCAGCAAAAGCTTGCCGGTGCGCTTCAGCGAGGCTGCGGCGTTGGTGGCCATATCGCTTGCGGCCTCGAACGAGGCGAGCGCATCGGCATGCTGGCGGGCCATTTCACGGTCGATCGCGGCAAGGCCGGCGGGGCGTGTTTTCTCTTGGGTCATGGTCATCCCTTGACGCCGCCATTGGTCAGCCCAGAGATCAGGGCACGTTGCATGACAAGGCCGATCAGCACCGGGGGCAGGGCGGCCAGCACACCGGCAGTCGCGATCAGTCCGTAATCCGAGACACGGCCGCCGGCGAGATCCGCTATGGCGACGGTGAGGGTTTTTGCGCGCTGGTCCGAGGTAAAGAGCAGCGCATAGAAGAATTCATCCCAGGCAAGCAGGAAGGCGAAGAGCGCCGAGGTCGCCATGACAGGCATGGCAAGCGGCAGCGTGATGATCTTCAGGGTCTGGAACAACCCGGCGCCATCGATCATCGCAGCAGCCTCGATCTCCTTCGGAATGGAATCGAAGCCGGATTTCATCAGCCATGTCGTAAACGGCGCAAGAATCGTCAGATAGACGAGCGCCAGGCCGAACACGTTGTTGAGCAGGCCGAGATGGGCAAGCCCCATATAGAGCGGTACGGCGAGCGCCACCGGCGGCAGCATATAGGTGGCGATGACCATGGAAAGCGACCACCCGACAGACGGCGTGCGCGACACGGCCCAGCCGGCGGGGATGGCAAGCGCGATGGCGGCTATGGTCGCCATGCCGGCGACTTCGATACTGTTGCGCAGCGACGAGGTGAAGGCGGCGCCCTCGCTGTTTTCCAGCGTCGACAGCAGCACCTTGTAGCGCGAGAAGTCGGCCGTCTGCGGCCACCAGCGCAGCGGCTTGCCGGCAAGATCGGCAGCCGGCGAAATGCTCATGATGAAGAGCCAGGCGATCGGCGCCAGGATGACGACGGCGAGCAGGATGGCGCAGATGTAGATGAAGCAGGTGAAGAGCGGGTTCTTGCGTTCCATCAGGTGGCACTCCCTGCGGTCTTGCGGACAAGGGCGGCATAGGCGGCGGCAAGCATCGTGACCAGCAGCGTGACGATCAAGGCAAGCGATGCGCCAGATCCCGCCCGCTGGAAGGAGAAGGCTTCCTGATAGACGAGGATGGAGAGCGTGCGCGTGCTGTTTGCCGGGCCGCCGCGCGTCATCACCCAGATGATGTCGAAGACCTTGAAAGCCTCGATCGTGCGCAGCACCAATGCGACCATCAATGGCCCGACCAAATAGGGGAGGATCACGAAACGGAAACGCTTGAAGGGGCCGGCACCATCGACCAGCGAGGCGGCGATGATATCACGCGGCACGGCCTGCAGGGCGGCGAGCGCAATCAGCGCCACCAGCGGAAAATTCTTCCAGCAGTCGGCAACGATCAAAGCCGTCAGCGCCGTGCCCGGCTCGCCAAGCCAGGAGCGGTAGGCGTCGAGCAGGCCGAGTTGGGTGAGTGCTGCGTTCAGCGCGCCATATTCGGGATTATAGATCAGGCGCCAGAGCGTCGCATTGACGACGGTCGGCAGCGCCCAGGGCAGGATCATCAGCGCGCGCAGCACGCCGCGACCCCTAAAATTCTGGTTCAGCAGCAGCGCGGCCAGCACGCCGAGCACCATTTCGGCGGCAACGGAGACGATTGCGAACCAGGCAGTTGTGATCAGGGTGCGCTGGAAATTGGAGTTCGCCAGCATCTTCGCGTAGTTGTCGATGCCGACGAAATTGCCGCCGGTTCCCACAAGCTTGGCATCGGTGAAAGAAAGGCCGACCGTGTCGACGAGAGGCCAGCCGATGACAGCGATCATCACCACAAGCAGCGGCAGCATCAAAAGCCAGGCGCGAGTTGTCATAGAGGTGCCGGACATGGCAAGCCCCTTCTTTCATTCTTCATGGGGATCAAGAGGCGGGCGGCAACTAGTACCGCCCGTTGAGACTATCAGAGACCGCTGTTGGAGGCAGCCGACTTCAGCGCATCTTCCGGAGAAGACTGGCCGAGCAGCGATTCCTGGATCGCCTGCTGCAGTGCGGTCGACAGTTCCTGATATTTCGGTGTCGTCGGACGCGGATACATGGCTGCGAGGCCAATCTTTGCGGCCGCGATCAGTTCTTCCTGGCCCTTGGTCACGGCCGGATCGCTATAGGACGATGCCCAGATCGGCAGGCTGAGCTTGGCATACTGGTTCTGCGTCGCCTGCGAGGTCATGAAGGTGATGTATTTCCAGGCTTCGTCCGGATGTTTGCTGGCCGAGGTGATGCCGAGGCCCATCGAGCCGTTGACGGCAGACGCCTCGCTCTTGCCGGCAACGCCCGGTGCCGGCACGACGCCGACCTTGCCCGCGACCTTGCTGTCCTTCGGGTCGTTCGCCATGTTGTACATGTAGGTCCAGTTCAGCGCGAAGGCGGCATCGCCGTTTTCGAAGACCTTACGGACATCCTCTTCGAGGAATTCCTTGGAGTTCGGATTGGTGAGGCCGGACTTGTAGCTAGTAACCATGTATTTCAGGGCATCGAGGCCGCCGCCGGTCTGGAAGTCCGGCTTGCCATCCTTGATGAAGTCGCCCTTATAGGCGCTGACGAGCGTGGCGTAGTCGCAGATCGCGGCTTCGGCCTGTGACCAGCTCCAGGCGATCGGGGTGGCGAGAAGACCCTTGTCCTTGATGGCCTTCGCCTGCTCGTTCAGCTCGTCCCAGGTCTTCGGCGGCGTCTTGATGCCGGCCTTTTCCAGGATTTCCTTGTTATAGAACAGGTATTTGGTATCGAGGATCCACGGCATGCCGTAATACTTGCCGTCATACTGAACCGTCGTCCAGGCGCCCGGCAGCACGCTCTTCTTCGTATCGTCCGAGATGCGCGAGGAGACATCGACCAGAACCTTGTTGGTCGCGTATTCGGCCGGCCAGATCACGTCGAAGAGCACGACGTCATAGCCGCCGCCGGAACCTTGAGCGAGCACAGTCTTGTCGTGCAGGCCTTCGTAAGGAACGAATTCGAGATTGACCTTGATGTCCGGATTGGCCTTGGAGAAGGCATCCGTCATGGCGCGCACGTCGGCTTCGCTATAGGCAGCCTGCGCCATGAAGAGAGCATTGATCGTGGTTTCGGCAAAGGCATGCGAGGCGAAGGATACGCCGATCAACGCTGCGCCGAGCAATGTCTTGTTCAATGATTTCAACATTCCAACCTCCAGTTTTTTGACACTTACGCGATTTTTCCGATGGCGGCCGAGCGTCGCCATGGTCGTCGAGCAGGCAATTGGCCGGGCTGGTCGCCGAATGTGGAACGGCGCGTCTTCGGAGCCTTACGGCTTCCAATGTTCCCGTGAAACTCTGTGGTTTCTTTTAAGTCAATTGTCTTGACTAATTTGTTCTTCAATATTCTAGTGGTGTCAAGAGGCAAAAACAGATGAACGATATTCGCCCGATCAGGGCTACGAGCGGAACGAACCACGAGGGCACCAGCGCCCATAACCGGCGGGTAATCATCGATGCCCTCAGGCTGAACGGAGCGCTCTCCCGCGCCGACCTTGCGCGCGCCACGCGCCTGACGAAACAGACGGTCTCCAACATCATGGAGGAGCTGGAAAACGACGGGCTCGTCACATCAAGGGAAACGGTGCGCCGCGGCCGCGGCCAGCCTTCCACGCCCTATGGTCTCGTGCCCGAGGGCGCCTTCGCCATTGGCCTGCAGATCGACCGCCATATCACCCGCGCTATCGCCGTCGATCTTGTCGGTAATGTGCTGATACGCAAGGAAGCGAACCTGCCGGTCGGTGGACCGACGACGGGCACGCCCGTCGTCCTGCAGCTGGTGGAGGATGCGCGCATCGAGCTCCGGCAGCGTGTCGCGCAGGCGGAGAAACGCCTCGTCGGCCTCGGTGCGGCGATGCCTGGCCCGTTCGGCATCGAGCAGGACGATGCCGACAATCCCTGGATGATGGGCGCCTGGCAACGTTTTCCGCTGCTGGAAACGCTGTCGGCCGGAACGGGGCTCAATGTGACCCTGCAGAACGACGCCGCGGCCTGCGCGACCGCCGAGCGCATGGTCGGTGCCGCACATGGGCTCGACCATGCCGTCTGCCTTTATGTTGGCTACGGTATCGGTGCGGGGCTCATCCTCGGCGGCGAGCTCTATAGCGGTGCCCATGGCAATGCCGGCGAAATCGGCATGGCGCTGCTGACATCAGGCGGAAAACAAACCCAGCTTGAGCATCGCGCGTCGCTGGCTTCGCTCTACGATCACCTCGGCGTCGATCCGATGGCGCCTGATATTTACTCGCTGATCAATGATCGAGCTGCCGCCGACGATCCGGATATTCTCGCCTGGATCGAAATGGCGGCGATCGATCTGCGCTGGAGTGTCCAGCTCATCGAAACCGTCTTCGATCCGCAAACGGTGATTCTGTGCGGCGGTGCCCCCGTCGCGTTGGCAACACGGCTGATCGCCGCCATGCAGCCGCTCCTGCCCTCCAATGCCGATCGCCCGAATCGATTGTTGCCGCGTCTGCAGCTCGGCATGACCGATCCCTGGGCGGTGGCGCGCGGTGCGGCGGCAGAGCCGATCGGCCACGCCTTCGACCCGCGTTTCCAGGCGATCTTGAAATCTTAATATTCAGGGATGTCTCGGGCTGGCGCCGAGCCGCGCGAGCACCTTGTTCGGAATGCCATAGCGCTGGATGACATCGCGGCCGTTGCGCAGGCCGCAGATCTCGCGATGAATGAACATGGCCCAGACGGCTTGCGCCGCGGTATCCACCAGCCGCTCGTGCTCGACGCCCTCCTTGCCCTTGGCTTCGCCCTCCTGCAAGGCTGCAAGCGCCGCTTCCACCTTCATGCCATGATGGCCGAGCGTGCTGGCGCGTTCCGACATCATCTCATATTCGAGAACGCCGAGCCCGGTTTCTTTGGTTTGCGATGAATTGAAGTTGCGTGGCGGGCGAACTGTCATATCGAGCTCCGCATGCTTGACGATCTGGCTTGTCGGGATTCTACACAATTCCAGCCCATTCCCCAAGCGGGCGCACGGAGGCTGCGTCATCTTGCAGCTGAGCACAGGGATCGGGAAATGCCGAGATTTTCTTGCCCGCCCTCCGTTTTCGGGTGGTTGCGAGCGCTCATTTAAGGTCCAATGGGGACATAAGTGCTCCATCAGAGGCAATCTCGCCCGATGCCACGAGCGCAATTCAAAGGAAGGATATCGGCATGACCAAAGCCCTGAAAAATGCGGAAAAGCAGTATGTCTATCGGATCATCGGTTCGCCCGTCGGCGCCTTGAAGCTCGTCGGCAGCGATGATGGCCTTGCTGCGATCCTCTGGGATAACGACCGGCCCGGCCGCGTGCCCTTGCTGATTGTGGCGGAAGACGACAGCCATCCCGTGCTGCTGGAGACAGAGCGGCAACTCCGCGAATACTTCGCCGGCGAACGACAGGCTTTCGATCTGCCACTCGATTTTGCCGGAACAGAGTTCCAGCAGAAGGTATGGCAGGCGCTGCTCGCCATCCCCTTCGGCGAGACGCGCAGCTACCGGCAGATCGCGACCGAGATTGGCTCGGCAAAGGCGATCCGTGCCGTCGGCGCCGCCAATGGCCGTAACCCGATCTCGATCATCGCGCCCTGCCACCGCGTAGTGGGATCGGCCGGCGATCTGCGTGGCTTCGCCGGCGGTCTCGAGCGCAAGGCCTATCTGCTGCGCCTCGAAGGGGCTGATGCGAAGACATTCGATTTCGCCGCGTGATCTCTCATGCTTGGCACTGTAAACTCCTTCTCCCCTTGGGGAGAAGGTGGCCCGAAGGGTCGGATGAGGGGGTTAACTGCGCTGATTTAATTGGTTTTCATGCTCTTGGCGAATCCCCCTCATCCGCCTGCCGGCACCTCTCCCCGACGGGAGAAGGGGTAACAGCGATCTCTTCCCATGTGAAAGCAGCCCATCCGGTTTCCCGGATGGGCTGCTTTCATTTCTCGAGCCCCGCCGGCCGACTGTCTTATCTCAGCCTTCGAGCCACTTCACCTGTTCCGGCGTCAGCTTGATGTCAAGCGCCGAAAGGCTGTCCTCCAGTTCGGCGACCGTGCGCGGGCCGATCAGCGGGATCACCGGGAAGGGCTGTGCGACGACATAGGCGAGCGCAATGTGGATCGGGTTGCGACCGAGCTTCTGCGCCAGTTCGATCGCCCTGTCGCGGCGGCCGAAGTTGCGGTCGGAATACCAGACGCGAACCAGTTCCTCATCGTCTCGCTTGTCGCGGCCGGCGCGGTCGGTAAAGAAGCCGCGGCCCTGGCTCGACCAGGCAAAGTTCGGGATCTGCTTCGCATTCAGCCACGCCTTCCACTCGTCGTCGGAGGCGGCAACGCATCCGGCCCAAATCGGGTCGAGCATTTCCGCCAGCGAGAAGTTGTTGGAAAGCGCCGCCGGTGCCGCCTTGCCGTTCTTCTCGGCATAGGCGATCGCCTCGTCGAAGCGGGCGCGCGTCCAGTTCGAACCGCCGAAGATGCCGCGAATGCGTCCAGCCTTCACCTCGGCATCCATGGCATCGACGAACTCGCCGACCGGAACGTCGGTATTGTCGCGATGCATGAAGTAGATGTCGACATAGTCGGTCTTCAGGCGGTTGAGGGATTGGTCGAGCTGCTTGGCGATCACATCCGGATAGCAGAGCGGCGAATGCGCACCCTTGCCGATCAGCACGATCTCTTCGCGCGGCACGTTGCGGCTGGTGTGCCAGTCGCCGAAAATACTCTCCGTCTTGCCGCCGCCATAGACATAGGCCGTGTCGAAGGCATTGCCGCCGGCTTCATAGAAGGCGTCGAGCGTCAGCGAAGCGGCTGCGAAATTCGGGAAGAACTCGAAGCCGAGCGTGACGAGCGATGCCGGCTTGGAAATGCCGGGAATGCTGCGCCTCGGAATGCTGTTGCCCTTGGTGACGGTCGCGCCTGCAATGTTCTTCGTCCGCTTCGCCGCCTTCTCGACGCTATATTCCAGGCCGATCGAAGCACGCCATTGGTCGAGCACCTTGAGGTTTCCGATCGAATCGGCCCAACTGATGCCGGGATAGGCGAATTCTTTTTGTCCAGCACGGATGGCATCGCCGGCCGCATCGACTTCGAAGGAATAGAGCCAGCGATCTTCCTTGACCTCGATCGTCTGGGTTTCGCCGCCCTTGATGACGTTGATCTTGCCGACGCCGCCCTTATGGCCGGATGCGAACCAGAAGTCGGCAACCTCGATGCGGCCTTCGGAGCCGATGATGCGCAGCGTGTTGTCCTGGTTCGCCATGATCGAGCAGGACACTTCGGCAATGACGTTATTCGGGAATTTCAGGACGGCGGAAGCCCATTCGTCGACGCCTGTCTGGCCGAGATGGCCAACGCCCGATACCTTTTCTGGATCGAGGAACGGCTTGCCGTCGACCGCGCCGGCGATCAGGCGGGCCATCGACACAGGATAGCCGCCGACATCGAGAATGCCGCCGCCGGCCATGTCATTGGCAAACAGCCGGTGTTCCGGATTTACTTTGCCCATGTTGAAGCCGAAGGAGGTGCGGATGATGCGCAGATCGCCGATCACGCCGCTCTTGACGAGCTCGATCAGCTTAGCCGTCTGCGGATGGACGCGATACATGAAGGCTTCGCCGGCGAAGACGCCGGCTTTCTTGGCCTCGTAATAGATGGCTTCCGCATCAAAGGCCGAAAGCGCGATCGGCTTTTCGACGAGCACATGCTTGCCGGCGCGGATCGCCTTGATCGCCCATTCGGCATGGCCGGTGTGCGGGGTGGCGATATAGACAGCGTCGATCTCCTTGTCGGCGAGCAGGGCTTCGTAGCCGTTGACAATGCGCGCACCCGGGAAACCGTCGCGGAGACCCGGCTTGTCCGGGTTGCGGCTGGCGATCGCCACCAGCTTGCCGCTGCGGGAATGGGCGATACCATCGGCAAAAGTCTGTGCGATCCTGCCGGGGCCGATGATGCCCCAGCGGATTGGTGTCTCAGTAGTCATGGAACGATCCTTTCCTAAATCTGCATGCTGTCTTGGGAGAATAGGCAGCGCCTACCGCAATCGGTTGCCGGCGCTGTCGAACAGGAATGTCTTGGCAGCCGAGAGAGCCACGGTGAGCTTGTCGCGATTGCCCGTGTTGCGGGACTCCTCGCGCTCGATGACGATCTGCTCGCCGCCTTCGACATTGGCGTAGATGTAGCTGGTATTGCCGAGATGCTCCGCGACGTCGACGTCAACGGTCATGTCCACATCACCGCGTCCGGCCTCGAGGAAATGTTCCGGGCGAACGCCGAGCGTCACCGGCTGGCCGACCTCAACTTTGGCGGACGTGATCGGCAAAGTCAGACGGATATTGCGCTGGCCCTTGAGCACGGTGGCGATGCGGCCCTGCTGATTGTCCGCGACCTCTGCCTGCAGGAAGTTCATTTTCGGCGAGCCGACGAAGCCTGCGACGAACTGGTTGGCCGGATCGTCATAGAGGTCGAGCGGTGCGCCGACTTGCTCGATATTGCCGCCGCGCAGCACGACGATCTTGTCGGCGAGCGTCATCGCCTCGGTCTGGTCGTGCGTGACATAGATCATCGTCGTGCCGAGCTTCTTGTGAAGGCGCGAGATTTCGACGCGCATCTGCACGCGCAGTTCGGCGTCAAGGTTCGAGAGCGGCTCGTCGAACAGGAAGATCTGCGGTTCGCGCACGATGGCGCGGCCGATGGCGACGCGCTGGCGCTGGCCGCCGGAGAGCTGTTTCGGCCGGCGCTGCATCAGCTCGGTGATCTGCAGGATCTCAGCCGCCTGCTTGACGCGACGGTCGGTATCGGCCTTCGGATTGCCGTTCATCCGCAGCCCGAAATTGAGGTTCTGCTCCACGGTCAGGTGCGGGTAGAGGGCATAGGACTGGAAGACCATGGCAATGCCGCGATCGGCCGGTTCCACGTCGTTGACGACGCGGCCGCCGATCTTGAGTTCGCCGCCGGAAATATCCTCCAGCCCGGCGATCATGCGTAGCAGTGTGGACTTGCCGCATCCGGACGGCCCGACGAAGACGACGAACTCGCCATCCTTCACCTCGAGATTGGCGCCGTGGATGATTTCCAGCGAACCGTAGCGTTTGACGATATTGGTAAGAGACAGTTCAGCCATACGGGTCTCCCGGAATTATTTGATTGCGCCGGCGGCAATGCCGGCGATGAAGTGGCGTTGCAGGAGAACGAAGATGATGAGGATTGGCGCCGTCAGCATCACGGCACCGGCCATGATGCCGCCCCAGGAGACCCTGGTGAGGCCGATCAGCGTTCCGAGCGCGACGGGTGCCGTCATCATTCCCGGCCGGGAATTGATGAGCAGCGGCCAGAGGTAGTTGTTCCAGGAGGCCAGGAACAGGATGATGGCAAGCGCCGCCATCGTCGGCCTTGCAAGCGGCAGGGCGATGCGCAGGAAGATGTGCCATTCCTTGACGCCTTCGACGCGGGCGGCATCAAAGAGTTCACCCGGCATCATCGAGAAAGCCTGGCGCATGAAGAGCACGCCGAGCGAATTGAAGAGCGGCGGTACGATCAGCGCGACCCATGAGTTGGCCAGTCCGAAGTCGCGCGCCACCATGATGAATTGCGGGATGACGACGACGGAGTAGGGCAGCGTGATCGTGCCGAGGATGATGCCGATGACGCCCGAACGGCCGGCGAACTGGTAGCGCGCCAGCGCCCATCCGGCCATCGACGTCAGCAGCACCGACAGGAAGGTATAGGTGACCGCAACGACGATGGAGATCGTCATCGCGCCGACGAAGTTGGTGTCGGCCTGCAGGTTCCGGAAGTTGTCCATGAAACCAGTCGACGGTGTCAGGATGATGCCGGGGCTGAAAATGCCGTAATCGGGCATGGTCGAGAAGACAAACATCATCCAGAGCGGAAACAGCCAGATGATGGCGAGCGGCGCCAGCAGGCCGTGCAAGGCGATCGAGCGGATCAGAGTGGATTTGGACTTTGATTTCATTTCGGTTCGCGCCCCACCCAGAGATTGAGAAGAGAGATGGCTACCGCAAGCGCCGCCATCGTATAGGCGATCGCGGAGGCATAGCCGAAGTTGGTCGATTGGAAAGCCTGGCGATACAGCAGCAGGCCGAGCGTTTCCGTCCCGCCGCCGGGGCCTCCTCTATTGGTGATCAGATATGGTTCGGTGAAGAGCTGCATCGTGCCGATGACGGACAGGACCACGCAGAACAGAATGATCGGCTTCAGGAGCGGCAGGGTGATGTGGATGAACTGCTTGAAGCGGCTGACGCGGTCAAGGGTTGCGGCCTCATAGACATCCTCCGGGATCGATTGCAGCCCGGAAAGGATGATGATGGCGTTGTAACCCGCCCAGCGCCAGGTGACGGCGATAACGATAAGCACCATTGCGGCGTGCGAGTCGGCGAACCACGACACCGGCGCGATGCCCACGCCGCCGAGCAGCTTGTTGATGATACCGAAATCGACGTTGAACATGAGGCGGAAGACGGCGGCATAGGCCACTTCTCCGACAACGACGGGCGCGAAGAAGGCAAAGCGAAAAATGCCACGTGCCTTCAACAGCGGTGAATTCAGCAGCACCGCCATGACAGTGGCGAGCGTGATCATGACGGGCACCTGAACGATCAGGATGATCAGCGTATTTTCAAGCGCGTTGTAGAATGCCGGATCGCCGAACAGCCGCCCCCAATTGAGCGATAGATTGAAGGTCCACGGATTAACGCGGGTATTCTGGAACGATATCAGGAACGAATCGATGATCGGCCAGACCCAGAAAGCGGCGAATACCAGAAGATAGGGTGCAAGGAACGCATAGGCGCTCCGGTTTCGCAACCGCATGAAAGCCTTCTCCTTTAGCGCAGTGAAATCACGCGTGACATCACACCCCCGCCGCCCCTGGAGCGTGACGCCGAAAAGTGTAGGCGGTTTTCGGACGACGTCACGCTCTACTTCTTTGATTTTAGAGTCGGAGGGCGGCGGGGGTGCCGGGCGCGGCTTGGGAGGCACGCCCGGCAGTGTCACTCATTTCGCGAGCGGCAGACCTGTTGCCGAAGCGATCTGCTGAGCCGCATCGTCGAGCGCGGCCTTGCCGTTCGGATAGCCGCCAGCGAGATATTTCGTCTGGACAGCCTTTATGACCTCGTCGGCGTCACTGAAATACTGGGTGCCCGGGCTCGGGTGGATTTTCGGCAGGGTGGCGAGAATATCGGCCCAGACCTTTTGCCCACCCCAATAGGGCTGCGGTTCGTTGACGAAGGGATCCTTCACCGCCGTCAACAGCGACGGCACGAGACCGAAGGATTTCAGCATGGTCACCTGGCCCTCGTTGGTACCAAGCGTGTATTCGAGAAATTTCCAGGCGGCTTCCTTATGCTTGGAGCCGCTGGCGATTGCGAGCGACGAACCGCCGAGATTGGCTGCATGCGGGCCGTCGGCCGTCATGCTCGGCATCGGGTAGACGCCCCATTTGCCGGCGAGATCCGGCGAGGTGGAGCGGACGGTGCCTTCATACCAGCCGCCATACAGCTGCGATGCCACTTTGCTTGCAGTGTTCGCCTGAATTTTCTCGTTCCAGTTCGCCGCGGTCATCAGGCCCGCGTCCTTGATCTCCTTCACCTTGTCCAGCGCTTTGACGCAGCCGGGCTGGTTGACGGTGATGCTCTGGCTGTCACTCGAAAAATAACCACAGCCCTGTTCGTTGGCGAGCATGCGGAACCATTCGCTATCGCCGTTGAGATCGGCCTGCGTCATGACGACACCGGGATTGGCGGCGGAGATCTTCTTGCCGGCGGCGATGAAATCGTCCCAGGTCTTGATCGTTGCCGGATCGACGCCTGCTTTTTCATAGAGGTCACGGCGATAGAACATGGTGACCGGGCCGGAATCCCACGGCATCGCGTAGGCGGCATCGCCGACTTCAAGCTCGGCGCGCTTGAAATCCGGAAACTGCTTCTTCAGTTCGTCGTTGTAGCCAAGCTTCGTGAGATCGGTCAGGCAGTCCGGAAAGCGGTTCCAGAAGATCGAAGCCTTGTGGTTTTCGATCGACATGACATCAGGCAGGCCATCCCCACCGGCAGCGCAGGCAGCCAGCATCTTGTCGAAGACCTGTGGGTTGCCGATGTCTTGAACCTCGACCTTGATGTCGGGATTTTTCTTATTGAATCCCTCGACCGTCGACTTCAGCGCCGACGCGGCGATGTTCCAGCTCCAAACAGTGATGGTGGTTTGCTCAGCAAAGGCAGAACCGGAAGCAAGCAGGGCAGCAAGTGCCGTCGCTCCAGCAAGTTTTAAACGCATTGAAAATCCTCCCTTTTCAATTGCCGTCCTCAGTAGAACACGCTTAAACTATCCGCCGGTACGCTTCTGTCTCCTAAAAAGGGAACATCGACTTGGCGAAAAGTAAGGTAGGTCAACGGGCAGTTTATCAGCCGGGTGCGAGCAGTGTCGAAGGGCTCCCAAACGTCCTGCAGATGTTTCATAACCAGCCGTTGCCGATGGCAAAGCCGCATTGGCACGCGCAGGTGGAAGTCAATTACATTGTCCGCGGGACCGTGCACTACCGCATAGGCGATCACGAGCTTACTTTGCGAGCCGGTGAGATCTGCCTTTTCTGGGGCGGTCAGCCGCATCAGCTGGACGAGCTGTCCGACGATTCGATCTATGCGGGCGCGCATCTGCCGCTCGTGCATTTTTTCCGCCTGCGTCTGCCGCTCGACATCTCCGGCCGCCTCATTCGCGGACAGGCATTGATAAGCTCGGCGACCGATGCCGCCGATGACGAGAACTTCGCCCGATGGCACCGCTATGTCATGTCCGGCGACGGCGCCAAGGCGGAACACGCCGTGGCGGAACTCCTGCTGCGTTTGGAGCGCATCGCTTTCGAGCCATATCGCATGGTGCCGGAAAAGACCGGGAATGCGGCCAATGACCAGGCTCATCCGCAATCTTCACGCAGCCTAGCGCGCATGTGCGATTTCATCGCCGATAATTTCCTGCATGACATCGATACGGTTGACATCGCCAAGGCAGCGAATCTCCATCCGAAATACGCGATGAACCTTTTCAAGAAATCGACAGGCATGACGTTGGCGAAATATGTGAGCCTGCTGCGCCTTTCGCGCGCCCAGGCGATGCTGATGCGCGACGGCGCCAATGTTCTGCAGGTCGCCATGGACAGCGGCTTTGGCTCGATCAGCGCCTTCAACAAATCCTTCCGCCATATTGCCGGGATGTCGCCTTCCGATTTCCGTCGCGACATGCGCGTGCTCTCTGCAGTGAAGGTAGAGGCCATCAAATCTTCGATGCCGCGGCCGTCGCAGCAATATCATCGCTAGCGAGGCTTGCAGTCATGGGCGATCTCGCGCATTGCTCCTGACTAATGAGGGAGGAGAATCTCATGCGGCAGTTTTCGGCTTGTATCGAGTGGTTATTTGCGCGCGATGGCGATGCCTTTGCCGATCGGGTCCGGCTAGCACATTCGGCTGGGCTCGATGCGGTCGAATTCTGGCACTGGACGAACAAGGATCTGGACGCGATCGCAGCAGTCGTCGCCGAGACCGGCATTGCGGTGTCCGGCATCGTAGCCGAGCCCATGATCGCGCTGACGAATCCGGCAAACAAAGAGACGTGGCTGAAGGGGCTGCGGGAGTCCGTTGCTGTCGCCCAGCGCCTTGGCGCGCCAGTTCTGATCGCGCAGGCCGGCAATGATCTGGCGGAGTTTTCCCGTGCCGAGCAGCGCGTAGCCATCGTCGCTGCCCTCAGCGCCGGTGCCGATATTCTCGAAGGGTCCGGCGTCCGGGTCGGCCTCGAGCCGCTGAACACGAAGATAGACCATGTCGGTTACTATCTGTCCTCGACAGTGGAGGGCCTCGATATCGTCGATGAGGTCGGCCGCCCGGAAATCGGCATCGTCTACGATCTCTATCATTCGGCCGTCATGGGCGAAGATACGCAGCAGGTGATCGGCGATCGCGTCGATCGCATCGCCCATCTCCATGTTGCCGATCATCCCGGCCGCAACGATCCCGGCACCGGCCATGTCGATCTGGCGGAGCGCCTGGATTGGCTGTACGGCCAAGACTATCGCGGCGGGGTGGGTCTGGAATACAAGCCGACGACGCAAGATCCGGCGGCCGTTCGCGCTGTCGTGAAATCGCTCGGCGGTTAGAGCAATTCCAGGAAAAGTGCGTAGCTGTTTTCCGTCAGGAATTAAGTAAAAACAAAGAGATAGAGGATTTTTGCAATTCAAAGAAAAGCGAAACGGCCCTAGACCGGCTCCATCATGCCGAAGACGGCAACGAGCCCGATGACGACAATGCCGATGCCGATCTCGGCGATGCTTCCAAGCCGGAGGGCTAGCAACGCGCGGGTCGGCTTGCGGCCGATCCAGGGAACGAAGACGTAGCGGTTGATGATGGCCAGCACTGCCATGACGGCCACCAGCGCGATCTTGATGGCAAGCAGCTTCTGATACGGTGAAGACCAGTCCGTCGGCAGGCGTTTCAGGATCAGCAGCGTGTTGACGATGCCGGAGAAAATGACGAGCGCGACTGCAACGTGACCTGCATTGGAGAACCGGCGCAACGCCATTTGCGCTTCTGCCCGGCATTCCGGCCGGCCGAGAAGCTTGAGGATAGGGAGCAGCGGCACCAGCGCCCCCACCCAGCCGCCGCCGGCAAGCATATGCAAGATATCGTTGGCCCGGTGCGCCTGCTTGAGCCAACCTTCCAGCATCGAGGCGTGCCCGGTCCATGACAGAGAGGCAAGGCCGAGGCCGGCGCCCAAGGCCAGCCCGTGGCGGCGCCAGTTCGGCGGCAGAAACAAAGCGCAAATCATCACGATGGCTGCCAGCACTTGTGCCTGCCACGCAATCCCGACCGTGGTTTCGAAAATCACATCATGGAGCATGCCGACATCGAGCGTATCGCTCCAGCCATTGCCGATAGTCGCCGTCGTCACAGGCAGTGCGGCCAGTGCCGTTAAAACCACAATCGCGACAACCAGCACAAACGGTTTTGCAACCCTGTGCCAAACGGTGTCGGCAAGCGCTCTTGGTACGAGGAACGAAAGATAGGCGCAGGCGCCCCATAGAAACATCAGGGATGCGTCATGCAGAAAGCGGCAGAGTTGGAGCGCTGTCGTTGTATCCATCAGGACTTCACGATAAGTTTACAGTCGCCATGAATGGAACGTTCCCAGTTTGAGGCATGTTGTTTGCGGCGGCAATCCGGCAGCCAATATACCGAAGCTGTCCGGTACGCATGTTTTCTTGGGTTGAACGGCGGGAATTTCTCGCGCCAGTGTGGTTGGCGCGATAAGATTGCGGATACGCACTGTCAACTTTCTCCATGCATAAAGGCGCCGTTCAGGACGCTTTGCCGCAAGGCGGGCCGGTGCCGCAGGTTCGCTGCTGCTGGCAGAACCGTCATAAGCGATGATATCCGCCTTTCTGGCAAAGAATCGTCGCTTTTGAGTCCTTTTTGCAGACACGGTTGAGGCGTTCCGGGGTGTGCGCTCGAAAGGCAGGTTCATGGCGGCGTCCAGAATACGCGAAAAAATGGTCAATGGCTTCGGCCATCGTCGACGCCGGGAATGGCTCGAACATCTCGACATGCCCACCTACGTCATCGGTGACGTTCATGGCCGTTACGATCTGTTGAGCGCGCTGGAGCGCAAGATCTTCGCCGATGCCGCCGACCTGCCGGGCCGCAAACTCATCATCATGCTCGGAGATTACATCGATCGCGGCCCCGCCTCTGCCCAGGTCGTCGGCCGCCTGATGGCGCCGCCGCCGAACGGCTTCGACCGCATATGTCTCACCGGCAATCATGAGATGGCGATGCTGTCCTATGTCGACGGCGAGATATCGCTCGAGGATTGGGTGGCGCTGGGTGGAGATGCGACGCTCGCCTCCTATGGCGTGGATATCCCTCGTCTGCAGCAGCTATATCCCAAGCAGAAGAAGCTCGATACTTTCATTCGCACCTGGCTGCCCGACGATCACGTCAATTTCCTGCGCCGAATGCCTATTATGCTGGATACGCCAGAGGTCCTATTCGTCCATGCCGGCATCGATCCTGATCGGTCGATTGCCCATCAGCAAGATGACGACCTCATCTTCATCCGCTCGCGCTTCTACGACAGCGCACAGCCGCTGCCGAAGCTGATTATCCACGGACACACACCAGTCCAGCGGGCCGAAGTCAATGGCCTCAGGCTCAATCTCGATACCGGCGCTTTTTACACCGACCGTTTAAGCGCGGCCCGGCTATGGCAGGGCCGCATTCACATTACGTCAACTTAATAGCTGGCTATAGATTGCCGATGCAGAGATACTTCATTTCCAGATAGTCGTCGGCGCCGTGGCGCGAGCCTTCGCGGCCGAGCCCGGATTGCTTGATGCCGCCGAACGGCGCCGTCTCCGATGACATCAGGCCGGTATTGATGCCGACCATGCCGTATTCCAGTGCCTCGGCCACGCGCCAGACCTTCTTGAGGTCGCCGGCGAAGAAATAGGCAGCAAGGCCGAATTCGGTGTCGTTCGCCTGGGTGATGACATCCTCGACGGTATCGAAGCGGAAGAGCGGTGCCACCGGGCCGAAGGTTTCCTCGCGGGCGACCTTCATGCTTCGGTCGACGCCAGTCAGGATGGTCGGTGCAAAGAAGGTGCCGACACCCTCAATGCGCTTGCCGCCGAGGACGACGCGTGCTCCCTTCGAAACTGCATCCCGAACATGGTCTTCGGCCTTTGCGACACCCTGTTCGTCGATCAGCGGTCCAACCGTTACGCCTGGCTTGAAGCCGTCACCCACGGAAAGCTCGCTCACCTTCGCGGCAAGCTTGGCGGCAAAGGCGTCATAGACATTGGATTGCACATAGATGCGGTTGGCGCAGACGCAGGTCTGGCCGGCATTGCGGTATTTCGAAGCCATGGCGCCTTCGACGGCGGCGTCGAGATCGGCGTCGTCAAAAACGATGAAAGGCGCATTGCCGCCGAGCTCGAGGCTGACCTTCTTGATCTGGTCGGCGCACTGGCGCATCAGGATGCGGCCGACTTCCGTCGAGCCGGTGAAGCTGATCTTGCGCACCTTCGGATTGCCGCAAAGCTCGCGGCCGATGGCGGGGCCGTCGATGCCGACGATGATATTGAGCACGCCGGGGGGAATGCCCGCTTCTTCGGCAAGCACGGCAAGCGCGATCGCCGTCAGCGGCGTCTGTTCGGCGGGTTTCGAAACCACGGTGCAGCCGACGGCAAGCGCCGGTGCGATCTTGCGGGCAATCATCGCCGCCGGGAAGTTCCAGGGCGTGATCGTGCCGACGACGCCAACCGGCTGCTTGATGACGACCATGCGCTTGTCGTTCGAGGGCGCTGGAATGGTTTCGCCATAGATGCGCTTTGCCTCTTCCGCATACCATTCGACATAGGAAGCGGCGTAGAGGATTTCGCCTCTGGCTTCAGGAAGCGGCTTGCCCATTTCGGCGGTCAGGATTGCCGCCAGCTCACCGGTATTGACGATCATCAGATCGAACCATTTCCGTAAGATTGTCGCCCGTTCCTTGGCCGGGCGGGCGGCCCAGGCGGTCTGGGCTATATAGGCTGCGTCGATGGCGGCCGTCGTTTCGGCAGCACCCATATCCGGCAGCGAAGCCAGCACTTCGCCTGACGCGGGGTTGATGACATCGAAAGTCTTCGTCGCCCCGCCGCCGGTCCAGGCGCCGTTGATATAGCCGGCGGCGCGCAGGAGGCGTGAGGAGAAGGGAACATGCTTGGTCATTGCCGTTGTAAAGGACATGCTATGCACTCCGATATTGTTTGGTGCCGCCAGTTCCTTCTCCCCGTGGGGAGAAGGTGGCCCGAAGGGTCGGATGAGGGCGCCGACCGGCTCGGATGCGTGAATTTTGGTGCGCTTGGCACCCCCTCATCCGCCTGACGGCACCTTCTCCCCGAGGGGAGAAGGGGACGCGCGGCAGCGACCTCATTTCATATGCGATTGCCCTCGCCGTCAGCGGGCGGCGCTCGCCTCGATTAGCGATGCCTCAAGAATGTCGAGCGCTTCGCTGAACACGCCGTCCTGAATGGTGATCGGCGACAGGAAGCGGATGACGTTGCCGTAGACACCGCAGGTTAACAGGATCAGCCCCCTGTCGAGCGCGGCCAGTCGCACCTTGTTGGCGAAATCCGCGCTCGGCAGCTTTGTCGCCGCATCATTGAATTCCACCGCGTTCATGAAGCCGGGACCGCGGATATCAGCAATCTCAGGCACTTTGTCGCGCAGCGATTCCAGACGTTGTTTCAGGCGTGAGCCGAGCTGATTAGCGCGATCGCACAGACCCTCGTCGGCGATGACGTCGAGCACGGCATGGGCAGCGGCGATCCCGAGCGGATTGCCGCCATAGGTGCCGCCGAGGCCCCCTGGAGCGGGTGCATCCATGATTTCGGCGCGGCCGGTGATAGCGGCGAGCGGAAAGCCGCCGGCAAGGCTCTTCGCCATGGTGACGAGATCGGCCGCCACCTCATGGTGATCCATTGCAAACATCTTGCCGGTGCGCGCAAAGCCGGTCTGAACTTCGTCAGCGATCAGGAGAATGCCGTGCTGGTCGCAGATTTCGCGCAGCGCCTTCATGAAGGCAGCGGGCGCGGGATAGAAGCCGCCTTCGCCCTGAACAGGTTCGAGAATGATTGCGGCCACTCGCTGCGGATCGACGTCGGCGGCAAAGAGCTTCTTCAGCGCCGCCAGCGACTGCTCGACGCTGATACCGTGCAGCGGCACCGGGAAGGGCGCATGGAAAACGTCGCCCGGCATCGGGCCGAAGCCGATCTTATAGGGCGCAACCTTGCCCGTCAGCGCCATGCCCATGAAGGTGCGGCCATGGAAGCCGCCGCCGAAGGCGATGATGGCGGCGCGGCCGGTGGCGGCGCGAGCGATCTTCACGGCGTTTTCGACCGCTTCCGCGCCCGTCGTCACGAAGATCGTCTTCTTGGCGAAATCGCCGGGGACGATCGCGTTCAGCCGTTCGGCCAGATGCACATAGCTCTCATAGGGCACGACCTGATGGCAGGTATGAGTGAAGCGGTCGAGCTGTTTCTTGACGGCGGCTATGACGCGAGGGTGGCGATGGCCGGTATTCACCACAGCAATGCCGGAAGCGAAATCGATATAGCGATTGCCTTCCTTGTCCCAGATTTCGGCATTTTCGGCGCGATCGGCGTAGATCTGCGTCGTCATGCCGACGCCGCGGGAAATGGCGGCGTTCTTCCGCTCGGTCAAAGTCATTGCAGTGGCTCCCAGGAAGGCGTTTCCGAATTATCTTGCAGAAGTTCTGCAAATTATTTAGAAAAATCCTACATTTTTCCTGCAAGATTTCAAGCGAGATTTTGTGCGGGTGACAAGAATGCGCGAAAGACTCACATAGAGTGCCGCGCGGCTTTTAAGGCGCGCTAAGTCGCATCATCCGTGCTAAACGGATCGAAAACGAAAATCAGGAATCTTGGCAAATGAGCAGCATCGAGCCGGAGCGACACCCGGTGCGCTACAAGGTGGCGGAAGCGGCGCGTCTTGCCGGCGTATCGGCCTCCACGCTGCGGCTATGGGAAAGCCAGGGGCTGGTCGTTCCCTCCCGCTCCGAGACCGGGCACCGCCAGTACAGCGCCGAGGACGTGGCGCGGCTGAAACGCATTGCATGGTTTCGGGCGGAGCGCGGTCTCAATCCGGCTGCGATTCGGGAGGCGCTGGAGATGGAAGAGGGTGGCGCGGCCAGCCTTGAGAATGGCGAGCAACCGGCCTCCTCCGATATCGGCCGCAGGCTCCGGTCACTGCGCCATGCCGCCGGCAAGACGCTGGAGCAGGTCGCCGCCGACATGGGCATGACTTCCTCGACGCTGTCGACGCTGGAACGCACCTCACAAGGCGTCAGCTTCAAGACCCTGCATGACCTTGCGGATTATTATGGCACGACGGTATCGCGCCTGTCGGGCGAGGAGCGGGAGGATGCTTCCGCGCTTGTCCGATCCGGCGAATGGCGTGCCTGGCCGGCAACGACGCCGGGCGTCACCGTCCAACTGCTCGCCGAGGGCAGGACGATGATGGACTGCCATCGCTTCGTGCTAGCCCCTGGTGCGACGAGCGAGGGTGCCTATCGCCACGAAGGCGAGGAGTTCATCCATGTCGTTGCCGGTCACCTGGAACTGGTGCTCGACAGCGATCAGTTCTTCGATCTCCTGCCGGGTGATTCCCTTTATTTCGAAAGCCGCCGTTATCATTCCTGGCGCAATCGCCATGACGGTGAGACCATATTGCTCTGGATCAATACGCCGCCGACTTTTTGACGGGCGCCGGTATGGTTCTCATCCCGTCTATTCTGTAGAACGGACAAAAGCGAATTCAGAACGACAGAGCCGGGAGAATCTCATGGCTGCCACCATCCGTTATCATGAAGGCGATATTTCCGCTGAGGATGCCGCCCGCTATACCGGCGCCATTGCCATCGACACCGAAACCCTCGGCCTCGTTCCGCGACGCGACCGGCTTTGCCTCGTGCAGCTTTCGCCGGGCGATGGCACTGCTGACATCATCCGCATCGCGGCTGGCCAGAAGCAGGCCCCCAATCTCGTCGCCATGCTCGCCGATCCGACGCACCAGAAGATCTTTCATTATGGCCGCTTCGATATCGCCGTGCTGTTCCATACGTTCGGCGTCACCACCACGCCTGTCTTCTGCACCAAGATCGCCTCGCGCCTCTGCCGCACCTATACCGACCGTCACGGCCTGAAGGACAATCTCAAGGAGATGTTGGACGTCGATATTTCCAAGGCGCAGCAATCGTCAGACTGGGCGGCGGAAACGCTGTCGCCGGCGCAGCTCGAATATGCCGCCTCCGACGTACTTTATCTGCATGCGCTACGGGAAAAGCTGACGCAACGCCTGCTGCGCGATGGCCGCATGGACTATGCGGATGATTGCTTCGCCTTCCTGCCGACGCGCGCCAAGCTCGACCTTCTCGGCTGGGAAGAGGCGGATATCTTCGCGCACAGCTGATTGCTTCGCTTGCAGGGCGAAATCCAGGGGCCGGCGTCGCGGAAGTGGCATCGGCCCTTTTATTTAGTGATCTGTTAAGGACTAGACTGCTATTTTGCGGATGATTTCCAGTTCTGCGCGTTCGCGCCTCGCCAATTCGGTTATCCGGCGCTAGGAAATCCATAGGCCGCATGAGCGGACCTCGATTGAACCTGCTTCCCGCTTCCATCGTCGCCTTGCCAGACAAAGGAGCATGTCATGTTGCTTCCCGTTGGTGCCGTGTCCGCTGTGGGTGTGTCCATTGAGAAGCCGATCGCCGCAACGGCCGAGACCTCCGGGCTTCAGACGACGGCAACGCCGCTCGCCGTCCTGTCGAGCACCGTCAATGCCAACGTCGAGGGCAAGCTGAACATGCTGCTGGTCGCGGCCCGCGAACGCATGCTCGACAGTCTGCTTTCCGCGATCGATGCCGCCAGCAAGGTGGTGAATGTTTCCCGTGAGCCGGGTGAAAGCAATACTGCCTATGCGCAGCGTGTTGCCGCCGCAATCCGCAGCCTGACGCCACCGCAGCTCGCCGCCGCGCAGCAGCGAATGGATATGCAGATGAGGACGCCAGTGCCACTGCCGCTTCTGACAGCGGCATTGGAGAATCCGGAAAGCCCGCAGGCGGTACAGCTGGCTCTCAGCCTGGAGCAGGCGTCGGTCACCGAGCCGGACGCTGTCCTGAAGGCGGTCGTCAATTCCTATGGGCAGAATGCCGGCGAAGCGGAAACGCCAGCCTCCCAGGCACCTGTTTCAGCCCCGCTGCAGAAGGCGGCCGATCTGGCCACCCTGGCAACGGCGCTTGCCGCTGCCGCAGAAGAACCGGCTTCCGCCATGTCGACACCTGCGTCTACGACCGCGGCCACACCAGCGACGGCTCAGCCTGCCGCCCAGCCGGCACCTGCGGCGCAGCCGACGCTGCAATCTGGCATTCCCGTCCAATCTCAATCGGCGCCGGCTGCTGCCCAGACGACTCAAGCGCAGACGGTCGCGCAAAACGGTATCGCCGCGACCCCGCAAGCCGCGCTTGCCGGCAGTGGTGCCGCCGCAACTGCCACGGTCCAGCCTTCCGCGCTCGCGTCTCTCGTCGATGATTTGACCGCGAGCGTACTGCTGACGGCGATCGCCGCCGAGGCCGAACTCCCGACAGAAGTCGCATTGATCCGGTCGCCGCTGACGCCGCCACCGGTGCCGCGCGATATCCAGCAGATAGAAGCCGACATCAAACAGGGCCTGCAGGTCATCATCAGTCCGCCCGCGATGGCGACCGGTTCCGATCTTCTTCAGATCATCAACAATCCCTCCTCTTCCGCAGAGAAGATCATCGCCCAGGCGCTGACCGGCAATACCGCGGCGCAGGCATCGTCCACGCAGCCGCCGGCCGTCAATGAAGGTGCCAAGAGCCCGGTCGCAGCGGCGGCCATGCCGGTGTCATTGGCGGAAGGACCCGAAACACCCGACGTTCTTCCCGCAGCTTCCGGCAAACCATCGCTGCAAACATCATCCGCCGTGCCGATGGTAGCCTATGAGGCCGCGGAACAGGCGGGAATGCAGGCATTGCCACCGCTCGGCGTTCCCTTCGTCGTGGCGAATTATCTGCCGGTCGATACCCCGATTAAGAATGACGAATCGAAGCTGCTCAATCGCGTTGACCCCGTCGGCGATGAGGAGGGCGGGCAGGGTCAGGATGAGGAGACCCCGCAAGGCCAGGATGAAGAGGAGGCCCATGCCGAGGAATT
This sequence comes from Martinezella sp. CNPSo 3732, assembly GCF_057784515.1. Classification (NCBI taxonomy): domain Bacteria; kingdom Pseudomonadati; phylum Pseudomonadota; class Alphaproteobacteria; order Hyphomicrobiales; family Rhizobiaceae; genus Martinezella; species Martinezella sp. CNPSo 3732. The sequence continues at coordinate 27,793 of NZ_JBXSOO010000024.1, forward strand.
ATCGGCACAAGCAGAGGGCGAGGCATCCGACGAAGCGGAAGCTGGCCCGGCCTCCGCGGTGGACGATAACGTCAGGCCGGAGCTCGTTGCCTTGCCGCAGCCTCTGCGCGACCCTCTGCACGACCACGCCTTCGATTTCTACCGGCGCATGGTGGCCTGGGAATAGACTGCCCGAAGAGGCAGCAGACATAGGCATGACACTCCAGACAAAGAAAAACCCGCCGGATCGCTCCGGCGGGTCTTTTGTTTCCAGGCTTCTACCGAGGATTACTCGGCGTTGCGGTTCTTCAGAGCCGCACCCAGGATGTCGCCGAGCGAAGCGCCCGAGTCGGACGAACCGAACTGAGCAACGGCTTCCTTCTCTTCTGCGATTTCCAGAGCCTTGATCGACAGCATGATCTTGCGGTCCTTCTTGGAGAAGTTGGTGACGCGAGCGTCGACAACCTGACCAACCGAGAAACGCTCCGGACGCTGTTCGTCACGGTCACGCGACAGATCGGCGCGGCGGATGAACGAGGTGATGTCTTCGTGGTTGACGAGCTTCACTTCGATGCCGCCGTCGTTGACTGCGATGACTTCGCAGGAAACGACTGCATTCTTGCGCAGGTCGCCGGAAGCTGCTGCTTCGCCGACTGCGTCCTTGCCGAGCTGCTTGATGCCGAGCGAGATGCGTTCCTTCTCGACGTCGACGTCGAGAACGACAGCCTTGACGACGTCACCCTTGTTGTACTCTTCGATGACCTGCTCGCCCGGACGGTTCCAGTCGAGGTCGGAGAGGTGAACCATGCCGTCCACATCGCCGTCGAGGCCGATGAACAGGCCGAATTCGGTCTTGTTCTTGACTTCGCCTTCGACTTCGGTGCCAGCCGGATGGTTGCGGGCGAATGCTGCCCACGGGTTTTCCAGCGTCTGCTTCAGGCCGAGCGAGATACGACGCTTGGTCGGATCCACTTCGAGAACGACCACTTCGACTTCCTGGCTCGTGGACAGGATCTTGCCGGGGTGAACGTTCTTCTTGGTCCAGGACATTTCCGAGATGTGGATGAGGCCTTCGATGCCCGGCTCCAGCTCGACGAACGCACCGTAGTCGGTGATGTTCGTAACCGTACCGGAGATCTTCTTGCCTTCCGGATACTTGGCCTGGATGCCGTCCCACGGATCGCTCTCGAGCTGCTTCATGCCGAGCGAGATGCGGTGGGTTTCCTGGTTGATGCGGATGATCTGTACCTTGACCTGCTGGCCGATGGACAGGATTTCCGACGGATGGTTCACACGGCGCCATGCCATGTCGGTGACGTGCAGCAGGCCGTCGATGCCGCCGAGGTCAACGAACGCACCGTAATCGGTGATGTTCTTGACGACGCCGTCAACAACCTGGCCTTCTTCGAGGTTCTGAACGATTTCAGAACGCTGCTCGGCACGGGACTCTTCCAGAACCGTACGACGCGAAACGACGATGTTGCCGCGGCGCTTGTCCATCTTGAGGATTTCGAAGGGCTGCGGGTTGTGCATCAGCGGGGTCACGTCGCGGATCGGACGGATGTCGACCTGCGAACGCGGCAGGAAGGCGATAGCGCCGTCGAGATCGACGGTGAAGCCGCCCTTGACCTGGTTGAAGATAACGCCTTCAACGCGCTCGCCAGCTTCGAACTTGGCTTCGAGCTTGATCCAGCTTTCTTCGCGGCGAGCCTTTTCGCGCGAAAGAACAGCTTCGCCAAGCGCGTTTTCGATACGCTCGACATAGACTTCGACTTCATCGCCAACCTTGAGCGTGCCGTCCTTGGCGCGTGCACCGAATTCCTTCAGCGCGATGCGGCCTTCGACCTTGAGGCCGACGTCTACAACGGCGACATCCTTTTCGATGGCGGTGATGATGCCCTTGGTGACATAGCCTTCAGCCAGATCGTTCTTGGCAAAGGATTCTTCGAGAAGGGCCGCGAAATCTTCGCGAGAGGGGGAAGTTACAGACATAAAATCTCCTGGCGTGTCCCGATCATGCAATCTGGACACTGATGCGCCGGTGGTTCGCGTTGAACAGGCCTGACCCCAGTCCGCCTCCCTTCGGGAAGCTATCCGGCGCTTGGACGGAATGTCAGGCTATCTTGAAATCGGCGGTTTCCGGCGCGAGGCGCGCGAAGGCCGCTCAAATTTTCAGGCATTTCGGCTCAGAGCGGCGTCGATGATCGACTTTGCCGTCTGAAACGCCGCTTCTATACTCATTTCTGAGGTATCTAGCAAGTATGCCTCTTCAGCTGGTTTCAAAGGGCTGTCGGTGCGGCCCATATCGCGTTCGTCGCGGCGCTTCACATCCTCGAAAATGGCGTCGTAATCGGCGCTGCCACCGGCTTCGATGATTTCTTCGTAGCGCCGTTTCGCCCGGACTTCGACCGAAGCCGTCACATAGAGTTTTACCGGCGCATCCGGGCAGACCACGGTGCCGATATCACGGCCGTCGAGCACGGCGCCCGGCTCCTTCTGCGCAAAACGACGCTGCGCTTCGACCAGAGCGCGGCGCACGGCCGGCATGACTGCGATCTTCGAGGCGGCCTCGCCGATCTCGTGCCGGGAGAGAACGGCGCGGTCGAGCCCGGCGAGATCGACCTTGCGCGCCATGTCTTCGGCTATGGTCTCGTCGTCAAGCGGCTGGCCGGCGTCGAGCAGGGCCTTGGCGGTGGCGCGGTAGGTGAGGCCGGTATCGAGATGATGATAACCATAGGCTTCAGCGATCCGGCGCGCCAGAGTTCCCTTGCCGGCAGCCGCTGGTCCGTCGATGGCGATGATCATGTCTTCTTCCGTCCCTACCCGATATCTCGTTATTTGCTGTAGCGACGCACCAGATCGGCCATCTCGGCGGCGTCCGTTCGATCGATTGCGCCAAGACCTCCCGCCACGCCCTGTCGGTCAGCCAGCGGCCGGTTCTGGCTCACCTTCCATTTTCCGTCAATCGTCTCAATGTCGATTTCGATGCCGATGATGCCTTTCAGCTGGGCGGCAATGAACTCCGGCGGCGCATCCTCCACCGCCCAAGGCTGGGCGCGATCGCTCTCGTTCTCGCGCGTCAGCGCGCCGATCTGCGCGCGCAGCCAGGTGGGGTCCTCGATCGTTCGCGCCTTCCCGCGCACCTGTACGATCGCGTAGTTCCAGGTCGGCACCACTTTGCCGGTCTCCCGCTTCGTCGCATACCAGGAGGGCGTGATATAGGTATCGGCGCCCTGGAAGACGACGAGTACGGGCGCGCCGGCCGCAATCTCCTTCCATTGGCCGTTCGCCCTGGCCACATGCGCCTGCAGCGTCCCTTTCGGCGAAAGCTCCGCATTCAGGTGGAACGGCACTGCATTGGCGATCAGCCCGCCGTCACCAGCCGTGATGAGCATTCCCAGCGGATGCGCGCGGATCAGCTGGTGCTGCGTACCGAGATCGTCTTCGCGGTGATGGGGCGGCTGATACATGGCTTCGGTCCGTTTGCTGTGCCATTCCCAGGGAGCCTTGCCGGGAAACCTTGTGCGATAAGGCTTCGGATGGCCAATGGCGCGGTCTATCAGGCTTAAGTTTCGATCGTCGCGCCCAATCTTGTCATCATAGCAAAAAATTCCGGAAAGCTGGTGGCGATCATGGCCGAATCGTCGATCGTGACAGGATGCTCGGCGGCAAGCCCCATGACGAGAAAGCTCATGGCGATGCGGTGATCGAGATGGGTGCTCACTTTGCGGCCAACGGCATTGCCCAGGCCCTTGCCGTCAGGCCTGCCGCGAACGATCAGCGAATCCTTGCCCTCGCTGCAGTCGACACCGTTGAGCTTCAACCCATCGGCGACGGCCGAGAGCCGGTCGGATTCCTTCACCCGCAGCTCCTCCAGCCCCTGCATGATGGTTGTGCCCTCTGCAAAAGCAGCCGCGACGGCCAGCACCGGGTATTCGTCGATCATCGACGGCGCCCGCTCGGCCGGCACGGTGACGCCCTTGAGCGCAGAGGAGCGCACGCGGAGATCGGCGACATCCTCGCCGCCCGTCATGCGCCGGTCGAGGACCTCGATATCCGCGCCCATCTCCTGCAGCGTCAGGATGAGGCCTGTGCGCGTCGGGTTCATCAGCACATTGCGGATGGTGATGTCGCAGCCGGGCGCGATCAATGCCGCCACCAGCGGGAATGCGGCGGAAGAGGGATCGCCGGGGACATCGATCGTCTGGCCGGTGAGCTTGCCTTGGCCCTCAAGGCGAATGGTGCGGACGCCCGCCGCATCGGTCTCGACCGAAAGTGCCGCGCCGAAACCGGCAAGCATCCGTTCGGTATGGTCGCGGGTCATGACGGGCTCGATCACCGTTGTGATGCCGGGTGCATTGAGGCCCGCCAGCAGCACCGCCGATTTGACCTGCGCCGAAGCCATCGGCACGCGATAGGTCAGCGGGCTTGCCACTCCCGGGCCGCGCAGGGTGACCGGCAGCTTGTCGCCCTCGGCCGCTCTGACCTGTGTTCCCATGAGGCGCAGCGGATGGAGGATGCGCCCCATCGGCCGCTTCGAAAGCGAGGCATCGCCGATGAGGGTGGTCTCGAAATCGTAAGCGCCGACCAGGCCCATGGTCAGGCGGGAGCCGGTGCCGGCATTGCCGAAATCGAGCGGTGCCTCCGGCGCCAGCAGCCCGCCATTGCCGGCGCCGCCGACGATCCAAACGTCGCCATCCTTGCGGATCGCAGCACCGAGCGCCTGCATGGCCCTGCCCGTGTTGAGAACGTCCTCACCCTCGAGCAGGCCGGTGATGCGGGTTTCGCCCGCGGCAAGGCCGCCGAACATGAGGGAGCGATGGGAAATGGATTTGTCGCCGGGAATGCGGATCGTGCCGGAAAGGCCGGCCGAGCGGCGTGCCACGGCTGGTTGGGGAAGGGTATCGTGCGGCATGGGCAATTCCTGTGCGATGCCGGTATTCCATCCGCATTCTGTGCTGGCTGCGTTGCTCTTGCGCCAGATGTTCTGCGGTTCACGCCAACTGGTTAGCACAGGCCCGTTCCCCAGTCATCCCGCCATGCGCAAAAAGCACGTGCGAGGCGGCTTGAACTTTAGCTTTGACAGAAACGGCCGCAACGATTAAGGGGACCGGCTGATATTTCCCTTAAAACGCCGGCTTCCCCGGCATTGCCGAATTTTCATTCGGCCATTCATGAGGCTTTGACAGTGGCGAAAGCGGAACTTGGAACAAAACGTACCGACCCCGATACCGGCAAGAAGTTCTATGACCTGAACCGGGATCCGGTGGTCTCGCCCTATACCGGCAAGTCCTGGCCCTTGTCCTTCTTCGAGGAAACCTCCGCTTCCAAGGAAGTTCCGGAAGAAGACGAAGTGGCTGAAGTCGATACCGAAAACACGGAAGTCGAACTGGTCTCGCTCGAGGATGCCGACGAAGCGGCGGGCGGCGACGACATTCCGGATATCGGCGATGACGATGTCGAAATCGGTGACGATGACGACGATACCTTCCTCGAAGCCGACGAAGATGAAGACGATGACGACATGAGCGACATCATCGGCGTCACCGGCGACGAAGACGACGTCTGATCTGAAAGACAATCGGCCCGGTGAAAGAAAAATTTCCCGGGCCGAATTTTTCGGCTTGCTATCTGTGAAAACCACAAGTAATAAGCCGCCACCCCGACGGGCGAAGCGCTCGCAAGGGACCCAGGGCCGGTCAAACGGCACCATCTTGATGGGGCTATAGCTCAGCTGGGAGAGCGCTTGCATGGCATGCAAGAGGTCAGCGGTTCGATCCCGCTTAGCTCCACCACGCTTCGCCCTTACGGGCTTCGCGTAGCGCAGCCGCGGGAAACCGTTAGGCCGAAGCAGTGCCCGGCAAAGCCCGCAGGGCGACGACGGGCTGAAATCTCCCCCCCGACATTTTCAGATACGACGACAAGCTCGATTGCATATAGAATTTGCGTTCGAATCACCGGATGCCAATTGATCGAGGGGCGGATGTGGTACGTTTACATCCTCCAAAGCGCGAATTTTCCTGACCAGCAATATACCGGATCGACTTCGAACCTTAAGCGGCGGTTTGCCGACCACAATGCCGGTAAATCGACCCATACCGCGAAATTCGCACCATGGGTTCTCCTCTGGTATTCAGCATTTCCGGATAAATATCGTGCGTTGGAATTTGAGACCTATCTGAAATCCCATTCCGGCAGAACATTTGCAAAGAAGAGACTGCTCTAAATAAGCCTGCCTATTTTTAGCATATCGATAATTTAATCCGTCCTCCGCATCCCGCCAACTTCATGCTAGCCTCCAATCCTCCTTAACCCGCCCCGAATCGCCCATGACCAGACAGCGCCGCCGTCGTCTCATCAAGACCCGCCGTACCGTGACGGGGTTTCTGCTTGTTGCCTCGATCGCCTTTCTGGCTGGAATGACCGATGCCGTCGGGCTGGTGCTGACGGGCAATTTCGTGTCCTTCATGACCGGCAATACGACCCGGGCGGCGATTGCCCTCGGAATGGGCGAGTTCGGTCATGCGGCGGTGCTTTTCTCGGCCATCCTGACATTCATCATCGGCAACGCGCTTGGGATCGTTGTCGCCCATGCGGCGGATCGACGAGCTTTCGTGGTGCTTGCCTGCGTCAGCATCCTTCTGGCCGCTGCAGCGGGCTTTGCGGAGCCGTCGCTGCTTCTGGTACAGTTCTATCTCGTGGTGCTTGCCATGGGCATGGTCAATGCCACGGTCGAGCATATCGAAGGCCTGCCGATCGGCCTCACCTATGTTACCGGGGCGCTGTCGCGCTTCGGACGCGGTCTGGGCCGTTTCCTGCTGGGGGATCGCGATTTTCTCTGGACGGTGCAAATCGTGCCCTGGAGCGGCATGATCTCGGGCGCCATCATCGGCGCACTTCTGGCCGGCGCCTTTGGCCCGCACGCGCTCTGGCTGGTGTCGATGGTCGCCCTCGTCCTGGCACTGTCGACGCTTTTCATCCCTCGCCCGCTGCAGCGCCGCTTCAATCAGCGCTTCGTTATTTCGGCGTCCACGGTGCGGCGGACGAAATAGCCACATTGCAGTGCACAAAAATCTGCTAGGGAGAAAAACGAATCGTTTGCCGACAAGCTCAAGGATGTGCCGTGTTCGTTTTTTCGAAACTGGTCTGGATCTTCGGTCAGCCGCTGTCGCTGGCGTTTCTCTTCGTACTGCTGGCTTTCATCGCCGCTCTTCTGCGCTGGCGAGCAACCGTCATCACCTCGACGCTCTTGTCGGCGCTGATCCTGTTCGTCTCGCTCTATACGACGGCCGGCGCTTATGTCGTTCAGGGGCTGGAGGAGCGCTTTCCGCATCCCGCTGCCGATCCCGCCGATCTGAAATGCATGATCGTTCTCGGCGGCGCCACGCAGAATGAGGTGACAACGGCGCGCGGCGGTTACGAGCTTGATTCGGCCGGCGATCGTCTGATTGAATCGCTGCGACTGGCACAGAAATATCCGCAGTCACGCATCGTGATCTCGGGCGGCGATGGCTCGATCGGCGGCACCTATGAGGGCGATGCCGTCATCTCCGAGCGCTTCTTCACCGCGCTCGGCATTCCCACAAGCCGCTTGGTCGAGGACAAGACCTCGCGCACGACCTTCGAGAATGCCGTCAACACCAAGGAGCTGCTGGCGCAGAACGGTCTTTCGGATTGCTTGCTCATCACTTCGGGCTTCCACATGCCGCGCTCGATGGGCATTTTCCGCAAGCAGGGCATCAATGTCGTGCCCTGGCCGGTCGATTATCGCAGCACCGGCAAGGAAAGCCTCGGCCTCGATTTCACCCAGCCCTCGCGCAACGCGCAACTGCTGGCAACCGGCCTGCGCGAATGGGTCGGCTTGGTCGGCTATTACGCCGTCCGGCGCACTTCGGCGCTCTACCCGGGGCCGTAACCACGTGCCCGGGGCCGTAACCACGTGCCCAGGCCCTAACGATGCGCGCGCGCCGTAAACCTATTTCTTTGAGATTGTGACGAATTTGACGCCGCGGACCCTGACGGTGATTTCGCAGGCGGCCTCGCCATCCTTGCGGTCGCAGAAGCGCGGATGCATCTTCATGACCAGAACCATGTTGCCGAAACGCTGGATGAAATCATAGCCGTAGATCTTCGCCGTGGCGATCATCAGGTAGCCGCCTTCGGCCACCTGGACATAGAAATTGTAGGGGCAGCCTTCGTCCGTGCAGTAGGGTCCCTTTTCGCCCTTGCAGGTGATCTCGCCTTCATTGATGACGATATCCATCAGCTTGTCGTTGTTGATGTCCTGCTGGGTGGCGAACTTGTCGCCGAAGCTCACCTGGCCGTCGCAGCTCTTGGTGAAATGATCCTTCTCGAAGGCCACGGGGTCCTGCAGGATCGATTGCTGCGCCTCGGCCACGGCAGGCATGATCACGAGAGCGAAGAGGTTGAGGATTACGATCAGCAGGGATTTCACGGGGGATTCCTTTTCGAAGCGCCGTTACGGCCACGATAACAGCCGCAGCCGCTGCGACATCTTTGCACGCGCCTGCTTGCGCGGCCCTTGCCGTCGTGATTCATTTCGGAAAAATCGCGGGCGTTCCGCTGGAGTTTTCGATGTCGCTTCTCTCGTTTCTTGATTATGCCGGCGTCGCCCTTTTTGCCGCAACCGGCGCGCTCGCGGCCTCGCGCAAGCAGCTCGATCTGATCGGCTTCCTGTTCCTGGCGGCCGTCACCGGCATTGGCGGCGGCACGCTGCGCGATATCGTTCTCGGCCGGGTGCCGGTCTTCTGGGTACTGAACCCGACCTATATCATCATCTGCGCCGTGGTTGGCGTCCTGGTCTTCTTCACCGCGCATCTCTTCGAATCGCGCTATCGGCTGCTCATCTGGCTCGATGCGGTGGGATTGTCGGCCTACTGCGTGATGGGGGCGGCCAAGGGCATGGCCGCGACGGGCTCACCCACCGTTGCCATCGTCACCGGCGCGCTGACGGCGACCTTCGGCGGCATTTTACGTGATCTCTTGGCAAACGAACCTTCGGTGCTGCTGCGTCCGGAAATCTACGTGACCGCTTCGCTCGTCGGCGCCAGCGTCTTTACCGCCGCCAATGCAACGATGCTGCCGCTTTATGCCTCTGCGGGATTGGGCGTAATCGCGGCCTTCGCGGTGCGCGGCGGCGCGCTCTGGTTCGGCTGGACCTTTCCGACCTATCACCACAAGCCAGGCCGGCATCCGGACGATGTGATGTAATCTGGAGGCAGTGGGGAATAGGCATTAGGCAATAGCGGTCGGCTGGCAGACAATTCTACTGCCTACTGCCTACTGCCTACTGCCTACTGCCTACTGCCTACTCTTGCGCCGCAGACGGATCACCACATCGACATGGGCGATTTCCATGCCCTGCGGCGGCTCGGGCAGATTGTCGATCGTCAGATTGCTGATCGGAATATCCAGCACCTCGTTGTGGCCTTCCACGAAAAAGTGATGGTGATCGGAGACGTTGGTGTCGAAATAGGTTTTGGTGCTTTCGACAGCGAGCACACGGATCAGGCCTGCCTCGGTAAATTGATGCAGCGTGTTGTAGACGGTTGCGAGCGAGACGGGCACGCCTGCGGCAACCGCTTCCTCGTGAAGCTCTTCTACAGTCAGGTGGCGGTCGCCCTTGGCGAAAAGGAGGTCTCCCAGTGCGATCCGCTGCCTAGTCGGCCTTAGGCCCACATTGCGCAGCCTGGTTTCGATCGCGATTTCGGCATGTTCTGCCATTCAGGGACTCCGGATTCCTGATCTCTATAATTCTTTACTAAGCCATATAACTTTTGCCTTGATTGCTTTCAATAGTTTCCATGGGGTGGGAAGGCGCTCAAAAGCCGGAAAAATCGGGCTTTTGCCGCATTTGGCACTGGTAGCGGCTCTGGCGTTCCTGTATGCGACCACCACATAAGAGCTACTGCGTTCGATCGAACGGCTGAATGAGAGTGTGATGGTTACGCTTCATTTTCTGTCGATCTTGCACTAAAGCTTCACATCCATCGGCATTCATGCGGGGGAAACGGAATTTTTATGACGACGAGACAATCCAGCTTCAATTACGAGGAAATCCTGTCCTGTGGCCGCGGCGAGCTGTTCGGCCCGGGCAACGCACAGCTTCCCCTGCCACCGATGCTGATGGTCCATCGCATTACGGATATTTCCGAAACGGGCGGAGCCTTCGACAAGGGCTATATTCGCGCCGAATACGACGTGCGCCCCGATGATTGGTACTTCCCCTGCCATTTCGCCGGCAATCCCATCATGCCGGGCTGCCTCGGCCTCGACGGCATGTGGCAGCTGACCGGCTTCTTCCTTGGCTGGCTCGGCGAACCCGGACGCGGCATGGCGCTTTCCACGGGCGAAGTGAAGTTCAAGGGCATGGTTCGTCCGGACACGAAGCTTCTCGAATACGGCATCGACTTCAAGCGCGTCATGCGCGGTCGCCTCGTCCTTGGCACCGCCGACGGCTGGCTGAAGGCCGATGGCGAGACCATCTATCAGGCGACGGACCTGCGCGTGGGCCTGTCCAAGGACAAGGTTGCCTGAACCGCGGCATCGCCGCCTCCACCAAGACAGATGTTTTAGAAAAGGTCATCGACATGAGACGGGTAGTTGTTACGGGTCTGGGTATTGTCTCTTCGATTGGAAACAATGCGCAAGAAGTGACCGCCTCGCTGCGCGACGCCAAATCCGGCATTTCCTTCTCCCCCGATTTCGCCGAGCACGGCTTCAAGTGCCAGGTCTGGGGCGCGCCGAAGATCGATACGACCGACCTGGTGGATCGCCGCGCCATGCGCTTCCTGTCGCAAGGCGGTGCCTGGAACCATGTCGCCATGAAGCAGGCGATCGCCGATAGCGGCCTTGAGGAAGGCGATATCACCAACGAGCGCACCGGCATCATCATGGGCTCCGGCGGCCCGTCGACCCGCACGCTGATCGAAGCGGCCGACATCACCCGCAAGAACAACAGCCCGAAGCGCATCGGCCCCTTCGCGGTGCCGAAGTCGATGTCGTCGACGGCCTCGGCCACGCTTGCGACATGGTTCAAGATCCACGGCGTCAACTACTCCATCTCGTCCGCATGCTCGACCTCGGCGCACTGCATCGGCAATGCCGCCGAAATGATCCAGTGGGGCAAGCAGGACGTCATGTTCGCCGGCGGCCACGAGGATCTCGACTGGACCATGTCGAACCTCTTCGACGCCATGGGCGCCATGTCGTCAGACTTCAACGAGAACCATCCGGAAACCGCCTCGCGCGCTTATGACGCCAAGCGTGACGGCTTCGTCATCGCCGGTGGCGCCGGCGTGCTGGTTCTGGAAGAGCTTGAGCATGCCAAGGCCCGCGGCGCCAAGATCTATGCTGAGATCATCGGCTACGGCGCCACCTCGGATGGTTACGACATGGTGGCGCCATCGGGCGAGGGTGCCGTGCGCTGCATGCGCCAGGCGCTTGCCACGGTGAAGGGCGATATCGACTACATCAACACCCACGGCACCTCGACGCCGGTGGGCGACAGCAAGGAAATCGGCGCGATCCGCGAAGTCTTCGGCGCCAAGATCCCGCCGATCCAGTCGACCAAGTCGCTGACGGGCCATTCGCTCGGCGCAGCGGGCGTTCAGGAATCGATCTACTCGATCTTGATGATGCAGGAGCGTTTCATCGGCGAAAGCGCTCATATCACCGAACTCGACCCGGAATTCGAAGGCGTGCCGATCGTGCGCAAGCGTATCGACAATGCCAAGTTCGATATCGCCCTTTCGAACTCCTTCGGCTTCGGCGGCACCAACGCCACGCTCGTATTCCAGCGCTACAACGGATAAGGCAATGACGGGAATTATGCAGGGTAAGCGCGGCCTCATCATGGGCGTCGCAAACAATCACTCGATTGCCTGGGGTATTTCAAAGGCGCTGGCAGCCGAAGGCGCGGAACTGGCTTTCACCTTTCAGGGCGAAGCGCTCGGCAAGCGCGTCAAGCCGCTGGCAGCCGAAGTCAGCTCGGATTTCCTTCTGCCTTGCGATGTCGAGGATCTCGCTTCGGTCGATGCCGTTTTCGCGGCGATCAAGGAGCGCTGGGGCAAGCTGGACTTCATCGTTCACGCCATCGGCTTTTCCGACAAGAACGAGCTGAAGGGGCTCTATGCCAACACCACGCGGGAAAATTTCACCCGCACCATGGTGATTTCCTGCTTTTCCTTCACCGAGATCGCCAAGCGCGCCGCCGATCTGATGACCGAGGGTGGCAGCATGTTGACGCTGACCTATAACGGTTCGACGCGCGTGATCCCGAACTACAACGTCATGGGCGTCGCCAAGGCGGCCCTCGAGGCCTCCGTTCGCTATCTCGCTGCGGATTACGGCCCGCGCGGCATTCGCGTCAACGCCGTCTCCGCCGGTCCGATCCGCACACTCGCCGGTGCCGGCATTTCCGATGCCCGCGCCATCCTGTCGTGGAACCAGCGCAACGCGCCGCTGCGCAAGTCCGTCACCATCGACCAGGTCGGCTCGTCGTCGCTCTATCTCCTGTCGGATCTCTCGGCTGGCGTGACCGGCGAAATCCACTTCGTCGATGCCGGCTATAACATCACCTCGATGCCGACGCTGGAAACGCTGTCGAGCGCAGATACGGAGTAAGCTCCCGATCTCAGTCGTCCTCCCGGTTTTGGCCGGGAGGATCGAATTTCCGGATATCCTTCCAGAGGATTCCCGATGACGTCCAACGACGCAGAACCTTTGGCATCGACCGACCGTCTTATCCTCCGCCGCTTTGTGCCGGAGGATTTTGTCGCCTACAGCGCCTATCGCTCCCTGCCGGAGATCTATCGTTTTCTCTACCGCGATCCTCCCTCGCCCGAAGTGATGAGGGAGCGTTTCGATATCCGCCTGAATTCCCCTTTCTCCGAAGATGGGGATACGCTGCTATGCGCCGTCATTCGGCGGGAGGATGGCGCTTTGGTCGGTGATGTCAGCCTGACATTCGCAAACAAGGCGGCACTTCAAGCCGAGCTCGGCTATACCTCCAACCCAGCCTATGCCAGGAAGGGCTATGCCACCGAGGCGGCGCAAGCCATGATTACCCTCGGCTTCGAAAGGTTCGGCTTTCACCGGATTTTTGCACGGCTGGACGCGAAAAATGCCGGCTCGGTCGGCGTCGTCGAACGGCTCGGCCTGCGCCGTGAGGCGCTTTTGATCGAGAACGATCGCTTCAACGGTATATGGGGCGACGAATGCGTCTACGCCGTGCTGAACCGCGAATGGGCCGCAGGAGCACCGCGTGAGGCGTGATCTGTTTGCCACCCCAGCGTACCCATACTTCGTCATCCTCGGGTCAAGCCCGAGGATGACGGTAGAGATAGCGGAGGAAGAGCCTCGGGGACTCTGTGGCGCCAGGCAGCGCGGGCTGACTCTCGTATAAGAAAGGCGGGCGATTGGCCGCCTTTGTCGCTTACTTCTTGGCCCAGAGCACCTTGTAGCGGGCATTGCGGCAGGTCTCGCCGAATTCTTTGAAATTCTCCGCCAGCACCGGCTCATAGGGCAGGCCGCGATTGGCGACCAGCATCAGCCGTCCGCCGCCGCGCAGTGCCGAAGCGGCGGTCTTGATCATCGCCTGGCCGAGCGAAGGTTCGGCGGCATGACCCTCATGGAAGGGCGGGTTCATGATGATCAGGTCGTACTTGTCCTTGACCGGCTCGCTTGCCAGATCGTGCCAGAAGAAGCGCTGGGCGACCTTCGGGCAGTGCGACAGCAGATTGGCGCGTGCGGCCTCCAGGGAGCCGTAATGGGCCTCGTAGAGGTCGATACGTTCGATCCTCGGCGACTTCATTGCCAGCTCGACGGAGAGATAGCCCCAGCCGGCGCCGAAATCGGCGGCATCGCCGGCAAAATCGGTTGGCAGGCGCGAGGCGAGAAGTTCGGAGCCAGCATCGACACGGTCATGGGAGAACATGCCGGGCGCCGTGGTGAAGGTGTCGTCGACCAGCGTCGCCGGCTTCGCGAGCTGCGCCGTCAAAAGCTTGATATCGGCAGGCCGCGCAAACCAGAAGGCGACGCCGTGATATTTCGGCATGTGCTCGATTTCGAGCCCGAAGGCCTCGACGCGCTTGCGCAGCGGCTGGATGCCGTCTTCCTTGCCGCCGGCAACGACGATAAGGCCGCCTTCCCTGACGCGCGCCAGCGCTTCGGCGATATGATCCTCATTCTCGCCCTTGTGCTTGCCGCAGAGCACCAGCGCTCCGTCATAGCCTTCGCCTTCGATTTCCGGCGTCACGTTGATCCGCTGCGCCTGCAGCTGGCGATAGAAGGGGCGGAAGCCCTGGACCGCCGAAAGCTCGGCAGCAAATCCCTCCGGCAGCGCAAAACCGGCCTCGGCGCCGAGAAACAGGATACGCTGACCCTCGCCGGGCGCTTCGACTGTGCCGGAGGCAAAGGGGTGGAACAGGGTCTTCAGGGCATCGCGGCTCATGGGCGTGGTCTCGTCGTGGGAATGAGTTTCGATTGTCGTATGTGCGTGCCGCAGTCGTATGCTGTGCTTGCCCCTCACCCTAGCCCTCTCCCCGTTGAAACGGGAGAGGGGACGACAGAGCAAGACAGCGTGCCTCAGTTTGGAGGAAGGCGATAATCGAGCACAGTCGCATCCCCTCTCCCCGCACGGCGGGGAGAGGGATAGGGTGAGGGGCCGGGCATGCAGTTTCAGCGAAAGCAGCCGACAGCCATCATATAAAAAGGGCGCGGAAAAGACCCCGCGCCCCGGAACTTGGATGAAGGCGCAGCTTACTCGGCCGCGTCGTCCTTCTTCTTGTCGGCCGCGATTTCCTGGCCGGTCGCCTGATCGACAACCTTCATGGACAGGCGAACCTTGCCGCGCTCGTCGAAGCCGAGCAGCTTGACCCAGACCTTGTCGCCTTCCTTGACGACGTCCTGCGTCTTGGCAACGCGCTCGGAAGCGAGCTGAGAGATGTGGACGAGGCCGTCGCGAGCGCCGAAGAAGTTGACGAAGGCGCCGAAGTCGGCGGTCTTGACAACAGTACCTTCGTAGATCTGGCCAACTTCCGGCTCGGCAACGATCGAGTGGATCCACTTGCGGGCCGCTTCGATTTCCTTGCCGGAAGAGGAGGCGATCTTGACGGTGCCGTCGTCCTCGATGTTGATCTTCGCGCCGGTCTTTTCGACGATTTCGCGGATGACCTTGCCGCCGGAGCCGATGACTTCGCGGATCTTGTCGACCGGGATGTTCATGACTTCGATGCGCGGAGCGAATTCGCCGAGCTGACCGCGGCTCTCGGTGATAGCCTTGGACATTTCGCCGAGGATGTGGGCACGACCGCCCTGTGCCTGGCCAAGAGCGACCTTCATGATCTCTTCGGTGATGCCGGCGATCTTGATGTCCATCTGCAGCGAGGTGATGCCGTCGGCAGTGCCGGCGACCTTGAAGTCCATGTCGCCGAGGTGGTCTTCGTCACCGAGAATGTCGGAGAGAACCGCGAAGCGATCGCCCTCCAGGATCAGACCCATGGCAATGCCGGCAACCGGCTTTGCCAGCGGCACGCCGGCGTCCATCAGGGCGAGCGAGGTGCCGCAAACCGTTGCCATCGAGGATGAGCCGTTGGACTCGGTGATCTCGGAAACGACGCGCAGCGTATAGGGGAACTGTTCCGCCGACGGCAGCATCGGGCGGATAGCGCGCCATGCGAGCTTGCCGTGACCGATTTCGCGACGACCCGGAGAACCCATGCGGCCGGTTTCGCCAACCGAGTAGGGAGGGAAGTTGTAATGGAGCAGGAAACGCTCCTTGTACATGCCGGTCAGGCTGTCGACATACTGTTCGTCTTCGCCGGTGCCGAGTGTGGCGACGACGATTGCCTGCGTTTCACCGCGGGTAAACAGCGCCGAACCGTGCGTGCGCGGCAGCAGGCCGACTTCTGAAACGATCGGGCGAACGGTCGACAGGTCGCGGCCGTCGATGCGGCTGGACGTGTCGAGGATGTTCCAGCGAACGATCTTCGCCTGCAGGTGCTTGAAGATGGCGCCGACTTCTTCGGCCGTGTACTTGGCTTCGCCTTCTTCCGGCAGGAAGTGTGCCTTCACCTTCGCCTTGACGGCGTCGACGGCAGCGTAGCGATCGGCCTTCTGCGTGATCTTGTAGGCGTCGCGCAGTTCGGCTTCGGCGAGGCCGAGCATTTCCTTCTCGAGCTCGGAATAATCTTCCGGTTGGAAGTCGCGCGGTTCCTTGGCAGCGACTTCGGCGAGCTTGATGATCGCATCGATGACAGGCTGGAAGCCGCGATGACCGAACATGACGGCGCCGAGCATGACGTCTTCAGGCAGTTCCTTGGCTTCGGATTCAACCATCAGAACGGCGTCCTGCGTCCCGGCAACGACCAGGTCGAGGCTCGATTCGTCCATCTCGTCGAGATGCGGGTTGAGCACGTATTCGCCGTTGATGTAGCCGACGCGAGCGCCGCCGACCGGGCCCATGAAGGGAACGCCCGAGAGCGTCAGGGCAGCCGAGGTTGCGACCATCGACAGGATGTCGGGATTGTTTTCGAGGTCATGCTGGATGACCGTGACGACAACCTGGGTGTCGTTCTTGTAGCCTTCCGGGAAGAGCGGGCGGATCGGGCGGTCGATCAGGCGCGAAACGAGGGTTTCGTTTTCGCTCGGACGACCCTCACGCTTGAAGTAGCCGCCGGGGATCTTGCCGGCTGCGTAGGTCTTTTCCTGGTAGTTGACGGTGAGCGGGAAGAAGTCCTGGCCCGGCTTCGGCGCCTTGGCGGAAACGACGGTCGCAAGCACCACGGTCTCGCCGTAGGTGGCGACAACGGCGCCGTCAGCCTGACGGGCGATCTTGCCGGTTTCGAGCTTTAGCGGGCGGCCTGCCCACTCGATTTCGACGGTATGGATATCGAACATATCTTGTCCTTGCATGATGCGGGAAAAGGCGCCGTCGCCGACGAATTCGGCAGGGCACATCTTCGACCGCACGAAGTGTGACGCATCACGGGCAAGACAACGAGAGGCTTTCGAAGATCGGCCGAAGCGCTAGGCTTCGGCTGAAAGCATCCGGCAATCCTGCCCCATGACAGGTCAACGGTTGTTGTTGGCAGCACCGGCCCATCCGGCCTGCCGTCGGTCTCGCATCGCACCGGCATAAGGCGCGAGGGAAACTGGTCTCAAGGGTTCATACCCTTCATAAGCATCCGGCGGACGTTCAGGTGAACGCCCGCCGGAGATTCCGTTAGCGGCGGATACCGAGGCTGGTGATCAGCTTGGTATAACGGCCTTCGTCCTTCTTCTTGAGGTAGTCAAGAAGCGAGCGCCGGCTGGAAACCATCGTCAGGAGGCCACGACGGGAGTGGTTGTCCTTCTTGTGGTCCTTGAAGTGTTCCGTGAGGTTGTTGATGCGCTCGGTCAGGATCGCAACCTGGACTTCCGGAGAACCGGTGTCGCCTTCGGCGGTAGCGTATTCCTTGATCAGCGCAGCCTTGCGCTCAGCAGTGATCGACATCGGATGGTCCTTTCTATGAGAGGAGATTGAAGTCGCCAAACGCCGGGATGTCGTCCAGCATTGGCCGCGAATGCAATCAGGCATGCCTGATGCTGGCGCTGCCTATAAACCAAATGAGCGCCAATTGAAAGAGGGTTCTCCCTGGGCGCCTTTCAGCGCCCCGCCATGGCGTCCCGGATCATGGCATCGTAGCCTTCCGGATCCTGCAGCATGGCGAAATGGCTGGCGTCCTTCAGGATGACGAGCTTGGCGCCCGGGATCTCCTTCGCCATCATCTCGGTATGATCAAGCTTCACCGCCTCATCATGGTCGCCGATGGCGAGCGTCACCGGCACCGTGATCTTGCCGAGGTCGGCTGCCGTCCATGCCGGCTGCGTCGCCCACATCTGCGAGATCTGGTTGACGAAGGCCTCATATTCGTTCGGGGTCGGCGACAGTTTCTTGTAATACTCGCCGGCGACGTTGATGTAGTCGTTGAAAGTCTTGTTGCTCATGACGTCGGGCTTCACGCCGTCTGTCGTGACATTGGCGGCTTGCGCGATCACGCGGGTCAGCTTTTCGGGATGTTTCATCGCCATGTCGATGCCGATGATGCCGCCGTCAGACCATCCGACCAGCGTCACCTTGCCGACCTTCAGATAGTCGAGCAGCGCAACGTAGTCCGAAGTCATCAGATCGTAGCCGAAGGGTTTCTCGCTGCGCGTCGAGCGGCCGTGCCCGCGGCTGTCGGCGACGATGACGAGATGATCTCTCGCGAAATCGGCGACCTGAGCGCCCCAGACGTCGGCATTCCCGAGACCGCCATGAATGAAGAGGATCGGGTCACCCGCGCCATATTCGGCATAATACATCTTGATGTCGTTGACATCGGCCATGCCGCTTGTTTTCGGCTGCGGCATTGGCGGAAATGGCGGTAGCCCGGCCCACCGCTCGGCGGATTGGGTATTCGTAACTGTCAGGAACAGGGAAAGGAATGCAACTATTCCGAATGCAACTCTGCGCATGTTTGCCCCCTTTGAACGGGCCATGATGGCCCGTCGGGAAACATATCGCGTTGCCGTTGCTCGGCAATAGCCGGCTTTCCGGCTGGTTGAAGGTCAGACGAAGACACGCTTCGGACGAAATTCGCCCTGACCGATCTCGCCGATCGCGATCAGCTTGCCGCGGGCCGTGGCATAGGCCTCCGTCTCGGCAACCGGCGCATCGCGGCCGCGCACCAGGATCGGGTTGCCCATCTTCAGGCGGTGTGCCTGGTCGTCGCTGATGACGAGATGCGGCAACGAAGACAGCGCTTCCGCCGTGTCGATCAGCAGTGCGTCGAGGGCTGCAAGCCGCTCGTCCGTATCCTCGATCTCTTCCAGCGCCACGAGATCGGCAAGCGGCACCATCGCTTCTTCGGCGAAGGGGGCAACGAAGCTGCGGCGCAGACCGGAAATATGGCCGTAGCAGCCGAGATCGCGGCCGAAATCGCGGGCAAGCGCACGCACATAGGTACCCTTGCCGCATTCCACTTCGAAATGTGCCGTGTTGGCATCAGGGCAGGCGAGCAGCGTCAGGCGGAAAATCTCGACTTCGCGCGAGGGGATCTCGACCGTCTCGCCTTCGCGGGCAAGGTCATAGGCGCGCTCGCCAGCGATCTTGATGGCCGAGAACTGCGGCGGGATCTGGTTGATGACGCCGGTATAGTTCGGCAGCAGTGCGCGAATATCCTCTTCGCTCGGACGCTTGTCGGAGGTGGCGGTTACCGCGCCCTCGAGGTCGTCGGAAGCGCGTTCTTCGCCCCAGGTCACGGTGAATTCATAGATCTTGCGGCCGTCCATGACGTAGGGAACCGTCTTTGTGGCGTCGCCGAGCGCGATCGGCAGCATGCCGGAGGCGAGCGGATCGAGCGTGCCGGCATGGCCGGCCTTCTGGGCCTTGAACAGCCACTTGATCTTGGAAACGGCTTCGGTCGAGCCGAAGTCGATCGGCTTGTCGAGGATGAGCCAGCCCGAAATCGGACGGCCCTTGGGCTTGCGTGGCTTGGACATTCTCTGTCTCTGTTATTGATCTTGGTCGTTGTCGTCGTCGAGGTCGCGGCTGACCTCGGGCGAGCGCAGAAGCGCGTCGATCTTCTTGTAATTGTCGAAGCTCGTATCGTCGCGGAAGCGCACTTCCGGCATGTACTTCATCTGGCGAAGCTGCGGGCCGAGGCGGCCGCGGATGTATTTCGCATGGCGGTTCAGCGCTTCGATGACGGCGCCGTGGTCGGAAACGCCGAGCGGCGTCACGAAGGCGGTGGCGATCTTCAGATCGGGTGACATGCGCACTTCGGAAATGGAGATCACGGTGCGCTCGATCAGGTCGTCGCGCACTTCGCCGCGCTGCAGAACCTGCGTGATCGCTGAGCGCACCTGCTCGCCGACGCGAAGCATGCGCTGCGAAGGCGCGGAAGAAGTTGGTCTGGTCATGGTTGTTCCGTTAGCAGCGTCCTTTGGACGCGATAAAGCGGGTCAAATGACTCGATCCGGCTCAAAGGTCAAGGCTGGACAGGGTTTGCGGCCCGCCAGAAGCCCAGAATCCTTGCGAAAGCCGTGTCCTGCTCATAATGCGCAAGAAAAAACCGCCGGTTTTGGCCGGCGGTTTTGATATCTAGCAAATCGAAGATTGCTTACAGCGTACGGGTGATATGCTCGACGCGGAAGCACTCGATCGTGTCGCCGGCGCGGATGTCTTCGTAGTTCTCGAAGGCCATGCCGCATTCCTGGCCGACATTGACTTCCGACACTTCGTCCTTGAAGCGCTTGAGGGTCTTGAGCTTGCCTTCGTGGATGACGACGTTGTCGCGCACCAGGCGGACGCCGACGCCACGCTCGACCTTGCCTTCGGTGACGCGGCAACCCGCAACCTTGCCGACCTTCGTGATGTTGAACACCTCGAGGATCTCGGCATTGCCGAGGAAGGTTTCGCGGCGCTCCGGAGAGAGCAGGCCCGACATCGCCGCCTTCACGTCATCCACCAGGTCGTAGATGATGTTGTAGTAGCGGATCTCGATGCCTTGACGCTCGGCGAACTGACGTGCCTGCGCGTTGGCGCGGACGTTGAAGCCGATGATCGCTGCATTGGAGGCTTCCGCCAGCGAGACGTCCGACTCGGTGATGCCGCCTGCGCCCGAATGGACGATGCGGGCACGAACTTCGTCGGTGCCGAGCTTGTCGAGAGCGCCGGCAATGGCTTCGATCGAGCCCTGCACGTCGCCCTTGATGACCAGCGGGAATTCCTTCACGCCGACAGTCTGAAGCTGGGTCATCATCTGCTCGAGCGAACCGCGCTGGCCGGACAGGCGGGCAGCCGCCTTGTCGCGGGTGAGGCGCTGGCGATATTCCGAGATCTCG
The DNA here is from genome assembly GCF_057784515.1 of Martinezella sp. CNPSo 3732. Taxonomy (NCBI): domain Bacteria; kingdom Pseudomonadati; phylum Pseudomonadota; class Alphaproteobacteria; order Hyphomicrobiales; family Rhizobiaceae; genus Martinezella; species Martinezella sp. CNPSo 3732. The sequence goes on from NZ_JBXSOO010000024.1 coordinate 48,661, forward strand.
CGGGCGCGGCTCTCGCTTTCGACGACGGCGAACTTGTCGCCGGCCTGCGGTGCGCCGGAAAGGCCGAGCAGTTCGACCGGCATGGCCGGGCCTGCTTCCTTCACATGCTCACCCTTGTCGTTGACGAGCGCGCGGACACGGCCCCACTGATCGCCGGCAACGACGATCTGGCCGGGACGCAGCGTACCCTTCTGCACGAGCACGGTGGCGACGGAGCCGCGGCCGCGGTCGAGCTGGGCTTCGATGACGGTGCCTTCGGCCGTGCGGTTCGGATTGGCCTTGAGGTCAAGGATTTCCGCCTGCAGCAGGATGGCTTCGAGCAGCTTGTCGAGGTTGGTGCGGTTCTTCGCGGAGACTTCCACGTCGAGCACTTCACCGCCCATCGATTCGACGAAGACTTCGTGCTGCAGCAGTTCCGTGCGGACCTTCTGCGGGTTGGCTTCGTGCTTGTCGATCTTGTTGATCGCCACGATGATCGGAACACCCGCCGCCTTGGCGTGGTTGATCGATTCGATCGTTTGCGGCATCACGCTGTCGTCGGCCGCAACGACCAGGATCGCGATATCGGTCGCCTGGGCACCGCGAGCACGCATCGCCGTGAAGGCGGCGTGGCCGGGGGTGTCGATGAAGGTGATCTTCTGACCGTTCTGCTCGACCTGATAGGCACCGATATGCTGGGTGATGCCACCGGCTTCGCCGGCGACCACATTCGCATGGCGGATGGCGTCGAGCAGCGAGGTCTTGCCGTGGTCGACGTGGCCCATGATGGTGACGACGGGCGGACGCGAAACCAGTTCGCCTTCCTCGTCGGCAACGTTGAAGATGCCCTGTTCGACGTCGGATTCCGAAACGCGCTTGACCGTGTGGCCGAATTCGCCGGCGATGAGTTCGGCCAGATCGGCGTCGATGACGTCGCCGGGCTTCATCATCTGACCTTCCTTCATCAGGTACTTGATGACGTCGACGGCGCGTTCGGACATGCGCTGCGACAGTTCCTGAATGGTGATGGTCTCGGGCAGCACGACTTCACGCGAGATCTTCTCGCGCGTTTCTTGCATCTGGCTGCGGCGGAACTTTTCCTGACGGCGGCGCATGGCCGAAAGCGAACGGCCGCGTGCGTTGCCATCTTCGTCGACATCGGCGGTGGTGACCGTCAGCTTGCCGCGGCGGCGCTCTTCGTCTGTCTTCGGACGCGTGGTGACAGGCTTTGCCGGTTCGGGCCGGGTAACCTTGCCACGGATCGGAGCACCGCGCGACGGGCCACGGCTTTCCTCTTCCTCATTGCCCGGGCGACGGCGATTGGCCGGCGCTTCCGCGGCGGCTGCGCCGGGGCGGGCGGACTGAGGAGCAGAAGCATCCGGGCGGCGCGCAACGGCCGGCGACGGAGCTGGCTGTGCAGCCGGCTTCGGAGCTTCAACCTTCGCCTCGACGGGAGCGGCCGGAGCCTGGTCGGCGACCTTGGCTGCTTCCGCGGCCTGAGCAACCTCTTCGGCGGCACGGCGAGCGGCTTCGGCCTGTTCGGCAACGCGGCGAGCTTCTTCTTCTTGGCGGCGTCGCGCTTCTTCCTCGGCACGACGCACGGCATCGGCGGCGTCGCGAACCTGGGCTTCGGCGAGCGCACGGCGTCGAGCATCCATTTCGCCGGCCGACAGATGATTCAAGACCACCGGTCGCGACGAACGCTCCTGCTGCGGGCGCTGCTGGTTGTTCTGGCTGGACTGCTGCGGCCGTTGCTGCTGGCCGCCCGGCTGATGAATGCGCGGAGCCGGCTGCGGGGGGCGCGGCGGCTGCGGCGTCGGTTCTGCGACGCGCGTCACTGATGGCGCTGTCGTCGGCGTGATTGGCTTTTCGTCTTCAGGACGTAGCGGGCGGCGCTTACGGGTCTCAACCACGACCGCCTTGGTGCGACCGCGGCCCATGTCCTGGCGCACGGTGCCCTGGTTTACGCCTGAAGGCTTCAAGGTGAGGGTCTTCTTACCCGAAACACTCAGCGTCTTGTCGTCTTGATTGTCGGTCATTCCGTTCCTGTTCCTTCGGACAGGGCTCGGAAACGTCCGTTAGACCCTGTCGTTCAATGCATGTACCTTAATGAGGCGTCCGGCAAAGGCCGGTGACCGCGTCATTGTTTTCGCCGGCCAGCGCCGCCCGTTGCCCGGGACTGACCGCCGTTGCGGTACCGTTCGAGCAGGTTTGCGCGCTTCACTACACCCTCACCCGCCTGCCCTGCAAGCGCTGCGGCATGGATAAAAGCATTCTGGCCCATCAGTTCGTCCATTTCCGCCTCCGTAAAGACACGGAAGGACGGTATTTCCGCTTCTGTCTCCATGCCGAGATGCCAGGCCTTCCTTGCCTGATCGATCTTGCGCACGCCATCGGCAGCGGCGTTTATCGCATGGAACACGGCACGTGCCGAGCCGTTGCGAACGGCGCCATCCACTTTCGACGAGCCGGATACGAACTGGCCCGCCTTGCGTGCCATGTTCATCATCCCGGCCAGTTGCGCCGCAAGAAGGCGGTCGACGATAGCGCCGAGATCGCTCGGCGCGGTCACCTCCGCCTTCAGGGCGCGGGAGAACAACTTCTTTGCCACTGCCTTGTCTACGAGCGCCCGGTCGACCTTGACCCAGCATCCGCGTCCCGGCAGCTGCCGCTTCAGATCCGGAACGACGGTTCCGTCCGGAGCGGCGACGAAGCGGATCAGCTCATCCGGCGATCCGCTTTCGCGTGTTACGATGCACATACGGCCATTTGCGCCGTCACCCGCAAGATCGTCGTCCTCGGGTACGGCCTTCGGCCCCTCTGCGCTCATCATGCTTCCTGCTCGGCCTCGCCTTCACCTTCCGATACCTCTTCGGCTTCGGTAGCGAGATCGGCTTCGGTGATCCAGCCGGCCAGCAGGCGGGCCTGCACGACCATCTGCTCAGCTTCTACGCGCGAGACTTCGAGCTTCGAAAACAGGCCTTCGAACTTCTTCGTTTCGCCGTTCTTGCGCTCGGACCAGCCAACGAGATCGTCGGCGGCGCAGCCGGCGAAGTCCTCGATCGTCTTGATGCCGTCCTCGCCGAGGGCAACCATCATCTGCGCCGTCATGCCGTTGATCTCACGCAGCTCGTCGGAAACGCCGAGAGCCTTGCGCTTCTCGTCCATCTCCGCCTCGAGCTTCTCGAGATATTCGCGGGCACGGGTCTGGATTTCCTGGGCGGTATCTTCGTCGAAACCGTCGATCGAGGAGATTTCGTCGAGATCGACGTAAGCCAGTTCCTCGACGGCGGCAAAGCCTTCGGAGGCCAGAACCTGGCCGACCATTTCATCGACGTCGAGCGCGTCCATGAACAGGTTCGTACGTTCGTTGAATTCCTTCTGACGGCGTTCCGATTCCTCGGCTTCCGTCATGATGTCGATATCCCAGCCGGTCAGCTGCGAAGCGAGGCGGACGTTCTGGCCGCGGCGGCCGATGGCGAGCGAAAGCTGCTCGTCCGGAACCACGACTTCGATGCGCTCGGCGTCCTCATCGAGAACGACCTTGGCGACTTCGGCCGGCTGCAACGCGTTGACGACGAAGTTCGCCGGCTCGCTGGACCAGGGAATGATGTCGATCTTTTCGCCCTGCAGCTCGCCGACGACGGCCTGGACGCGCGAACCGCGCATACCGACGCAGGCGCCGACCGGATCGATCGACGAGTCGTTCGAAATGACGGCGATCTTGGCGCGGGAACCCGGATCGCGGGCAACCGACTTCACCTGGATGATGCCGTCGTAGATTTCGGGCACTTCCATGGTGAAGAGCTTGACCATGAATTGCGGATGCGTGCGCGACAGGAAGATCTGCGGGCCGCGCTGTTCGCGACGGACGTCGTAGACATAGGCGCGGACGCGGTCGCCGTAGCGGAAGTTTTCGCGGGGGATCATTTCGTCGCGGCGGATAATGCCTTCGCCACGGCCGAGGTCGACGATGACGTTGCCGTATTCGACGCGCTTGACGGTGCCGTTGACGATTTCGCCGACACGATCCTTGAATTCGTCGAACTGGCGGTCACGCTCGGCTTCGCGCACCTTCTGCACGATGACCTGCTTTGCCGACTGGGCGGCGATGCGGCCGAAATCCATCGGCGGCAGCGGATCGGCGATGAAATCGCCGAGGGCTGCGTCCGGATTGCGGTCGCGGGCCAGTTCCAGCGGGATCTGCGTGGAATAGTCCTCTGCCTTTTCGACCACTTCGAGCAGACGCTGCAGGCGGATTTCACCCGTCTTCGGGTTGATATCGGCGCGGATGTTCGATTCCGTGCCGTAACGCGAGCGCGCGGCCTTCTGGATCGCATCCGCCATTGCGGCAAGCACGATCTCGCGGTCGATGACCTTTTCGCGCGCCACTGCATCTGCGATCTGCAGAAGTTCTAGCCGGTTCGCACTGACTGCCATTGTCTTTAGTCTCCGTCTTCCTGCCTTCTGGTTTCCCGTTCCGTCAGGCGGTTCGTTGATCGGTTATTCCTGGTCGTCCGCTTCGTTCTGGTTCGCTGCCTCGGCTTTCGCCAGCTTGTCGGCGCGCAGCGCGTCGCGGATGAGATCGTCCGTCAGGATCAGCTTGGCTTCGGCCAGCGTGCTGAACGGAATGGTCACCTTGGGCTCCTCGCCATAGGCGACCTGGTCGCGTTCGATCGTGAAACCGTCATTGTCGACGGCGGCGATCTTGCCGCGGAAACGCTTGCGGTTATCGACGAGGATCGACGTTTCGCACTTGACGATATGGCCGATCCAGCGCTGAAAATCCGACTTTCGCACCATCGGGCGGTCGATGCCGGGCGACGACACTTCGAGATGATACGCCTTATCGATCGGATCTTCCACATCCAGGACCGGAGAAATGGCCGTGGAGACCTCTTCGCAGTCCTCGACGGTCATGGTGCCGTCGTTGCGCTCGGTCATGACCTGCAGCGTCAGGCCGTTCAGATTGAGGAGGCGCACGCGCACCAGGCGGAAGCCCATGCCCACAAGGACGGGCTCGATGATGGCGGCGACGCGCTGGTCAAGGCCGGTTTCGACGATCAGCCGGGGTTCATTGGTATTGTCTGCGTTTGTCACGTCCGACAAGCATTCACTCCTGCATTGTTCATGCATTGGGAGATCGCGCTAATAAAAAAGAGCGGGTCCTTGCGGCCCACTCTTCATCACACGATCAAGAATTTGATGCGGATATAAGCCTCTTTCAGGCAAATTGCAAGGCATTCGCGCCGAAAGCCTTTTCGCAGCTATTTCAGCACGCCCAGCATCGAACTGTCCGGATAGCAGGTGGGCTTCATGCCGCTCTTTTCCTGCCACTGGCCGATCGAGCGCCTAGTCTTGTAGCCCGGCAGGCCGTCCGTGCCGCCCACGTCATAGCCCTTGCGCTCGAGGGCCTTCTGCATGTTGGCGACGTCGGAGCGCAGCATCTTGCCGACATCGCCCCATTTTTCCTGGAAAGCGCCGCTGCCATTGGCAATGCGATCGGCGAGATTGCCGATATAGAGGCCGTAGAGGTCGGAATTGTTGTATTCCTTGATAACGTAGAAATTCGGCGTGACGATGAATTCCGGCCCATCGCGGCCGGCCGGCACCAGCATCATGCCGCTGGCGCGCATTTCGTCCGCCGGAAGGTCCTTGCCAGAAACCGGCTTGATCCCGAGCGAAGCCCATTGCGAAATCGGCTTGGCAAGATCAGGCCCTTCCTGCGCGCAGGACACGTTCTGCGGGATGGTCACTTCGTATCCCCAACTCCGGCCGCGCTGCCAGCCCTTCTGAACCATATAGTTGGCGATGGATGCCAGCGTATCCGGCACGGAAGTCCAGATGTTGCGATGGCCGTCGCCATCGAAATCGACGGCATATTTCAGGTAGTTGGTCGGCATGAATTGCGGCTGGCCGAGCGCTCCGGCCCAGGAGCCCTTGAACTGATCCGGCGTGACATCGCCATGTTCGAGGATGCGCAGCCCGGCGATCAGCTCGTTACGGAACATATCCTTGCGCGTCGACATGAAAGCTTTGGTCGCCAGAACCTGCATCGCCGAATTCGGCAGTTTGGCGATGCCGAAGCCGGTCTCTCGGCCCCAGATCGCCAGCAGGATCGGTCCGGGTACGCCGTAGGTCTTCTCGATCCGCCGCAGCACCGGCCCATATTGCGAGGCGAGGCTCCGCCCGGTTACAGCCAGTTTCTGTAACCGTCCCTCATTGAAATAGGGGGCGGGAGAGGAGAATTCGGCCTGGCTCTGCGCCTGTTGTTTCGGCTTCGGGAAGCCCGGCGGCTCGAGATCGGGCAGATCCCAGTTCAGCGTCACGCCGGCAAAAGCGGCCTGGAAGGTCTTTTCCGAAATCCCTGCCTTTCGCGCTTCCGGCCAGAGATCCTTTTGAATCCAGGTTTGAAACTGCGCTTCGACATCGGCTTTCGAGGCGGCGAGAGCGGGGAGGGGAAGGAGGGCGAGGAGGAGGATGAGCAGCGGTAGAATGCGCCGGAAGATACCCCCCTCTGTCCCTTTCGGGACATCTCCCCCACAAGGGGGGAGATTGTGGGCGGCGGGCTTCGCGGCATATCGAAGGTTCGAAGTCTCTGCGATTACGGTGGCAGATGGTTTGGCGAAGACGGTGCCGCAAGCGGCCAATCTCCCCCCGTGTGGGGGAGATGTCACGAAGTGACAGAGGGGGGTGCGCACTCTCCTCATGAACCTGTCCCTTATTGCAGCTCTCAAATCACCGTCCGCGCCCTCAGCGCCGCCGCAAGCGTGCCCTCGTCGAGATAATCGAGCTCGCCGCCGACAGGCACGCCATGGGCAAGGCGGGTGATCTTGACCTCGAGGCCATCGAGCTGATCTGTTATATAGTGTGCTGTGGTTTGTCCCTCGACCGTCGCGTTGACGGCGATGATGATCTCGCGGATGCCGCCTTCGCTGACGCGAGCGATCAGTCCGCGAATGTTGAGATCGTCAGGTCCGATACCATCGAGCGGCGACAGCACGCCGCCGAGAACATGGTAGGCGGCGTTCATCGCGCCTGATCGTTCCAGCGCCCAGAGGTCGGACACATCTTCGACGACGATGATGACGGACTGATCGCGACGATCGTCGGTGCAGACGGTGCAGGGGTCGACGGTATCGACATTGCCGCAGCGCGAGCAGATCTTCACCTTGTCATAGGCATCGCCCATGGCGTGCGACAGTGGCCCGAGCAGCTGGTCCTTCTTCTTGATGAGATGCAGTGCCGCGCGGCGCGCCGAGCGCGGCCCTAGGCCCGGCACTTTCGCCAGGAGCTGGATGAGTTTTTCGATTTCGGGGCCGGTGACTCGCTTTGCCATGGGAGGCTTTTAGCTCATATGCTCAAGGAACGGAATCGCGGAAGGGATGGTTGACCGATGAAAATTCTCGCCGTGTGCCGTGGTGTTCCTGAAACGCTGCCGGGCAAAAAAGCGAAGACCGGTATCAACAAGCATGCCGTTTACGGTGCCGTCATGATTGACGAGCTGGGGCTGCTCGGCGATGCCATCTGCAATCGCAAGCATCATGGCGGCCGCGATCAGGCCGTTTATGTCGAGGGTTCGCTGACGCTGGACTGGTGGGCAAACGAGCTTGGACGATCGCTGGAGCCGGGCACCTTCGGTGAAAATCTCATCATCGAAGGCCTGGACAATTGCAAGATCGCTGTCGGCGATCAATTCATAGCCGGCGATCTTGTTCTGGAGGTGACCTCGGCGCGTATCCCCTGTTCCACCTTCGCAGCGAAGATGGGGGATCCACAATTCGTCAAGCGCTATATCCGGGCCGGACGGCCCGGCATCTATTGCCGCGTTCTTGCGGGCGGCACGGTGAGCGCTGACATGCCGGTCACCTATCTACCTTATGCCGGCGCGAGGGTCACTATGCTGGAAATGATGACGACCTTCGGCAGGCGATTGTCACCGCAGGATCGGGCGCGTTATCTGGCGGCGCCCATCCATTATAAGCTGCGTGCGTTCATCGAAAGCGACGCAGCGGCCTGAAATCACCGCATGGCAATCGCGACGGCCGCACCTGCCATGGTGCCGGCGCTGGCGCGATTGGCGATACGCACAGCCCGGCGACTCCTAAGGAAGGTTCTGGCTTTGGCCGCCAGCATCGCCCAGGAGAGATCGATGACGACGAGCACTGCAAACATCGTCGCCACCAGCTCGGCCCAGCCGGAGATCGTCACGCCGTGCAGATCGATGATCGAGGGCAGCAGCGCCACATAGAAGACCATGATCTTCGGATTGCCCATGGTGACCGTGAAACCGGCGAGGAAGAGCCGTGTGGCCGATTGCTCGTCCGGCAACTCCTCTCCCGTGGTGTCGGAGGAGGCAAACCACATCTTCCAGGCAAGATAGAGCAGGTAGGCGACGCCAAGCCATTTGATGACCACGAAGGCGAGATGGAAGGTTTCGGCAATGGTCGCAAGGCCGGCAACGGCGCAGGTGAGCCAGATCGCCTCGCCGAGCCACATGCCGGACAGGAACGGCAGTACGTTGCGCGCGCCCTTCGTCAGCACGCGCGCCACCAGTGCCGCGATGTTCGGTCCCGGCGATCCCGCCGCAATGAACAAGGCACCGGCAAAAACAAGCAGCGTCGATAGGCTCATCGCATTCCCTCCGGTCAGGCACGCCAGACGATCTCTGGAAGCCAGACGATCTCTAGAAGAAGGGGTCAGAAATAGCATTCCGGCGCGGCTTTTCCAAATGCCGGATTTGCGGTCATGCAAGCCGGGCACGAAAGCGCTCGAAGATTGTCTTGCCTTCCGGCCAGTCGCCCAGCCCGGATGCAGCATTGATATGCCCGCGTGGCCCGACATCGACGAAGGCGCTGCCCCAGCTTTCGGCGCTGCGACACGCATGGTCGAAGGAGCCGAACGGATCGTCGGTGCTGGCGACCAGCAGGGATGGAAAAGGCAGCCGCTGCCGTGGGGGATTGGCAAAGCTGCCGGCCTCGGCAAGATAGATTTCGCCCGTGGGGTCGGGCGCGGCCACCATGAACGCACCAAGGATCGCCGTCTTCTTCATGGGCGCCCAATGGGCGATCAACTGGCAGGCAAGGCTGTGCGCGATCAGGATGGGCGGCGTTTTGGAGCGCGAGATTTCGCCCTCGAGCGCGGCAATCCAATCCGAAAGGATCGGTCTGTCCCAGCTTGACGGCTGGAAACGTCGTATGGTCGGATCGTCCCGTTCCCACAATGTCTGCCAGTGATCTTCGCCAGAACCGCCCAGCCCCGGCAGCGTGATGATATCGCTCATCTCAATCCTTTCTCCATGGTCTCCCACGGAGAAAAGCTGGCATGCGGGGATGCCGATTGACATTGCAATCCATCGGATAAAACTTGTTCCAACCGATGAATTGAAGGCGACCAATGGATACTATCGAAAGAGGACTGGATCCGACGGATCTATCGATCGTCGAAATCCTGCAGCAGGACGGGCGAATCTCCGTATCCGAGCTCGGCCGCCGTGTCGGCCTGTCGCAGCCGGCTGCATCGGAGCGGCTGAAGCGGCTGGAGGAGCGCGGCGTGATTGCAGCTTATCGCGCCGTCATCGATCCCGCTGCCGTCGGGCTCGGCATGATGGCGGTCATACGTCTCAGGACCACGCATGAGCATATCCGGCCATATCTGAAGCAGTTTTCGGAAATGCCTGAAATTATCGAGGTGCTGAGATTAACGGGCGAGGATTGCTTCCTGCTCAAGGTTCTCGTGCCGACACCATCGGACCTTGAAACCATCGTCGATTCCATTGCCCGCCACGGCGCGGTTACGACATCGCTGGTGCTGCGAAACGAACCCATCAAGGCGATCGGCCGCGATCTCATTCGCAAGGCGGCCGCCCGGTAATCGGATTGAACGCTGGCCTCAGAATGGCAGCTTGAAGCCGGGGGGGATCGGCAGGCCGGCGGTCAGTTCGCGGGTCTTTTCGGCTGATATCGCCTCGGCCTTTTCCTGCGCATCCTTGTTGGCGGCAACGATCAGGTCTTCGAGGATTTCGACATCGTCTTCCTTGAAGAGCGAGGGATCGATCTTGAGGCCGAGCATCAGGCCCTTGCCGTTGACGGTGACGGTCACGAGGCCGCCGCCGGCCTTGCCTTCGACGCGAATGTCGGCAATCTCCGACTGCATCTTCTCCATCTTCGCCTGCATTTCCTTCACTTTGCCCATCATGCCCATGATGTCGCGCATCGTCTTTGGTCCTTCTTCTGCAAGTCTCTGTTGAGCGGCAGGATATGTCGTCATGATCGTCAACCGCTTCAAGCCGAAGCGGTTCCGCCTGCATTCATCCTAGCCTTAGAATTCGATGTCGTCGCCGGGTAGAATATCGCCATCAATGGATTCGGCGATTGCCGGCGGAGCAGCGGCTTCGTCCTCTTCGTCCATCTCGGGTGCTCGCACCCGCACATCGATGATCTTTGCGCCCGGAAATTGCGCCAGGATCGCCGCAACATCGGGGTCCTGCCGTGCATCGGCGACCCGCTGCTTCTGGGCGTTCGCTTCTGCTTCGACGAGCGTCGGCTGGCCTTCCTCGCGGCTGAGGCTGACGATCCAGTGGATGCCGGTCCATTCCTTCAGCTTGACGGCGAGTTCGTTCAGCAGCGTGCCGGGAGCACCTGATGTCAGGCTGACATCGAGCCTTCCCGGCTCCAGCTTGACCGGGCGCACGAAGGTGCGCACCAGCGCCTTCAGCTTCGGATCGCGCTTCTGGCTGGCGAGCTCGGCGATGTCGGCCATCGAATTAACAGGCAACAGCGGCTTCGGCGCTTCGGCGGGTTTCGACTCGATGCGTCCGACGGGTTGCGAATCCGGCTGCGTATTCGGGACGGAGCGCAGCATGGCGACCGGTGCGGAAGGCGTGGGGCGCGGCGTCGGCGTTTCCACAGAACGCGCTACGGCATTGCCCTGATAGGACACAGCGCCGCCACCATTGCCGCCGCTCGAAGAGGGCGATAGACGAGCGCCGCCATTACCATCAGAAAATTCGGCAAGCCTGCGTGCCGCATCCTCCGGCGCCGGCAGATGGGCCGCGTGCGCGAGCCGGATCAGCACCATTTCGGCGGCGCCGGCGGTGCGAGAGGCATTCTCCGTCTCGGCAATGCCCTTGAGAAGCATCTGCCAGATGCGGGAAAGTGCGGTTACCGCGACGCCTTGCGCGAATTCCGCCGCCTTCGTGCGCTCGACTTCGCTGAGCGACGGATCGTCGGCGGCATCGGGCACATATTTGAGGCGAGTCACGAGATGGGTGAAATCGGCAAGGTCGGTGAGCACGACGACGGGATTGGCGCCGGCCTCGTACTGGCTGTTGAATTCGGCAAGCGCTGCCGAAACATCGCCTTTGACGACATGGCCGAAGAGATCGACGATGCGGGCGCGGTCGGCAAGCCCGAGCATCGCGCGCACGGCATCGGCGGCAACGAAGCCACTGCCATGGGCGATCGCCTGATCGAGCAGCGACAGGCCATCGCGTGCCGAGCCTTCTGCAGCGCGGGCGATCATAGCAAGCGCTTCCGGCTCGGCCTCGATACCTTCCTTGCCGGCAATGGTGGTGAACAGCCCGACGAGATCGGAGGCGCTGATACGGCGCAAATCGAAGCGCTGGCAGCGCGACAGTACGGTGATCGGAACCTTACGGATTTCGGTGGTGGCGAAGATGAACTTCACATGCTCGGGCGGCTCTTCGAGCGTCTTCAACAGCCCGTTGAAGGCGGCCGTCGACAGCATGTGCACTTCGTCGATGATATAGACCTTGTAGCGGGCCGAAACCGGCCGGTAGCGCACCTGCTCGATGATTTCCCGGATATCGTCGATACCGGTATGGGAGGCGGCGTCCATCTCGATGACGTCGACATGCCGGCCTTCCATGATCGCCTGGCAATGATCGCCGGGCTCGCGCAGGTCGATGGTGGGCCGATCGATGTCAGCCGTCTTGTAATTGAGCGCGCGGGCAAGGATGCGGGCGGTCGTGGTCTTGCCGACGCCGCGCACGCCGGTCAGCATATAGGCCTGGGCGATGCGGCCGGTCTCGAACGCGTTGGTCAGCGTTCGAACCATCGGCTCCTGGCCGACCATCAGGTCCGTGAAGTCCTTGGGTCTGTATTTGCGGGCCAGCACCCGGTAGCCGGTGCCGGTCGAAGCGGCATCTTTTGCTTGTCGCTCGGTGTCGCTCATCGCCCTGCTTGTTGCCCGGAAAGCCGGGTCTTGCTTTCGGAAAGGGTGGGAGGCTGGCACGAATGACCCGTGCCGGGCTCGTTAGGGCTGCTTCCTTCCGGACCTGACCCGGTTGGCGAGTGGCTCGTCCACCACCAACCTCCCGGATGCACATATCGGCAATATCGTCATCAAAAGCAAGCCAAGGTCAAAAAAAACTGCTAAACATTTGATAAAACAATGGAGGATGCCCCTTTGAAGGAGTTTACGCTCGACGATCGTCTTGCGAATGACAGCGTTTCCGTCGCCATAATTGGCCTTTGCGACGTCAGGCTGATGAAGGATCGCCGCTGGCCGTGGCTCGTGCTGATCCCGCGCCGGCCCGACAAATCGGAAGTTTTCGAGCTGACGCCCCTCGACCGGATCTTGCTGACCTTCGAAACGGATAAGGTCGCAAGCGTCCTGAAGACGGTGACGGGGGCAACAAAAATCAATGTCGGGGCACTTGGAAATATCGTCCGCCAGCTGCATGTTCATGTCATCGCGCGGTTCGAAGGTGATGCCAATTGGCCGGGTCCCGTCTGGGGCTATGGCAAGGCGGAACCCTATTCGGACGAAGACATGAACAGCCTCATAGCCAAGTTGCGGGAAACGCTTTCACAATGAGCCATTCCATCTTTTCCTCGGATGCCCCGCATCCGGAAGCCAGCAGTCTCACCGCTTTCGCGGAAAACCAGCTCAACCGGGATGCCGAGCATCGCGACGAGGAATCGATCAAACAGGCGCTCGCCAAGGAAGGCACGCATATCCTGGCCTTCGCCCAGGACCGGCTTGTCTTGAAGCATGACGGACAGGTGCTCGACCCTCTGTTTGCCCGCTACGAGTTGAAGGATCTCGATCCGAATTGGGACGAGGCCGTTCTCCTCGGCTACCGCAAGACCGGCGAGCCCCGGCTTGCCGTGCCTGTGCGTGTCAATCCGGACGAGCTGGCCAGTCAGTATAAGCCGGCCGACATGCGCGCTCTCTGGCGCGATCTTCTGCTGGAAGGCGAAATCCTCGGCGAAGCCGCGCAGGGCATGAGCCTCATCCGCTGGAATGGCGACAACCGCTTCTGCGGCCGGTGCGGCTCGGTCATGGAAAGCCGGATCGGAGGCTACAAGCGGGTCTGCACGGCCTGCGAACATGTGATCTTCCCGCGCACGGATCCCGTGGTCATCATGCTTGGCATCGACGAGGAAAGGAATCGCTGCCTGCTCGGCCGCAGCCATCATTTCGCGCCGGGCATGTATTCCTGTCTCGCCGGTTTCGTCGAACCGGGCGAAACCATCGAGAATGCGGTGCGCCGCGAAACACTCGAGGAATCCGGTATTCATATCGGCCGTGTGCGCTATCACGCTTCACAGCCCTGGCCGATGCCGCATTCCCTCATGATCGGCTGCTATGCCGAAGCCAAGTCGATGGAAATTCATATGGACGAGGCCGAGCTTGAGGATTGCCGCTGGTTCACCCCGGAAGAGACGCTTGCCATGCTCGATCGCGTTTCGGCCTCCGGCAACACATCTCCGCCCAAGGGCGCCATTGCCCATCGCCTGATGCGCGATTGGGTGGAATGGAAACGCTAGGACTATTCTGCCGTGGCCCGCTCCGAACGCTTGCTGACGCTGCTGCAGACGCTGCGGCGCTATCGCCGACCGGTCAGCGGCGCCGTTCTGGCGGAGGAAACCGGCGTCAGCCTGCGCACGCTCTATCGCGATATCGCCAGCCTGCAGTCGCAGGGTGCGATGATCGAGGGCGAACCGGGTATCGGCTATGTCCTGAAGCCGGGTTTCATGCTGCCGCCGATGATGTTTTCCCAGGATGAGATCGAGGCGCTGGTGCTGGGATCGCGATGGGTGGCGCGTGCAACCGACGCCCGCCTGGCGGCGGCCGGCGCCGACGCGCTTGCCAAGATTGCCGCTGTGCTGCCTCCCGATCTTCGCGATGAGGTCGACCAGGCGGCGGTGGTGGTCGCCACGCGCCGTGTCACCGAAGACAAGGCCGATCTTTCCCTCATGCGCAAGGCGATCCGCACGGAACGCATGGTGCAGCTGACCTATGGCGATGTGAACGGCGCCATTTCCACCCGGCGTATCTGGCCCTTCGCGCTCGGCTATTTCGACAATGCCCGCATCATCATGGCCTGGTGCGAGCTGCGCCAGGATTTCCGCCATTTCCGCGCCGATCGCATCGTCGATTTCGCGGTGCTGGAGGCCCGCTATCCGCGCCGACGTGTGGCGCTCGCCAGGGAATGGCATGCCCGTGAGGGCATGGTCCACAATTGATCCGGCGAAGCATGTCGCGCAAAAGTGTGCAGCGTTTCTGCGGCAACGACATGCGTAAAATCGAAGACCTAAAGCGCAGAAGGCGAATCCTAGAGATCGCGACGCGCTTCGGTGTGATGCTACTGCCAGAAACTGTCAGTAGATAGAGCTATGATGGATCCATCCAATCAGGAAGGAGGACCGATCATGGCAGGCAACGTTTCCATCATTTCGCAGCATGTACATCGCGGTGGCATCGAGGCGCTTAAAGGCAAGCATCAGTCATGGCCGGCTCGTCTCTCCGAGGTCGCGTTTGGCTATCTCAGCCGCCGGTGGAATCGCCTCGATATCGAGGAAGTGCCCGATTCCGTGAAGCGGGATCTGGGCTTTCTCGACGGCTGTGAGCCGTATCGAGAGGAAGATCGGATGCGCTGAGGCAGTCGGCGCGAGTTCGTCGCGAGCTCCGCGATAACGACCTGCGCATAATCAAAGATTAGAGCGCAAGACGCTGATCCGAAGGGTGCAATGCGCTTTGGAACCGCATCTCCGGACGCATTCAACCAGGCAATGACACAGTCACTCCCGGCGAACTTTGCTCCGTTCGCCGGTTCCTATCCGCATGCCCTTAAATTCACCCAAACGAGAGGACCACCCACATGACCAGCCCGAACCTCATCATTTTCTATGTCAAGGATCCCAGCGAAAGCACGCCGTTCTACCGCGATCTCTTCGGCCGTGAGCCGGCATTCGCGTCGCCGAACTTCGTGGCCTTCGCGCTCGACAATGGCCTAAGTCTCGGTCTCTGGCGCCGCAGCAGTGTCGAACCGCAGCCCTCCGCCATCGGCAATCGCGGCGAATTGGGCTTCATGGTCGAAGGCACCGGGGCCGTCGAGCAGCATTACAGGGATTGGAAGGCACGCGGCCTGCCTATCGCACAGGAGCTGACGACCATGGATTTCGGCCCGACCTTCGTCGTGCTCGATCCCGATGGACATCGGCTGCGCGTTTGTGAGCCGGATAAGTGAATTCATACCCTGCTTGCCCCTCACCCTAGCCCTCTCCCCGCTTGCGGGGAGAGGGGACGACCTCAGGCCCTCGCCAAGCTCAATGATGGAAGGCAGGCTGTAGGTGCGTCTATTCCTTCTCCCCGCAGGCGGGGAGAAGGTGGCCGAAAGGCCGGATGAGGGGCTAGCGGCGACCGCCGGAGATCGTTTCATCAAAGTGGCTTGCCATGCAGTCATGCCAATCGTTCGTGTTGACTTCCAGCATTCGCAAAAAGAAACTGATCGATGCACCCAAAGCCACAGGAGAACCAATTGCTCCATCATATTTCGTTCGGTGTCTCCGATATCGACAAAGCTGCCGCGTTCTATGATGCGGCCTTCGCGCCGCTCGGCTATGTCAGGGTTTGGGAAGACTTGTCCCCGGGCGATCCCGATCAGGCCATCGGATATGGCCCGCCGGGTGGGGGCGACAAGTTCGCCATCAAATTGCGGGGCAAAGAGGCTCATGCGCCAGGCGCGGGCTTCCACCTCGCCTTTGCTTCACCGGGCCGCGAGGCTGTCGTCCTGTTCCATCAGGCCGCATTGGCTCATGGCGGCAAGGACAATGGCGCACCTGGTCTTCGACCGCATTACGGACCGACTTATTTCGCCGCCTTCGTCATCGATCCCGATGGGCATCGCATCGAGGTTGTGACCAAGGCCGAAGGATAGCCGTTAGGCTGAAATTGCACCGTCACCCGCCTCGTGGTTCGAGGCTCCGGCCCCCTCGACAAGCTCTGGGGAGCCTGCGTACCTCATTATGAGGACTGACCTTTTTTGCTTCGCCACAGAGCGTGATCCACCTCATGGTGAGGTGCGTCGCCGTTAAGCGCAGCGAAAATAGCGACGCCTCGAACCACGAGGTGGCCCGGGTTCACGCCGAATGTTAAAGATCGCCCCGCGTCGGATGGCCCTTGTAGACGCCGAGGATGCGGACCTTTTCGGAGAAGAAGCGCAGTTCCTCCAGCGCGCGGCGCACATGCGCATCGGCGGGATGGCCCTCGATATCGGCATAGAACTGCGTTGCGACAAAACGGCCGCCGAGCTGATAGCTTTCGAGCTTCGTCATGTTTATGCCGTTGGTGGCGAAGCCGCCGAGCGCCTTGTAGAGCGCGGCCGGAATGTTGCGGACGTTGAAGACAAAGGTGGTGACGATCTTTTCGTCCGGCGAGCTGCGTTCCGCCCAGTCCTCATCGCGCGACAGGATGACGAAGCGCGTCATATTGTTTTCGGTGTCTTCGACATTCTCGGCGATGATTTCCAGCCCGTAGAGATCGGCCGCAAGCCGGGGCGCCAGCGCCGCCATGCTGCGATCGCCGGTTTCCTTCACCAGCTTGGCAGCGCCCGCCGTATCGCCCGCAATGACAGGCTTCCAGCCGTTCTGGCGCACGATGTTGCGGCATTGGCCGAGCGCATGGATGTGGCTATGCACCGTGCGGATCTCTTCCTTCTTCACGCCCGGCAGAACCATCAACTGGAAACGGATCGGCATGAAATATTCGCCGACGATATGCAGGCGCGATTCCGGCAGCAGATGATGGATGTCGGCGACGCGGCCGGCGATCGTGTTCTCGATCGGGATCATGCCGAGATCCGCGTCGCCATTGTCGATGGCGGTCAGCGCATCCTCGAAGGTCTGGCAGGGCAGCGGCTCCATGGTCGGGAACATGTCACGGCTGGCCATGTCGGAATTGGCGCCGTACTCGCCCTGGAAGGAGATCTTGTTGGTCTTGGTAATCATGGGACTGCCCTTGGGGGAATGCCGTCGTTTAAGAGGCGGCGGAGAGGATAAGTCTGGCCTTTTCGAGGTCGGCGGGAGTATCGACACCGAGCGGTATCGTGTCAACGATCTCGACATCGATGCGCATGCCGGCCTCCAGCGCCCTCAGCTGTTCCAGTGATTCGCGCCGCTCCAGCGTCGATGGGCCGAGGCTCACGAATTTCGCGAGGGCGGCGCGGCGGTAGGCGTAGAGGCCGATGTGGTGATAGAGCGGCCCTTTGCCATACGGTGCGGTCGTGCGGGTAAAATAGAGCGCGTGCAGACGGCTGTCCGAGATCGGTGAGCCGACGACCTTGACGACGCTCGGCGCGGTCTTTTCTTCCTCGTCCTTGATTTCGACGGTCAGTGTAGCGATGTCGACGGCCGGATTTTCGAGTGGACGCAGCGAGGCGCGGATGGTTTCGGAATCGATTGTGGGAAGGTCGCCCTGCACATTGACGATGACCTCCGCGCGACCTTCAGGATCGACGGCCTGCAGCGCTTCGTAGATGCGGTCCGAGCCGGATTGATGGTCGGTGCGCGTCATGACGGCCTCGAAGCCGGCATTGGCGACTGCGGCATAGGTATCCTCATGGTCGACGGCGACGACGATGCGACCGATCGCCGCCTCGCGCGCGCGCTTGGCAACCTGTACGATCATGGGCAGGCCGCAAATGTCAGCCAGCGGCTTGCCCGGCAGGCGCGTGGAGGCCATGCGGGCGGGAATGAGGACCAGCGTCTTGTCTAAATTCGGATCAGTCATTGTTGGGCCTTCTATTCCCAAGGGAAAAGTGTCAAAACGTCTCATGGTGGAGACCGTTTACAGAGTTGCAAGAAACAGCCAAAAGACATAGGTTTCGCGCGAATTCAAGATGGGCCGGCGGAGGATGCCGGCGGCGAGGGGAGCATAGCAGATGAATTCATCCTACGTGAACATGGGTGTCGGGGCGCTTTTGGCCACGCTGTTCGTGTTGAAGTCCGTGTCGCTCGCGTCAGGATTTATTTTCCATTCAGAGGCGCCGGAAAAGCCCGGTTTTGCCATCGTCGCGACCGAAGAACCGGCTGCAGGTGGAGACAAGGGTGCGGCTGCCAAGGCGGAAACGCCGATCGCTCAGCTCTTGCAGAAGGCTGATGCCAAGGTCGGCGAGACGATCTTCAAGAAGTGTCAGGCCTGTCATTCCGGAGAGAAGGGGGGACCAAATAAGGTTGGCCCGGATCTCTGGGGTATTGTCGATCGCCCGGTCGCCGAGCACGAGGGCTTTGCCTATTCGGCCGGCATGAAGGATTTCTCCAAGGGCGGTTCTGAAAAGTGGACGTATGACCACCTCTATCACTTCCTGGCCGCTCCGAAGAAATTCGTAGCCGGTACGGCGATGGGTTTTGCCGGCCTGCCGAAGGAAGAGGACCGCGCCAACGTGATCGCCTATCTGCGCACGCTTGCCGATACGCAAGTGCCGCTGCCGGATCCGAACGCACCGGCCGCCACGAACTAACGCAAGTCACAAGCATGATTGAAAACCCGGCCGCCAGCGCCGGGTTTTTCGCGCTGCATCCTTCAGATTGCGTGACGGCGGGAGCGCGTCCGCTGATCGAGATCGAACACCTTCAATCCATCCTCTGCGCTCGGCGGCATGCGCCAATCCTCGGCGACCAGCGCCTTGCGGGCATCGCGCAGGCCGGCCTCCCAATGCTCATGCATGGACAGCGCCGAAAACTCGTAATCCTTCGAATGCGAGCGGAACTGCTTGTTGCGGTAGATCAGGTGGATGATCGTCACACCGTAGTCGGAGCAATGCTGTTCCAGCTTCTTGATTTCCGGATCGGTCTTGGCCTCTTCGGGAAGGCGTGCATAAAGCTCGGAGATGGCGCGCCGCAGGCGGTGACGCTCCAGAAAGAGATCGGTGTTGAGCCGGGTGCGGCTCGAATAGGTGATATCTTTGCGCCGCTCCTCGACTTCCTCGATATCCTGCGGCAGCGGGCCGACGGCGCTGAAGAGATCGACCTGAAAGACAACCGTGTCGATCGCGGCACCGTTGCGCAGCACGTAGCTGAGTGGCGTGTTCGAGACGAGGCCGCCATCCCAGTAATGCTCGTTGCCGATCTTGACCGCGGGAAAACCCGGCGGCAAGGCGCCGCTTGCCATCACGTGCTCAGGCCCGATCTTGATGTCCTTGTTGTCGAAGAAGGCAAAATTGCCGGTGCGCACATTGACGGCGCCGAGGCTCAAACGCACCGGGCCATGGTTGATTCGGTCGAAATCGACGTGATCGAGCAGCGTCTGGCGCAATTGCTCGGTATCGTAGACGCTGGTTGCGCCCGCCGAGCCGCGCGTCTGGAACCAAGCCGGGATCTGCCACGGAGAAAAGAAGCCGGGCACGCCGAAGGTCGACACCCACCAGCTGCTGACCGAGCGGTAGAAAGGATTGGTCTCGCGCCGATCTTCCATCAGCAGATCGACGGGGAGATGCACGGTCACCTTGTTCCAAAAGGAGCTCAGCGCCTTGAGCCGTTCGCCGGGCACGTTGCCGGCCATGATCGAGGCGTTGATCGCGCCAATCGAGATGCCGGCGATCCAGTCCGGCTCGATATTCTGTTCTCTAAGCGCCTGAAAGGCACCCGCCTGATAGGAGCCGAGCGCGCCGCCGCCTTGGAGCACGAAGACTTTCTGCGCATAGGCTGACGCGGGATTGGTGAGCGGAGCTGCAATATTCATGTGCCATCCTTTGCTGCGCTCCGGGTGGGAAGGCCGGGATGCGCAAAATATATGACCATTTTCCTGCCTGTCTCTCCAAGTGCGGAGAGATACCGTTACCGTCGACGGTTTTCGGCCTCGGTCATCCGAGCAGATAGGCCCAGAGCGACACCGAGAATGCGCCGAGCGCTGTCGTCAAGGTAATCGTCGAGGCCGCGAGACTGTGGCCCACGCCGAAGCGATTGGCAATCAACCAGGCGTTCACACCTGTCGGAACGGCGGCCGTGAGGACGAGTGCGGCCCGCCATTCCGGGCTCAGGCCGAGAAGAAGTCCGGCAGCCAGCACGCAGGCCGGCAGCAGAAAAAGCTTGAAGGCGGCAATGACGCTGGTGATGCCGAGATTGCCTGACATCCCGTATTGGCGCAGTGCCATGCCGAGCGAGATCAGCGCCGCCGGGCCGGCGATGTTGGCAATGTTGTCGACGACCGTGCCAAGCGTTGCGGGAATGGGAAGGCTGGTCAGGTGGACGATGAGGCCGCAGAAAAGGCCGATAACGAGCGGATTGCGGATGAGATTGCTGCCGACCTGCCGCAGCAGTTCGGCGGTGCTGCGGCCGGCGCCGGCATTTTCCTTGCGCTCGGCCTGTTCCATCAGCAGCGTGCCGGCGATCATCATGGTCGGCAGATGCACGGCGATCAGGATCGACATCGCCATGACGCCATCAGGTCCGACCGTGCGCCCGACCAGTGGCAGGCCGATGAAGATCGTGTTGGCGAAGGCGGACGAGACGCCGGCAAGCACGCCGATCCGTGCGTCCCGGCCGAACATGCGTGTCGCCACAATATGGCCGGCGGTCCAGGTGATGGCGACGCCGGAGAAATAGGCGATCCATAAGCGAAACGGCGATGCGCCGCGAAAATCCGCCTCGGCGATGGTCTGGAACAGCAAGAGCGGCACGGCGATCTTGAAGACGAACTCGCTCATGGCTTCGCCGACCTCGGCCTTCAGCAGCCCCGTGCGCACGATGACCCAGCCGACGAGAATGAGCAGGAAGACGGGAAGAACGTCTGTGAGGATTTCGGACACGCGGGTATGAAGCTCTGGATTCGAGAAATTGGACCCGAAACTTGTAGCAGCTTGCCCGGGGCTGGAAACCCGCAAAACAAAAAAAGCGGGCTTGGCCCGCTCTTGTCGATCTTGCCCCGGTGGGGAGTTCCCCCCGGTGCACATGCCGCCAGTTCATCCGTGGTCGGCCCGCGTACCGGTGAGGCGGAAGGCATCATTCCTTCCCAGGCTGGCTCGGAAGTCTTTCGAGCTTCCCATCCCAGCCGCTTGATAAGCATTTAAAGATAGAAAGTGACAGGCAAATGACTGAATGCAATTAACTTCACCGCGCTGGTGCTGATTTTTCTTCCAAACTTCACAAAAACCGATAATACCGGATACCGGCTATCACCAGTATCCGGGACCTTCCTATAGATGACTCGCTTCGATGTACTGACCGTTGGCAATGCCATCGTCGACATTATCGCCCGTTGCAATGATCAGTTCCTGATCGACAACAACATCACCAAAGCCGCGATGAACCTCATCGACGCCGAGCGCGCCGAACTTCTCTATTCGCGCATGGGCCCGGCTCTTGAAGCCTCCGGCGGCAGCGCCGGCAATACGGCTGCGGGTGTTGCGAGTTTCGGCGGCAGGGCAGCTTATTTCGGCAAGGTCGCAGAGGATCAGCTCGGAGAGATTTTCGCCCACGATATCCGCGCCCAGGGCGTGCATTACGAGACCAAGGCGAAGGGCACTTTCCCGCCGACTGCCCGCTCGATGATCTTCGTCACCGAGGATGGCGAGCGTTCCATGAACACCTATCTCGGCGCCTGCGTCGAGCTCGGTCCGGAAGACGTGGAGGAGCAGGTTGTTGCTGATGCCAAAGTGACCTATTTCGAAGGCTATCTCTGGGATCCTCCGCGGGCCAAGGAAGCTATTCGCGAATGCGCTCGAATCGCCCATGCCAATGGTCGGGAAATGTCGATGACGCTCTCCGACAGCTTTTGCGTCGGCCGCTATCGCGACGAATTCCTCGATCTCATGCGCTCCGGTACCGTCGACATCGTCTTTGCCAATCGCGACGAAGCCCTCTCGCTCTACGAGACCGACGATTTCGAAAAGGCGTTGAAGCTCATTGCGGCCGATTGCAAGATCGCCGCCGTGACGACAGGCAAGGACGGTGCCGTCATCGTGCGCGGAAACGAGCGCTATGTCGTCGACGCCCATCCGATCGAGGAACGTGTTGACACGACCGGCGCCGGCGATCTTTTCGCCGCCGGCTTCCTCTTCGGCTACACGCAAGGCCGCGGCTTGGAAGACTGCGCCAAGCTCGGCAACCTCGCTGCGGCGATCGTCATTGAACAGATCGGCCCGCGGCCGATGCGGTCGCTGTCAGAAGCCGCGAGAGAATTCGGACTTCTCTGACGGAAGTCGTCTTCAGATTCCTAATCTGCAGATCATGGAAGCCGCCCGCTGCCGAGCGCCGGGCGGCTTTGCTTTGACGCGATCGCCTAGCGCAAGAAGAGCGTCGCGGTCCCGGCCTCGTAGAAAATGAGGATGCCGAGAGCGATCAGAACGAAGGGCACGATCCTGTGGCCGTGACGACGGATCGGTGCACCCAAGGTCGGATGATTGACGAGCGAGTGCGCGGCGCCAAGCCAGACCGCTGTCAGGATTGCGAAGATGCAGCCGATGGCGAGGATCTCATAGGCGGAACGCGTCGCGAAGAGCGGCGTGTAGATGCTGATATTGTCGCCGCCATTGGCGATCGTCACCAGCGCGACCGCCACAATGTTTCCATGTCCCGCCGACGCTTTCGCATGATCTTCGTCGGTCTCGATGCCGTTCCAGAGTTCCCACAATCGCCTGACGCCAAAGTAGATCGGAGCAAGGCCGAGCAGGCCGATATAGGTGGCTGGAATGACGAAAACCAGAAACGAGGCGAGGGCGCTGAAGCCATAGAGTGCGCCGATGCCGAGATATTGACCGATGACGATCTGCCTCAGGCGGAATTTCCGATCGGCGAAAAAGCCGAGAAGGACGAATATGTCGTCTATGTTCGTCGATGCGAACATGACGATGGCAACGCCGAAAACGCCTAGCACGTGACCCAAGATCGCCGATCTCCCTATCCGATCCCGGATACAGCCCGGATACAGCATTGCGTAGCGAAAGTCGCGTGGCTGCGTTCGGCGCCAGGCGGGCGGTCGTTACTTGAAGGCTTCGCCGGGATAAGCGCCCCAGATCTCGGATTGCGCCACCCATCCCTCGGTGCCATCGGCGGTGACGAGGCACCAATCGCCCGTGCATTCCTTGACGGTCATCATCACGCCGGGCTGAAGCTTGGCGATGACAGCGGCGGATGGCTGGGATTCGCGGCGCATGTTGACGAAGACTGCCTTGCCCTTGCCCTTCATCCAGGGAGCGGCAATCGCCGAGCGCTGGCCCGACAGCAGCGACTGGTTGACCCAACCCTCGGTGCCGTCGGCATCGCGCACCCGCCGCCAGTTATCATATTCCTGGATGATTTCGACCGGCAGACCCTGCTTGAGATAGAGCCATGATACGGCGTAATCCGCACTCGGGCCGATGCGCAGATTGACCCGCTTCGACTTCAGGGTGACGAAGCGCGGCAGCGGCAGGCCGCTCGGACCCTTGGCGGCCTGGGCGGCGGCAAGATCGGCCGACACAGCAGCCATCATCAGGCCGATTGCGAAAATGGCGCAGGACTTCAAGACATTGCCACGCATGGGAGTTCCGTTCGTTCGTCATGACAAAGGCGCCATTCCGGCGACCTTTCGCTCCGGTGAGCGGCAAATCCTCGGATCGCGTCAGCGAGTTTTGTTTGTCTTCGCCTGCGGGTCTGGTAGAAATGCCCGGAACGGGAAAATTATCCTGCTTCTTGGTTAAGAACATCTGAACAAGGCATCGCCGCTCGCCATGACGACGAAGAAAAAACCGAAGGTCTACGTCACGCGCAAATTGCCTGACGCGGTGGAGACGCGCATGCGCGAACTCTTCGATGCCGAGCTCAACATAGATGATCGCCCGCGTACCAAGGACGAATTGATGGAGGCCGTCCGCTCGGTCGACGTGCTGGTGCCGACCGTCACCGACCGCATCGATGCGGAGGTGATCGAAGAAGCCGGCCCGCAAATGAAGCTGATTGCCAGCTTCTCCAACGGCACGGATCATATCGATGTCGAGGCCGCAGCCCGCCGCGGCATCACCGTCACCAATACGCCAAATGTGCTGACCGAAGACACCGCCGACATGACCATGGCGCTCATTCTCGCCGCGCCGCGACGGCTGGCGGAAGGTGCGCGCGTGCTAACCGACAACCCCGGCGAATGGGCCGGATGGTCGCCCACCTGGATGCTCGGCCGCCGCATTCATGGCAAGCGCATCGGCATCGTCGGCATGGGGCGGATCGGCACCGCCGTTGCCCGCCGCGCCAAGGCTTTTGGCCTGTCAATCCACTATCACAATCGCAAGCGCGTCAATCCGGCGACCGAGGACGAGCTCGAGGCGACCTATTGGGACAGTCTCGACCAGATGCTTGCCCGCGTCGATATCGTTTCGGTCAATTGCCCGTCGACGCCGGCTACCTATCACCTCATCTCGGCCCGCCGCCTGGCGCTGTTGCAGCCGACGAGCTACATCGTCAACACGGCGCGCGGCGACGTCATCGACGAGACGGCGCTGATCAAGATCCTGCGCGAAGGCAAGATCGCCGGAGCCGGCCTCGACGTGTTCGAGAATGAACCGGCCGTCAATCCGAAGCTGGTGAAGCTCGCCAATGAGGGCAAGGTGGTTATCCTGCCGCATATGAGTTCGGCGACGCTCGAGGGCCGCATCGACATGGGCGACAAGGTCATCATCAACATCCGCACCTTCATCGACGGCCATCGCCCGCCCAATCGCGTGCTGCCCTTTCGATGATGGAAGCACGCTGATTCGCCCGCTGAAACGGGGCTGAATACCCGGCTGCAAATTTGATCTCACTTCCCTCTGCCGGTCATGTGCATGTCACAAAGCCGGCCCAGAGGTGACCACAAACACAAATCAGGAAGGGCGGAAATCATGGCGCGGGCGCTGCCGCACGAGCGGATTCAATATGTAGTCGAGGGCGGCTTCAAGCTGTCGGGCGAGATCGAACCGAGCGGCAACAAGAATGCCGCATTGCCGATCATCGCCGCATCGCTTCTGACCGATCAGCGCGTCGAGCTCAGCAACGTTCCGCGCATCCGCGATGTCGAGGCACTGGTGGAACTGATCCAGTCCGTCGGCGCCAAGGTGAGCTGGCTCGGCCGCAATGAGCTCGAAATCGAAGCGCGAGAACTTAGACCCGCCAATCTCGATCCCGATCTCTGCGCCCGCATCCGCGCCTCCATCCTGCTTGCCGGACCGATGCTGGCACGCTGTGGCGAGATCACCTTGCCGCCGCCCGGCGGCGACGTCATCGGCCGTCGGCGTGTCGATACGCATTTCCTGGCGCTGGAACAGCTCGGCGCGAGGATCGAGGTCAATAGCGTCTACAGCTTCCGCACTGATGGGCTGCGTGGCGCCGATGTCTTTCTCGATGAGCCGTCGGTGACAGCGACCGAAAATGCGCTTTGCGCTGCCGTGTTCGCCGAGGGGACGACGATCCTGCGCAATTGCGCGTCCGAGCCGCATGTTCAGGATCTCGCCCGCTTCCTGATTGCCATGGGTGCCCGAATCGAGGGCGTCGGCACCAATATGATGACCATCCACGGTGGCCAGCGGCTCGGCGGTGCGTCACATCGGATCGGCCCCGATCACAATGAAGTCGGCTCGCTGATCGGCCTTGCCGCCGTCACCGGCTCGGAAATCACCATCCGCCGCGCTGGCGTGGAGCATCTGCGTTCCACGCTGATGACCTTCGAGCGCCTCGGCATCCGCTGCCAGATCGACGGCGATGATCTCATCATCCGCTCTGGCCAGGAAATGAAGATCCAGCCCGATTTCGGCGGCCATATTCCGAAGATCGAAGATCAGCCTTGGCCGGCCTTTCCCGCCGACACCATGTCGATCGCCATTGTCACCGCCTCGCAATGCGACGGCGTCGTGCTGATGTTCGAGAAAATGTTCGAAAGCCGCATGTTCTTCGTCGACAAGCTGATCGCCATGGGCGCCCGTATCGTGCTGTGCGACCCGCATCGCGCCATCGTCGCAGGCCCCTCCAAGCTGCGGGCCGCCCAGCTTGAAAGCCCTGACATTCGCGCCGGCATGGCGATGCTTATCGCGGCCATGTGCGCTGAGGGCACGAGCGTCATCAACAATGCCCAGCAGATCGAGCGTGGCTATGAGCGCATCGAGGAGCGGTTGAATGCCATGGGTGCCCGCATCACCCGCATCCCGCCGCGCACTCCTTCTCCCCTCGGGGAGAAGGTGCCGACAGGCGGATGAGGGGGTCTGCCAAGAGCACGAAAATCCACGAATTCAAGTCGCCCAGCCCCCTCATCCGACCCTTCGGGCCACCTTCTCCCCGAGGGGAGAAGGAGGTTCCGGTGCTCGTCCGCTCCATATGCTGCGGCCCCGCCATTTCGGCGGGAGAAAGGATACTAGGCAATCGCCTTGCGCATCTCGATCGATGTCGTCCGATCGAAGCCGGCATGGCGATTTTCGGCCGTCTTGCGAAAGCCCCATGCGGCAAAGGTAGCATGGTTGTCGACCAGCTCAATCCGCGTTTCCAGTCGCAACGCCTTGAGGCCAAGCTCTCGCGCCGTTGTCTCGGCCAGGCCCAGCAGTCGCTTGCCGATACCTTTACCCTGTGCTGCCGGCAGCACGGCGAGCTTGCCGACATACAGGCTCTCTGCCTCCGGCCGGCAGAAAATGCAGCCGACCAGTTGCTCGCCATTGAGGGCAGCGTAAGCGATCTCGCTAAACGCCTTCGCTTTCAGCGTTTCCGGCGTCAGCGCCAGCGCCGAGGAGGGCGGATCGATGCGCCCGTTCATATAGGCAAAGGATGTCAGGATGAGATTCAGCAACGCATCCCAGCGGTCGAAGCCGTTATCGAGGCGACGAAGCGCGATTTCGCTCATTCGGCGGCGACTCGAGCGCGTTTGCGGCGATAGCGCACGGTTTCGAAGCGCGAGGAAAGCCCGTCATAAAGCAGCAGGCGGCCGATCAGCGGCTCGCCGATGCCTGTGATGAGCTTGATCGCTTCCATTGCCATCAGCGTGCCGATGACGCCTGTCAATGCACCGATGATGCCCGCTTCCGCGCAGCTGGGGATGAGACCTTCCGGCGGTGGGGCGGGAAAGAGATCGCGATAGCGCGGATTGGGATTGCCGTCCGCATCGCTTTCATAGGGCTTCAATGTCGTCACGGACCCATCGAATCTGCCGACTGCGCCGGTCACCAGCGGCAGATGCGCTGCCTCTGTCGCGTCGGCTGCGGCGTAGCGCGTGTCGAAATTGTCGGAGCCGTCGATGACGAGATCGAAACCGGCAAGGTGCCGTGCAGCGGTGTCGAGGCTAAACCGCTCCTCGAAGCGGATGACCCGCACATGCGGGTTTAGCCGGGCGATGGCATCTGCCGCACTCTGCGTCTTCATCTCGCCGATCGTACCCGTATCGTGAATTATCTGCCGCTGCAGATTGGACAGCGAAACGCGATCGTCATCGGCAATGCCGAGCGTGCCCACGCCGGCAGCGGCGAGATATTGCAGCACCGGCGCACCAAGGCCGCCGGCGCCGATGACAAGCACACGCGCCGCCTTCAATTTTTGCTGGCCGGCGCCGCCGACCTCCGGCAGGAGGATATGGCGGTGATAGCGGGCGATTTCGTCTGAGGTCAAAGGATCCATGCGCTGAAGTCTAGCACAATCGCGACGAAGGAGGCGCTAGGATTTCGTAATGCCGCCATGCGCCACGGTAAAGAATTGCGCGCGGTCGCCAAGCGCCGAGAACATCGATTTGTCGGTGCCGGTCACGAAAGCCTGGCCGCCGAGGCCGTCGATGAGATCAAAAAGGGCTGCCCGCCGTCCCTCGTCGAGATGCGCAGCGATCTCGTCCAGCAGCAGGATCGGCGCATAGCCCGTCAGGTTGCCGACAAGGCGTGCATGGGCAAGGATGAGGCCGACAAGAAGGGCTTTTTGCTCGCCCGTCGAGCAGCGTTCCGCTTCCATGTCCTTTTCGCGGTGGCGTACGAGAAGGTCGGCTCGATGCGGTCCGTCCAGCGTTCGGCCGGCGGCTGCATCGCGGTAACGCCCCTCGCGCAGCATATCGGCATAGGCGTCTTCCAGATCGACGGCCGGCCGGTCGAACTGTCCGTCAAGGAAGCCGGAAAGCTCCAGCGCCGCCGAGGGGAACGGTGTCGTCTCGCGCGTTTCGGCGATCAGCTGCGAGAGGAGGCCGAGCATTTCCTGCCGCGCGATCGCCATGGCGATGCCGAGGCTCGCCATCTGATCTTCGATGCCGCCGAGCCAGGAAGGATCGAACCGGTTTTCGGACAAGAGCTTGTTGCGGCTGCGCATGGCGCGCTCGAAATCGCTGGCGCGGCGGCCATGGGCGGGATCGAGCGACAGGACCAGCCGATCAAGGAAGCGGCGACGCTCCGAGGAGCCGCCGGTAAAAAGGCCATCCATCGCCGGCGTCAGCCAGAGAACGCGCAAATGATCGGTCAGCTCGTCGACGGTCTTGGCCGGCGTGCCGTTGATTCGCAGCCGGCGGGCGGCCGATTCGTCGGTCGTATCGATACCGGTACCGATTTCGACGCCGCCATCCATCCCCTCGAGCTCGGCGAAGATGGAAAAGCCACCCGGCGCATTGACCCGGGTAACATCGGCATAGGCAGCGCGGCGCAGGCCGCGGCCGGGCGACAGCAGCGAGACCGCCTCCATGAGATTGGTCTTGCCCGCGCCATTGTCGCCGGTCAGCACCACATGCCGCTCGTCAAGCGCCAGCGCTGCCGCCGCGTAGTTGCGGAAGTCCGTGAGCTTGAGGCGCGAGATGGAAACCTTGTTCGGCATGTATCCCTAGGATTCGCAATCGATGGCCGAGGCGTATGCCGAAGCCCGCACAAGTGCAAGGTTTTTGCGGCTTTTCTCCCTTCTGGACGAAAGCGTGTTGGCTGCAATGAGGCTCTGGCACTCGCCGACCGCGCTTCCTATATCGCGATACTCGGGAAAGTTTTGGGTGAGGGGCGCATCAATTGGAATTTGCAAAGACACTTCTCGCGCATACGCACGGCAATTGGACACGCGTAAAGACGGGCGAATCGGGAGATCTTGTCTATCGACGCGAGGATGGTCTCGCCTACGCGAAAATCGCATCGTCAGCCCGGTCGGCCGATCTTGCCTGCGAGCGCGATCGGATGCTTTGGCTGCAGGGCAAGGGTATGGCTGTCCCTGAAATCATTGACTGGCATGAGGTAGAGGAGGGCTCGTGCCTGATCATCACTGCAATTCCTGGCGTGCCGGCAGCCGAACTGAAGGGAGATGCGCTGCTGAACGCCTGGCCGTCGATGGCGCGGCAATTGAAATCTCTTCACGAAGTGCCGGCGGATCGATGCCCCTTTGATCGCAGCCTTTCGTTGATGTTCGCAAAGGCAGCGGATGTGGTTTCGCGAGATGCCGTGAACCAGGATTTTCTCCCGCCGGAAGATTGGGACAGGCCGGCCCGCGAACTGCTTGATCGCGTCGAGCGGGATCTGCCCGTGCGGCTCGCTCAGGAGGAGATCGACCGGGTTCTTTGCCACGGCGATGCCTGCATGCCGAACTTTATGGTCGATCCGCATAGCTTGCAATGCACTGGTCTGATCGATCTCGGCCGGGCAGGGAAGGCGGATCGCTATGTCGATCTCTCACTGATGATTGCCAATGCCGAGGAGAGTTGGGTGACGCCTGAACAGGGTAAGCGAGCCTTTTCGATCCTGTTCGAAACTCTGGAGATGGCCGAGCCCGACCGGGAGCGTCTCACTTTCTATCTCCGGCTCGATCCGCTGACGTGGGAGTGATTCGCATACCTCAATAAAAAATCCGGCCGAATCATCGGCCGGATTCATGTGAAACATTTTGATTCGCCAATCAGTCGCTGAACGTATCGAAGAAATCCTTCATGCGGGCGAAGAAGCCCGTCGATTCGGGATTGTTGTCCTTCGAAGAGATCTGCTCAAATTCCTGCAGCAGCTCGCGCTGGCGCTTGGTCAGCTTCTGCGGCGTCTCGATCTGGATCTGGATATAGAGATCGCCGACCTGGCTGGAGCGCAGCACCGGCATGCCCTTGCCCTTCAGGCGGAACTGCTTGCCGACTTGCGTGCCTTCGGGAACGGTGACGCGCGATTTCGTGCCGTCGAGGGTCGCGACATCGAAAGTACCTCCGAGAGCCGCGGTGGTCATCGAGATCGGCACGGCGCAATAGAGATCGGCGCCGTCCCGCTGGAAGAACTCATGCGGCTTGACGGAGAGGAAGATGTAGAGGTCGCCCGAAGGACCGCCGCGCAGGCCGGCTTCGCCTTCGCCCTGCAGGCGGATGCGCGTGCCGTCTTCGATGCCCGACGGGATATTGACAGAAAGCGAACGCTCCTCGGTGACACGGCCCTGGCCGTGACACTTGGTGCAGGGGTCGGGAATGATCTGACCGCGGCCGTGACAGGTCGGGCAGGTGCGCTCGACGGAGAAGAAGCCTTGCGCCGCGCGGACACGGCCGGAACCCTGACAGGTGCCGCAGGTCTTCGGCTGCGTGCCGGGCTTGGCGCCCGAGCCGGAACAGACGTCGCAGGTGATCGAGGTCGGCACGCGAATCTGTGCCGTCTTGCCGCTGAAGGCCTCCTCCAGCGAGATTTCCATATTGTAGCGAAGATCGGCGCCACGTTCGCGACCGCCGGATGAACGCCCGCGCGAGCGTCCACCACCCATCATCTCGCCGAAAATATCCTCGAAAATATCGGAGAATCCGCCGCCACCGAAACCGGCTCCGAAGCCGCCACCGCCGCCCATGCCGCCATGCTCGAAAGCAGCATGGCCGTAGCGGTCATAGGCTGCGCGCTTCTGCGGGTCCTTGAGCGTTTCGTAGGCTTCGTTGATTTCCTTGAACTTCCGCTCGGCGTTGCTGTCGTCCGGGTTCTTGTCCGGATGATATTGCATTGCCAGCTTGCGAAAGGCGCTCTTCAGCTCTTTCTCGTCCGCCGTCTTGGAGACGCCCAATGTCTCGTAAAAATCCGCTTTTGCCATATTAAGGATTAGAACCCCGGAAATGGATTTCCGGCTGCCCGAAGGCAGCCGGAGCTAAGTTTCATCGAGAATCTTTCGATTCGCGCTTATGCAGACCGCTTGCGGTCGTCTTCGTCCTTGATTTCCTCGTAGTCGGCATCGACGACATCGTCCTTGCCGCCTGCTGCCGAGGCATCACCCGAAGCTGCTTCCGCCTGCTGGGACTCATAGATCGCCTGGCCGAGCTTCATGGAAACTTCCATGAGCGTCTGGGTCTTGGCCTTGATGTCTTCGGCATCCGGCTCGGAAGCTTCGGTTGCCGCCTTCAGCGCTGCGATCGCGTCGGAGATTGCGGTGCGATCGGTTTCGGTGACCTTGTCGCCGTAATCCTTCAGCGACTTCTCGCTGGAGTGGATCAGGCTTTCAGCCTGGTTCTTGGCTTCGACACCTTCGCGGCGCTTCTTGTCTTCAGCAGCGTGAGCTTCTGCATCCTTGACCATCTTCTCGATGTCGGCGTCGGAAAGACCGCCGGAAGCCTGGATGCGGATCTGCTGTTCCTTGCCGGTGCCCTTGTCCTTGGCCGAAACCTGGACGATGCCGTTGGCGTCGATATCGAAGGTGACTTCGATCTGCGGAACACCACGCGGTGCCGGCGGCAGGCCGACGAGGTCGAACTGGCCGAGCAGCTTGTTGTCTGCAGCCATTTCGCGCTCGCCCTGCGAAACGCGGATGGTCACGGCCGACTGGTTGTCGTCGGCGGTCGAGAAGGTCTGCGACTTCTTCGTCGGGATCGTCGTGTTGCGTTCGATCAGACGGGTGAAGACGCCGCCCAGCGTTTCGATACCGAGAGACAGCGGGGTCACGTCGAGGAGCAGAACGTCCTTGACGTCGCCCTGCAGAACGCCGGCCTGGATGGCTGCGCCGAGAGCGACGACTTCATCCGGGTTGACGCCCTTGTGCGGCTCCTTGCCGAACAGCTGCTTGACGACTTCCTGCACCTTCGGCATGCGGCTCATACCGCCGACGAGAACGACTTCGTCGATTTCAGCGGCGGTGACGCCGGCATCCTTGAGGGCTGCCTTGCACGGAGCGATGGTGCGCTGAACGAGATCGTCGACCAGGCTTTCGAGCTTGGCGCGGGTCAGCTTCAGCGTCAGGTGCTTCGGACCGGTGGCGTCTGCCGTGATGAAAGGCAGGTTGATTTCGGTCTGCTGTGCGGACGAAAGTTCGATCTTGGCCTTTTCGGCGGCTTCCTTCAGGCGTTGCAGAGCGAGCTTGTCGCCCTTGAGGTCGATGCCGTTGTCCTTCTTGAACTCAGCCACCAGATATTCGACCAGACGCATGTCGAAGTCTTCACCGCCGAGGAAGGTATCGCCGTTGGTCGACTTCACTTCGAAGACGCCGTCGCCGATTTCGAGGATCGAGATATCGAAGGTGCCGCCGCCAAGGTCGTAAACGGCGATGGTCTTGCCGTCCTTTTTGTCGAGGCCGTAAGCAAGCGCTGCAGCCGTCGGCTCGTTGATGATGCGCAGGACTTCGAGACCGGCGATCTTGCCGGCATCCTTGGTTGCCTGGCGCTGAGCGTCGTTGAAGTATGCGGGAACGGTGATAACGGCCTTGTCGACCTTTTCACCAAGATAGGATTCGGCGGTTTCCTTCATTTTCTGAAGGATCATTGCGGAAATCTGTGCGGGCGAATAGCCCTTGCCGTTGGCTTCGACCCAGGCGTCGCCATTGTCGCCCCGAACGATGTTGAAGGGAACAAGGTGCTTGTCCTTCTCGACGGTCGGATCTTCGTAGCGGCGGCCGATGAGGCGCTTGACAGCGAAGAGGGTATTCGTGGGGTTGGTGACAGCCTGGCGCTTGGCCGGCTGGCCGACGAGACGTTCACCATCGTCGGTGAAGGCAACCATGGAGGGGGTGGTCCGGGCGCCTTCGGCATTTTCGATCACTTTTGCGTCCTTACCGTCCATGACGGCGACGCAGGAATTTGTCGTTCCAAGGTCGATACCAATTACTTTTGCCATGTCATTCTCTCCTTGAAGCAAGCTATCGGAACCCCTGTCAGGCATTCCATTGACAGCCCCTTACGGGATGGTCTTGAGGATTGCGCAGCCATGACTGCGGTGATGCCGCGTATATAAGTAGCGGTTTTACTGACTGCAAGGCAGGAAATGGCCTGAAATCCAGCAAAACAAATGGTTTGTCGCCCAAATTCCACATGGTCCCATATGCGCCGGGGACCTCAGGATTTGACGCGACCGCGTATCAGAGCAGCCTTGCCGCGGCCATGCAAGCGTCTACTGCATAATTCCTTAAATCGGGATCGATTTAGGAATAAAATTATGCAGCAGATCTAAAGCGCGATAGCGACCTTAACGCGCCCTATGTGGCGCGCAGTGCCGTGATGCAAAAATGCGATTTTATCGACCGAGGATGACGTCGAGCAGCGAGGAGCGATGCGGCCGCGTGGTGGCGACCGGAGCGCCGCTATCGCCGACATCGGCAGGCGGTATATCGCTGTCATAGGGGTTGGAGCTGTAGGGATTGGTATCGTCGGCCAGATTTGCCGGCGGCAGGTCCTGCGGATCCTCGTTGGCCGAGACCTGATTGACGATCTGCGGCTGGATCGGCTGCTGCGATGGCCTTTGCTGCAAGGTCGGCTGCTGGATCGGCTGTCCGCCGTCGGCCACGCCGGAGATGATGTTGCCGATGGTGGTCGGCTGGTCGCCGTTCGGTCCTGTCTGCGCCATCGGCAGGCCGTTGTCGATGATCTGGCCGCCGCCGAAGATTGGCGTCGGCGTGATGCCCTTATGGGCGGCAACCATGAATTCCTTCCATGCCTTTGCCGGCAGCCCGCCGCCGGTCACCTTGCGCATCGACTTGCCGTCGTCATTGCCGAACCAGACGCCTGTCGTCAGATGGCTCGTGAAGCCGACAAAAAGCGCATCGCGGAAGGATTGCGTCGTGCCCGACTTGCCGGCCGCCTGCCAGCCTGGAATGCGCGCGGCCTTGCCGGTGCCATTGGCGATGACGCCGGCCATCATGGCGTTCATGTTGGTGACGATATCCGGATTCAGCACGCGCTCCGAATTGCCTGTATTGGTCTGGTAGAGCACCTTGCCGGAGGCGGTCGTTACCCTCGTGATGACATGCGGCGCCACTTTGTAGCCGCCGTTCATGAAAGTGGCATAGGCGGAGGTCAGCTCCAGCAGCGACACTTCGGAGGTGCCGAGCGCAATCGAGGCATTGGCCTGCAGGTCCGATTCGATACCGAGCCTGCGGGCGACCTTGATGACCTGATCCGGCCCGACCTCGGCGACGATCTGCGCGGCAACCGTGTTCAGCGATTTCGCGACGGCGGTGGCAAGCGTCACAGGGCCGCTGTAGCGCTGCTCGTAATTCTCCGGCGCCCAGTTGCCGATCTTGACCGGCATGTCGTTGCGGATCGAATTCGGCGTCAGGCCCATCTCAAGTGCTGCGGTATAGACGAACGGCTTGAAGGCGGAGCCAGGCTGGCGCTTGGCGGTGACAGCGCGGTTGAACTGGCTCTGCGCATAGTCGCGGCCGCCGACGAGCGCGCGGATGGCGCCCGTTGCATCGACGGAAACGAGGGAGGCCTGCGAGGCGTTCAGCTTCTTGCCTTCCTTTTCGAGCACGTCGCTCAGCGCCTTCTCGGCCTTTTCTTCGAGCGACATGTCGAGCGTGGTGTCGACGATCAGGTCTTCCTTGACGTCGCCGCCGATCAGCTTCGGGAGCTGGTCCATGACCATGTCGGCGACGTAATTCTCGGCGCCGCTCCAATAACTCTTCGATCGGGTCGGCGGCTGCGCCATCGCCGTCTTGATGTCGGATTCGCTGATGAAGCCCTGGTCGTGCATGGCCTGCAACACTAGTTGCGCGCGGGCCTCGGCGGCGGCAGGATCGCGGGCCGGCGACAGCCGCGACGGCGCCTTCACCAGACCGGCAAGCATGGCGGCCTCGCCGAGATTGACGTCCTTGGCCGATTTATTGAAGTACCGCCGCGACGCGGCCTCGACGCCATAGGCGTTGGAGCCAAAATAGACGCGGTTCAGGTACATCGTCAGGATCTGGTCCTTGGTGTACTTGTGCTCCAGCCACAGCGCCAGCAGCACTTCCTGCACCTTGCGCTCCAGCGTGCGGTCCGGCGAAAGGAACAGGTTCTTGGCGAGCTGTTGCGTGAGCGTCGAGCCGCCCTGCACGGCGTGGCCCGTCACGACATTTGTCACCATGGCGCGGGCAAGGCCGATCGGGTCGAAGCCGAAATGCGAATAGAAGCGCCGATCCTCGATGGCGATGATGGCTTCCGGGATATAGGGCGACATGTCACCAAGCGCGACGGCTTCGCCGCCCGTCGTGCCGCGATTGGCAATCAGGCTGCCGTCGAGATCGTTGATCTTCACGTTCGGCGGTCGCTCCGGGATCGACCAGGTGCTGGCACTCGGCATGCGCGAGCCGTAGTAGGCGACAAGACCGGCAAGGCCGATGCCAGCCCAGAGGCAAAGCACGAGGCCCCAATAGATCGTCGAACGAATGAAGCCGAAAAAGCCGCGGCGCGGCGGTGCACGGCGCGCAGGTTTGCGGCGGCTGCGGGCGCGGGTGCGACGAGGCTTTGCGACCACGGGCTCATCCTCGTCGTCTTCATCCGCTTCTTCGTCGGGTTCCGGCTCTTCGTAGTATGTCTTGGAAGAAGATGAATATGCCTTGGCCGAACGCCTGCTGCCGACGATGCGTTCGCCGGCATTGAATCCGTCATCGCTGCGTTCCCGGCCGCTGGAAAAGGATGGTTCTATCCTCTGGCGTGATTTCTTCTTATCTGCCATTGCCGGCCGGTCGTACCTCGGTGCCCTTGTAATCCATGTCTTCTATCAGGCTGACTACGGGAGCGATAGAAATCTTTGAGCCTGCTCCGTCGCGTGGTGGCGCGTGCCCGAAAACCGTCATTGGCTTTCAAGGCGTAGCAACCCGCTATTCGTCCACGCACCCCTCGTGAAGACATCAAGTCCCGCCTGAACTGTAAATGCGGCGATTTAAGGAGGGATTAAGAACATTCCGGTCCGCATTGTCGCTGTCTTCGCCCGGCGTCCGCCAGGCGTGTGCAGGGAACTTTTCGCTATCCTGAGCATTATTCCATCATAAAACGATAGAGGGCGAACCTATGAGTTCATTGCTGAAGATAGAGGAAGTTGTAGAGAGCAAGCTGCGGGAGGTCTGGAGCGTCGAGGATTTCGCCCGGCGTCATCGGATTTGCAAGGAGGAGGAAGCCCGGCTGAAAAAGCTGTTTGGCGACTTCGCAACGAAGCAGGAATTGCTCTCAAACGCGCAAAGGCCGCCCCAATTTCGTTGATGGGCCGCTGAAAGGATTTGGCAGGCCGGCGCGATGTTTCGTGGGCTGCTGCGGCCGAAGGATTCGCAGCGGAGGAGGCTACGCCAATGTGGACACGTTTCGAATTGTGGCTGGTTGACCAGATCGACCGAATATTCGGCCTCGAACGGCTTGCACGCCGTGCCGGTTTTTCCCCGGATGAGGCGAAGCGGATCGCACGTGAAAAATAGATCGCCCGTGCGGCTTCAGTTATCCGCAGCCATGTCCGTTCTCCTGAAATTACAGGATAGCACCTCGCTTGCCTCGATACAGAGCGAGGCTGCCACCCGGATGCGTCGATACTCCGCGAGGCGCACGCAATCTTCCATATTTTCGAATGGGCTGATCAAGGTTATAGTGAGGCATGTGGCCGTCTTGAAGGGCGGTTCCAAGTAATTGGTAGCGCGTGAGGAGGAGTGTTCATGCGACACATCAAATGGAGCAATCCAATCGAGGTCGGTTTTGCTCAGGGTACGTTCCAGGTCGTCACGGGCCCGTCCGAGGCTCTCAATTGCATGGCCAATCTCTGGCCTGACCGGCGTGGTCCGCTCTACGTGGCGGCAAGAAGCCTTTGCCGGGCTGCCATCGATGGCCGCAAATCCGCCGAAGAGGCACGGGAAATGTTCATCTCGGCGACACGGGAAGCGCATCTCAAGATGCATTGAAGCATGCCGCTACCATCGAAGATTGACCGTCCAAATCTTGCGAACCGGCGAAAGCGCGGCAGAAGTCGAGAGTTTTGGACGCGTGTTTTTCCATGAAAGCATCTCTTGAGTGCAGCTCCCGCATGGTGGCGAGCGCATTCTTCTCGGAGGCGATACATCTCATCAAAAAGGCCGACGACTTTCAAAGTCGCCTGCCTTTTGGCTTTTCAGGCTTTGGCAGAGCTGTCCGTCAGCGATTCGAGCCTCTTACGGACATCCGGCAATTGGGCTCCGACGCGGGGCATGGATCCCGATGATCGGGGCTGTAGGGTCCTGGTTGGCCGGCGTTGGGCCGCGGATTGTTCTGCGGCTGCGGCTGCGGCTGAGGTTGAGCCTGCTGCGGTTCCGGGCGCGGGCGGTTGTCCGGACGATTATTGTCCGGGCGATTGTTGTCGCGCTGGCGGTCCGGCCGGTTACCCCAGTCCTGGTTGTTGTCGGGGCGCTGTCTGCCCCAATCGCGATTGCCATCACGTTGCCTGTCCCAGTCGCGATCACGATCGGGCCGGCGATCCCAGTTGCGGTCCGGCTGGTTGCTCCAGTCCGAGCCGCGATCCCAATCGCGGTTGCGATCCGGACGACGGTCCCAATTGCGGTCCGGCCCGTTATCCCAGCCGGGGGAATTGCGGTCCCAGCCGCTGTCCGGGCGGCGATCGACCCAGCCCGGGCCGCGGCGCCAACGGTCGCGGTCACGATAGAAGTCGCGGCCGCGATAATAGCGACCCCAGTAGTCGTCGAAGTTGAAGACGACCGTCGGAATGCCGAGCGGGCGGTAATATTGCGGACCGACATAGATGCGGCGTGACTGGTAGGTCGCCTGGATATAACGGCCGGCAACCCATCCGCGGCCGCCATAGAAGGAGACATCGCACCACGGCGTATCGTTAAGACAGCCATTGATCTGAAGCGGTACACCGACGGGGATCATCGTCACCGCCGGATAGGCAGTGCTCGGGCCCGACCGCATATTGACGTTGGCGGTGGCAAAGCCTTCCGCCGCTTCCGCGATGGTCGGCAGCGCCACGAGCGCCGCCAGAATACCCGCCGCAAGAATCTTGAACCTCATAGATTACTCTCCCTTTGCGCAGCCATGCCGCGAAATCGCTGCCCGGCGCCTGTTCCGCTGTCGTGCGCCTACCCCGGCGCTCTTCGGTAAGACTTTCCAATTTCGGCAAGATAAAGACCTAGCGCTGCACGGAATCTGATAGGATTCCATGATGCCTCTTCAATCTTTGCATGTGTTATAAAAGTAATTGCATGAATGCAGCTTGAACGGCTCACGTCGAAACTAAAATGCTGCCTCTCGAACTCCGCCGATAAAGCCCGCCAGACTTAGCCGACATCGCCAGAACCTTGCCCGGGAAGGGCAGGTTTTCGCCAGGCTTGCCTATCCTCATCGGCGTTACCGATGTGGCAGCATCGACTGCTTCAAGAGCTTTTTCGAGGAAACTAAAAAGCGGCCTTGAAATTGCCACCTTACCCTCTCATATACTCTTCAGTCATGCAGCCGATGGGCGCTGGCGCGCTGGAAAGCGAGCCGTTTGGTCCGTCGATATCATGGAAGCAGCGTTAACTCTTCGTTGACCTTTCATGATCAATCTGGCTGCAGTTCCGCCCTTGCCTTTGACCACGGATGTACTGGCACTGATGTGAAGGCGGATGGCGAAAGGCCGGATCATTCCGGCCTTTTTGTTTTTTGGCGATGGCGTGCTTCCGGCGAAAGCGGAGTGCGCCATTTTCATTTTCGACTCTTTCGCGTGACAAAAGAAAAACCGCCGCAGATGACTGCGGCGGCTTTGCATTTTAAGCGATGCGCCCGCCAGGCGGGCGATATCCTTAGTTCGCCTTCTTGGCCGAAACCTTGACAACCTTGGGCTTGGCAGGAGCCTGGGCAATAGTCGCCTTACCGGCCGGCACATAGCCAGCGCCGATATTGATGTTCAGCCCGATATAGTCGAGAGCGCTCTGCTGGACAGCCTGCGCCAGGCTCTGCTGAGCAGCGGTCACGTTGCGCTGCGCATCGAGAACGTCGAGTAGCGAGGATGCACCATCCTTATAGCTCGCGGTCGAAAGCTGCAGGGCTTCCTGATAGGACTTGACCTGAGCCTGCAGTGCGGCGACCGTCTGTGCGTCGCGAGCGACGGCGGACAGATAGTTCTCGACGTCTTCGATAGCCGAACGTACCGTTGACTGCCAGGCAAGATAGTTCTCGCGGCTCGTCGATTCCGCACTCTTGACACCGGCACGCAGGGCGCCACCGTCGAAGATCGGCAGGTTCAGCTGCGGGCCAAACGACCAGGTGGTCAGACCGCCGCTCGCCGACGAGGTATGGATATAGGTCGGCGAAATCGAACCGCTGAGCGTGATCGACGGGAAGAGCTTGGCTTCAGCAACGCCGATCTGGGCCGTCGAGGCTGCAAGGGTCCGTTCTGCAACGCGAACGTCCGGACGGTTGCGGATGAGGTCGGCGGGAACGCCGGTGCGAACGCTGCCGCGGAACACCGGCTGCCTGCCACCGCCCTGCATCTGCGCGATGATCGTCGATGAGGGAACGTTGAGCAGCGTTGCGATATGATGCACCTGCTGGCGATAGCTGATTTCATAACCAGGTACCAGTGCCAGCGTCTGGTTGACGAGGCCCTCGGCCTGAACCACGTCGAGGCGCGATGCAGCACCGGCTTCGAGCTGGAACTTCGTCAGCGAGAGCGTGTCACGCCGGGATTTCAGGTTTTCCTGAGCGATCGAAATGAGCGCCTGGTAGTAACGGGCGTTGACATAGCTGTTGGCGAGATCCGAGAGAAATGCCAGACGCTGGACGTCGACGGTGGAATAGGCGGCATCGAGCGAGGCGTTGGCGCTTTCCGTTGCGCGGCGATACTGACCCCAGAGGTCGAGCAGCCAGGAAGCCGAAGCTGTGCCCGTCGTCGTGTTCCGTCGTCCAGCTGAGCTTGATACTCTCGAGCCACCCTTCTGGCCGCTGGTCGTGTTGTCGCCGGAGACGGTGAGGCTCGGGAGACCGCCTGCACCTGCGGTGACGACGGCAGCTTCCGCCTGGTTGATACGTTCCAGCGATTGCTGGATGGTAAGGTTCTGGGCAAGTCCCTGTGCGGCGAAGGCGTTCAGCTTGGAATCGCCGAAAGCGGTCCACCATTGCGAGCCGGCAATATCGCCGTTCGCCTTCGTACCGCCCTCCGAGAATTTGGCCGGGAGAGGCATTTCCGGTGGCTTATGGTCTGGGCCGCTGACGCAGCCTGCCAAAACAAGCAGCAGGGCGGGGGCGGCAGTACGAATGGAAACCATCACATTGTCCCACAATTCAATTTACTGATTCAGTGTCTTTTGACGGAGTCGACATGACTCCATGTTCCGGCGCTCCAGTCTTACGCAATACAAACAATGACCCGAAGCGGTCGGCGTCAATCTAGCAACGAGTTTTGCAATAGCACAGTGGCTTTTACGAATTCTCGGCTGCGAACATATGTGGGATCGGCCGAAATATCAGCTTATCGGTAAAAAAAATCTGAAGTGTTGCAAAAAACATACCCTCGCATCCGCAATCAAGGGGTGTGAACGGCGCAAAGCTCCGCTGGCGCCGCAACTTAAGGGAAGTCCCGGCGTGTCGATTCAGCCAAACGACCGTTCAGACGGTCTCTTAAGGGAAATAGCGGGCGAGGCTTGCGCGAACCCGGTCGCGCGGTGTCGCGCTGTGATCGTCGGGCACGAAAGCAGTGCCCGTAATCGCTTCGTAAGCGCGGATATAGACCTTGGATGTCTGTTCGATGAGGTCGCTCGGAATCTCCGGAATCTCGTCCTTGTAAGGATCGCAGCGCTCCGTGACCCAGGCGCGGACGAAATCCTTATCGAAGCTTTCCGGGCGCGCGCCCTTTTCGAATCTGTCCTGATAGCTGCCGGCCAGCCAGTAGCGGCTGCTGTCAGGCGTATGGATCTCGTCGGCAAGGATGATGGTGCCGTTTTCATCAGTCCCGAACTCATATTTGGTATCGACGAGGATCAGCCCCCGCTTGCGGGCGATGTCTTGCCCGCGCGCGAACAGGGCAAAAGCGTAATTTGTCAGCGTCTGCCACTGCTCTTTTGTCAGAAGCCCGTGCTCGACAATCTGGGTCGGCGTCAGTGGCTCATCGTGGCCGCCGTCGAATTCCTTGCTCGTCGGCGTGATGATCGGCTCGGGCAGGATCTGGTTGTCGCGCATGCCATCCGGGAGCGTGATGCCATACATCTCGCGCTGACCCTTTTTATAGAGCGTCAGAACCGAGGTGCCCGTGGTGCCGGCGAGATAGCCGCGAACGACGACCTCGACGGGCAGGATATTCAGCCGCTTTCCGACGACGACGTTCGGGTCCGGATAGTCGATGACGTGGTTCGGGCAGATATCGCGTGTCTGTTCGAACCAGTAGCGGGCCGTCTGCGTCAGCACCTGGCCCTTGTAGGGGATGCAGGTGAGGATACGGTCGAAGGCGCTCAACCGGTCGGTGCTGATGATGATGCGGCTGCCATCGGGCAGATCGTAATTCTCGCGCACCTTGCCGCGATAGTAGTTGGGCAATTCTGGGAAATGGGCTTCGGAGAGAATTCGCAACGCGTCCACCAACAGGCTCATGCATCCGCCTGGCGGATGCTTCTTGAGCGGACCCTTAGCGCATTGCAGCCGGAATCGGAACGGTTTTCACACATAATAATATGTAAACGGCTCCATTCGTCGGTTACGGGCGCGAAACGTGTCAGGCCGGCCGGCGCCAGCAACCATTTTCACCCTGCTCGAGGATCGGTGTCGAAAACACGCCGACGATCCTCTCGCTCCATCGCTTGCCGCTCAGATCGACACGATC
The DNA here is from genome assembly GCF_057784515.1 of Martinezella sp. CNPSo 3732. Taxonomy (NCBI): domain Bacteria; kingdom Pseudomonadati; phylum Pseudomonadota; class Alphaproteobacteria; order Hyphomicrobiales; family Rhizobiaceae; genus Martinezella; species Martinezella sp. CNPSo 3732. Next base: position 90,767 of record NZ_JBXSOO010000024.1, read on the forward strand.
CCGCCAACGATCGGATTGCAGCATGGCCGCGCCGATCACGACAGGCTCGATATTGCAGGATGCCAGGAGGGCAAGCCCGGAAACGATCGACGCGCCGCTGGAGATGACGTCGTCAATCAGCGCTACGCGCCTGCCTTGCAGCAATGGCAACATGCGCGGATCCATATAAAGACGCTTCTCCTGGTTCGGCGTGGTGATGGAGGAAAGCGCGACCGACAGTTCGTCGCGATACCAGAACTTGCGCGATGTCCCGAGCGGCACGTAGCGCGCATGGCCGAGTGCGCGGGCAACTGCTGCTGCCAGTGTCAGGCCGAGGGTCGGCAAACCGGCGACGACATCGACATCATAAGCTGCGATCCGCTCCGCAAGCGCCTCCGCCAGAGCTTCCAGAACGGTGAAGCTTGCCTGATTGACGATCAGCGATGCCAGCGCATGTTCGCCATCGGCAAGCATCCGGATCGGCAGACACAGCTGACGCGCGTCCGGCAATTCGGCGACATGAAAATCCGCGCGCTCCTCCATGGGATCGAAAGTGTCAGGCGCATGCAGCTCCTGCCAGAAGTCATGGGGTTGCATGGCAGTCTGCCTCTATCTGTTGACCTTCATTCCTGCGCGCCGGTGCAACTCGAGGATCTCTGCCTCCGTCAGGGCGCGCACGCCCCCCTTCGGCAGATCGCCAAGTGCGATATCGCCAAAGGCGACGCGTACCAGCCGCAGGCAGTCGATGCCGAGCGCCTCGAGCATGCGCCGTATCTGACGGTTACGACCTTCCTTGAGCTCCACCTCGATCCAGCAATTGCGATCGCCGCTGCGCAGGAGGCGGGCGGAACTGGCGGTCAGCAGTTCGCCATCGTCGATGATGCCGCGCTCCATGCGCGAAAGCTGCTCGTGATCCATGATCCGGTCGACCTGCACATGATAGGTCTTGCCGACATGGCTGACCGGATCGAGCAGGGCCTGCGCCAGTACCGTATCATTGGTAAAAAGCAGCAATCCCTCGCTCGCCTTGTCCAGTCGTCCGACAGGAGCGAGGTGGCGGGCATCGATCTCCCTCAGGCAATCATAGACCGTCGGGCGTCCCTCGGGGTCGTCGCGGGTGGTCACCAGCCCGCGCGGCTTGTTCAGCATGAAATAGAGCTTTTTCTCCGCAGCGATCTCCGTGCCGTCGACCGCGAATTTCGAATGTTCCAGATCGACCCAGGTGGTAGGGTCTGACACTTGGCGTCCGTCCACGCTCACGCGGCCGGCCGCGATCAGCGCCTCTGCCTGGGTGCGGGAGCAATAGCCGAGTTTGGAAAGCGCCCGCGGCAAGGTCACGCGCTTGCCATCTGGTTCCGGCCTGCCCTTCGCCGCCCTGCCGGATCTTTGCGGTGATTGCCGTTGGCTCACCCGTCTCGCCTCATGTGCTTGTTGCCGTAGCCCGGCATGACAAGCCGGAGAGCACAATCCTTTCGCATGGCAGCGAACCGGACGCAAATCGCATTGTCGAGGCAGGATCGGAAAGGCCGGCCTGAAAGGCAGACAGGGCTCGCATTTCATGGACACGAGCCCTGTCGCGGACCGGAGCGGGCGATGGGGTCGGGTAGACGGCAACGTGGCTGCCGCCATTCGCTCCGGAGGGATCGCGGTTGCGGAGAAACTGCACTGCTTCTTTTGCTGGGATTTTTCAAAAGAAGCGAAATTTGTTACAGTTTGTAACGCTGGCCGTTTCCCTGTTGCCAAAACCGCCTCTCGCCCCGCATGGAAGAGCCATGGTTTCCGCATCGCTGCTTCTGGTCGAGGACGACCGCGAGATTAGGGCGCTCCTGGAGGAGTTCCTGAGCCGTGAAGGTTTCTCCGTACAGGCAGCCGACAGTGCCGCTGCCATGGATCGCCTTTTGTCCAAGGGCTTTCCTGATCTGATCATCCTCGATCTGATGTTGCCCGGCGAAGACGGACTGTCGGCATGCCGGCGCATCCGCGCCCGCAGCAAGGTGCCGATCCTCATGCTGACGGCGAAAACGGAAGATATAGACCGCATCCTCGGCCTCGAAATGGGGGCCGACGATTATCTCGGCAAGCCTTTCAATCCGCGTGAGCTCCTGGCGCGCATCCGCGCCATCCTTCGCCGTTCCGGTCCGGAACGGCCGGAAGATAGCATCCGGCCGTCGAGGCGAAAGAGCTTTGCGGGATTGACGGTCGATCTTGATGGCCGGGTGATCGAGATGGACGGCGAGCGCGTCGTGCATCTGACGACGGCAGAATTCGATCTGCTCGTCTGCTTCCTCGAAAGGCCGCGCCGTGTGCTCTCGCGCGAGCAATTGCTCGACTGGACGCGGGGCCGCGGCGCCGATCCGTTCGATCGCACCATCGATGTCACCGTCTCCCGCCTGCGCACCAAGCTTGGCAATTGCCTGCCCGATGGCGCCCATATCATCACCACCGTGCGCAATGCCGGCTATCTCCTCACAATGGACGTGAAAGATGTCTGAGCCATGCTGAAACTCGGTCTCGTCGCCCGCATCATCATGATCGTCGCCGTGGCGCTGTTCATCATTCAGCTTGCGGCCTTTGCGGCCGCACAGCTGAAACCGGATACGCCGTTCAATCCGGAACTGTCGCCCGCCAAGCAGGTGAAGACCGCGATCCGTCTTCTCGATGCCATTCCGCCCGAGGCGCAGCAGACTGCGGTGCGAGCGCTGAATGCCAACGGCCTGGCGATACGGCTCGCGGATGCGCCCGCAGCCGGTGACAAGAGCGGAACTTCGGATCTTACGCTCACCGGCAAGTTGGCGCGTGAATTCGCCAACATCGCCTTCGGCGACCGGTACTTCAACATGCGCTCGCTCTCGGAAAAGCCACAGGGCTGGTTCTCCGTCGGTGAGCCGGGCAGGATCGTGGAAGTGTCGATCGGCGTTGCCGGCGGCAAGATCGCGGTCTTCAACCTGCCCGAAACGCCGACAGTGCGATTGAACGGCATTCCCATCGGCCTCATTGCCGGCATTCTCGGCATGCTGGTCGCCGTCATCGCCATTGCCGCCGTAGCGCGGGAAACCCGGCCCCTGACGCGCCTGTCGCGAACCGTCAACTCGATAGGCAACGGATTGCAGCCGGTTCATATTCCCGAAAGAGGCGCCTGCGAGCTGCGCATGCTGATCAAGGCGATCAATGCCATGCAATTGCGCATCGCCGCGCTCGTCAGCAACCGTACCCTCATTCTTGGAGCGATCTCGCATGATCTGAGAACCTATCTCACCCGCTTCCGCCTGCGCATGGAAATGATGCCCGAAACGCCGCATCGTGAGCGGGCGATCGCCGATGTCGAGGCCATGCAGCGGCTGGTGGAGGACGCACTCGGCTTTGCCCGCAGCACCGTCGTTTCGGATGGCAAGATCATCGTCGATCTCGATGCGGCCATTCGAGGTCACCTTGCGGAGCGGCAGGACGGGCAGGGCCTCGTGGGTTTTGCGCCGATCGGGCAGCCGATTGGCGTGACGATGACGGAGACCGCTCTGGTACGGGTACTCGACAATCTCATGGACAATGCGCTGCGCTACGGTGGCCGGGCCGATATTGTCGCCGAGCGTCGTGGCGATCACGGCGCTATCGTCGTCGGCGATCGCGGACCGGGCATCCCGGCAGAGCGACGCAAAGAGGTCCTCGAACCCTTCGTGCGATTGGAGGAATCGCGCAATCGCGATCTCGGTGGCAGCGGGCTCGGCTTGGCGATCGTCCGCCAGATTCTCGATGCGCATGGCGGCACACTCTGTCTGGAAGACCGCGAAGGAGGCGGCCTGAATGCCGTTGTCCTGCTGCCACTGGCGATAATGGAAAGAAGAGCGGCCTGAAGACAGGTACCGCTTAAGTATCGATCGCGTCAGGGCGCGATCGACGCGTTCTGCAAGGGTGCCTGCTCAATGGCAGGTCAGGAAGTTCTGCAGCTCTTGCCGGCTCAAGACGATGCCCGCAGCCGCCTTCTGTGGATCAGGATGCGTATAGGTGAAGCTCGGCAGGTCGGGTAAATCCAATGCCTGGCGCATGCTCATAATACCGAGCGCACGGCGGCCATTGGCGCTGTCGAAGCTGACTTCGATAATGCTTTCCGGTCTTGTAATATGCATTGTTTCCTCCCTTCCCTTTTTATCTGCTCAAACCATAGCAGAAACCTTATGGAAAATCTTGGTTTTTCTGGGGCTTGCGGCGGCTGGATTTGCTCGTGAACCCAACAAGCAGCCCGGAAGGCGTGCTCAGACCAATGAGCAGGGCATATATGGAGGGGAAGCCTGTCGGATTCCGCCGCTTGAGCAAAATTTGACCATCCGGACAACATTTTTGCGCCCTTTCGAGGAAAAAACCTCCACCATT
>NZ_JBXSOO010000025.1:0-93714 GCF_057784515.1 Martinezella sp. CNPSo 3732
AAAGACCGGGCTTCTTTGTTAGAAGGCGAATGCCTTTGATGTCAGTGGCGCCGAAGTGGCATCCGGGCCAAAATCGGCCTCACCGGAAATATCCAGCAATTCCTGCAGCCGCTGGCGCGCGCGGTTGACGCGGCTCTTGATGGTGCCGACTGCGCAGCCGCAAATCTCGGCTGCCTCCTCATAGGAAAATCCGGATGCGCCCACCAGAATGATGGCTTCGCGCTGATCGGGCGGCAGCTGGTCCAATGCCTTGCGGAAGTCCTGCAGGTCGACGGCGCCATATTGCGAGGGATGCGTCGCCATCGATTCGGTGAACACGCCGTCGCTGTCCTGCACTTCACGGCCGCTCTTGCGCATCTGGCTATAGAGCTCGTTGCGCAGGATGGTGAAAAGCCAAGCCTTCATATTGGTGCCCATCTCGAAATGGTCCTGCTTCGCCCAGGCCTTCATGATCGTATCCTGGACAAGATCGTCCGCCCGGTCATGACGACCGGTCAGCGAAATGGCAAAAGCTCGGAGGCTCGGCAGTGCGGCGAGAAGTTCGCGCTTGAAGCTCGTTTGCGTTTCCATGGCGCGCACCTCCTATTCGGAGACCTTTGCCGAGGCCAGACTCTCAGCCCGATCGAGCTTCTCTAAAAGGTCGAGAAAGCGATCGGGAATGGCCTCGTCCTGCACGGCGGCATAGAACGAGCGCAATCGGTTGCCGATCTGATTGTTGGGGTCGAGGATATCCATCGCGCGCAGATCAGAAGTCTTCTTGTCTGCATCCTCGTGATTCTGGATAGTCATTTGGCCTGCTCGCTTCTCAATTGTCTCGCGTTCATGGATAAGGGGCGCCCTTGCCTCCCGTCCGGGAGAGCGGTTGACCTCATTCAAAACAATTGCCTAACGAATCGTAAAGGTTGAAGTCGACCTATTGTAAGCATTGTAATGCGACTGCCTAAAAAAAGTTCCGACAAAGAGGAACTTTTTTACTCAACTGACGTTTGTTAGTCATTGCGGCCTCTGGGCTGTATTTAATTAGAATTTGATAAAGGCGGGAGCCATTGATGACACTTTCCACACGCATTGCGCCGCATCTTCCTTATTTGCGGCGTTATTCACGTGCTTTGACCGGAACGCAGACGTCGGGGGACGCCTATGTTGCTGCGGTTTTGGAAGCCATCATCGCCGACATATCCATCTTTCCGGACACGGACAGCGACCGCGTCGCCCTCTATAAACTGTTCACGAAGCTGTTCGGTTCCGTGACACTTCAGATTCCTGAACCGGCCTCTCCTTTCGCCTGGGAACAGCGCGCATCCGTAAACCTTTCCAAGGTCTCGCCGCTTGCACGACAGGCTTTCCTGCTCGCATCTGTCGAAAGTTTCCGCCTCGGCGAGATCGCCGATATCCTCGATGTCTCCGAAAGCGATGCCATGCACCTGCTCGATACCGCCTCCCAGGAAATCTCGCGCCAGGTGGCAACGGATATCATGATCATCGAGGACGAGCCGCTGATCGCCATGGATATCGAGCAGATGGTGGAAAGCCTCGGCCATCGCGTCACCGGCATCGCGCGCACGCATTCCGAGGCGGTCGCGCTTTACAATGCGACAAAGCCGAGCATGGTGCTTGCCGACATTCAGCTTGCCGACGGCAGCTCGGGCATCGACGCCGTCAACGACATCCTCAAGACCGCCAGCATCCCGGTGATCTTCATCACCGCCTTCCCCGAGCGGCTTCTGACCGGTGAGCGGCCGGAGCCGACCTTCCTCGTGACCAAGCCTTTCAATCCAGACATGGTGAAGGCTCTCATCAGCCAGGCACTTTTCTTTAACGAAACCACAAAGGTGGCCGCCTGATTCAAGTGAAAACCCCGTGGCGGAACAAAGACTTTAACCGGGCGTTTGGGTTCGAAACGGCCGGTTTACCGACTGTTATCCGGGGCGATTCTATAGGTCGGTTCAAGTTGTTACGAGTGAGAATGCCCTATCGGCGGGGTTCTCGAAATGCGTGTGAAAGGCAAGCCGGTGAATACGTCTGAACCATTACCCGGCGCGCCTTTGAGTTTGGAAGGCAAAGCCGCTCTGATGGAGCGGGCGCTTGCGAGCGCCAGTGTGTCCATCCTGTTCCAGGATGTAAATCTTTCGATCCGCTATGCTGACAATCTGCCGGACCACCTGCAGTCGTCTGTCGTCATAGGCGGCAATGACTCGCATCTCTTTGGAGAAAAGGATGGCGAGCATCTTTTGCGTTTGAAGCGGGGCGTGCTCGAAAGCGGCAAGCCGGCAACCGCCGAGGTTGAGATCGCCAGTGGCGACGGCGCACGCGTCTACGAGCTGAAAATGGAGCGCATCGGCGGGCGCAAGCCGCAGGGCGTGTTGTCCGTTATCTCCGAAATCACCGAGAGCCGCCACCGCGAAAAAGTGCTGAAGTCGCTGCTGCGCGAGCTGTCGCATCGCTCCAAGAACTTGCTCGCCATCATTCAGGGCATCGCCACGCAGACTGCCCGCCACACGCTTTCCGTCGATAATTTCCTCATCAAATTCCGCGGCCGCCTGCAATCCCTGTCGAATTCGCAGGATCTCATCACTGATTCCAGCTGGCGCGGTGCATATTTGTTCGAACTGGCGGAAAAGCAGTTCGCCCCCTATTGGCCCGATGCAGGCGTGCCCATGCCGATCTATGGCATCAATGCGCATCTGACACCCAATGCTGCCGTGCATTTGGGGCTTGCTCTGCATGAGCTCATCGTCAACTCCGCCTCGCATGGCGCCATCTCGACCGGCGCCACCAGCATCACGCTGAACTGCAAGGAAGCGGAGCTCGACGGCAAGAAGGCGATTGAAGTCGCCTGGTCTGAACGTTTCTACGCGCCTGCTGACCATGAATTCGAGGACAATAGTTTCAGCCGCACGGTGCTCGAACGCGTCGTGCCGACGTCCATGAATGGCCGCGCAGACTTTGCCATTGACGACGGCAGCATCGGCTATCGGCTCACCATTCCCGAAACTGAATATGAAATCCTGAGACGCCGCTGAAGCGGGCGGCGAGAACAAAATAAAACAGCCAGTGCGAGGGCGGCGCACTGGCTGCTTTGCACTCATCGGGAGGGGACCGTGAGTAGAGTCCTGAGACGTATTGGGCGTGCATCAGGAGATGCGATCATCATCATCAGGACATCGACATAACGATGCTGCAAAGCCTTGGTTCCACCCAGATCCAAAAAAATTCATCGGCTTTTTACATTTCAGCGCAACCTCTGACATGGCGGCCCTCCGATCGCAGCCGGGCGCTCGCAGTCATTGTGAGGTTTTAAGCCCTTGCGAGCCTTCTACAGAGAAGAAGAAAAACTATTTAAATCATAGCTTTAAAACAAAAACTCCAGCGACGAAAATGTTCTCGTTCCCCAACAGGAGGGCGTATCGAAGCACGCTTTGCGATAAAAATTTTACCGTTTGATAAATTTTTTAAGCTGAGTTACCGTTCCAGCACTAGCCGTTTACTATAAGAGGGAACTTCAATGGGACGACTGGAAACTGGGATTCATAAAGGCAGGCTCACGCCCGCCGAATATGATGCAAACTTTTCCGATCTTCACCCGCGCCTCAACAAACACGAGGCGCTGGTCGCATCCGACCGATGCTATTTCTGCTACGACGCGCCGTGCATGACGGCCTGTCCCACCTCCATCGACATTCCGATGTTCATCCGCCAGATCTCGACGGGCAATCCGATCGGCTCGGCCAAGACGATCTTCGATCAGAACATCCTCGGCGGCATGTGCGCCCGCGTCTGTCCCACCGAACAGCTCTGCGAGCAGGCTTGTGTGCGCAACACTGCCGAAGAGCGTCCGGTCGAGATCGGTCGGCTTCAGCGCTACGCAACCGACACGGCGATGGCTGAAAACAAGCAGTTCTATACGCGCGCCGCTTCCACGGGCAAGAAGATCGCCGTCATCGGCGCCGGTCCGGCCGGGCTTGCCTGTGCGCATCGTCTCGCCGTCAACGGTCATGACGTCACCATCTTCGATGCCCGCGAGAAGGCCGGTGGCCTGAACGAATACGGTATCGCCACCTATAAGGCAGTCGACGATTTCGCGCAGAAGGAAGTCGACTACGTGCTCGCCATCGGCGGCATCGAGGTGAGGAACGGCCACGCGCTCGGCCGCGACTTCAGCCTTTCCGATCTTTCTCAGCAATATGACGCCGTCTTCCTAGGCCTCGGGCTTGCCAGCGTCAACGCGCTGCGTGCCGAAGGTGAGGATCTCGATGGCGTCGCCGATGCTGTCGCCTACATCGCCGATCTGCGTCAGGCTGGCAGCAAGGCCGATATCGCCATCGGCCGCCGCGTCGTCGTTCTCGGCGGCGGCATGACCGCGATCGACGCAGCCGTGCAGGCAAAACTGCTTGGCGCCGAAGAGGTGACGATCTGCTACCGCCGCGGCAAGGAACACATGAACGCCTCGGAATTCGAGCAGGATTTGGCCGCCTCCAAGGGCGTCATCATCCGTCATTGGCTCGCCCCGAAGCGCATCCTCGACAAGGACGGCAAGGTCGCGGGTATCGAGGTCGAGTATACCGAGCTGCGTAACGGCAAGCTCGTTGGCACCGGCGATGTCGGCGTCATCGTCGCCGACCAGATCTTCAAGGCGATCGGCCAGACGTTCGAAGCATCGGGCCTCGGCGCGCTGCGTATGGAATCCGGCCGTATCGCCATCGATGGCGAAGGCCGAACCTCGATCGACGGCGTATGGGCCGGCGGCGACTGCGTGCTTGGTGGCGACGACCTGACGGTCTCGGCCGTGGCACAGGGCCGCGACGCGGCCGAATCCATCAACCGTGCGCTCGCTGCCGCCACGCCGGCCGTTGCAGTCGCCTGAAAGGAGAACCGACATGGCTGATCTCCGCAATAATTTCGTTGGCATCAAATCCCCGAACCCGTTCTGGCTGGCTTCCGCGCCGCCGACCGATAAGGCCTACAACGTCGAGCGCGCTTTCAAGGCAGGCTGGGGCGGCGTCGTCTGGAAGACACTCGGTGAAGAAGGCCCTCCTGTCGTCAACGTCAACGGCCCGCGTTACGGCGCGATCTGGGGCGCCGACCGCCGTTTGCTCGGCCTCAACAACATCGAGCTGATTACCGACCGCGACCTCTATACCAACCTGCGGGAAATGAAGCAGGTGAAGATGAACTGGCCGGATCGCGCCTTGATCGCCTCAATCATGGTGCCTTGTGAGGAACAGGCCTGGAAGGCAATCCTGCCGCTGGTCGAAGAGACAGGCGCCGACGGCATCGAACTCAACTTCGGCTGTCCGCATGGCATGTCCGAACGCGGCATGGGCTCCGCGGTCGGACAGGTGCCGGAATATATCGAAATGGTTGTGCGCTGGTGCAAGCAGTACACCCGCATGCCCGTCATCACTAAGTTGACGCCTAATATCACCGATATCCGCAAGCCCGCCCGTGCCGCCAAGGCCGGCGGCACGGATGCAGTGTCGCTGATCAACACGATCAACTCGATTGTCTCGGTCGATCTCGACAATTTCGCCCCGAACCCGACCGTCGGCGGCAAGGGCAGTCACGGCGGCTACTGCGGCCCGGCCGTCAAGCCGATCGCGCTGAACATGGTGGCCGAGATCGCCCGCGATGCGGAAACCTATGGCCTGCCGATATCAGGCATCGGCGGCGTCACGACCTGGCGCGATGCGGCGGAATTCCTGGTGCTAGGCGCCGGCAACGTGCAGGTCTGCACGGCGGCCATGACCTACGGCTTCAAGATCGTTGAGGAGATGATATCAGGCCTTTCTGATTGGATGGACGAAAAGGGCCACCGCAGCCTGGACGACATCACCGGCCGCGCCGTACCGAATGTCTCCGACTGGCAGTACCTTAACCTCAACTACATCGCTAAGGCCAAGATCGACCAGGACGCCTGCATCAAGTGCGGCCGTTGCTATATTGCCTGCGAGGATACCTCGCATCAGGCAATCACCAACATGGTCGACGGTGCAAGACATTTTGAGGTGATGGACGAGGAATGCGTCGGCTGCAATCTCTGCGTCAGCGTCTGTCCCGTCGAGAACTGCATCACCATGGAAGAATTGCCGGCAGGCAGCCTCGACAAGCGCACCGGCAAGATCGTCGACCCCAACTATGCCAACTGGACGACCCATCCGAACAATCCGATGGCACGTCAGGCGGCGGAATAACTGCGGCAATATCGGCAAGCATTCAAAAGGCGGTCGCAGCTTGCGGCCGCCTTCTTCGTAACCGAGATCCGTACGATCGAATTAGAGAACTTTAACTCGTTCACCTGCGATATGCAGCGCTATGCTTCCGAGATCGCGCCACCGCTCAGCTATGACGAATCCGAAGCCCGTCGACGAAAAGCTGCTCCAGGTAGCGGGCGGCGTCCTCGAAGCGTCCCTCGCCCGAATGCTCGTCGCCAAGCACGGCGCGCACCTGCACATCAAAGTCGGCGTAATGTTGCGTGGTAGACCAGATCGAAAAGATCAGGTGATAGGGATCGCATTTGGCGATCTTGCCGGCTTTTGCCCACGCGCGGATAACTTCCACCTTCTCATCGACGAGGGCCTTTAGAGGTCCGCGCAGCTCGTCCTCCACATGCGGCGCCCCCTGCAGCATTTCATTGGCAAAAAGCCGGCTTTCGCGGGGAAAATCCCGTGCCATTTCGAGCTTGCGGCGGATATAGGAACGGATCTCGCTTTCGGGGTTGCCGTTGGCATCGAAAGCGCGCAACGGCTCCAGCCAGGTAAACAGCACCCGGTCGATCAAAGCCCGATGCATCGCCTCTTTTGTGCGGAAATAGTAGAGCAGATTGGGCTTCGACATGCCAGCGACTTCGGCGATCTGATCGATAGTCGAGCCGCGGAAACCGCTGACGGAAAATACATCCAGCGCGGCTTCCAGTATGATTTCCTCTTTCTCTTCCTGGATTCGGGTGCGGCGCTGTGTCCTGGCGGCTCTGGGGATGGCCATGTCTGCTCTGTTTCTCCTTGAAATCCAAGCCTTTCGGCCGTTCCCTCATTCACCCTGTCGATGCATCCGATTTGGGCAATCGCCTGAAATTTTATCGGAATTTTTCGTGCTTTTCGTCTTGAGCCGCGCCACGGAAGTTGTAATGTTTACCAATCGGTCAAATTATCCGTCAGATGTCCGCTAAAGGCAACTGGCGATTTCCGGGCAAGAAAAACAAGACGACGCTCCGGAATTTGAAATAAGGCCAACGGGAACAATTTCGGGCATGCACCTTGCATGCTCTGGGACAAACAGGTGAGGATTGCATCATGGTGGCAGCGCCAGGAGAAAACATGCGTATCAATGGCGATCGCCTTTGGGATACGCTGATGGACATGGCGAAAATCGGCCCCGGCATTGCCGGCGGCAACAATCGCCAAACGCTGACCGATGCCGATGCCGAAGGGCGCAGCCTTTTCAAGAGTTGGTGTGACAAGGCCGGCCTGACCGTCGGCGTCGACAAGATGGGCACGATGTTCGCGACCCGCCCCGGCACCGACCCGGATGCGCTGCCCGTCTATGTCGGTTCGCATCTCGACACCCAGCCGACCGGCGGCAAATATGACGGCGTTCTCGGCGTGCTCGCGGCGCTCGAAGTCGTCCGCACGATGAACGATCTCGGCATCAAGACCAAGCACCCGATCGTCGTCACCAACTGGGCCAACGAAGAGGGTGCGCGCTTCGCACCCGCCATGCTCGCCTCCGGCGTCTTTGCCGGCGTGCACACACTGGACTACGCCTATGGCCGCAAGGATCCGGACGGCAAGACCTACGGTGACGAGTTGAAGCGCATCGGCTGGCTTGGCGACGAAGAGGTCGGCGCGCGCAGGATGCATGCCTATTTCGAATACCACATCGAGCAGGGCCCGATCCTCGAGGCCGAGAACAAGACTATTGGCGTCGTCACGCACTGTCAGGGCCTTTGGTGGCTGGAATTCACGCTGACCGGCAAGGAAGCGCATACCGGTTCGACGCCGATGGCCATGCGTGTCAATGCCGGCCTCGCCATGTCACGGATCATCGAGATGGTGCAGAGCGTCGCGATGGAAAACCAGCCGGGCGCCGTCGGCGGCGTCGGCCAGGTCTTCTTCTCGCCAAATTCGCGCAACGTGCTTCCCGGCAAGGTGGTTTTCACCGTCGACATCCGCACGCCCGACAAAGAAAAGCTCGATCGCATGCGTACCAAGATCGAAACCGAAGGCAAGAAGATCGCCGATGCCCTCGGCGTCGGCTGCTCGGTCGAAGCCATCGGCCATTTCGAACCGGTAACCTTCGATCCGAAGCTCGTCACCTCCGTGCGCAGCGCGGCCGAGAAACTCGGCTACAGCCACATGAACATCATCTCCGGCGCCGGTCACGATGCCTGCTGGGCCGCCAAGGTCGCCCCCGCCACCATGGTCATGTGCCCCTGCGTCGGCGGCCTCTCCCACAACGAGGCGGAAGAAATCTCCAAGGAATGGGCGACCGCCGGCGCGGATGTCCTGTTCCACGCAGTCGTCGAGACAGCGGAGATCGTGGCTTGATCACGGCTCGCGCCCAATCATCCCCCTCATCCGCCCTTCGGGCACCTTCTCCCCGAGGAGAGAAGGGGGAATTTGCTGCGATTGCCGACACGACATACGCGATCCTGGCTGAAAAGCTATCGTTTCACATGGAAGGTGCGGCAGGAATCCCCTTCTCCCCTCGGGGAAAAGGTGGCCCGAAGGGTCGGATGAGGGGGGCGGCACGGATGCCGGACAACGACGACATCACCAAACGCCGCCCCGGCAAAACCCAGCAAGCTCGCCGCCTTCGAAAAACCAACACTGAGGAAGAATATCGCCTCTGGAGCGATCTGCGTGACCACAGGCTGAATGGACACAAATTTGCAAGGCAGATCCCGCTCGGACCCTACGTGGTTGATTTCCTCTGTCGCGATAAATCGCTGATCGTCGAGATCGACGGCTTCCAGCATGCCAGATCCCCTTCTGACGCCATTCGTACGCGTTGGCTCAACATGCATGGCTATTCGGTGCTGAGATTTTGGAATCATGAGATCACCAGCGAGCGGCGAGCGGTTCTTGAGACGATTTTGGCTGCACTTGACGGGCGGATATTCGAAAGAGACGACATTCTGCGCTTCTATCCTGCGATCAGCCGACGGGGGAAATAAGCGAGTGACATATTCGAACCATGCCCCCTCATCCGCCCTTCGGGCACCTTCTCCCCAAGGGGAGAAGGCGGGAACAACGGTCTTCGCTGATCGGCTCTTGTTTGACATCGAAGGTACGACAGAAATCTCCTTCTCCCCTCGGGGAGAAGGTGGCCCGAAGGGTCGGATGAGGGGGCGCCGAGGATGTCAGAATCTAAAAAACAGGGAACAAACACCATGAGCACAGTCATCAAGGGTGGAACCATCGTCACGGCCGACCTGACCTATAAGGCGGATGTGAAGATTGAAGGCGGCAAGATCGTCGAAATCGGGCAGAATCTCTCGGGCAAAGAAGTGCTGGATGCTTCCGGCTGCTATGTCATGCCCGGCGGCATCGATCCGCATACGCATCTCGAAATGCCATTCATGGGTACCTACTCCTCCGACGATTTCGAGAGCGGCACCCGCGCGGCCCTTGCCGGCGGCACGACGATGGTTGTCGACTTCGCGCTCCCCTCGCCCGGCCAGTCGCTGCTCGAAGCCCTGACCATGTGGGACAACAAATCCACCCGCGCGACCTGCGACTACTCCTTCCACATGGCGATCACCTGGTGGGGCGAACAGGTCTTCAACGAGATGGAAGCCGTCGTCCGCGACAAGGGCATCAACACCTTCAAGCACTTCATGGCCTATAAAGGCGCGCTGATGGTCGATGACGACGAGATGTTCTCCTCCTTCCAGCGCTGCGCCGAGCTTGGTGCCCTGCCGCTCGTCCACGCCGAAAACGGCGATGTGGTCGCGCAGATGCAGGCAAAGCTGCTGGCCGAAGGCAACAACGGTCCGGAGGCGCATGCCTATTCCCGACCGGCCGAGGTCGAAGGCGAGGCGACGAACCGCGCCATCATGATCGCCGACATGGCCGGTTCGCCCGTCTATATCGTCCACACCTCCTGCGAACAGGCGCACGAAGCCATCCGCCGCGCCCGTCAGAAGGGCATGCGTGTCTATGGCGAGCCGCTAATCCAGCACCTGACGCTGGACGAAACCGAATATGCCAATGCGGATTGGGACCATGCCGCCCGCCGTGTCATGTCGCCGCCCTTCCGCAACAAGCAGCATCAGGACAGCCTCTGGGCCGGCCTGGCCTCCGGCTCGCTGCAGGTGGTCGCGACCGACCACTGCGCCTTTACGACCGAGCAGAAGCGCTTCGGCCTCAACGACTTCACCAAGATCCCGAACGGCACCGGCGGCCTTGAGGATCGCCTGCCGATGCTCTGGACCTATGGCGTCAACACCGGCCGCCTGACGATGAACGAATTCGTCGCCGTCACCTCGACCAACATCGCCAAAATCCTCAACGTCTATCCGAAGAAGGGCGCGATCCTCGTCGGCGCCGATGCCGATATCGTCGTCTGGGATCCGAAGCGTTCTAAGACCATCGCCGCCAAGACGCAGCAGTCGGCGATCGACTACAATGTCTTCGAGGGCAAGGAAGTCACCGGCCTGCCGCGCTATACGCTGACGCGTGGCGTCGTTGCCATCGAGGAAGGCACGGTCAAGACCAGGGAGGGCCACGGCGAGTTCGTCAAGCGCGAACCTTTCACCGCCGTCAACCGGGCGCTTTCCACCTGGAAAGAAGTCACCGCACCACGCAAGGTGCAGCGCAGCGGCATCCCCGCCAGCGGGGTATGACGCTTGGGCACGGCGCTTCGGCTCATCGGCCGCCTAGAGCAATTCCAGGAAAAGTGCGTAGCGGTTTTCCGTCCGGAATTGTATAAAAACAAAGAGATAGAGCATTTTTGCGATTCGAAGAAAAGCGAAACAGCTCTAGCGCGGCACATACCGCTCCAGATCGGGCAGCAGCACGACGCTTTCCTGCTCGTTCGGGTCGGTGCGGGCGATGACCGCCGTCGCCGGCCGGTCGCTGAGATTGGCGGGAAGATGCGGAACGCCGGCCGGAATATAGAACATCTCGCCCTCGTGCACGATGACATGCTCTTCCAGCTCGTCGCCGTACCAGCAATGCGTCTCGCCGGAAATGGCGTAGATCGCCGTCTCATGCGAGGCGTGAAGATGCGCCTTGGCGCGGGCGCCCGGCGGGATGGTCAAAAGATGCATGCAAATCCCCGTCGAGCCCACTGTCTCGGCGGCAATCCCTTCGAAATAGCTGAAGCCCTGTTTTCCGGCATAGGTGCCGCCGGGCCGCACGATACGGCAGGTGGGCTTCGATGAGACACTCATGGCATTGCTCCCCTCGGTCCAGCAGCCACAAGGCGCCCTCGCCTTTCCGGACTGCGGCAATGCCAAACAGGATAACACGCAATCCGCCCCAACCATGCGGCGAAAACAGGACTGGTAGGTGTTAATGACGTCATCCGCTTCCTCCGTCGTCTCCGCGCGGAATCTCTGTCTCACCTACAATACGAACGACGGGCCGGTGCATGCGCTGAGCAATGTCGATCTCGATGTTCGCAAGGGCGATTTCGTCTCCTTCATCGGCCCTTCCGGCTGCGGCAAGACCACGTTCCTGCGCGTCATCGCCGATCTCGAGCGCAAGACATCGGGCGATATCAGCGTCAATGGCATGTCGCCGGAAGATGCCCGCAAGGCTCGTGCCTACGGCTACGTCTTTCAGGCCGCAGCCCTCTATCCCTGGCGCACGATCGAGAAGAACATCGCCCTGCCGCTCGAGATCATGGGTTATGACAAGCAAGAGCAGGCCAAGCGCATCGCCCGGACGCTGGAACTCGTCAATCTTAACGGCTTCGAACATAAATTTCCCTGGCAGCTTTCCGGCGGCATGCAGCAGCGTGCCTCGATCGCCCGTGCGCTTGCCTTCGATGCCGATCTGCTGCTGATGGACGAGCCCTTCGGCGCGCTTGACGAAATCGTCCGCGACCACCTGAACGAACAGCTTCTGAAGCTGTGGAAACAGACGAACAAGACCATCTGTTTCGTCACCCACTCCATACCGGAAGCGGTCTACCTCTCCACCAAGATCGTGGTGATGTCGCCGCGACCGGGCCGCGTCACCGATGTCATCGAATCGACGCTTCCGGCGGAGCGACCGCTCGGCATTCGCGAAACACCGGAATTTCTCGAAATCGCCCACCGCGTCCGGGAAGGCTTGCGGGCCGGACACAGCTACGAGGAATAGGATTAAGCCATGAACCCGCAATTCCTCCTCTGGCTTTTCGGCGCGATGGCGATCTTCATCAGCGGTGCAACCGCCTCGCGCGCCTATATCGCCAACAACAACATGTTGGTGCTGGTCCTGTCGCTCGCGCTCTATTGCGTCGGCAATCTGATGATGGTGCGGCTGATGCGCGAAGGTGGGCTTGGCCTGGCGATCTCTGCCTCTTCGATCGCGCAGCTCGTCGTCGTCAATGTCATCGCCTTCATTGTGTTTGGCGAACGGCTGAGCCTGCAGCAGCTTGCCGGCGTGGGTCTCGGCATCATCGCCATGATCCTCATGCTGCTTCCCGCGCAAGGAAGGGCATGAGCATGGAAAAGGAACAGTTCTTCAGGCACAAATTCCTGCCGGTCACGGCGATCGTCCTGGCGATCATCGTGCTCTGGTACCTCTTCGCTATTATCCTCAACGCACCATTCCAGCGCGATCTCGACCGGCGCGGCAATGTCAACCCGACGACGTTGGAATTCATCGGCAAGACGCTGACGCAGCCGAAGCCGACCCTGCCGGCTCCGCATCAGGTTGCGCAGAATGTCTTCGAAAACACCTTCCTGCGAGTACCCACCAGCAATCGCAGCCTCGTCTATAATGCGTGGGTGACGCTGGCGCCGACGGCGGTCGGTTTTGCCTTCGGAACGATTCTCGGCGTCCTCTTTGCAGTCGGCATCGTTCATCTCGTGGCGCTCGACCGCAGTCTGATGCCCTGGATCATCGCGTCGCAGACGATTCCGATCCTCGCCATCGCGCCGACGATCATCGTCGTCTTCAGTGCGCTTGGCATAGACGGGCTGATCCCCAAGGCGCTGATTTCCACCTATCTGTCGTTCTTCCCCGTCACCGTCGGCATGACGAAGGGCCTGCGCTCGCCGGAGATCATGCATCTCGACCTGATGCGCACCTATAACGCCAGCAGCTGGCAGACCTTCTGGAAGCTGCGCGTGCCGGCTTCGATCCCTTTCCTCTTCACCTCCATGAAGGTCGCGATCGCCGCAAGTCTCGTCGGAACGATCGTCGGCGAGCTGCCGACGGGCGCGGTCGCCGGCATCGGCGCAAAGCTGCTCGCCGGCTCCTATTACAGCCAGACGATCGATATATGGGCCGCTCTCGTCGCAGGCTCTGTGCTCGCGGCCGTTCTCGTCGGTATCGTCGGCATTGCTGCCCGCATCGTCGAGCGCTCGATGGGAGGCAGAACGGCATGAGATCCTTTCATTTCTCCTGGCAGGGCGTGCTTGCCATTCTTCTCTGTCTGTTGGCGGTCCCCGCCTTGCCGCTGCTTGCGGCGGATGCCGCGGCACCCGTCAGCAGCGGAACGACCTTCGTCATCTTCATTCTGATTGCCGCAGCGGCCGCCCTCTCCTTCATGCGCCTATCTGCGGACCTGAGCGCGGCGACCCTCTTCTTCGGCGCGCATGCGGCGGCATGGCTGCTGCTTGCCGGCATTTCCGGCAATGAAGGCAAGGCGCAAGTGTCCTTCTTCATTCTGATTGCCGCTTCATGGTTGCTGGCTTGGCGCTGCGTTTCCGTCCTGTCGTCGATGCGTTCGCATTCGACCGCCGGCAACTATACGCTGCGGCTGCTGATCCCGGCGATCTTCGGCATATGGATATTGATCATCTGGGAAGCCGTCACTCGCGGCGCCGGCGTTTCTCTGGTTCTGCTGCCGCCGCCGAGTGCCATCGGCTCCAGGATCGCCAATTCGATTCCGACATTGTGGATCGATGTCCGCCAGACGATCCTCACCGCTGTCCTGATCGGCTACATCATCGGCTGCGCCAGCGGCTTCATCGTCGCCATTCTCGCGGACCGCTTCGCGTTCCTGCGCCGCGGTCTGCTGCCCATCGGCAATTTCGTTTCGGCCTTGCCGATCATTGGCGTCGCTCCGATCATGGTCATGTGGTTCGGCTTCGACTGGCAATCGAAAGCAGCCGTCGTCGTCATCATGACCTTCTTCCCGATGCTGGTGAACACGGTGACGGGCCTTGCCGCTGCCGGCAACATGGAGCGCGACCTGATGCGCACCTATGCATCGAGCTACTGGCAGACGCTGTTCAAGCTGCGGCTTCCGGCCGCCGCCCCGTTTATTTTCAACGCGCTGAAGATCAACTCGACCCTGGCGATGATTGGTGCCATCGTGGCGGAGTTCTTCGGTACGCCCATGTCGGGCATGGGTTTTCGTATTTCAACCGAAAATGGCCGGTTGAACCTCGATATGGTCTGGGCCGAGATCGCGGTTGCCGCGATCGCCGGCTCCGTCTTTTACGGTATCGTCGCCATCATCGAACGAATGGTGACGTTCTGGCATCCGTCTATCCGTGGTGGGCAGACGTAATCCAGGATCTCTTTCAAGGGATCAAGGCATAACTTCAGAGGGAAAGGGTGAAGACATGAAAAAAATAATGTTTGCATTGATGGCAAGTGCCATGACGCTTGCCGCTACCCAGGGCGCGATGGCGGCGGATAAGTTGACGCTGCAGCTGAAATGGGTGGCCCAGGCTCAGTTCGGCGGCTATTTCGTCGCCAAGGACAAGGGCTTCTACAAGGAAGAAGGCCTCGATGTCGATATCAAGGCGGGCGGGCCTGATATCGCTCCGGAGCAGGTGATCGCCGGCGGCGGCGCCGACGTGATCGTCGATTGGATGGGTGGAGCGCTGGTCGCCCGCGAAAAGGGCGTGCCGCTCATCAACATCGCGCAGCCCTTCGAAAAATCCGGTCTGGAGCTGATCTGCCCGAAGGACGGCCCGGTCAAGACGGAGAAGGATTTCAAGGGGCACACCCTCGGCGTCTGGTTCTACGGCAACGAATATCCCTTCTTCGCCTGGATGCACAAACTCGGCCTGAAGACCGACGGCGGCAAGGATGGCGTCAACGTGCTGAAACAGAGCTTCGACGTGCAGCCCCTCGTCCAGAAGCAGGCCGATTGCATCTCCGTAATGACCTATAACGAATACTGGCAGGCGATCGATGCCGGCTTCAAGGCCGAAGACCTGACCGTCTTCAACTACACCAAGCTCGGCAACGACCTTCTGGAAGACGGCCTTTACGTCAAGGAAGACAAGCTGAAGGATGCGAAGTTCAAGGCCGATATGGTGAAGTTCGTCCGCGCTTCGCTGAAGGGCTGGAAATATGCCGTCGAGCATCCAGATGAGGCCGCGGAAATCGTCATGGACAATGGCGGCCAGGATGAAAACCACCAGAAGCGCATGGCGGGCGAAGTCGCCAAGCTGATCGGCAACGGCAAGCTCGACATGAAGACCTATGACCGCACCGTCGAAGCCCTGCTCGATCAGAAGATCATCAACAAGAAGCCGTCCGGCGCCTATACGCATGAGATCACGGACGCTGCTCTGAAATAAGCTCGGAGCACTCACAGAGACGAAAACGCGCGAGGTTTCCGGCCTCGCGCGTTTTTTTCATTTTGTAACAGCGGCAACAAAAGGCTGGCTTTCTCGCAGCAATTGCCTGAAAAGCCCTCGGCTATCAATTATTCGAATGCTGACATCACAATGCCGTGATTGCTTCGCATGGTTGTAAACGATAGAAGTGCCCGCGAAATCATTTTCTCGTGATCTTGCGAGAATTGAAAACCGCTCCCATCTACTAGGGCAATTTTAGGATGAGGATCTGCAAGGCATGACAGACGGATATTGATCCGCCGGGGGAAGCCGGCTCGCATGCAGTGATTCCCCGTGTTCGCGACGGAAAACAGCGAAATCCCTTTGACAATACCGAACTGGAACTGGACGCATGGCCCTCACGCCGTTTAGACTTCTGAGCACGACTGCCATCCTGCTTTCCCTGCTGGCCGCACCGGCCGCCCTGGCAGAAGAGCCACCGGTTACCACGCCGAAGCAGAACCTGCCCGCAATCGTCATCACCACCGCCACGATGCGCCACCTGACCGACAAGGTCGTCGCAACCGGCACGGTGAAGGCCGTCGAGGAGGTCTACATCCAGCCGCAGGTGGACGGCCTCTCGATCCGCTCGCTCAATGCAGATGTCGGTGACAAGGTGACGGCGAACAGCACTCTTGCCACGCTGAACGATGATGCTCTGGTTCTGCAGAAGAGCCAGATGCAGGCGACGCGGGCCAAGGGCGAGGCAAGCCTTGCGCAATTGCACGCACAGCTCACGGAAGCCCGCGCCAATGCCGAAGAGGCCGAATTGCAGCGTGTTCGCGCCGTCACGATGGGCGCCAAGGGCACGATGTCGACCTCCTCGGTGGAACAGGCGAATGCCGCCGCCGCTGCCAACAAAGCGCGCGTCGTTTCCGCCGAGCAGGCGATCGCCGTTGCAGAAGCCGATCTGAAGGTTACCGACAGTCAGATCGCCGATACCGACCTGAAGCTTGCCAGAACTGGCATCAAGACCCCCGTCGCCGGCACTGTCGCCTCGCGCAATGCCCGCGTCGGCGCCATCGCCAACGGCAATGGCGATCCGCTCTTCACCATCATCCGCGACAGCCAGCTCGAACTGGTGGTCGATGTGTCCGAGAGCGATATCACCAAGATCACGAACGGACAGAAAGCCTTGATCGCGCTTTCCGGCCGCCGCGAGAAACTCGCCGGAACTGTCCGTCTCGTCGCCCCGATCGTCGATGCCGTCACCCGCCTCGGCGCGGTGCATATCACGATCGACGATGGCGAGAAGGCTCGTGCCGGCATGTATGGAAGCGCCGAGATCATCATTCGCCAGGAGGATGGCGTCGCGCTGCCGCTGACGGCAGTCAACAGCGAGGAAAACGGTTCTTCCGCCCGCAAGGTCGAAAACGGCGTGGTCAAGTTCGTGAGCGTTGAAACCGGTATCCAGGATGCAGGCTATGTCGAGATCCTCAAGGGCCTGAAAGCCGGTGATGATGTCGTCGCCAAGGCCGGCGCCTATGTTCGCGACGGCGACCACATCACGCCGGTTCGCGATACGTCGCAAGCCTCCAACTGAGCGAGAACGACAAGATGAACTTCTCCGCCTGGTCCATCCGAAATCCGGTCGCCCCGCTCCTCGGCTTCTTCCTGCTGATGGTGGTGGGCGCGCACGCCTTCTTCAATCTGCCCATCACCCGCTTCCCGAATATTGACGTGCCGATCGTCAATGTCACCGTGACGCAGAGCGGCGCCTCGCCGGCCGAGCTCGAAATGCAGGTGACGAAGGAGATCGAAGACGCCGTTGCCAGCATCAACGGCATCGACGAGATACAATCGACGATCACCGACGGCCAATCGCAGACTGTCGTCGTCTTCCGATTGGAGGTGCCGACTGAGCAGGCCGTTCAGGACACCAAGGACGCCATCGACCGCATCCGCGGCAACCTGCCATCGACCATCGATGAGCCGATCGTCTCCAAGGTCGATGTCGTCGGCCAGGCGATCCAGAGCTTCGCCGTGTCTTCGCCGAACATGACGCTCGAAGAACTGTCCTGGTATGTGGACGATACGGTCAAGCGCGCGCTGCAGGGCAAGGCGGGCATCGGCCGCGTCGACCGCTACGGCGGCGCTGACCGTGAAGTGCGCATCGAGCTCGATCCCAACAAGCTGAACGCCTATGGCATAACAGCGCTTTCGGTGAGCCAGCAGCTTCGCAGCACCAATATTGACCTCGGCTCCGGCCGCGGCCAGGTTGCAGGCAGCGAGCAGGCGATCCGCGTGCTCGGTGATGCCCGCAATGTCGCCCAGCTCGCCGATACAACGATCGCGCTCACCAACGGCCGTTTCGTCAAGCTCTCGGACCTTGGCGCCATCAAGGATACCTATCAAGAACCGAAGTCCTTTTCGCGGTTCAACAGTGCTCCCGTGGTCACCTTCGGCGTATTCCGCGCCAAGGGTGCCAGCGAGGTGAGCGTCGCCCAGACTGTTACCGACACGCTCGACAAGGTGCGTGCCGAAAACCCGAACGTGTCGATCGAGATGATCGACGACTCCGTCTACTACACCTATGGCAACTACGAATCGGCGATGCACACGCTGATCGAAGGCGCCATACTGGCCGTCATCGTCGTCTTCCTGTTCCTGCGGAACTGGCGCGCAACGCTGATATCGGCGGTTGCTCTGCCGCTCTCCGCGATCCCGACATTCTGGATCATGAACCAGATCGGCTTCTCGCTGAACCTCGTCAGCTTCCTGGCGCTGACGCTGGCGACCGGTATTCTCGTCGATGATGCCATCGTCGAAATCGAGAACATCGCCCGCCACATCAAGATGGGCAAGACGCCTTATCGCGCCGCCATCGACGCCGCGGACGAAATCGGTCTGGCCGTTATCGCGACGACTTTCACCATTATCGCGGTCTTCGTGCCCGTCTCCTTCATGCCGGGCATTCCGGGCCAGTATTTCATTCAGTTCGGCCTGACGGTCGCCTTCTCGGTGTTCTTCTCGCTGCTGGTAGCGCGTCTGATAACCCCGATGATGGCCGCCTATCTGATGCGCGCCGAAGATGGCGTCGATGACCATCATGACAATGACGGCCGTTTCATGCGCGGCTATAGCTGGCTGGTGCGGCTGACGACGAAGAAGTGGTACACGCGTTATCCGACGCTGCTTGCCGCCTTCGCCTTCTCGATCGCCTCGGTCTTCGCTCTCATCATGTTCGTCCCCGGCAGCTTCATCCCGCCGGAAGACTCTTCGCGCATCGTTCTGTCGGCGGAACTGCCGCCGAACGCCCGGCTCGATGATACGGAACAGGCGACCAACGAGATCTATCGGCGCGTGAAGGGTATCGATGGCGTTGAAAGCGTCTTCGTGCTCGGCGGTGCCTCGCCGAAGGGCGATCTGGAACTGCGCCGCGCCACCGTGACGCTGACACTCGGCAAGCTCGACCAGTCGCTGACAAAGAAGCTCGTGAACGACGTTCTCGGCTCGATCCCGGTCATCGGCCCCCATCTGCCGAAGGTTGCCGTCCATGGCCGCGTGCGCCCACAATGGGATATCGAAAAGGAAGTCTTTGCCAAGCTGCGCTCGATACCCGACGTCCGCATCACCAAGCTGAACGATCGTGGTGACCGCGACCTGACCTATAACTTCCTCTCGCGCAACGAAAAGGATCTCAATCAGGCAGTCGGCATTCTGGAAGCCAAGCTGCGCGCCGATCCGGCGCTTGCCAACGTCAGCGCCGACGGCGCGCTGCCGCGGCCCGAGCTGCAGATCTTCCCGCGCAAGGACGAGGCGGCACGCCTTGGCATCACGCCACAGATGATTTCGGATACAATTCGCGTGGCGACCATTGGCGATATCGACGCTTCACTTGCGAAGATCTCGCTCGATGATCGCCAGATCCCGATCCGCGTTCAGGCCTCGCTCGGCATGCGCCGAGATCTGGCAGCAATCCGCGCGTTGCGCATCAAAACGTCCATGGGCACCACCGGACAGGCATCCGCCGGCACCACCGTGCCGCTGTCGAGTGTGGCAGACATCGACTATTCGGAGGGCCTCTCCTCCATCAAGCGCAACAACCGTTTCCGCGTCGTCGCGATCGGTGCCGACCTGCCGCAGGGCGTGGCGCTGGATACGGCATCCGAACACTTCCTCAATATCGTCAACAACGCCAAGATCCCGGCAACCGTGCATCTAGCCGAAAGCGGCGATACCAAGGTTCAGAAGGAGATGCAGCAGAGCTTCGGCAATGCCATGCTGCTCGGCCTCATGCTTGTTCTGACCGTGCTCATCCTGCTGTTCAAGGATGTAATCCAGCCCTTCACAATCCTGCTCTCGCTCCCATTGGCGATCGGCGGCGTGGCGCTGGCCTTGATCATGACCGGCAATGCGCTGTCCATGCCCGTCATGATCGGCATTCTAATGCTGATGGGTATCGTGACGAAGAACGCCATCCTGCTCGTCGATTTCGCCATCGAAATGATGCACCAGGGCATGCCGCGGCTGGAAGCGGTCGTCGAGGCCGGCCGCAAGCGTGCCCGTCCGATCATCATGACCTCGATCGCCATGTCGGCCGGCATGTTGCCATCCGCCCTCGGCGTCGGCGAAGGCGGCTCCTTCCGTGCACCGATGGCAATTGCCGTGATCGGCGGCATCATCGTCTCCACGGTGCTCAGCCTTGTGGTCGTGCCGTCCTTCTTCCTGATCATGGACGACCTGTCGCGCCTGCTTGGCTACCTCTTCGGCAGGCTGGTCGGCAGTAAGGATGCGGATGACGAGGTGGTGACCAAGGAAGGCCTGGCGGCGGCCGTCAATGAAAACCGTCAGTCGCTGACCACCCTGGAAGAGCGGCTTGAAGCCATCGAGAACAAGGATGGAAGAAGCAGGTCCGTGGGCACGAATGTGCTAAAGCTGCCGCCCTTCGCGGCAGAATAAAACAGTCTCAGCGGATATGGGAAATAAGGACGGGGCGGCTCAGAGGCCGCCTTGTTCCTTCAGGAAATCGACGATCTTGCTGACGCCCTCGCCCCGCTTCATGTCCGAAAAGACGAAGGGGCGAGCCTGGCGCATCCGGGCGGCATCGCGATCCATCACCTCGAGATCGACCTCGACGAAAGGCGCCAGATCCTTCTTGTTGATGACGAGCAGATCCGATTTTGTGATGCCAGGGCCGCCCTTGCGCGGGATTTCCTCGCCCTGGCATACCGAGATCACGTAGATGGTGATATCGGCAAGATCGGGTGAAAAGGTTGCCGCCAGATTGTCGCCACCGGATTCGATGAAAACCACGTCGAGATCAGGAAGCCGCTCGTTCAGGCCGGCAATGGCCTGCAGATTGATCGTTGCATCCTCGCGGATGGCCGTGTGCGGGCAGCCACCGGTTTCGACGCCGACGATGCGATCCGACGGCAGCGCTTGCATTCGCACCAGCGCTTCCGCATCCTCGGTCGTATAGATGTCGTTGGTGACGACGGCGACGGAATAGTCCTCACGCATCGCCTTGCACAACTTCTCCGTCAACGCCGTCTTGCCCGAACCGACGGGGCCGCCGATGCCGACGCGCAAGGGTCCATGTCTCGATTTCATGCTCGCAACTCCGATAAAGTGATAGCATAGCTAAGCGTCGGGCGGCCGCACAGCGGCGAATGACGTAGGCCATGCTTCGATTGCAGTATTTTTCCGATGGCGCCCATCATGACCTGAAGAGGCGCGTGCCTTGGGTCTCATGGCGCAGGCTCGCAATATCCGCCTGCACGGTCGCCGCCCCAAGATCGTCGAGGCTGGATGGAGCTGCCCGCCGCGCGACATCTGCAAAGACACCTTCCAGCCGCGCCAGAATGGCGACACCATCTTTCTGCCCGCTGACGCCGAGCCGAATGCCGGCAGATACCATCTGCGATGCCAGCGCATGCAAGAAGGCGGCAGCCGCCTTCTCGGCGGCGATGCCATGCGCACCTGCGACAGCGCCGACCGCAACCGGATAGGCTGTCCTCGCCGGGAGCACGGACAAGATCACATGCGGCCAGGCGGCTGCGGCCGAAAGAAAGGCATCTCCAAGCAGCATGGTCTCGTTGTGGCGCTCCTTCGAGCCGGCTAGCGCCTCGGCAAGCTCTGCAACGGCCGCAAGCCGCGGCCCATCCGCGTCAGCCCGATGCGCTTCGACCAGCAGCACTGCATCATTCCACGTAGAGCCATGCTCGATGAGCGCAGCAATCCAATCGCTAAGGCCGGTGCTGTCGCGCACCAGCCCGTCATGCACCGCACGCTCCAGACCGCCGGAATAGGCGAACGATCCCACCGGAAACGCCGGCGACAGCCAGGCCATCAGCCGCAGGAGCGCCTGCAGATCGCTGTCATCCGAAACCGCATTGCCGGTCATCACGGTTCAATCATGCGAATGGTTGTGATGATCGTGTCCGTGGTCATGACCATGATGATGGTCGTGGCCATGCGAATGGCTGCCATGGGAGTGATAGGCGCCGCGCGCCGGCTGGAAAGGCTCGCTGACTTCGGCCACGACGGCCCCCAGCCCTTCGAGCATGGACCGGATCACATGGTCGCGCAGGATCAGGATACGCTCCTCCTCGATCTGCGCGGAAAGATGGCGGTTGCCGAGATGCCAGGCAAGCTCGATCAGATGCCTGCGATCGCGCGGGCGGATCTCGAAAAGCTTTTCGTCGGCGGCGACGATCTCGATCAACTCGCCATCTTCGCGCACCAGCAGATCGCCATTAGCAAACAAAACCGGCTCCTTGAGGTCGAGCATGACCATCTCGCCATTTTCAAGATGCAGCAGTTTGCGGCGCAGATGCCTGAGATCATGCGGCAGGACGACACGATCGATTGGATTGGAGGAAGGGGTGCCGGCCGGCAGATAGGAAGTGACGCGTAGCATGACTGTTCCAGTTTAATACTTTCTCAGAGCATGCAAAATAGTCGCCTCCCGCGCAAGCATCAATGGCGCGTGAACGCTTCACATCCGCTGCACATAGCGCTGCAATTCCCTGACATCCGTCGTTGCCTCCTGTTCCTGCTCCGTAGCGCAGCGATGCCAGACCTGCGACAGACGCTCGCGCTCGTGCATGACACGGTTGCGGCCAAGCGTCTTGGCAAGATAAAGCGCCTTGTCGGCGGCAGCGTAAACGGTCTCCGTCTTGCGATCCCCGCCGATGTCGGCAATCCCGGCGGAAATGGTGATCTTCACCGATCCGCCTTCAATGGCGATCGAATGTTCGGCGATCTGTTCCTTGATCTCCTCAACGCGCGCGATACGCTCGGCCGTATCACCGCCATGAATGATGACGCCGAATTCCTCACCACCAAGCCGTGCAATCACGTCTTCTCCGGTGAAGGCAGCGGAAAATAGCCGCGACACCGCAACAATCACCGCATCACCGGATGCATGTCCGAAACGATCGTTGATGGCCTTGAACCGATCCAGATCGAAAATCGCCAGAGAAGCGCCATCTCCGGCCATATTCAACGCCTCGGTGAAAGCACGGCGATTGAGCAGGCCGGACAGCATATCGGTGCGGCTCAACCGCTCGAATTCGGCACGGGAGACCGCGAGCCTGTGGATGGAAAAACCTGCCAGCACCGCGAGCGCGCCGGACACGGTGCCGCCGATGATCCATGCCAGCAAAACACCAAAGCGCATCGCCTCGAAAATCGGCAGCGGCAGAAGATCAAACCATTGCATCACCAAAAGCAGCACCAGGATGATGGCAAGCGACATGATGACCGCGACGAAACTCATCTTAAGCGCGAAAATAAAAATCGCACGTCGCTGCTGAAAGTTACCGAGTTCGGCCTGCAGCGAAATCCATTGCTTCATGCGATTCACCTTCCTCAGCCCACTATTTCAATCATGTGAGATAGGGGTGAAGACGCTTCCAGGTCTTTAATGGAATGATTAAAATGCGGTGCATTTCCCAAGTTGTGAACAGCCGGGAAGGTACATCCACAAAATCCGGATTGCCGGCAGAAATGCGCGATGGCGGCGCCACCCTCTCATGTCATTGATATTGCTGCGCCTAGTACGCAGCATGAGAAAACCCCGGAAAAACCGGGGCTTTCATATCTGCTGATGATCGGCGTCCGAAATATCCTCAGAAAAGGAAATAGCGCTGCGCCATCGGCAGCACGGTTGCCGGCTCGCAGGTCAGAAGCTCGCCATCGGCACGCACTTCATAGGTTTCCGGGTCCACCTCGATGTGCGGCGTCAGGCTATTGTGGATCATCGATGCCTTGGAAATGCCGCCGCGCGTGTTCCTGACGGGCAGCAGCGCCTTGGCGATGCCGAGCTTGCCGGCAAGCCCGGCATCGAATGCCGCCTGCGAAACGAAGGTCACGGAGGAATTCGTCCGGTTCTTGCCATAGGCGCCGAACATCGGCCGGTAGTGCATCGGCTGCGGCGTCGGGATCGAGGCATTCGGATCGCCCATGGGAGCAGCCGCGATCGAGCCGCCGATCAATACCATCTCCGGCTTCACGCCGAAGAAGGCTGGATTCCAGAGCACCAGATCGGCACGCTTGCCGACCTCGATCGAACCGACCTCATGGCTGACGCCGTGCGCGATTGCCGGGTTGATCGTATATTTGGCGATGTAGCGCTTCGCACGGAAATTGTCGTTGTCGCCGGTCTCCTGCGCCAGACGGCCGCGCTGGCGCTTCATCTTGTCGGCGGTCTGCCAAGTGCGGATCGCCACTTCGCCGACACGGCCCATGGCCTGGCTATCGGATGAAATGATCGAAAAGGCACCGATATCGTGGAGAATATCCTCCGCGGCGATCGTCTCCTTACGGATGCGGCTTTCCGCGAAGGCAATATCCTCAGGAATCGACGGCGACAGGTGATGGCAGACCATCAGCATATCCAGATGCTCTGCGATCGTATTAACCGTATAGGGCCGCGTCGGATTGGTCGAAGACGGGATGACGTTCGACTGGCCGCAGATCTTGATGATATCAGGCGCATGGCCGCCGCCCGCGCCTTCCGTGTGGAAGGCGTGAATGGTGCGACCCTTGATGGCACCGATTGTATCCTCCACGAAGCCGCTTTCATTCAACGTATCCGTGTGGATCATCACCTGCACATCATATTCGTCGGCAACGCTGAGGCAGCAGTCGATCGCCGCCGGCGTCGTGCCCCAATCCTCATGCAGCTTAAGCGCGCAGGCTCCGCCGAGCACCATTTCCTCTAGGGCGGCAGGCACCGACGCATTGCCCTTGGCGGACAGGCCAATATTCATCGGAAAAGCATCGAAGGATTCGATCATGCGTGCCAGATGCCAAGGCCCCGGCGTGCAGGTCGTTGCCAGCGTTCCATGCGCCGGCCCGGTGCCGCCGCCAAGCATGGTGGTGATGCCCGACATCAGGGCTTCCTCGATCTGCTGCGGGCAGATGAAATGGATGTGGCTGTCCATGCCGCCGGCGGTGACGATCTTGCCCTCGCCGGCGATTGCTTCCGTGCCGGGTCCGACGATGATGTTGACACCGGGCTGCATGTCCGGATTGCCGGCCTTGCCGATTGCGACGATGCGGCCGTCCTTCAAGCCGATATCCGCCTTGACGATCCCCCAATGGTCGAGGATCAGCGCATTGGTGATGACGGTATCGACCGCGCCATTTGCTCGCGTCACCTGGCTCTGCCCCATGCCGTCGCGAATGACCTTGCCGCCGCCAAACTTCACCTCCTCGCCATAGGTGGTGAAATCCTTCTCCACCTCGATGAACAATTCGGTATCGGCCAGGCGCACCTTATCGCCGACGGTCGGTCCGAACATGCTGGCATAGGCGGCGCGGGAAATCCTGTAGGGCATCAATCAATCTCCTTGGGAGGCAGAGAGGAGTTTCGTGTCGGCAAGTCGCCTCAGGCGGCCGAGGGATATGTAGGCGTCCACCAGCCGCTTCTCGGCGGCGAAGGGATGCTCTTCCCAGCCCGTGTGGCTGAAACCGGTAATGGCGATATCGTCGTCGGGATGGCTCGCCATCACATGGGCAATCACGATCAGGCCGCTGCTCGGCACCACGTAGGAGCTGGGATCATGCTCAGCGAGTGCCGCATCGACACCTTCGTGAATGGATCGGCCGATCACGATATGCCGCTTGCCGGTTGCCTGACAGAAGGCCGTGAACTGGTCGGTATAGTCGTCGCAGAAATCGTCGAGTTCCGGATGCGAGATCGCCAGCGGCGCACGCAGCGCCGCGAATTTGACCGGATCGCGCACGCTCCAGATCTCGGATGCGGAAGCAACGGCAGGGCTCTTGCGCCATTCTGCCGAGCCGAGCATGGCGCGCGCCGGCCGGCCGGTGTTGCACACCGCAACGACGTCGGTCCGACTGCCGCCGGCCCCCATCGAGCGGCAATCGTTGAAACGGATCACAAGGTCGGCGGCATCGATGACAGCTGCGGCACCTGCCGCAATCTCACCATTACCGACGATCATTACGCTACGCCTGGGACTCACTGATTGCCCTCCGGTCCATCGGCGAGGTTCTTCAATTCCTTGGTCCGCTTCTTCGTTAGGTCCGCCTTGCAGCCGGATACGAGCATGGGCTCCATCGAGCCGCCCCGCGCCTGGAACCCTTGGGCCTCGCATTCGCCGTCGCGATAATCCACCCAGGCGCGCTGCGCCTTGATGAGCGCCTTTTCGGCGCCCTTCATGTCGTTGTCGAGATCCGCGTCGATGGCAACCATCGCTGCCCGGGTCTTCTTGTATTGCGCGTTCAGCGCCTTGTCGGCCTCACCGAATTCGAGCACAGCGCAGACGTTCATGTCCGTCTGCGTCTGTGCATTGGCGCAATCGCCCCCGGATCTGCTCACGGTTTTCTGCGCAAAAACTGGGCCGCAAACGAGAACGGCGACAAGAGCGGCAGCGGACGCAAGCAATTTCATCGACATCCCCCAGAACTAAAGCTTGCCCATGACCTGCTGACGGAAGCCGTAGACCTCGCGCTTGCCCGACAGCGGGATCAGGGTGACGGAGCGCGTCTGCCCTGGCTCGAAGCGCACGGCTGTTCCGGCGGGAATATCGAGCCGCATGCCCCTTGCCTGGTCGCGGTCGAAAGAAAGCCCGGCATTGGTCTCGGCAAAATGATAATGGCTCCCGACCTGCACCGGCCGATCGCCGGTATTGGAAACCTCAAGCGTCACGGTCGGCGCTCCGGCATTGAGTTCAATGTCGCCACCTGCGGCGATGATTTCACCTGGGATCATGGTTCTCTCCTCATGCGGCCCGGACGGGCGCGCATCCCTCAGCTTTCAGAACACGCTTGGTCGAAGCGGGATATTTGACGAGCAAGGCTGCCGGGCGGATTGGACGCCGCGCGAAGTCACCGCCACAGTTCGGGCAGACACCGTCCAGCACCGTATTGGCACAATTGGCGCAGAAGGTGCACTCGAAGGTGCAGATCATCGCCTCTTCGCTTTCCGGCGGCAAACTCCTGTCGCAACATTCGCAATTGGGTCTCAGTTCCAGCATTTCAGCCTCACCGGATGGGCTCGTGGACGGTCACGAGTTTGGTGCCGTCGGGAAATGTCGCTTCGACCTGAACATCATGGATCATCTCGGCGACGCCTTCCATCACTTGATCGCGGGCGATGACATGGGCGCCAGCCTCCATCAGCTCGGCGACAGGAAGGCCGTCGCGCGCACCTTCGACCACGAAATCCGTGATCAGCGCGATGGCTTCGGGATGGTTGAGCTTGACGCCACGCTCCAGCCGCCGCCGCGCCACCATCGCCGCCATGGAAATCAGCAGCTTATCTTTTTCTCTCGGAGTGAGGTTCATCGCCTACCTATGTGATTGCTGTTTGCTCAATTTACAGGTTCCAGACTTTCGGCACAGGCGCTCCATTGCGCAAGGCGGAAATGATCGGGATGAGGATTTTTCTGAGTGCGAAACCGTCGGCAGCGACCAGGCGCACGACGAGCTTCTCACCCCAGTGGCTGGCGCCCCCCATATGGTTTTCGAGGAGCGGCCTGATCCGGCCGAGATATGTCTCAGCCAGCGGGCCGACATAGAGCAATGTCGCGAAAGCAACCTGGCCGCTCAGAGCAGCCGCCTTGCCCGTCAATGCGGCCACATCGCCGTCCAAACGCAGCTCCTCGGCGTGAACCAGCCGTCCGCCGCGACGGATGCGCCAGCGATCGCGAAACAGCCCCTGCTCCATCGCTTCGCCCATGGCTTTCCGCCCGAGCAGGATCGCCTCTACGGCAAGGAACTCGGCCGTTTCGTCAAGCTCGACATTCAATGCACGTGAAAGCGAGGCGCGATCGAAGAGGATGGTCTCCTGCGGCAGCCAGTCGACCCGAGCGCCGGCACCAACCCTTATGGATGTCTCCACCGCGGCCGTACCCATCGAAGCCTTGTAGATTTTCTCGCAAGCCTGTGTCGTTACATCGATGCGCGTGCCGGGTCCGGCAACGACACTCCAATCCATCCGATCGCCGCCGGTGAGGCCGCCGGCGGTGTTGATGATGACCGCCTCCATCGAATAATCGAAGGTTTCCGGCAGCCTGATCTTGGCCGCCCCTTCCTGGAAGAGCTCGGCAAGACGCGTGCGGCCGCCAAGCGACTTCGCCGCAAGACGGCCGCGACCCCGCGCCCGCTGCGGTCTCGTGCCTGCCGCCATCATTGCCATCAGCCTCTCCACGCATTGCACTTTGCCAAGCCCAGGCCATTGAAGCCCGGCAAGGAATAAATGCAAGCAATTCCTGTGCCTTATTCGACGCGGCGCGATATCGACCCTACACCAGCCATATGAGCTGGATTTTTCATCAAATGCCGAAAAGAAAGGCGGTAAATTTCAGTGGGTCGAACAGGTATCGGAAGCCGTCTACAGAAAGCTCTACCTGCGAAGCGCATCTACCCCTTCACTGCCGAAAAGAAGAGGAAGCGCGGCTTGGTCGTCAGGCTCTGGTATGCCTCCGGGAAAAGGCTGCTGACCCTGGGATCCGGCTGCGGCTCGCTCACGAGATCGATCCGAAATCCAGCTGATTTCAGCGCATCAAACATGGCATGGAGCGGCCGGTGCCAAAATCGCATGGTGATGTCCTTGCCGCCTCGGTGCCACGTCTCGCTGAAGTTATAGGTCTCGAAATAGTTTTCTCCGCTGGCCGGATCATGATCCATGAACGGATGATGCGTCGAAAAAATCAGGCGGCCGCCATCGGACAATACACGCCTGAATTCCGAAAGAGGGCGTGACCAATCGTGCAGATAATGCATGACCAAGGATGCCATGACCAAATCGAAAGTGCCGTCTTCGAAAGGCAATCGCTCGTTCAAATCGGCCAGCAACAAACGAGCCCGCCCTTCCAGGCGGCGCCGGGCGATTTCGAGCAAGCCCGCGCTCGCATCGACGCCGGTCAGGACCGCTCCCCGATCGACGAGGGCGGCGGCATGAGCCCCGCCTCCGCAACCCGCATCGAGAACCCGAAGTCCGGCAACATCACCGGCGAGCGAGAGAATTGCAGGCCGCTCATAATAGGCATTCCAGGCATTGTTCTCGTTGTCGGCCTGATAGGCGGCTGCGAACGCATCATAGTCATTCTCAGACACTGTTCCCCCTCGCCGGAAAACGGCACACATGACAGCACTTCAAGCGGTTGACGCCGTCACCTTATGGACGCGCCACCTGTCCGGCAACGACGTATCGCAGTCTGGGTTTCTGTATTTCTGCCTAGACCACGCGGTCCGGCAGCTCTCTCCCGGCAAAGAAGGCAGTGACATTATCGACGACTTTCATGCCCATGGCCGTGCGCGTCTCTTCCGTGGCGCTGCCGAGATGCGGCAGAAGCACGACATTCTCCATGTCCCGCAGCCGTTCGGGAACATGCGGCTCCGCTTCATAGACATCGAGACCGGCACCGCGGATCGTTCCCTGCTCCAATGCCGATATCAGCGCCGCCTCGTCGACCACATCACCCCTTGCCGTGTTGATCAGGAAAGAGCCGGGCTTCATGGCGGCAAGGCGAGCCGCATTCATCAGATGGCGGTTCTCGGCGCCGCCCGGGCAGTGCAGCGAGACGAAGTCGGAGACTTCCAGAACATCCTCGACGGTCTGCAATTGCATGGCGCCATAGCGCGAAGCTTCCATCGGATCTATCGCCGAGCGATTATAGAAGACGACATCCATGCCGAAGCCGAAATGACAGCGCTGCGCGAAGGCACGACCGATACGGCCGAAGCCTATGATGCCGACAGTCTTGCCCGTCACCTTGGTGCCGACGAGATGCGTCGGCCGCCAGCCGCTCCAGGCGCCGGCCCTGACCTCCCGCTCGCCTTCGCCGCCGCGTCGGGCAACGGAAAGGAGCAGCAGCATGGCGATATCAGCCGTGCAATCCGTCAGCACGCCCGGCGTGTTGGTGACGGCTATGCCTTTTTCCTTGGCCGCGGCGATATCGATGTGGTTGAAGCCGACACCGAAATTACCGAGGATCTTTGAGCGGATCGCTCCCTCGAAAAGCGCGGCCGGAAGCTTGTCGGAAACGGTCGGCAGGACGGCGTCATAGGTGAGCAGCGCCTCGCGCAGCTGCCCCGCATCGAGTGCTGCGTCATCCCTGTTCAAAGTGGTGTCGAAACGCTCCGAAAGTACCGCCTCAACCGCCGATGGCCAGCGCCGCGTCACGAGAATGCGGGGTTTGCTCATGCTGTGATCCTCCTGCCGATATCAGGCAGATTTAAAGCAGCCTCGGCATGAAGGAAATGGCGAACCGACACCCCGAATATGAAAAAGCCCGGCCAATGGCCGGGCTTCCCAGATCTTGGCGATGCCGGAAAACCGGCGTCACAAGCTTACTTCGAAATTTCGTCGTAGTTGTACTTGCCGTCGGAACCCTTGGACCATTTGTACATGACGTAGTCCGGACGGGTGATGTCGCCCTTGGCATTGAAGCCGAGGTCGCCGATAGCGGTCTTGAACGGACCCTTTGCCTTCAGCGCATCGGCAACTGCCATCGGATCGTTGGAACCGGCAGCCTTGGCGGCGGCGGCGATAACCTGCAGAGCTGAGTAGGAGTAGAGCGTGTAGCCTTCCGGCTCGTAGCCTGCGGCGCGGAACTTGGCAACCAGATCCTTGGAAGCCGGGTTCTTGCGCGGATCCGGTGCGAAGGTCATCAGCGTGCCGTCGACGGCGTCGCCGGCGATCGATGCCAGCTCGTTCGAGACGATACCGTCACCCGACATGAAGTGAGCCTTCACGCCCTGGTCGGCCATCTGGCGCATGATGAGGCCAGCTTCCGTGTGCAGACCGCCGTAATAGACGAAGTCGACACCAGCCTGCTTCATCTTGGCGATGAGGGCCGAATAGTCCTTGTCGCCGGGGGTGATGCCTTCATAAAGAACTTCCGTCACGCCAGCGGCATTGAGGTTCTTCTTGGTCTCGTCAGCCAGGCCCTGACCATAAGGGGTCTTGTCATGAACGACGGCAACCTTGGCGCCCTTGAAATTATCGGCGATGTACTTGCCGGCAACTTCGCCCTGCTGGTCGTCACGGCCGCAAGTACGGAACGTGTTCCACAGGCCGCGTTCGGTGAACTTCGGGTTCGTCGAAGCGGGAGTGATCTGCAGAATGCCGTTTTCAGCGTAGACTTCCGAAGCCGGAATGGAAACGCCCGAGTTGAAGTGACCGACGACGAACTTCACGCCGTCAGCAACGAACTTGTTGGCAACCGAAACGCCCTGCTTGGCATCGGAGACGTCGTCGCCGAGTTCGATCTTGATCTTTTCGCCATTGATACCGCCGGCCGCATTGATGTCTGCAGCTGCTTGCTCTGCACCCTTCTGAAGCTGCGCGCCAAACGCAGCATTCGGGCCCGTCAACGGACCACCGACGCCAACGATAATGTCGGCCTTCGCAACGCCGCCGAAAGCGATCATCGCCGACAAAGCCACCGCCGACAGAAGATACTTCTTCATATTATTACTCCCAATTTTTAAGCGGGTTCCGTTTGATCTGCCCTGCGCGATACCCACCAATCATCACGCCGGTAACGCTTGCATTCCGAACTCTGGAAGCATGACCCCTGCCCGTTCCCGTCTGTTTTTATGGGCTGGGTGACGCTCTTGGTTGTACGCAGACTGTGCCTAGTTTAGGCGCACTGTCAATTCTTCTTCTTCCAGGAAAAGGCCGAGGTCTTTTCATAAAGCCAGTAATAATTATTCACCATCTGATCGGTACGTCGATACCGGTATCCCGCCGTCGCAAAAACAAGCAGAAGCGCGACATCGATGATGTAGATGGTGACGTCGAAAACCGGGCCATTGAACAGCGCATGGTGCAGAAACTGCAGGCCAAGGCCGATCAGAAAGCTGTAGATAACGACGAGCGGATAGGTTTCCCAGCTGGATGCAACGGCACGGCCGGCGCGCCATGCGGTCCAGAAACCGAGAATGACGATAACAGCGCGGATGACCATGCGGCCGCCGGTATCGGTGTCGAAGAGAAGTCCCTGCATCTCAAATTCCCCGCGAAACGAAACTCAATGGTGACCGCCTTCGAGATAGGCGGCGCGCACCTCCGGATTGGCGAGCAGTTCCTTGCCGGAACCGCTCATCGTCACCCGGCCGTTGACCATCACATAGGCGCGGTCGGAAAGCTTGAGCGCGGCAAAGGCGTTCTGCTCGACGAGGAACACGGTCAGCCCTTGGGTCTGGTTCAGAACCTTGATGGCCTCGAAGATACCCTTGACGATCAGCGGCGCCAGGCCAAGCGACGGCTCGTCGAGGAGCAGCAGCTTGGGACGCGCCATCAGCGCGCGGCCGATCGACAGCATCTGCTGCTCGCCGCCCGAAAGCGTTCCGCCGCGCTGCGACTGGCGCTCCTTCAGGCGCGGGAAGAGCGTGAAGATCTTCTCGACGTCCTCGTTGAAATATTTGAGCTTGTCGAGACTCGCGCCCATCTGGAGGTTTTCATAGACGGTCATGCGCGGAAAGATGCGCCGACCCTCGGGCGACTGCGCAATGCGAAGCCGGGCAATCTCATGCGTCGGCATGCGTGTGATATCGCGGCCGTCGAAGGTGACCGAACCGGTGCGCGCCTGCGGGCTGCCGCAGATCGTCATCATCAGCGTCGATTTGCCGGCGCCGTTGGCGCCGATCAGGCTGACGATCTCGCCGCTATTGACTTCGATATCGACGCCGGCAAGAGCGCGGATATTGCCGTAATAGGTTTCGACACCCGCAACTTTGAGAAGTGGTTGCCCCGCCATCAATGTTCACCCTCTTGGAGGTGCTCGACTTCGGCAATCACCTCTTCCACTTCCTCATCCTCGACGCCCAGATAGGCGGCGATCACGCGAGGATCATTCTTGACCTCATCCGGCGTGCCATCGGCGATCTTCTGCCCATATTCGAGCACGATGACATGGTCGGAAATTTCCATGACCACGGACATGTCGTGTTCGATCAGCAGGATCGATGTGCCGGTGTCCTTGCGGATGCTGCGAAGGAATTCGTTGAGGACCAGAGACTCGCGAGGATTGAGACCGGCAGCCGGCTCGTCCAGGCAAAGCAGTTCCGGCCCCGTGCACATGGCGCGCGCGATTTCCAAGCGGCGTTGCGCGCCGTAAGGAAGATCGCCTGCAGGATCGTCGGCGCGATCGATGAGATCGGCCTTTTCGAGCCAGAAGCGCGCCAATTCGATCGCATTCTTGGCCTCGGAACGATAGCGACCGATGCCGAGCAGGCCGAGGATCGTGTAGCCGGAGGCACGCATTAGCTTGTTGTGCTGCGCCACCAGCAGGTTTTCGAGCACCGTAAGGCCCGAAAACAGGCGGATATTCTGGAAGGTACGCGCCACCTTGGCTTCGCGCGTGATCCGAAAATCCGGCAGCCGTTCCAGGAGATACTCCTTGCCGCTCTTCTGCTGTAGCGTAAGCATGCCCATCGTCGGCTTGTAGAAGCCGGTGATGCAGTTGAACACGGTGGTCTTGCCGGCACCGTTCGGCCCGATCAGCGCGGTGATATCGCCACGCTTGGCCTCGAACGAGAAGTCGTTGATGGCCATCAGGCCGCCGAACTTCATCGACAGGTGATCGACCTTCAAGAGGACGTCGCTGGGGTTTGCGGTCACAGCGTTCATCAGCCGTGGCCCTCCTTGGTAAAGCTGCCTGAAACCGCTTTTCGCTCCTTGAGGAAAGCGGTCGGCTCGCGCGTGCCGACAAAGCCGCGCGGCTTGAAGATCATCACCACTACCATGGCAAGACCGAAGATCAGCATGCGGTAGAGTTCCGGTGTGAAGTCCGGTCCGAAACCGGGAATGATCGTCGTATCGCCGAAGACCAGCCCGGTCTTGAGGAAGCTCATGTTGCGCAGCAATTCGGTGCCGCCAATCATGGCGATCGCGGCAATCGCGATGCCCTTCAGCGACCCCATGCCGCCGAGGACGACGATCGCGAGGATCACAGCGGATTCGAGGAACACGAAGGATTCCGGCGAGACGAAGCCCTGACGCGCCGCAAAGAAGGAGCCGGCAAAGCCGCCGAACATGGCTCCGGTGGCAAAAGCCGTCAGCTTCGTGGTCACCGTATTGATGCCGAGCGAACGGCAGGCGATTTCATCCTCACGCAACGCTTCCCATGCACGTCCGATCGGCATCCGGCGCAGCCTGATGGTGACATAGGCGGTCAGCATGCAGAGCAGCAGGATCACGTAGAACAGGAAAACCTTGTACCAGGCCGACGAGATCGGCAGACCGAAACTGCGGACGAAGTTGTGCGGGTCCTTCATATCGAAGGTGTACAGGCCGAAAAGCGATGCCTTGGTGATGTTGGAGATGCCGAAGCTTCCCTGCGTCACGTCGGTCCAGTTGGTCAGCACGATGCGGATGATTTCACCGAAGGCGAGCGTAACGATGGCCAGATAGTCGCCCCGCAGACGCAGCACCGGAAAACCCAGAATCATGCCCCAAAGCGCGGCAAGAATGCCCGACAACGGCAGAAGCAGCCAGAAGGACAGGCCGAAATGCGTCGACAGCAGAGCATAGGAATAGGCGCCGACCGCATAGAAGGCGACATATCCTAAGTCGAGCAGACCGGCGAGGCCAACGACGATATTCAGACCCCAGGCAAGCATCACATAGATGAGGATCTGAATGCCGAAATTGTCGACATAGGTCAGCGCGCCTTGCGGCCCAAGGATTGCCACCGCCGCCAGCGGATAGATCAGCAGAAGCACAAGGGCAATCGCGTTGAAATGCTTGGAGACGAAGCTTGGCTCGCCCTCCACCTGCACGACCTTGGCCCTGGCTGCCTTTCGCGCCGCCAGATACGGCTGGACGAAGACCGTCATGATGAAGCGGCCGACAGCGGCGATCGCGACAATGGTCGCCAGAAGGCCCCAGCGCTGCACGATGATCAGCTTGTTGTCCATATTCTGATCGGTCTTGAGACCGATATAGAGGACGAACATGCCGAAGGCGATGATCGCAGTCCAGAAGGCGTCCGTAATCCCTTTCTGGACAAGGCCGGGCGCGGTCTTGCCTGCAACGAAGTTTGAATTTGCCATGGCGTTATACCTTTTCGACTTCCGGCCGACCGAGAATACCAGTCGGCTTGAAGATCAGCACGTAGGCAAGGATGCCGTATGTAGCGACATCCTTATACGCGATGGGAAAATTGCCAGACCAGAACGACTCGATGAAGCCGATCATCAGGCCGCCGAGAACAGCGCCTGGAAGCGAGCCGATGCCGCCCAGAACCGCCGCCGTGAAAGCCTTGACACCAGGCACGAAACCGTCCGTGAAGTTGGCGACACCATAATACATCAGATACATCGTGCCGGCGACAGCAGCGAGAGCGGCACCCATGATGAAGGTGATGGAGATGGTGCGGTCGACATTGATGCCGAGCAGTGCCGCCATCTTGCGATCCTGTTCGGTCGCCCGCTGAGCACGCCCAAGCGCCGTCTTGTTGACGATATACCAGAAGGCGACGAGCAGCACCACGGTGACGATGAAGACGATGATCTGCTTCAGCGACAGCGAGACGCCGCCGAAGTTGTAGACATCACCCACCAGCGTCGGGATCGGCTTGTTGCGCGGCCCCTGTGCGACCTGGATGAAGTTCGACAGAACGATCGACATGCCGATCGCCGTGATCAGCGGCGCGAGGCGGAACGAACCGCGCAGCGGCCGATAAGCCACCCGCTCGATCACCCAGTTCCACAGGCTCGTCATCAGCATGGCGACGATCAGCATGACGAGCAGCATGATCGCGACCGGCAGGCCGGCGAAGAGCGAAACGAGAACCAGATAGGTGATGAGAGCGGCAAAGCCGCCAAGCATGAAAACATCACCGTGGGCAAAATTGATCATGCCGATGATGCCGTAAACCATGGTGTAACCAATGGCGATCAGGCCGTAGATCGACCCGAGAGTCAGCCCGTTTAAGAGCTGCTGGATAAAATAATCCATATATCATTTCCCCTGGATGCGGCGTCATACGACCACATCTCTTATTACTTTTTTAGGTTCCTTCTAGAGGCCTATGGCCGCGATTCCATACTGGTTTCGAAGGAAATGTGAAGCCAAAAAGGCGAGAAATTGACAAATTCTTTTCAAATCGCCGTGCGCTGATGCGAATCCGACCAAAAATGGCACGAAAGCGGCAGGCCATGGCTCAAAATTAGCCAAAACCGTCAAACGACGCCTGCACTCTGAAGAGCTCTTGTCAAAGGCGGGCCTCGCCAGGGCCCGCCATAATGGTCATCTGAACCGCGACGTTACGCCCGCATCCTCGCACCATCCGCATCGAACAGCGGCTCGGCCTGCAGCCTTGCCGGCAAGAGCTCCCCAAGCAGCTCGATCGACCAGCCCTGCGCCTCGTCGGCGATTTCCTTCGGCACGTAGCCCACAGCGACGGAAAGACCGGAAACGGGAGCATAGCCGCCTGAGGTCACCCAGCCGCAGACCGCACCGTTGTGATAGATCGGCTCATCGCCGATGACATCGGCATCCCTGGCCGAGAGGATGAAGGTTCGCAGGCGCAGCGTGCCGCCCTCCGCCTTTTCCTTGGCGGCCGCCGCTTTGCCGATGAAATCGGCCTCCTTGGACAGCGCCACGAATCGGTTGAGGCCGGCCTCGAACGGCCCGTAGAGGGGCCGGTATTCGCGCGCCCAGCTGCCATAGGATTTGTCGAGGCGCAGCGCGTTCAGCGCCCTCAGGCCGAAGAGACGAATGCCGAATTCGGCGCCCTCCTCCATCAACCGATCAAAAATGTAACGCTGATATTCCGGCTTCATCCAGATTTCATAGCCGAGATCACCCGTATAGGAGACGCGGCCGACGATCGCAGGCGCCATGCCGATATCCATGCGGCGGATCGACATGAAGGGGAAGGCGGCGGTCGAGAGATCCTGATGGGTCAGCTTCTGCAGCAACTTGCGGGCATTCGGGCCAGCGATCGAAAGGCCGAGAAGCGAAAGGCCGAGTGCTTCGAGCCGGACTGAGCCGTCCTTCGGCAGCAGGCTTTCGAACCAGCGCATATGGTAGGCTTCGGCGATGCCGGAGCCGATGAGAAGGAAATCCCCCTCGCCCAGCTTCGCCAGCGTGAAATCGCCGATCAGCTTGCCGTCATGCTTCAGCATCGGCGCCAGCGTCATGCGGCCAATGGCGGGAATGCGGCAGGTCAACAGCGTGTCGAGGAAAGCTTCCGCACCCGGCCCCTTGACCGAATATTTGGCAAAACCCGAGGTCTCCATCAGGCCGACGCTCTCGCGCACCGCCTTGGCTTCCGCGCCGACGACATTGAAATCGTTGGAGCGGCGCCAGGAGAATTGGTCGACCTCCCCCTTCGGCGCGAACCACAGGGCTTGCTCGAGACCATAATAGGCGCCGAATACGCCGCCAGCTTCCTTCAGTCTGTCGTAGATCGGCGTCGTCAGCAGCGGACGAGCAGCCGGCAGCTCCTCATTCGGATAGCGGATCGAGAAGCGGCGGGCATAGTTTTCGCGCACCTTGGCATTGGTATAGGCGAGCGTGGCGTAGTCGCCATAGCGGGAAACATCCATGGCAAAGACATCGAAGCCCGGATCGCCGTAGATCATCCAGTTGGCGAGCGCCAAACCAACACCGCCGCCTTGGCTGAAGCCAGCCATGACAGCGCAGGCCGACCAGTAGTTCCTCAAGCCACGGACCGGGCCGACAAGCGGATTACCATCCGGCGAGAAGGTGAAGGGACCGTTGATGATCCTTTTGATGCCGGCATTGTTGAAAGCCGGGAAATGGCGGAAACCGACTTCAAGCTCCGGCGTGATGCGCTCGATATCCTCGGCCAGCAGCTCGTGGCCGAAATCCCAGGGCGTCGTCAGCGGCGACCATGGACGGCAGGCCTTTTCATAGGTGCCCATCAGCATGCCCTGCCGCTCCTGGCGCAGATAGATCTCGCCGTCGAAATCCACGCAATGCATCAGCTCCTTGCCTGTCGTCTTGTTGAAGTCGATGACCTCGGGCATGTCCTCGGTGATGAGATACATGTGCTCCATCGCAAGCACCGGCAGCTCCAGCCCAACCATGCGGCCGACTTCGCGCGCCCAGAGGCCGGCGGCGTTGACGACATGCTCGGCGATGATCTCACCCTGATTGGTGATGACGCGCCAGGAACCATCCTCGCGCTGCACCAGCTCTTCGACCTTGGTGTGCAGATAGATTTCCGCTCCGTTCTTCTTGGCGGAGCGGGCATAGGCATGCGTGGTACCATAGGGATCGAGATGACCTTCGACGGGATCGTAAAGAGCGCCGACGAACTGATCGGGATCGAGGAGCGGCATCATCTCATGCGCTTCCTTCGGCGTCAGCAGCGTCGCTTCAAGGCCATTGTAGCGGCCCTTGGCGAGAATGGATTTCAGCCAGTCGAAGCGCTGCGGGGTGGCCGCCAGCATCAGCCCGGAAGTCAGGTGCAGCCCGATATCCTGGCCCGAATACTCTTCGATCTCCTTGTAGAGCTCGACCGTATATTTCTGCAGCTTGGCAACGTTCGGATCGCCGTTGATCGTATGCATGCCGCCTGCCGCATGCCAGGTCGAGCCGGATGTAAGCTCGGAGCGTTCGAGCAACACCACATCCGTCCAGCCGAATTTCGTCAGGTGATAGAGCACCGAACATCCGACGACACCGCCCCCGATGACGACGACCTTGGCATGGCTTTTCATTGGGAATCCCCTGTTTTCGGCGCGAAGCCGCGGGGTGTCTTCCCGCGCGACCGGCCTTATTTGAGAGGAAACCTAGAGACTATCCGATAGGCCAAATAGCCCGAACTGCGAAACCGATATGTCTGTTTGCGCCATCGCAATTGTTCGGATCGCGCCATCGGCTATTGGCAGCGCAAGCCGGCTGGCAAGTCATACGACATTCGGCGACATAGGGATTCTCAATCGGCGAAACCGGCCGTGAGCGCGAACTCCCGTCCCATTTCCATGATCTCTTCGAACACGCTGCCCGCATAGGAGCGCGGCACGATGATTTCGAAACGATCCGGACCGGTGCGGGCAACATTGGCGCTGACATGGCAGCACAGCATGTTGGCTGACTGCCCTTCGGCAAAGACCTGCGGATGCAGATCGACAGCCACGCATTTGGCGAGAATGCGGCGGACGCTAGGGCCGGAAATGCGCAGCAGCACGCGGCCGTCGCTTTGCTCGAAGAAAGAGGCACGGGCGGGATCGAGCGTGAAGAGATCCCGCGCAACGCTATCGGCACCGAGCGCGTCCGACACAACGAACCATTCCCTCGGCCCGACATCGCGAACCGATACATCCTTCAGCGCCTTGAGGCTCGCCAAAACGCTATCCTGCTCCCCGGCCTTCGCGAGCACGGAGAAGATCGCCGGCCGGCGCACGACGGCGAGATGATTCGGATTTGCGGCAGCCTCGAAACCGGAAATATGATCTTCCAGCACATGCCTGTTCTGAAACGCAACGCTCATCGATCTCTTACCCCAGAAGCTTCTTGTTGTCGGGATCGATGAAGACGGGGCTGCAGACCTCTGCCGCCACTTCCTCACCCCGCAATCCATCCCAGACGACCACGCGCTCGCCGATGCGCTCCCGGCCCGACTTCAGGAAAGCGAGCGCAATGGAATGACCGAGCATCGGCGAGAAGCACGCCGAGGAGACATGCCCTTGATCGTTCACGGTCGAAGGCCTCGCGCCCTCCTTCAAAATATGCGCTCCGGCGAGAATTTCCTTGGCCGTATCGATCGGCTTCAGACCCACAAGCTGGCCGCGGTCGGCGGCGGTCAGACCAAAGCGGGTGGACAGCCGCTTGCCGATGAAATCCGGCTTCTGCGTCGACATCATGCGGCCAAGCCCGACATCGTCAGGCGTGGTGCGGCCATCGAGTTCGTTATGGGTGACGTGCCCCTTCTCGATACGCAGCACGTTGAGCGCTTCGACGCCATAGGGGCAGATACCATGCGCCTTGCCGGCTTCCATAACGGCATCGGCGACCGCCTCGCCGTAGCCGGCCGGGACCGCGAGTTCATAGGCGAGTTCGCCCGAGAAGGAGATGCGGAACAGACGCGCCCTGAGGCCGCCCTTCAGCATCACTTCAGCAGCGGCAAGGAACGGGAAGAACGCGTCGGAAATATCGTCCTCGACAATCTGCTCCAGCACCAGCCGCGCCTTCGGACCGGCAATCGCCATCTGCGCCCACTGATCGGACGAGGACACGAAACGAACGTCTAGCTTCGGCCAAAGCGTCTGCGCTGCGAATTCCATATGCGCCATCACCTCGCCGGCCATCGCCGTCGTGGTCGTCATGAAAAAGTGGTCGGGCGTCAGCCGGCTGGTCGTGCCGTCATCGAAGACCATGCCGTCCTCGCGCAACATGAGGCCGTAGCGGGCTTTGCCGATCGGCAGCTTCAGGAAGGCGTTGGAATAGAGCCGGTTGAGAAACTC
Organism: Martinezella sp. CNPSo 3732; assembly: GCF_057784515.1. NCBI lineage: Bacteria > Pseudomonadati > Pseudomonadota > Alphaproteobacteria > Hyphomicrobiales > Rhizobiaceae > Martinezella > Martinezella sp. CNPSo 3732. The sequence goes on from NZ_JBXSOO010000025.1 coordinate 40,604, forward strand.
CGCCGCATCCTTGCCGAAAATCTCGATCTTGCCGAGCGTCGACACGTCGCAGATCCCGACATTGTTGCGCACGTTCAAAACCTCGCGGTCCACGCTGTCGCGCCAACCCTTCTCGCCCGGCCGGGCAAACCAGGACGAACGATACCAGAGGCCGGCCTCGACAAAGCTGGCGCCGTTCTTCTTCGCCCATCCATGCAGCGGCGATTCCCGAACCGGCTGCGCATGCTTGTCGCGCGCGGTTCCCGCCAGTGCACCAAAGGATACTGGCGTATAGAACGGCCGGAATGTCGTCGTGCCGACGGCCGCCGGGCTGACGCCGCGCATGCCGGCGATGATGCCGGCGGCGTTGACATTGCCGAGCTTGCCCTGATCCGTGGCCATGCCGCTCGTCGTGTAGCGCTTGGCATGTTCCACATGGCCGAAGCCTTCGCGCAAAGCGAGGCCAAGATCCTTGGTGTGGACATCGTTCTGGAAATCGATGAATGCCTTGTCTTTCGCGCCCGGCACATGCCAGATCGCCGCGAAGGACGGATCATATTCGCCCTCCACTTCGGGCAGTTCAACCTCATGAGCCTTGTGGCCGAAACCTTCAACGATTTTTCGCGATTTTTCCGCCCCGTCGGTAAGACAACCGGAAACGCTCTCGATGCCCGCAGCCGAGCCGGCAATCTCCAACTCGCCAGAGACAATCGGCACCATGAAGGCCTGCTTCTCATCCGACCAGACCGGCTTGGCGCCCCTCTGGCAGGCAAGGTGGATGATCGGCGACCATCCGCCCGATATGGCCAGCGCATCGCAGGCGATCAGCTCATCCAGGCCGCCGCGATCGGCGATGACGCCGCTGATGCGATATTTGCCTTTGGTCGCGTGGACGCTTGCCGCACGAACCACGCGCACGCCCTGGGGGGCAGCATCGGCCGAAGCGGCGCGCGTATCGAGGATTGCCGAAATCTCGACGCCCGCAGCGGCGAGGTCAGCCGCGGTGCGGTAGCCCGAGCCGCCATTGGTGAAGACCGCCACCTTCTGCCCGGCAACGACGCCATAGCGATTGAGATAGCTGCGCACGGCGCCGGCCATCATCACGCCTGGGCGATCATTGCCGCCGAACACCAGCGGCCGCTCTTCGGCGCCCGAGGCGAGAATGGCGCGCTTGGCGGCGATGCGCCAGAGGCGTTCGACCGGCAAGTCGGGCGACGGCATCGCCACATGTTTCTGCACCTTCTCGACGGCACCGAAAACGTTGCCGTCATACCAGCCGAACACGGTGGTGCGCGGCATCAAGGTGACGTTCTCGAAGCTCTGCAGCTCCTGAAGGATCGCCTGCACGAAAACGTCGGCAGAAGCGCCGCCTATCGTCAGTTTTTCCGACAATAGCGAGCCGCCAAGTCGAAAACCTTCGTCGGCCAATACGACACGCAGGCCTGCGCGGGCAGCGGTCAGAGCCGCCATGAGCCCCGCCGGACCGGAACCGATCACAAGCAGATCGCAATGCGCCCAGGCCTTTTCGTAACGGTCCGGATCCGCCTGCATGACCGCCTTGCCGAGGCCCGCAGCGCGCCGGATGATCGGCTCATAGACCTTCTCCCAGAAGGCAGCCGGCCACATGAAGGTCTTGTAGTAGAAGCCGGCACCCAGGAAGGGCGAGAGCAAACTGTTGACCGAGCCGAAATCGTGCTTCAGCGATGGCCAGCGATTCTGGCTCACAGCCGCCATGCCCTGATAAAGCTCGGCGACAGTGGCGCGCGTATTCGGTTCTGTGCGCCCGTCCTTGCCGATGGTGACGAGCGCGTTCGGCTCGGCCGAGCCCGCCGTCAGAATGCCGCGCGGCCGGTGATATTTGAAACTGCGTCCGACCAGCATCTGGTCGTTGGCAAGGAGAGCCGCGGCGAGTGTATCGCCCTCCAGCCCCTTCATTTCCTTGCCGTCAAACTGGAAGGAAAGCGGGCGGCTGCGATTGACGAGACCGCCGGTCGACAGACGATAGGCCGTCATCGTGCCGCCTCCTTCGCCTTGTCCTCGGCGTCGGTAACGGAAAAGACCTCATGGGTGACATTGCTGCGGTCGACGACCAGCCAGCGGCGACACCCGGCGCTATGGTGCCAATATTCCTCAATCCGGCCACGCTCATTGTCGCGGATGAAGATGTAACGGTTCCAGTCCTCGTCCGGCGCGGTCGCTGCCGGGCGGGCGACGGATGCGCCGCGAATGGAGAATTCTTCCTTGGGTCGCACGCCGCAATGCGGGCAGTTGATCAAGCTTGCCATTGGTATTGTGCCCTCAATGCAGGTTCGGCTGCGGACCCTTGCCGCCTTCGTCGATCGCAAAGCCGCGCTCGAAGCGGTCAAGACGCAGAAGGCGGCTGACATCGTGGCTCTCGTTCTTGGCGATCAGATGCGCGAAGCAGAAGCCCGAGGCCGGCGTCGCTTTGAAGCCGCCATAATTCCAACCGCAGTTCAGATAAAGATTTTCGATGGGCGTCCGATCGATGATCGGCGAACCGTCCATGCTCATATCCATGACGCCGCCCCAGGTGCGCAGCACGCGGACGCGCGACAGGCCGGGAATGAGTGACACCCCCTCCTCCATCGTATGCTCGACGGTCGCAAGATTGCCGCGTTGCGCATAGGAGCTGTAGTAATCGATATCGGCGCCGAAGACCAAGCCGCCCTTGTCCGACTGGGATATATAGAAGTGTCCCGCGCCATAGGTGATGACATTGTCGATAACAGGCTTCAGCCCTTCGGAAACAAAAGCCTGCAGCACATGCGTTTCGATTGGGAGCTCCAGACCGGCCATATTGCCGAGAATCGACGTATGACCTGCGGCCGCAAGCGCCAGCTTGTTGCAGCCGATGAAGCCGCGGTTCGTTTCGACCCCCGTCACAGCACCGCCCTCGTCGCGGCGGATGCCGAGCACTTCGCATTGCTGGATCAGATCGACGCCGCGGCTGTCGGCGCCACGCGCATAACCCCAGGCGACCGCATCATGCCGCGCCGTGCCGCCGCGCCGCTGCAGGAGGCCGCCGAGGATCGGAAAGCGGGCATGATCGAAGTTCAGATAGGGCATCATCCGGCGGACCTGCTCGCGATTGAGCAGTTCTGCATCGACGCCGTGCATGCGCATTGCATTACCGCGCCGGGCATAGGCATCGCGCTGGCCATCGGAATGGAACAGATTGACGATACCGCGCTGGGACACCATGGCATTGTAGTTGAAATCCTGTTCCAGCCCTTCCCAGAGCTTCATCGAGAACTCGTAGAAAGGCTCGTTGCCGGGCAGCAGATAATTGGAACGGATGATCGTCGTGTTGCGGCCGACATTGCCCGAGCCGATATAGCTCTTTTCCAGCACGGCGACATTGGTAATGCCGAATTCCTTGGCGAGATAATAGGCCGTTGCCAGGCCATGCCCGCCGCCGCCGACGATGATCACGTCATAATGTGGTTTCGGCTCCGGCGTACGCCACACCGGCTGCCAATGGCGATTGCCTGAAAACGCCTGTTTTAGAAGCTGATAAGCCGAATAACGCATGCATTCATCCTGATCATTACCCGGCCGCACATTCGCATATGCAATAAAAACGACAAGTCCCGAAAGAGCGAAAAAGCTTCGCAAACAGAACACGATCTTTTCCGAATGCGCAGTGACGGACAGTGTTTGCTCTCGGAAGAATACCTCGCCGACCTGCCGAAAAGCCCACCCGTTCGGAAGCCATGCCGAGCGCTGTTGCTAAACCTTTGCTCAGGCGTTAAGGCGAAGGAAGCCGGGCATCGGAAATCTAAACTTCGCAATCGCAACTTCCTATATATAATGTCCGGAGAGTTCAGGCGCGGACGGCGCGCGGAAGACGAAGAAGCAGATGCTTGCAACATTCGAAAAGGCGGCGCTCGAAGCAGGAAAGGCCATCCTGGAGGTCTATCGTGCCGGCTATTCGGTTGCCTTGAAACAGGACATGAGCCCCGTCACGCTAGCCGACGAACGCGCTGAACACATCATTCTCAGGTACCTCGAGCGCGACTTTCCCCATATCCCGGCCATTGCCGAAGAGCAGGTTTCAGCCGGCAAGATTCCGGATGTGCACGGCCGCGCCTTCTTTCTGGTCGACCCGCTCGACGGCACCCGAGAATTCATCGAGCATCGGGATGAGTTCACCGTCAACATCGCCTATATCGAGGACGGCATCCCCGTGATCGGTATCGTCTACGCACCGGCGCTCGGCGTCGCCTTTACCGGCGAGCCCGGTAGGGCACGCAAGCTGATGGTGGACAAGTATTTTGCCATTACCAGTCGCGTCAACATTGCAGTGCGTGAACCTCCGGCCAAGCTGACGGCGCTTGCCAGCCGCTGTAACAGCAATGCGAAAACCGAAGGCTTTCTTACGGACAATGCGGTTTCCGGCTGCACGTCGATCGGTTCGTCGCTGAAATTCTGCCTGCTCGCCGAGGGCAAAGCAGATGTTTATCCGCGTTTCGGCCGTACCATGGAATGGGATACGGCGGCCGGCGATGCGGTCCTGCGGGCGGCGGGCGGCAAGACGGTTACCATCGAGGGTAGCCTTCTGACCTATGGCAAGACCGACCAGAGCGCGGATGCCGACTTTGCCAATCCGCACTTCATCTGCTGGGGCGGACAGAAGCACGGCGTGTCGGCGTAAGTTTATTTTTGCAAGTAAAAAACAATTCTTGAGCCTGCTCCCGAGCCTGAGAGCAGCATACGAGCTTCTGCGATTTCGGCCCGAAAGCGTAAGTTTTTACTGACGAAAAATCATAGAATGAATGCGATTTACCCTGAAATAACAGGGGCTTTCGGCTGATTTGCTCAGGCACGATATACGCAAATCAGCACTTCGCCACATTGATTAAAATTATTAGCAAAGTCTTACCATGTGCTTAGGCAATTTTTAAATGTGGCAAGCTAGAGTGCCACACGTGGTCTTGAGTGTGTGTAGAGAGTCCAATGACCGAAATGATACGTCCCCGAGTGAAGTATGTCATCGGCCCCGATGGCAGCCCGCTGACGATAGCAGACCTTCCGCCGCCGAATACGCGTCGCTGGGTCATTCGTCGTAAGGCAGAGGTTGTCGCCGCCGTGCGTGGTGGTCTGCTCAGCTTGGAAGAAGCCTGCGAACGTTATACGTTGACCGTCGAAGAGTTCCTCTCCTGGCAGTCGTCCATCAATACCCATGGCCTGGCTGGCCTTCGGACGACCCGCATACAGCAGTATCGCCACTGACAGCAGCGACAGCACCACCTTTTCTATTTTGTGTTCGGGCCTCTTTTCTTGTGAAAGAGGCCCGAATTATTTGCTGAAGCGCCCTCGTAGCGTCCAGCTTGCCTAGAGTTAAAGGGCTTGGCCGGTCCGCATTTTTGACATCGACTTAAACGGAAACGATCCGTTAACAATCTCGAAGGTTGGCAGGTGTCGGAGCACATGCAATCCTAGTTGCATCAGACGCGACAAGGGAGAAAATCATGGATATCCGCAACGAAAACAATACATCCGGCGGCCGTTATGTCGCAACGGTCGAAGGCCACGAGGCGGAGATGACCTTCTCCCGCACGTCCCCCAAGCTGATCATCGTCGATCATACCGGCGTGCCGGATGCCCTGCGTGGCAAGGGAGTCGGCCAGGCGCTGGCGCTTCACGCCGTCGAAGAGGCGCGGCGCGGCGGCTGGAAGATCATCCCGCTCTGCCCCTTCTTCAAGGCTCAAGCGCAACGTCATGACGACTGGCATGACGTCGTCAATCTCTGAAGGAATTGCTTCAAGCGAGGAGGTACGCGTTCACGCGCAAAGAACGGGTGGATGTGCAGGCAATAATCCGTCCACCCAGTCGGATTATTTCTAAAAACGCAAAAGCTGCGCATGGCCGGCCCCGTCACGGCCAGTCATGCGCAGCTTTCATATGCTGCTGCCGTCATACCCTTCGCATTCCGAAGATGGACCCCCGCATCGGAACGCAAGATGCTTGATCCGAAGGAGAAGACGGAATTGCGATCTCAGGCGCGTGCCCGCGCCGGACCCGAACCATCCCGCTCTTCGAGAGCTGCGGCCTTGGCATATTCGGCCTGCATTTCCTCGAGCGAATTTTCCAGCGCCTCTTCCTGAACCTGCAGCTCGCGGATCGACACCTGCAGATTGTCCGCACGCTGGCGGGCAGCCTTGGCAAAGGTCGGGTAAGCAAAGTGGCTCGGATCGGAAATGCCGGACTTCTTCTCCTCGACGACGATCTGGCTTTCCAGCTCCTTCGTCATGCGGTCAAATTCCGCCATCATCATCTGCAACTGCTGCAGCTGACGGCGTTTTTCGTTCACCTGAAACTCTTTCAGGCGAACAAGGCTCTCACGTGACTTCATACGCATTACTCCCGTGATGCGAGACCCCGGCTCTCGATATTCCCGTCCGCCGAACCGCTTTGAGACGGCTTGGTTAAAAAAATTTCCAGCGATCTTAATAAAAGCCTACCGCTGGTAACCTTTCGTTTACGGGCATCGTTAATGATAGGCGCAATGATTTAAGGCTCGGTAAATGTTGTGGTCGGAATTCGACATGTCGGCATTGGTGAGTCGGATGAATCACTTGGCGTTGGTTGTTAATGCAATACTTTAGGAGTCAATTTTACTGATTGTCGTTGGAAAACAGTGGAATGGAAAAATTATTTAATAAATTCGATACGACTTGCCAGAGTGAATCAGAATTTGTTAACCATTACATGGCAGCTTCCAAATCAAGCAGTGATTTGATCGGTATCGCGTTAAGGGGCTGACGACCTTTCGGCGGCGGTAAAGGGGACAATTATGCGGGTACTACTCATTGAAGACGATAGCGCAACAGCGCAGAGCATCGAGCTGATGCTCAAATCCGAAAGTTTCAACGTCTATACCACCGATCTCGGTGAGGAAGGCGTGGATCTCGGAAAGCTCTACGACTACGACATCATCCTTCTCGATCTCAATCTCCCCGATATGTCTGGCTACGAAGTGCTGCGCACGCTGCGCCTCTCGAAGGTCAAGACGCCGATCCTCATCCTCTCCGGCATGGCCGGCATCGAGGACAAGGTTCGCGGCCTCGGCTTCGGCGCCGACGACTATATGACCAAGCCTTTCCACAAGGATGAGCTGGTCGCCCGCATTCACGCCATCGTCCGCCGTTCCAAGGGCCACGCCCAGTCAGTGATCATGACGGGCGAACTGATCGTCAATCTCGACGCCAAGACCGTCGAAGTCGGCGGCCAGCGCGTGCATCTGACCGGCAAGGAATATCAGATGCTGGAACTGCTCTCCCTGCGCAAGGGCACGACGCTCACCAAGGAAATGTTCCTCAACCACCTCTATGGCGGCATGGACGAGCCGGAACTGAAGATCATCGACGTCTTCATCTGCAAGCTCCGCAAGAAGCTGGCAAACGCCGCCGGTGGCGCCAACTATATCGAAACCGTCTGGGGCCGCGGCTATGTGCTGCGCGAGCCCGACAGCAGCGATTTCGCCGAAAGCGCCTGAGCCGCATCCCCGCCTTTACCGCCGAATATGCAAAAATCCCGCCCTTCGAGGCGGGATTTTTGTGCCCACCCCCGATGAAAATTAAAAAAAGCCGCCTAAAAAGGGCGGCTATGGGTCGTTGCAGTGATATCCCATTGAGATCAGGCGGCGGCGGCGCGATTGCCGAATATGGCCGTCAGGATCTTGCGATCGAAGGGCTTCAGCAGAAAATCCGTCGCGCCCGCGCGCTTTCCGGCCATCAGCTTGCGAAGATCCGCCTCGATTACGCAGTAATAGATCTTCACGTCCTTGCCATCGGGCATGGCGCGGATGCTGGCGATGAGCTCGAGCGCCCCTTCCATGCCGGCATCGACGAGCAGATAGTCAGGCATTTCGGCCTGGCAGCGCATCAGCGCTTCGCGCGCGTCTCCAGCTTCGCTCACGAGAAAATCCAGCTCGGACAGGATTCGTTTGCCGACCTTCCGTACGACATCCGATGTATCCGTTATCATGAACCGCTGCATGTGTGAGCTCCCTGGCATCAGCCGCCATCATCCGATGTCGGCTTCAAATTGAAACGATAGGAGCAGCAAGCTAAGGATTCGTTACCGCTACATTATCAATTGAGCGGACAACCCCGAGATTGCACGGAATTTTCGATACACGAAAAAATAAACCCGCAGCCGGAGATCGACTGCGGGCGAAAACGCGGACGGAATGAACCGTTATTGAGCGGTAGCCATGGTCGCCACGAAGGTCAATTCCTCCGGCGTCGCATTGTAGGAAAGCTCCATGCCGCTCTCGTCGGCAAGAAGAACCGTGTAGTAGGGCTGGATCGAATGTGCGTCGATCGCCTCCTCCAGCGTGCCTGAGCAGATTTCGGCGAATTTCGGCGGCACGCGCATCAGCCGCCCCTTGACGGCGATCGTGAACTTGGCGTCGAACTCCGGATTTTCGAGTGTCACCTCGATATTGCCGCCGCGCGGAATGGCGCCATAGGCAACGAGGAAGAGATTGAGCAGCAGCTTCACGCGGTTCTTCGCGATGATCGCGCGCGGACCGACCCAGCTGACCTCGGTCTTCTTCTCGGCGGCGGCGAAATCCTTGGCGGCCCGCTCCGCTTCACCGGTGTCGATCGACGCGCCGACCGAGCCAGAGGCGCCAAAGGCAAGACGTGCGAATTTCAGCCGAACGGAAGCGTTGAGTGCGCTGGTACGGATCAGATCCATCGCATCGGCGTCGGCACCACCCTCGTCGAGCAGCTCCAGGCCATTGTTGATCGCCCCGACCGGCGAGATCACATCATGGCAGACGCGGCTGCACAGCAGCGCGGCCAGATCCGGTCCGGTCAGAGTGAGATTGGGATTTTTCGACATTCATTGTCTCCTGAATGCTGACAGGGCAAAGCGAGTAGTTCCACCTTGCCACGGTAAGGTTGCCCGAGGGTTTCGCAGCCAGTGTACCGCGCGCCATAATGACACCATATTTGGTAAACCGATTGTTAAGACCATCGACGCAAAATGCATTCATCACCATCAGACTTTTTCGCACGCGATTCGTCCTGCGATAGATGGGCGGAATGGTCTGAAATGGGGGCGTGCCATGCGTGGCGCATTCAGGCGAATGCGTTGCCTATTCGTCCCTGTTGCACCGACATGATGAACGGAAGACTTCCATGCGCTATGAATTCCTGAAGAGAATGCCAAGCCCCGGCACCAGAACGCTCGGCCTCGGCCTGATTCTGGCCATTGTCGCATTCGTGAGTTTCGCGTTGCCGGTCCGTCAGGCCGCTGCCGCGCCCACCAATCAATATTCGGCACAGGAAATTGTTGATGCCGGCCACTCCTTCTTCGGCTCCACCAGCGGCGGCCTCGCCAAAGTGGTCGAACGTGCCTTCCAGCAATATGGCCTGCCGAATGGCTACATCCTCGGCCAGGAAGGCTCCGGCGCATTCCTAGCAGGCCTGACCTATGGCGAAGGCCAGCTCAACACCAAGAATGCCGGCGAGCATCCGCTCTACTGGCAGGGGCCGTCCCTCGGCCTCGACTACGGCGGCCAAGGCACCCGCGTCATGATGCTGGTCTACGATCTGCCGAGCATCAACAGCGTCTATACCCGCTTCGGCGGCGTCAGTGGTCAGGCTTTCGTGGTTGCCGGCTTCGGCATGACGGTTCTGAAGAACAACAACATCGTACTCGTTCCGATCCGCACTGGCCTTGGCGCACGCCTCGGCATCAACATGGGTTATCTGAAGGTCACGCCGAACCCGACCTGGAATCCTTTCTGAACGGATCCTCTGATACGATCTCCCAAGCAGCACACGCCTTGGCCCGCTTCAGTTGCGGGCCTTTTCTTTCCGTAAATCCGGCTCCCTGCCGATAAACCATATCCGCGTTAAACGCTTGCCCGCATGGCTAACCCATGATTAATCATTTTATCGATATCGAACATAACTCCAGGATACTGGCTGCGTCGTGATTCAATTTGCTCTCTTGTTTGGATTGGGCTTTCTGACGGCCGCTCTACTGGTCTTTCTCATCGCGCCGGCAATCCATCGCCGCATCGTCTGGTTCACCGAGAAACGTCTCAAGGCGACCATGCCCTTGAGCCCGCAGGAAGTGCGGGCGCAGAAGGATATGGCGCGCGCCCTCTTCGCAGCAGAAAACGCCCGAACCGAACATGCCCTGACGCAGGAGCGCGACAAGACCGTCGCGCTGCAGATCCAGAATGGCAAACTTCAGCAGGAAGCGAGCCGGCTCTCCGCCGGAAGCGCAGAATTGCAGACGCGCATCGACGATCTGGAGGTGGAAGCAGGCGAATTGCGCTCGCGCCTGCGCCACGAAGAGAGCTATATCAGCCAGCTGAAATCGAGCATACACACCGCCGAGCAGGCCAGCGCCGAGAAGGAAGCCGATATCGACAGCTTGCGCAAACGGATGACGAAAATGGGCGCCGATGCCGACAATCTTAGGATCGACCTTGCAACGCGCGAAACCGAGATCGAGAGTCTGAAGCTGCGCATCAACACATTGCGGGACGAGCGCGATACGCTGCGCCAGGAGCTGAACGCGGCAAGCCTGCGCGCCGCGGATGCCGAACAATCGCTGCGTCAGGAAAACGATAAGAACAAGCGGCTTGAGGAACGCCTCAATCGCGAGATCGCCGGCAGCGCCGACAAAGAAACCGCGATCGAACGCCACGCCCAGGATGTCGTCCGCCTGAGGGAGCGGCTGGAGGCAGCCATCAAGGAATCGAAGGAAGCCGGCAAGGCGCTGCGTGCCGCCGGCCTGACGCCGCCGAAAAAACCGGCACGAATGCCGAAGCTCGCCGCGGCATCGATAATCGCCGGAAGCGTCGATGAGCAAGGCACAATAACCGAGCCGCCGCAGGCGGTGGAACCGGAACGAACAGTGGAAGACGAAATCGCTCAGATGACGGAAGAAGTTCGCAACCGGGCGGCGGCCCTATCGGACCGCCTGCTGAAGGCCCGCACGCCGGCCCATGACGATGCCATGCGCGAGGAGATTGCCAAGATTGCCGCCAACATGGTGGCGCTGACGGCACTCAAGGAAGGCGATAACTCACCGATCTTTGATCTCCTGCCGAAGGATCGCGAGCCCGCCGGCGCGCGCATCAGCCTCGCCGACCGCGTTGCGGCGATACTGCCGAAACACCCTTAAGCTCTAGGGAGCAACCTGCTCAGATGCGCCCGTTCTTCGCGGCCATCTCGAAAAGGGCGATGCCGCTCGCCGTTGCGACATTGAGGCTATCCAATCCCGGCGCCTGCGGAATCCGTACGCTGCCGAAGGCGGAGAGAATGCTTTCGGGCAAGCCATCCCCTTCCGTGCCGACCACGAGCGCCATGCGCTCCGAAGCCGGAACATCGCGAATATCGACCGCGCCTCGCGGCGACAGGCTCCAGATCGCAAACCCGCGCTCGGCAAGCCCCGCAAGCAGCTGAACGCTGCCTGATTGCCGCCGATAGGGCACGGTCAGGATCGAGCCGACCGAAACCCGCAAAGCCTTGCGATAGAGCGGATCGCAACAGCTTTCGTCCAGCAGCACGGCAGCCGCGCCAAAGGCTGCGGCATTGCGGAACATCGAGCCCATATTGTCATGATTGGAAATGCCGCAGCCGACGAGCACGAGCGCCTGCTTTGGGAGGCGGTCGAGAAGGCCGCTCATCCGGTCTTCAGCTGTTCTGCGCCCCAGTGCCAGAACACCGCGATGGAGATGGAAGCCGACAATGCCGTCTAGCACCTCGGCTTCGGCGACATAGATCGGGACGTCCGATGGGAAGGTCTCGATGATATCGCTCAAGCCAGCTACACGGTTTTTGAGCAGCAGCACTTTCTCAGCCAGGAAATCACCCGCCGCTGCATGCGCGCCGGAGAGAAGCCGCAGCACGACGGTTCCTTCCGCTATGAAGCGGTTCTCTCGACCCGTCAGATCGCGTTCGCGGATATTGCGGAATTCGGCGATACGCGGATCGTCGGGATGCGTAATCTCGATGAGTCGCGCGCCCGTCATCGCGACGCCGTTAGTTCGATAGCGATATGGTCGCCACGATGCGGCCGATACCGTAGTCGAAGACGATGGCCTGGCGCTGGCCACCGGCAAGCGTGCCGTAGAACAGCACCTGATTGCCCGACAGCGCCGTGGACTGCACCGTAAAGCCCGCCGGCAGCAGAGCCGTCACGGCAACCGGGGCATCGGACGGGATGCCGGACGCCGCCTGGCCCGCAGGCTTGGCTGCCGGTTTCATCGTCTTGTAGACAACGGCGCCGAAGACGGCCATAAGGCTCACCACCATGACGGCCGCAGAGACGATCTGCAGGCGGATCATCTTGCGTCGGACTTTTTCCAGGGCCGGATCGAGGGGCTTTTCCTCTTGATCGTCTGGCTCGAGATTCGTCATCGATGCGTCCTTGCTTTCCAGTAGAGCGCTTTGTGCGCCGGAGAATATGTTTGAGCGACCCCTTTAAAGAAGCCGCGGACAATAGAAAAGTCCTAACCGCCGATGAAAATGCCGAAGGACGGCTGGATTCATGGCTAACGGCGGAGATTGGCGAGGAATTTTCCCGCAGCCGCGTGCAGGGACTCATCAAGGACGGCGCCGTTACGCTCAAGGGCGCTGCGGTGACAGACGCTAAACGCAAGGTGCGCCCCGGCGACGTCTATGAGATCACCCTACCCGAGCCGGAAGATCCGACACCGCAGGGCGAAGATATCCCGCTCGACGTACTCTACGAGGACGACGATGTCATCGTCATCTCCAAGCCCGCCGGGCTGGTTGTTCATCCCGGCGCAGGCAATTGGACCGGGACATTGGTCAACGCGCTGATCCATCATTGCGGCAACAGCCTTTCCGGCATTGGCGGCGTCCGCCGCCCGGGCATCGTTCATAGGCTGGACAAGGATACGACCGGCGTCATGGTCGTCGCCAAGAATGACGTGGCTCATCGGCATCTCTCTTTACAATTTGCAGATCACGGCCGCACGACTTCGCTCGAGCGTGCCTATCAGGCAATCGTTTGGGGACGTCCCCGCCAGCTTGTCGGCACCATTGATGCCCCTCTCGGCCGGTCGAGCAGCGACCGCACGCGCCGCGCCGTCAAGCGCGCGGATTCGCAGGATGCCGATGAGGCGATCACGCATTACGAGGTGCTGGAGCGCTTTCACGAGACACCGGACGCGACCGCGCTTGCCTCACTGATCGAGTGCCATCTGGAAACGGGCCGCACGCACCAGATCCGCGTGCATATGGCGCATATCGGCCACCCGCTGCTCGGCGACGCCGTTTACGGCGGTGGCTTCAAGACCAAGGCCAATCTCCTGCCGGAAGCCGCAAAACAGGCTGTCCATCGCTTCACGCGCCAGGCACTGCATGCCTATATGCTGCAATTCGAGCATCCCCGTACCGGCGAAGTCATGCATTTCGAGGCACCTTTGCCTGAGGATATGGAAGAACTGGCGGCGGCGCTCAGAGGATAGGCGCCGAACATCACAATGACTGGACGGCCGTCCCCTTCCGCCCTATAATATCGTGTATGAAGGACCGATGTCCGAGCGCCTGTGCTGACCGAAAACGCGACTGCGTTTGGGAGGTCGACGTGGTTATGCCGCATGGCGCTGGATTGTTCGGGAGGATAATCCCAAGGGCGATGTTCCGGCGAGACCTGCGGTCACGCCGAGATAACACTTGCGTGACCGCATCCTTGAATCACCGTTTCGCCGTACTTATCTTTACATTGGTTAAGTGCGGGGTCCCAGGACCCGTACGCCTTGGTCCGCTTCGCAGAAGGCGCTCAAAATACGCCCCCAGAAGGAACCAAATCTCGAATAGGAGGGTGCAAGATCATGGCCCGTAATACCTTACCGTCCATTGCTGCCGGAGAAGCCGGCCTCAATCGTTATCTCGACGAGATCCGCAAGTTCCCCATGCTGGAGCCGCAGGAAGAGTACATGCTCGCCAAGCGCTATGCGGAACATGCCGACCGTCAGGCTGCGCATAAGCTCGTTACCAGCCATCTGCGCCTCGTGGCGAAGATTGCTATGGGCTATCGCGGCTATGGCCTGCCGATCGGCGAAGTCGTATCGGAAGGCAATGTCGGCCTGATGCAGGCCGTCAAGAAGTTCGATCCGGAACGCGGGTTCCGTTTAGCAACATACGCCATGTGGTGGATCAAGGCCTCGATCCAGGAATATATCCTGCGCTCGTGGTCGCTGGTGAAGATGGGCACGACGGCCAACCAGAAGCGCCTGTTCTTCAACCTGCGCCGTCTGAAGGGCCGCATCCAGGCCATAGACGATGGCGATCTGAAGCCGGAACACGTTACCGAGATCGCCACCAAGCTGAACGTCTCGGAGGAAGAGGTCGTTTCGATGAACCGCCGCCTCTCCGGCGACGCTTCGCTGAACGCGCCGATCAAGGCTTCCGAAGGCGATTCAGGCCAGTGGCAAGACTGGCTCGTCGATGACCACGACAGCCAGGAAGACGTGTTGATCGAACAGGACGAGCTCGACACCCGCCGCCGTATGCTGGCGCGCGCCATGGGCGTGCTGAACGATCGTGAACGCCGGATCTTCGAGGCACGCCGCCTCGCCGAGGAACCGGTAACGCTGGAGGACCTGTCGTCCGAGTTCGACATCAGCCGCGAACGCGTCCGCCAGATCGAGGTCCGCGCCTTCGAAAAGGTACAGGAAGCCGTCCAGAAGGACGCGCTGGAACGCGCCAAGGCGCTGCGCGTCGTCGAAGCGACGGCGTAACGATCTCTGTTCTGCACATTTGAAGTCTAAAAAGAAAGGCGGGCCAAAAGCCCGCCTTTTCCATATGATCGATTTAAGACGACCTACTGGCCGCTCGAAGCAACCCCGCCAAGCGCCTGCCACTCCGAAATCGCCTTGTTGAAGGCATCCGTTCCAGTCGGGCCTTTTTCCATGGTCAACAGCGCCCGGCGACCGTTGCGATAGACCACCGGGATATCAATCCAGTTGCGGCTCTTCAAAAGATCGAGATTGGTCTTGCGCGCATCCGGGAAATCGTTAAGCGCGACCATATAGACATCGTCGGTAACCTTAGCCGGAACCGCGATCAACGCATCGCCGCGATCCTGCTCGGTCGCCTTCAGCGCGACGCGCTGGACGTTATCGATCGCGCCTCCCTCGAAATTCGGCGGCACCTGGAAGGCGAGCTCGATCAGATGGCTGGCCGGCAGCGAGGAATCCGAATTCCGCGAAACGGTGATCGTTGCGGTCAGGCCGCGATCTGGAACCGTGATGAGGCCCTGCACCGAAGGCTCCGGCCGGCCGTCAGGCCCCTTGCCTTCCTGCAGCGACCAGCTGACCGTGCCCTGGAAAGCCGTGGGCGATGTCTGACCGAGGCGCTCCTCATAGAGGAAAACCTTCTGTCCGTCGGTTGCCGGAGCCGTCTGCTGCGTCACGGGCGGCGGCTGGTTGGCGGCCTGTTGCTGCTGATTGGCGGCAGGCGCCTGCTGGTTCGTCGAGGCAGATGGCGTATTCGGTGCGGCGGTTGCGGGCGCCTGGGTTTGCGGAGCAGCCGTACCGGCATTGCTGCCGGCAGGCGGCGTTGCCGTGGCGGCGGGTGCAGCAGAGGCAACATTCTGCTCGGCTACGGACTTGCCTTCCACAATGCCGGGCTGCCCGTTCGGAGCCGGCCCTTCGTCCTCTTCCGTACCGTTGGCCAGAAGACGCTGGGTGAACTTCGTATTGACAGTATTCGGGTCGCTACCCAAAGCCGCAACATCCGTGTTGCCGGCGCCTGCCGGCTGCTGAGCGGCCGTGTTGGTCTGCTGCGGCGCAGCCGCCTGCTGGCCAGGAGCTGCAGCATTGCTGTTGCTCGGTGCCTTGCTGCTTGCCGTATCCGACGTCGAGGGCGCCGTCGCATTCTTAGGTGCGGAGCTGACGAGCTTCGTCACCATGTTATTAAGCGCATCGCGGTTCAGCCAGGCTGCGTAGCCACCGCCTCCAACGACCGCAAGACCGACGAGCGTGACGATAATACCGGTGACATTGATCCGGCGACGCTTCGGCTCCATGCGGAAGCTGCGGCCCTGCAGCTTCGCCGCCATCGCCTGATCGAGATCGGGCGGAACAGCAGAGCCGCCGCCACGTTCGTCGTCAGCGCGCTTATCGAAACCCGCAAGCTCCTTGAGCTCACGCCAGCCGTCGTTGTCGGCATCGGCTTCGGGTGCCGTCTTCTTGGACGGATGCACATCCGCAAAGAGATCGACATCGTCAAAGGCGTTCTCGGGCATTTGCCGAGCTGGCTGCTGCGCGGGCTTGGAAGCTGCCGATGCGGGCTGCATTTCCTCGAAGACATCTGCATCCCAGGCAAAGCCGGTGTTGGTGGCTGCCGCCTTCGCGTTGACGGGCCCCTCGACGGGCTGGCCGAAGGGTGCTTCCGCAAAAGCCGCGGCCGGCATGACCGGCTCGTTGTGGTGGGAGGCCGCCGGCTCGGATGCAGCATGGGAAGCCGGTGCATCCACCTCCGCCCAGATCTGCTCAACCTGGCTTATGACATCGTCAGCCGGGGGTGGCACACGCGGCGCGGGGGCAGGCTCGGCAGCGACTGCCGGTGCCTCTTCCGCATAATGCTGGGGCTCGTTCCCATGGCCCTTCGGCTCTTCGTGATAAACCGGCTCAGGAGCCGGCTCCTCGTGAACTTCGGCATGGTCTTCGACGCCGGCATGTTCGGCGGCCGGAGCATAGGGCTCCTCTTCGTGATGCGGTTCCCGCCATTCCTCTGCCGGCTGATGCTCATGCGTGTGTTCCGGCTCGGCAGGTGCGGCCGGCTCCTCATAGGCATGTTGCTCGTGCTCGGCTTGCTCGACACCAGGTTCTTCAGGAGCGTGTGCCTCGGCGGGAGCCGATGCAGGCTCTTCCGCGTGCACTTCCTCGGCCGCATGATGGTCCTGAACGGCCTCGGCGGCGACCTCTTCGTGCGGCACGGGCGCTTCGGTAACCGATGGCTCCTCGCCGCCCGGCAGGGCCTCGGCATGTTCGGCCTCGACCTCCACGATCGCGGCCTCAAGCTTGTCGAGCTGGCGGCGCAGCATTTCCTCGGGCGGGCGCGGCTTCATGCTCTCAAGCTGCCGTTGCACGGCACCACGAGCTCGATCGTAAACCTTGACCCGCATCTCGGGAGTATTGTCCGTCAGGCCGTCAACGGCCCGTCGAATAACTGCTACAAAATCCGCCATCAGTACTTTCTCATGATACCCGGTGTGCAGCCGGGCCGGGATTCGTCATAGATACGCAACTTTAGCCCTCAAAGGGGTCAGTCACAAGTATGGTGTCCTCGCGCTCCGGGCTGGTCGAAAGCAGCGCCACCGGCGCACCGATCAGCTCTTCCACCTGACGCACATATTTGATCGCCTGCGCCGGCAGATCGGCCCACTTACGAGCGCCGACGGTCGATTCCTTCCAGCCCTCGAGCGTGATGTAGACCGGCTCGACGCGGGCCTGCGCTGCCTGACTTGCCGGCAGATAATCGATTTCCTTGCCGTCGAGCTTGTAGCCGACGCAGATCTTCAGTTCGTCCAGGCCGTCGAGCACGTCGAGCTTGGTAAGCGCGATACCGGTAATACCAGAAGTCTTCACGGTCTGGCGCACCAGTACGGCATCGAACCAGCCGCAACGGCGCGGACGGCCGGTATTGACGCCCACTTCGCGGCCGACCGTCGACAGGTGCTTGCCGATCTCGTCATGCAGTTCGCAGGGGAACGGTCCCTCGCCGACGCGGGTCGTATAGGCCTTGGTGATACCAAGCACATAGCCGAGCGCCGTCGGGCCGAGGCCAGAACCGGCAGCCGCCTGGCCAGCAACCGTGTTGGACGAGGTCACGAACGGATAGGTGCCGTGGTCGTTGTCCAGCAGCGCCCCTTGCGCACCTTCGAAGAGGATGCGGGCGCCGGCCTTGCGCTGCTCGTCGAGCAAACGCCAGACCTGGTCGATATAGGGAAGGATATGCTCCGCAACAGAGCTCAGCTCCTCGTGCAGGGCATCGAAGGAGATTTCGTCGACGCCCATGCCGCGGCGCAGCGCATTGTGATGCGTCAGCAGCCGGTCGATCTTGGCAGGCAGCGTTTCCGGTTCGGCAAGGTCGATGACGCGAATGGCGCGGCGGCCGACCTTGTCTTCATAGGCCGGGCCGATGCCGCGGCGCGTGGTGCCGATCTTCGTGCCGCTATTGGAAGCAGCGTCTTCGCGCATGGCATCCAGATCGCGATGGAGCGACAGGATCAGCGGAGCGTTCTCGGCGATACGCAGAACATCAGGCGTAACGGCAATGCCCTGGGCACGCAACTTTTCCACTTCGGCGACGAAGTGATGGGGATCGACGACGACGCCGTTGCCGATGACGCTGAGCTTGCCGCGCACGAGGCCGGAAGGCAAAAGAGCGAGCTTGTAGCTGACGCCATCGACGACAAGCGTATGACCGGCATTATGGCCGCCCTGAAAGCGTACAATCACATCGGCGCGTTCCGAAAGCCAGTCGACAATTTTGCCCTTGCCTTCGTCACCCCATTGCGAGCCGATCACTACAACATTCGTCATTTATCCATTCCCGCTTCCTGCGCGCGGCGGCGCACCTTGCTCAAACCCGCGCATCTATAAAGCTTTGTTTTTGGGAAAGCGACCCTGTTGTCTCAGGAGATTCGGCTTTTTGCATGACGAATCAGCGCCTCCAACAGGAATTTTCCCGGCTATCGGCCAGACAGGGCCTCCAGATTACCCTTATCTGGCCGATGGCCTTGCCTGTCAAAGGCCCGGCTTGTGGGCGACGACATGGAAATATTCGTGCTCCGACGCCGCCACCGCACCGACCGGCTTGCCATCGTGATCGAGCAGCAGCACCGGCATGGCAAAGCCCGCGTCGGCAAGCTGTGAGCGCGCCTGCGCCGGCGTCGTCGCATAGACCATGACGCCGAAATCATGGGCGCCATGCAGCAGGATCGCATGTTCGCCATCACGCTCCTCGAGCGGCCTGAGCCGACGCTGGCGCAGCGTGCCGGAAATGCGGCCTTCGACATAGCGCAGGGTTCGCAGCCCGAGCCGCACCGGATTGGACGTCCATTCCAGCCGGCGATAGTCGACGCGGTGATCGAAGCCAGCCCAGCCACGATGGAAGGTCGAAAAGACGAAAGCACCGCCAGAAACAAGAACGCGCGCCACCTCGTTCAGGATGACCAACCTCCCTGCCGCATCGACGGAATCGATGCCGTTATAGCTGAAGACGACCATATCGAAACTGGCATCTTGGAACGCCGAAAGATCGCGTGCATCCCTATGTTCGAACCGAAGATCTGGATGCTTCTTTCGGCAGAGCGCGACCATCTCCGGCGTGTAATCGATGCCTATGTAGTCGCTTGCGAAATCTCGCAGGAGCTGCGCGGTGCGGCCCCCGCCGACACCGATATCGAGAATGCGCCCCCTGCCCCTCTGCGGGGCAGCGATAGCAAAGGCGGCACGCTCGCCTTCGTTGAGATAGCCGCTGCTGCGGCGATAGTCGCGCAAGGCCCAGGGATTACGCCAGGTCTGCCGGTTAATACTTTCCATGACATGCATAGCCGACTCCAACAGAAAATGAACAATCATTGTTCAACTTCCCCTTGGCGCCCCCGTAGAATTTATATAGCGGCAGAGTCGAAGAAGCAGCCCGTTAAGGCTGATTAAACCTCCGACGGGATCGTTATTCGTTTGTTAACGTTAATGTTGCGGTCTGCTACCAGTGGCGGCATGAGCCAGCCCTAGCCGAGTTCGAGCGTGGTGACGCCGAACACGCGATCGAGCCGGCTTTCCGGCGCCTTGCCACGATACATGCGCGCCGTCTCGAACACCGGAGACAGACCGCAATCTTCCGCAAGCCTGATCGCCTGGACATTATCAACAGGCACATCCAGATAGACGGGTTCTCCCTTGGTCTTGGCAAGCAGCTTGCTCATCAACGCAAGCGCGACTTCCGGCTTGTTGGCGAAGAGCGGACCGATCTTGTAGCCCTCGAAACAGCGGCGGATCGTGCCATAGCCGCGAACCCTGCTGCCGCCGCCGACGATGAAGGATGCGCGCCGTTCGGGCGCACCGCACCAGGCCCGGATGAAGGAGTGACGCAGGCCAGGGAAGATTTCCGCATCATAGTGCACCAGCCCGTCGAGCTTGCCGCCCACAACCGGCACCACCTGCTTTGCCTGCTGTTCATCCACCTCAGGCACTTTGGGGATGCCGCCATACCGCAGCGTCCGATAGGCCGTCTCGAAACCGTGCCGCCGGTAGTTTTCCTGCTGCGCGACGACGCCATCCAGTCCGACAATGCGATTGCCGGCAAGCATCATGCCCTTGTTCCATAGCTGCTTGCCGTATCCGCGCCCACGCAACTCCGGATGCAGTATGTAAAGACCAAGAAAAGCGAAGGCCTCGCCATAACGAACGACAGATATACAGCCGACAGGCACCTCGCCGATGGCGCCGATCAGAAAACCGGCCGGGTCTGCCTCCCAGAAGGCGAGCGCATCGTCAATACCGGGATTCCACCCTTCTTGCCGAGCCCATTCCAAAGCAAGCTCCAGCTCGCCAGCCCGCATTGTCCGCACGGCAAAAGTCGATTTCATGCAATAGTCCCAAACCGCCCACTACACCGCCGCCCCTGCGGAACGACCGCGCCCAAACTCATCATGTGACAACATGCTGCCAATCACAAGCAATGGCGATGATAAGCTTAAAGTGCAAAGGCTTCGTTTCACTTGGAAAACAAGGCGATCACGCGAATAGAACGGCAGGAAATCAACCAAGACTCTGTGACACTTCTGTCGCAATTCCCCTAAAGCCGGCATCGCATATAGGCGTCACCGGCGATCCTGTGTATAAGCGCAGACGATCGCCCATGCCGACTTTGCGTTTCGACGCGAAGCCCGGCGCCAGCAAAAGGATTGAAATTTCATGCGCATCACGATGATCGGCTCGGGTTATGTGGGGCTTGTGTCGGGTGTTTGCTTTGCCGATTTCGGCCATGATGTCATTTGCGTCGACAAGGACACGAGCAAGATCGAAGCGCTGCGGCGCGGCGAAATACCGATCTTCGAGCCGGGCCTAGAGCAGCTCGTGGGAGACAATGTCCGCGCCGGCCGCCTCTCCTTCACGACAGAAGTGGAGGCGAGCGTTGCTGCGAGCGACGTCGTCTTCATCGCGGTCGGCACCCCTTCCCGGCGCGGCGATGGCCATGCCGACCTCTCCTACGTCTATGCCGCTGCTCGCGAAATTGCCGAGCACGTCAACGACTTCACCGTCATCGTCACCAAGTCGACCGTGCCTGTCGGCACCGGTGACGAGGTGGAGCGCATCGTGCGCGAAACCAATCCTGATGCCGATGTCGCCGTTGTCTCCAATCCGGAATTCCTGCGAGAAGGTGCCGCCATCGAGGACTTCAAGCGTCCCGACCGCATCGTCATCGGCCTCAACGACGAACGCGCCCGCGGCGTGATGACCGAAGTCTACCGCCCGCTCTATCTCAACCAGGCGCCGCTGCTCTTCACCTCCCGCCGCACGTCCGAGCTGATCAAATACGCCGCCAATGCCTTCCTCGCCATGAAGATCACCTTCATCAACGAGATGGCCGATCTCTGTGAAAAGGTCGGCGCCAATGTGCAGGAAGTCTCGCGCGGCATCGGTCTCGACGGCCGCATCGGCTCGAAGTTCCTGCATGCCGGGCCTGGCTACGGCGGCTCGTGCTTCCCGAAGGATACGCTGGCGCTCGCCAAGACGGCGCAGGATTACGACAGCCCCGTGCGCCTGATCGAAACCACCGTGTCGATCAACGACAACCGCAAGCGCGCCATGGGCCGCAAGGTGATCGCGGCCATGGGCGGCGATATCAGGGGCAAGGCGATCGCGGTCCTCGGCCTGACCTTCAAGCCCAACACCGACGACATGCGCGACAGCCCGGCGATCTCGATCATCCAGACGCTGCAGGATGCCGGCGCCACCGTGACGGGCTACGATCCCGAAGGCATGGAGAATGCCCGGCTGGTGATCGACAACATTGCCTATGCCGAGGATGCCTATGGCGCTGCCCGCGATGCCGATGCGCTCGTCATCGTGACGGAATGGAACCAGTTCCGCGCGCTGGACTTTGCCCGGCTGAAGTCCCTCATGAAGGCGCCAGTCCTCGTCGACCTAAGAAACATCTATCGCCATGACGAGGTCACAAAGCACGGCTTTGCCTATACAAGTGTCGGCAGACCCTCGAGCGACGCCGCATTTTAGAGCGTTTACGCGTTCCGAACGGAAAAACGCTGCGCACTTTTCCTGTAAATGCTTTAAGCAAAGGCCGATCCATGCGTTATCTCATCACCGGCACTGCCGGCTTCATCGGATTCCACCTTGCCAAGCGCCTGCTCGACGAGGGCCATTTTGTGGTCGGCTTCGATGGGATGACGCCCTATTACGACGTCAGGCTCAAGGAGAAGCGCACCGCCATCCTAGCCCGCTCCAATGGCTTCAAGGCCGTCACAGGCATGCTGGAAGACAAGGCGGCGCTGGATCATGCAGCCGAACTCGCCGAGCCTGATGTGATCGTCCATCTCGCCGCACAAGCCGGCGTCCGCTACAGCCTCGAAAATCCGCGGTCCTACGTCGATTCCAATCTTGTCGGCTCGTTCAACATCCTGGAATTGGCAAGAAACCTGCAGCCGAAGCACCTGCTCCTGGCATCGACCTCTTCCGTCTACGGCGCCAACGAGAAGATCCCCTTTGCCGAAAGCGACAAGGCCGACGAGCAGATGACGATCTATGCGGCGACCAAGAAGAGCATGGAGTTGATGGCGCACAGCTACGCCCATCTCTTCAACGTGCCCACGACCGCTTTCCGCTTCTTCACTGTCTATGGCCCCTGGGGCCGGCCGGACATGGCACTGTTCAAATTCGTCGATGCCATCAAGAACGACAGGCCGATCGAGATCTACGGCGAAGGCAAGATGAGCCGCGATTTCACCTATATCGATGACCTCGTCGAAGGCATCGTGCGCCTCATCGGCGTCGTGCCGTCGGAGGAAAACCGGATCGTGTCAGATACGGTTATCGACACCCTGTCTAAAAACGCTCCCTTCCGCGTCGTCAATATCGGCGGC
The DNA here is from genome assembly GCF_057784515.1 of Martinezella sp. CNPSo 3732. Taxonomy (NCBI): domain Bacteria; kingdom Pseudomonadati; phylum Pseudomonadota; class Alphaproteobacteria; order Hyphomicrobiales; family Rhizobiaceae; genus Martinezella; species Martinezella sp. CNPSo 3732. The sequence goes on from NZ_JBXSOO010000025.1 coordinate 63,725, forward strand.
GGCCAGCCCGTCGGGTTGATGACCTTCGTTGAGACGATCGAGACGATGCTCGGCAAGAAGGCGATCCGCAAGATGCTGCCGATGCAGCCGGGAGACGTCCACAACACCTATGCCGTGCCGGACCTCTTGGTAGCGCTGACGGGCTTCAAGCCGCAGATCGAAGTCGATGAAGGCGTAAAGCGCTTCGTCGAGTGGTATCAGGAAAATTACTGATAAAATGGCAGAGATCGCGGAAACGGAATATTGGATCGAGAGCTCCGGCGGGCGCCTCTATGCGAAATCATGGACGCCAGCCGTCCTGAGATCGCAGCAACCGATCATCCTGTTTCACGATTCCCTTGGATGCATCACGCTTTGGCGGGATTTCCCGGAACAACTCGCCCGTTCCCTTGGCCGTCGGGTCATGGCCTATGATCGGCTGGGCTTTGGCCGATCCGATGCCCGCGACGATCTTCTGACGCAGGATTTCATCACATCGGAAGCCGAGCGTTTCGTACCGCTTCTTTGCGAGCAATTGTCCGTTCGAGACTTCGTCGCCTGCGGGCACAGCGTCGGGGGCGGCATGGCGGTGGAGGCGGGGGCAAGATTTGGCGAAGGCTGCCACGCCGTGATCACCATCGCCGCCCAGGCTTTCGTGGAGGAAAAGACCCTTCAGGGCATCCGGATCGCGCAGCAGGAATTCAAATCGGCCGAAACCTTCGCCAGGCTTGCCAAATATCACGGCAGCAAGGCCGAGTGGGTGCTGCACGCCTGGATCGACACCTGGCTCGCTTCCGAACGCGCCGGCTGGAGCCTCGATCCGGCGCTTAAAAAACTTCATTGTCCGGTGCTTGCCATTCATGGAGACCGCGACGAATATGGCTCCGAAGCCCATCCGCGTCGCATCGCGGCCGGGCGTGGTCCGGTCTATATCATGCCGGATACCGGGCATGTGCCACACCGAGAGCATCCTGCTCTGGTCTTAAAGGCGATCGAAGACTTTCTAGCGTGAATAGTCCTGTTCGCTGCAAGGCGACGAAGACCTTGTCAGCGTGGATAATTTCGGGAAAGGCTTGGACAACTAGCCTATTCAGCCTGACCCGCAGGATGATAGGCCCGGTCGAAATAGATAAGCCCCTGTCCCTCGTCACGTTGACGAATAGCATCGACTTCGCAGAGCAGAATATCATGCGTGCCGCCATCGGCCTGACGGACGATGCGACAATCGAACGAGACGAGAGCATCTTCCAGCACCGGAGCGCCGGTCGAGAGTTCCGACCATGCGGCCGCAGCAAAGCGCTCGGCAACCGGGGTCTTGCCGCCGAAGAGCCGCGACAGATCCTGATGCGCCTCGGACAGGACATTGACGCAAAGCACGCCGTTTTGCGTAACGGCGGGATGAACGGAAGCGCCACGATTGAGGCAGACAAGCAGGGTCGGCGGGCTGTCCGTGACGCTGCAGACGGCGGTCGCGGCAAAGCCGGCAAGCCCGGCCGGGCCGTTGGTCGTGACGATGTTCACGGCTGCTGCCATTCGCGCCATGGCATTGCGAAACTCTGTGCGCGCGATGTCGGGATCGGCGACAGGCACCGCCTTCTCGATTGCCACGGACGTTTTCATGTTCATCGCACTCTTCCTTAACGCGCGCCGATAGCCTCACATTATCGATGGGAAGGATGCGCCTCAAGAAACGACATTTTGCGGAACCAACCCTTCGCGAGCAATTAATTTTCTATAAAATCTATCAACAAAAAGAAAAATAGACCAATTGCCGGATTCGAAGCGGCCGCGCCATGCCGAAGCATGCCTCAGGTCCGGGTGGAGATCAGGAGAAACATCGGCCGCTCGCGCTCGATTGCCCAATCGGGATGCGCGGCGAGGTCGTCATCACTCGGCGACCATTCTTCGACATGGGCGATGGTGAAACCGGACTTGATCAAGAGGTTGAGCGTCGTGCCCATCGTGCGATGCTGCTTGATGACGCCCTCAGCCAGCCAGTTCGTCACCCGCGGCCCTTCGATCTGGTAGGCGCTGAGCGGCCAGATCTTGCCGCCGTCGGCATCATCAAGCCATTCCGGCCGCCGGGGCGCCATATAGATCGGATGCTCGACGGAAAAGATCAGGCGACCGCCTGGCTTCAGCGCCTGACGGATCGTTGTCAGCAATCCGGCAAAGCTTTCGATATAATGGAAGGCGAGCGAGCTGTAGACGAGATCGAAATTCGCTTTCGGAAGCTGAAGTTTCTCGAGGTCGGCCCGATCGTAGCGAACCCGAGCATCCGCCGTTTCCGTTCGCGCGCGTCCCAGCATTTTTTCCGAGACATCGAGCCCCAGTACGCTAGCCGCCCCCTGCTCGGCCGCCCAACGGCAGAACCAGCCATAACCGCAGCCGAGATCCACGACATCGAGCCCCTTCAGGTCAGGCATCAAGGCACGGATGGCCGGCCATTCGGCCGCACCCGCCAGCCCGTCGATAGATCGCTGCAGGCGGCTATAGCCTTCGAAGAAACCCGGATCGTCGTAGATGTTCTGCGTCATGTTGGTCTTCCATGCTTCCGCGCGCCCTGGAACTGGCCGTGTCGGAGGTATAGCTTCGCTTAAACCATAAGCAAGCCGACGAAAAGCCGGTTGAAAGGGAGGTCCGGCCGGTGCCGATCAAGTCGCCGGCTTTGGCCGCGATAGCCACTGCGAATAGGGCTTCACACCGAAATCCGGATCGGCCGCCTCTTCAAGCACATGGATGAATTCGATCGAATGCCCGTCGGGATCCGAAAAATATTGCGAGACGGCCGGCATCCAACCGACAACGACCGGCTCATCGAGGGGCTCGCCATTGAAACCCTTAGGCTGGACGCCATGAGCCTTCAATGCTGCGGCGGAGCCGATTACATCGGCGAGAGAGGTTCTGAAGGCAATATGGAGGCGCATCTTGAGAGGAGAACTGCCCGTTTCCCAGAGGCCGAGCATGCCCATTCGTTTATCGTCGATCCAGAGAAAAGCAACATTCCTACTCTCGATGACCGTCCCGACTTCGAGCTTCAGGACATCGCGATAGAAGCTCAAGGAGCGTTGGAGATTGGCAACCGTCAGATGCGTCTCGTAAAGTCCCAGAATCCGGGGGATTGACGGATCGGCCGGACGCTCGGGATGACTGGTTGTCATCACATCACCTTCGTCGCCGTGACTTCGACCTCGACCAGAAACTCAGACCGCGTAAACCCGCCGACGATCAGCAGCGTGGAGACCGGTGCGGGATTCTGAACATAGCGATCGCGCACGGCCATGTAGGCAGGGAAATCCTCGCGCGTTGTCACGAAACCGCCGATACGGATGACGTCGGCAAAGCCCATGCCGGCCTCCTCCAAAATCGCGCCGATCGCCTTGAAACACAGCTCGGCCTGGCCGGTAACATCAGGCGGAATGCGATCGTCGATACCGATGCCGAGCTGGCCGGAGGTGACCAGCAGGCTCGCGCCCGGCGGCACCAGCAGGCCGTGATTGTAATTGCCGAAAGGGCGGCGGACAGATGCGGGATTGAAGACCTTTTTCATCGATTCCGACTCCTGATGACCGTGCCGATATCAGCATTTTGTGATGGAAGGGGCAAGTCGGTCAGTGGGCCTGAGCCGATGTCACCGCTCGATTCCGCCGCACTTCCAACAGGATATGTCCGAAAAGTGCTGCCAGCACGATCGGCCCGCCGATGAGCGTCGCCGTCGAAGGGCGCTCGGCAAAGATCATCCAGACCCAGAGGGGCGTCAGCGGCACTTCGAGCGCTGTCAGCAGGGCGGCATCCGACGCCGGAACCAGCCGCGAGCCGAAGGTATAGAGGCTGAGGCCCATGGCGTTCTGAATAATGCCGAAGGCGATGATCAGCCCGAGATCCTGTCCGGAGATCGAAAGCGGCGAGGCGAACCAGAAGGTGATGGAGGAACACAACCAGGCGGAAAGCGCCATGGCAGGCAGCATCGGCACATTGCGATGCTGGCGCATGACGACGGCAAGACAGGCGACGGTCAGCGTCATGACGGCGGCAAGCCCCTTGCCGAGCCAGCTGCCGCCATCACTTGCATGGCCGGAAAGCATGACGAGCACGCCGATGAAGGCAACGCCACTGGCAATCAGCGTCCTCATGTTGGGGCGTTCGCGGATGAAGAGAAAAGCAACGCCCGCGGTGACAAAGGGCACGGTCGCATAGATGACCATGGCATCGGCGACCGACGTATAATAGATCGAGCCGATGCCGCTGATCATCGACGCGGTGGAAAAGATCGTCGCCGCCAGTGAAGGACCACCCATGGAGCGCAGGATACGAAAGGCGTTGCGGCGCTCGATATAGAAGAACAGCGCGAAAACGCCGAGGCCGGAGACGATGCCGCGGCAGAACAGAATGGTCATGAGATCGGCATGAATCGCCCGCACGAAAAGGCCCGATGTCGACCAGGCAAGCGCCGAGAGCGCGACATAAGCCACACCCAACCTATATTGCTGCTGTTCCCCCGGCGTCACGATGAAATCCCCTGCCCCGTCGAGGCAGATCATTAGCGGGTGGCCATGATGCCCACAAGCTAAGCTTGCGTCGCAGCGCGTCGCTGACGCGGGAAGATGACGATGGTTGCAGGAACGCCACGCCACACCCTGCCGTGAACAAGCAAGAGGCGTCGTCTCAGCGTTATTACTGACAGGATCGCTTTGATCTTGCACATCTTTGCGATCGCTCTACGGTTCTGGCGGCTTCATCGAAGGAGAATCAATTGCGCCTGCTGTCGGCCACCTTGTTTGCGTGCGGCTGCGTCAGCCTGATCGACGGTCCGTTATGGCCGCCGGCGCAAACCTATATCGACAAGACGGTGCAATGCAGCCAAAGCGGCAATCCCGCCCGCTGTGAACACACACGCGACAGCTGGAAAGCCGATTATGAGGAAGCCATCGCAGGCGGCTATCGCGCGCAGAAGCATGTCGCCCTGTGCCTCAGCACCGGCTGCGACGAGGCGATCCAACCCGACAAGATGCTCGGCTGCGCCTGGCGCATGGTCATTGCCGAAACAAGGCATGCGCTACCGGACAGTATGGATTTCGCCAATCTCAACCGCTTCTGCGGAACAGGCTATCTCGACGACAACGGAAAACTCGCAGCCGCCTCGCAAGCGAAGGCGATGCTGCGCCTCATCGGCAAATAGCAGGCCACGCGGCAGGAGCTGTCCGCCGCGTGGCTTGGTCATTTTTCGAGCTTACGCGTAGGGCATAAGGAATTTGCCGATGGCCTCGATCTCGTTGGGGCGAATATCGTGGCCGCCCGGATGCCATTCGAGCGTAACCTCAGCATCCTGCCGCGCAAAATAATCGGCGAGCGCCGTGGTGACCGGCGCCGGCGCGATCGGATCGCGCTCACCCGCGGTGATCAGCACTCGCTTGCCAGCCAGCCTGGCATTGTCCTTCGGCTCGAAGGGGATCAGCGGATGCATCAGTACGGCCGCGTCGAATAGATCGCCATGCTCGATCAAAACGTTGGCGAGGATATTGGCCCCGTTGGAAAAACCGAGGCCAAGCACCTGCGATGCGCCATATTCGGCCGCCAGCTCCGAGACATAGGCTGACATCTTTGCCGTGGCGCGGGCAAGATCGGCCATATCATAGACGCCCTCGCCGGTACGACGGAAGAACCGCGCGGCACCATATTCCGAGACATCGCCGCGCGGCGAGACGATGGTTGCATGCGGCAGCAGGCGAGCGGCAAAATCGAAGAACTGGTTCTCGTCGCCGCCGGTGCCGTGGAAGGTAAAGAAAATAGGCTTCCCGGATGCACCGGCCTTCAGCCGGTGCACATAAGTCTTGTCGGTCATGATATCTCTCCTGGATTAGCCTTCCAGCGGCTCTAGATGCTGTTCGATCAAGCCACGCAGATGCGCATGCTGTTCAGGCAATTTCAGCGCCTCGCCGAGATGGGCCGTATCCTCGTCGCGGTCGAAGCCGGGTTCGTTGGTGGCGACTTCGAACAGCACGCCGCCCGGCGTGCGGAAGTAGATCGCCCAGAAGTAATCGCGGTCGATGACCGGGGTCACCTGATAGCCCGTATCCATCAGCGCCTTGCGCACTTCGAGCTGCTTTGCGCGGTTTTCGACGGCAAAGGCGACATGGTGTACGGAGCCGGCGCCCGGCAGCGCCCGGTTGATGTTCGGCATGGTTTCGAGATCGACATAGTCGGCACCGTTGCCGCCGGGAATGGCAAGCCGCTTGACGCCTTCATGCGTATCGACCACCTCGTAGCCCATGTACTTCAACAGCTCGGCCGTAGCGCCTTCATCCCTGAGCCGCATGGCAACGGAATGGAAGCCCTTGATGGCATGCTCGGCATCGACCCCGTTATGCGTCCAGGGCTGCCGCTTGTCATCCTTGACCTCGACGAGCGCGAAACCATCGCCATCCGGACCGGCAAAATTCAGACGCTTCTGGCCGAAGGATTCGTCAGCCTTCAAGCCCTCGACACCATGCTGGCCGAGCCGTTCCGTCCAGTAGCCGATGGAACCTTCCGGAACAGCGTAGACCGTATTGCCGACTTCGCCGGTGCCCGGGCGGCCGCGCGCCATCTTCGGGAACGGGAAATAGGTCATGATCGTGCCGGGGGTGCCGACCTCGTCACCATAGTAGAGGTGATAGACATCGGGAGCGTCGAAATTCACCGTCTTCTTGACGCGGCGCAGGCCGAGCGTATCCGTGAAGAACTTGTTATTGGTCCGGGCGTCCCCCGCCATCGAGGTAACGTGGTGAAGACCTTTGATCTGGTTAAGCATCTTAAACCCCTTTGCTCGCCTGCACCGGCAGGCGTTTCTCATGGGCAAAAGATGGTCTTGTGGGCGGTGTTTCGATAGCCCCCAATAGCCAAACGGATTGTCTTCAATCAGTGAACGACAAAATCAGATCGTTCACCGCAAAGCAATATCGCTCTCATCTCTTGATTCCAAACAAGAGCGACATTAGTTTAAGCTAGACAGTCTAGCTAGCGAGGATTTCGATGAATTGGCCGTTGCAGGATGCAAAGAACCAGTTTTCAAAAGTCGTGCAGAAAGCTCGCAGCGAGGGACCGCAAACCGTCACCTTGCGCGGCGAACCTGCGGCGGTCGTCCTGTCTGCCGAAGACTACGATGCGCTTCTGGCTGGCAAACCAAGCCTTGCCGATGATTTGCTGTCAGGGCCGGCTTGGGACGACGAAATGGCTGAGGCCGTATCTAAACGAGATAAAACGCCAAGTCGGGATGTCCTTTTCTGATGTATCTGGTCGATACCAACGTCGTCTCGGAAATCCGGCGCGGTAATCCCCAAGCGATTACGTGGCTGCGCTCGGTCGATCCCTCCACCATCTATCTGAGTGTCATCACACTTGGAGAGATCATGCGTGGGATTGCGCTCAAACGAAAATCGGACCCGCGTACTGCAGCACATCTGGAGGAATGGTTGCGTAAGCTCCGACACGACCATCGCAATCGCATTCTTCCGATTAGCGATCAGATTGCCGTCGAATGGGGCCGCATCGCGGCACAGCGGCCACGTGGTGACGCCATTGGGCTCATCGCGGCAACGGCGATCGTTCATGATCTCATCGTCGTCACTCGCAACATCGGCGATTTCGACGACACCGGCGCTTTAATCGTCAACCCCTGGGATCAGGCGCCTTACTGAGCATCCGGATTGCTCGGCAGCGCCCAGTCGATCGGATCCCGGCCATGCGCGACCAAATAGGCATTGGCCTTGGAGAAATGCCGGCAGCCGAGGAAGCCGTTATGAGCCGATAACGGCGAAGGATGTGCCGCCTTCAGCACCAGATGGCGTTCGGTATCGACAAAGGCAGCCTTCTTCTGCGCGTAGGAACCCCAGAGCATGAAGACGACGCCATCGCATTCGTCGTTGACTTGGCGGATGACGGCGTCGGTGAAGCGCTCCCAGCCCTTGCCCTGATGCGAGGCGGCCTGGGATTCCTCCACCGTCAGCACGCTGTTGAGCAACAGCACGCCCTGTTTCGCCCAGCTTTCGAGAAAGCCATGGCGCGCCGGCGGAATGCCGAGATCGGTTTCCAGTTCCTTGTAGATATTGACCAGCGACGGCGGAATGCGCACGCCGGGGCGCACGCTGAAGCAGAGCCCATGCGCCTGCCCGAAGCCGTGATAAGGATCCTGCCCGAGAATGACCACCTGCACCTCGTCGAGCGGCGTCAGATCCAGCGCCCGGAAATACTCGCTGCCACGCGGGAAGATCACCTTGCCGCGCTGCTTCTCCTCGACAAGAAAGGCCTTGAGCTGCTGCATGTAGGGGCTTTCGAACTCGGGAGACAGCGCCTCTTTCCAGCTCTCCTCCAGCTTGATGTTCGCCTCGGCCATCGCCCTTCGCCTCCGTCAGTAGTCAGCATGTCGATTGAGGATGAAAGCGCCGGCGTGTCAAGAAAATGGCGGACGCCGCGGTGGGGAGATCACAGTTTTTGAAGTGCGGTGTAAGTAGGTCCGATATTTGTGGCAAAGTGCCAATGGCAACTTTCGGCCCGAAGTGGACTTTCGTTGTCTAATGATAAGGCTGCATTAGCGTCGGCCGTTAGATGTGCCGTTGGCCGCCGCTCGAAGCACACGTTCACTAAACTTCCGCACAAGAAGTGCCGGTGGCCGGAAAGCGGAATTCGACAACTCGTTGAATTGCTAGGCTGCGGAGCCCTGATGTGACAGTTTCAGCTGCGGGCGACAAAGTCGCTTAAATCGCGAGCGAAATGTTCGTTTCCACGTACCGCACGCCCACCGGAGAGAGCACTACAGAGTCCGACTTAGCGTCGAAGTGTATAAGGTCCGCTTTGTGAGCCGCCTTTAGGATATTTGCGCGGAACCGAGATGCGTTACCATATTCGATAGATTGCAAAATGTCCTTTACCGCCACTGCACCCGACGAGCCGTAGACGAGCACAAGCATCTTGTCCCTCGCGCTTAAGCCTATGCCCAATACACGGGTAGTTTCACCTACACGCCACAATAGCGGCACTTCCCGTTCTGTCAGCGCTTCAACAATTGAAGTCGCTTGCTCAGGAGAAACAGAGTGGAAGATGCGCACCAACTCCGCCACGATCCACTTGATCATACCGTAGACAACTGTGGCATCCATGTGGTTCGGGTCTACATCCGCACCAACGTGCCCGACATTCCGGTTGTTGCGTATCTCGTATAGCGCCACGAGCATACGAGGAATCTGGATTCGCACTGATCGCGGAAAAGTGGTGGCCTGCTCTAGCGCTGCGCATGCCGCGACCATGTTCTTTGGCTTAGCTGGCGACGCTGGAAATTTCCCGTCCACATATCCCTTGAGGATGCTGTAGACAATCTCACAAAGCTTGCCTCCGTTCAATTCAGCAGGCTCCCATCGAGACTCTCGATAGTGCCGTGCGAGCTTATTGAACTCTTCGAGAAGAGGTTTGCGAAGGCCGTCCGATATGCCACTGAGCGCACCTACTGCTGACACGCCAGCCGTCACTTTTTCTTCGCCTTTGGTGATGAAGGAAGCTCATGCTCTACGAAATTTCTGCCGGTCGGCGTAATCTTGATGCTGTCAAGATTACTTGTATCCAGTGTGCCTTTGCGTGACGAGGTTATCCGAAGGCTAGCTGAGACATCGCCTGGCTCACGCCAATTTTTCATAAGCCTAAAGGCAGACCCGACATGGCTAACGCTTACTGCCGGAAGCTCCGCGATCTCCGAAAAATAGTATACGACGACCACATATTTATCCTCGTTGGATGCCGGTTGCTTCTCTTCGACAAAAGCCTCAAGCGATTGCTTCCCGCTCGGGCGCAGATCAAGATCTTTCAGGAAGGTCCAACTCGGTTGTTTACCCTTTGTCGCTTTACGTGCCCTGCCATTGTTGTTTGCTACGGAAGCTGACTTCTGCGCTTGGGGTGCAGGAGGTTGCTCGGGCTCAGGACCCACAACAGGTGCGTGGCTCTGCTTGACGCTATGTCGTCGCCCCTCAAAGGCTGCCACTAGAGCTGAGAAGGCTTCATGCTGTACTGCTTCAGACGTGAACGCGTTCACTGCCTTCGCAATCGCATCCATCCGCGAAAGCAACGCATCGAGGTCATCTTGGGCCATAGTACCAATTACCTAAATTATCCAGAGCGGGAAATTTTACAGTAATTTGGCTGTGATTCGGCGCGAAGGCAAGTGCAGCGTGCGCTAACGGAAAGCAATATCCTAGGGATTTACACGTCGCCGATTACCTTGAGACTTATGCTGCAGGTTTGTAAAGTCGACATTCTCAAAGGTTATAAGGGATAAATCATGTCGATGTTCCCTCCGGCCCAAAGTCCACTTTTGACGATCCAGCCGAGGCGGTTGTTCTAGGGAGTGCTGGTGACATTGCTACAGAGCTCTGTTGATTTTCCCAAGACCACTTCATAATCACCCCTTGATCCGCACCATCTGCGGATCATAAAGCGGCTTCAGCGACACCTTGCACGGCACGCGGCTCTGCGCGACATCCAGCTCATAGCGGCCAGAAAGCACGAAATCCTCCGTTACGCCGCCGGGATTGCGGACATAGCCGTAGCCGATCGCCTTGCCGATCGTGTAGCCGTAGCCGCCGCTCGACAGCCAGCCAACGCGCTGCCCGTCGCGATAGATCGTCTCGCGGCCGAGAAGGACGATCTCGGGATCGTCGGGTACGAAGCAGGCGAGCATCTTCTTCACGCCCGAGGCCAGCTGCCGCTCGATCGCCTCCCTGCCGCGGAATGCGATGTCCTTCTTCGTCTTCACCGCCCAGGCAAGCCCGGCTTCGATCGGCGTATGATCCGGCCCGATATCCGAACCCCATGCACGATAGCCCTTCTCCAATCGGCAGCTCTCGATAGCGCGATAGCCAGCATTGATAAGACCGTATTCGCGACCAGCCGCCATCAGCACGTCATAGACGCTAGTGGCATATTCCACCGGCACATGCAGCTCATAGCCGAGTTCGCCGACATAGGTGATGCGCAGTGCCCTGACGGGGCAGCCGGCAATGCCGACGGTCTTCACCCTGCCGAAGGGGAACGCCGCGTTCGAAACGTCGGCCGAGGTCACGGCCTGCAATATCTCGCGCGACTTCGGCCCCATCAGCGACAGCACGGAATAGGCCGAGGTCACATCCACCAGTTCCGCATGCATTTCGGACGGAATGTTGCGGGCGATCCAGTCGAAATCATGGGTGGCGAAGCCGGTACCGGTGGTGATGTAGAACTCGTTTTCGGCAATGCGGGCAACGGTGACATCGCATTCGATGCCGCCCCGGTCGTTGAGCATCTGGGTATAGGTCAGGGCGCCGACAGGCTTGGCGACGTCGTTGGAAGCGATCCATGAGATCGCCGCCTCGGCATCCCTGCCCTTCAGCACGAATTTGGCAAAGGAGGTCTGGTCGAAGATGACAGCCGCCTCGCGCACCGCCTTATGCTCCCGGCCGACAGCATCGAACCAGTTCTGCCGTCCATACATATACTCGTCCTTGGGCTCCTCGCCGGCGAAGAGATCGGCAAACCAGTTCGGCCGCTCCCAGCCGAGCTTTTCCCCGAAGCAGGCACCCTGTGCCTTGAGCCGATCATAAAGCGGCGACTTGCGGCAAGGGCGGCCGCTCGAATGCTCTTCGAACGGCCAGGCCATGGTGTAGTGCTTGCCGTAGGCCTCCAGCGTGCGGGTGCGCACCCAGTCGGTATCGAAATGCGGGCGGCCGAAGCGCCTGATATCAACGGGCCAGAGATCATAAGGCGGCTCGCCCTTGGCGACCCATTCGGCGAGCGCCATGCCGGCCCCGCCCGCCGAGGCGATGCCGAAGGCATTGAAGCCTGCGCCGATGAAGAAATTCCTCAACTCCGGCGCCTCGCCGAGAATGAAATTCCCGTCGGGCGTAAAGCTCTCCGGCCCGCAAAGCAGCTGCTTGACGCCGGCCGTCTGCAGCGCCGGCACGCGCACCAGCGCCTGCTCCATGATCTGCTCGAAATGATCGAAATTGCTGTCGAGCAAGGTGTAATGGAAATCTTTCGGGATGCCATCGAGCGCCCAGGGGATGGGATTAGGCTCATAGCCGCCCATGACCAGCCCGCCGACCTCTTCCTTGTAATAGGTAAGCCGATCCGGATCGCGCAGAGTCGGAAGGTTGGACGGCACGCCGAAGGATTCGGTGATGAGATATTGATGCTCGACCGAGACGAGCGGCACGTTGACACCGAAGCGGCCGGCAAAGGTCCGCGTCCACTGCCCGGCGCAGACGACGACACGCTCGCATTCGATGCGGCCTTTCTCGGTGATGACGGCGCGAATCCGGCCCTTGTCGATCTCCAGATCGAGGACTTCGGTATCCTCGAAGATCGACACACCGCTCATGCGGGCGCCCTTTGCCAGCGCCTGGGTGATATCGGAAGGATTGGCCTGGCCATCGGTCGGTAAGAAGGCGGCGCCGACGAGGTCGTCGATATCCATCAGCGGCCAGAGATCGAAAGCCTCCTTAGGCGTCAGCAGATGCATCTGCAGGCCGAAGGACTGTGCCGTCGTCGCCTGACGCTTCACCTCCGTCCAGCGCTCTTCGTTGCAGGCAAGGCGCAACCCGCCATTCATCTTCCAGCCGGTAGCAAGCCCCGTCTCCGCCTCGAGCTTCTTGTAGAGATCGACGGAATAGCCGAGCATCTGCGTGATGTTGGCGCTGGTGCGCAGCTGGCCGACGAGACCGGCGGCATGGAACGTCGTGCCCGAGGTCAGCTTCTTGCGCTCCAGAAGCACCGTATCGGTGAAGCCGAGCTTGCCGAGATGGTAGGCCGTCGAGCAACCGATGATGCCGCCGCCGATGACGACGGTCTTTGCGGTAGCAGGCAGTTCCTTCATCGTGTCACCTCAAGAATTGCGAAAATCCTGCCAAGCGCGCTCGAAGCGCCTGAGATTTTCAGCTGTATAGGAAGAATAATCGAAATCGATGTCGGAATGGATTTCCGACACCATGCTCCACATCGTCTCGCGCAGGAGCGAGGCGCATTTCATCGCCTGATAGCGCCGGCGCAGATCGTCACCGACGGGAGCCTCGAAATAGGCCTCCAGCATCGCCTCTTCCTGCGCTTCCGAGAATTCATTGTTGGAGGCAAGGCCACCGAGATCGAAAAGCGGCGTGTTGAAGCCGGCATAATCCCAATCGATCAGCCAGAGCCGCTTGCCGTCATCGAGGAAATTCGCCGCCAGCAGATCGTTGTGTCCGAAGGCGATTTCGAAAGGACCGGCTTCGCGTTCGAGCCGTTCGGCAATCTCCAGAAAGGAAGTCAGCAACGGGTTGTGGCGACTGCCGCCGGCCTCCAGCAGAGCCGCATAATCCCGGACCACATGAAAGACCCAGAAGATAGCCGCCGGTCCGCGAAAATGCCGGGCGACGTCCCGATGACAGGACCGGACGAGCGGCACGACGCGGCTCATCATTGCCGGCTTTCTTATATCATCGGCCGATAGCGGTTTTGCATCGATATAGTCGAGCACTAATATGCCAGGCTCATGATGGATCACGGCAGGCGAAAGACCGGCAGCATGGGCGGCCCTGCTTGCGGCCACCTCATTGGTACGGCTGATATGGTGAACGGGAATGTCCGATCCGAGCCGCACGACGAAGCGGCGGCCATCATTGCCGACCAGATAGTTGCGATTGGTAATGCCGCCCACCAGCGGTTCGATGTCGATCGGCCCGCGCCAGATGCTGAGAGAATGTATCCTGTCTTCCGCTGTCGCAGTCATTCCCCCTCCGGTCCTGCTGCTGAGCATCTTTCAGATGTGAAAGGTTCCCCACAAACGTAAGGCTGTCAAGAACCGCCCCACAAAATGAAACGGATATTTGGTTTTTTGTTGGAATCGAGCAACCATCTCCAATCGGATGAGCTATGGATATCCTAAAGACTGCGCTTCACCGTAGGTGAGATTTGTCTTAAAAACTCAGGCGCGAAGCAACCGGATAAGGGCTGCGTGCATTAAGGCTTGCGCCAGCAACGGAACCGGCCAGTCGAAAGCCATGCAAGTTTGGGATCAATACCCTCAATAGGATCAGGAACCATGCCGGGCACATCCCAGCCACCGCTGCACTCCAACCATCGCGAGCGCGAAATTCTCGAGGAATTGCGGTTAGCTGGCGGCGCCAGCCGCATCCAGTTCTTGGCCGAACGGCTCGGCGTTTCCGAAGAAACCATCCGCCGCAACATCCGCAGCCTGGAGGCCAACGGGCTTGTGACCAAGGTGCATGGCGGGGTCCATATCAAGGACTCGATGATCGAGCCGCCGCTGCATCTGCGCATGAACGAAAATGCCGAGGCCAAGCGGATGATCGCCGCCTCGGTCGCCGCCATGATCGAGGATGGCGATGCGCTCTTTCTCGATGTCGGCTCGACCACCGCCTTCATCGCCGTCGCGCTGCAGAAGCATCAGAACCTCTTCGTCGTCACCAACGCCGTCGCGGTTGCCCATGCGCTCGCGACCCGCAATGGCAATCGCGTCTTCTTTGCCGGCGGCGAACTGCGCGGTCACGATGGCGGCACGTTCGGCATGGAAGCCGCCAATTTCCTGCGGCGCTTCAATGTGCGCCACGCCATCCTCTCGGTCGGCGCCATCAACGCCGCCTCGGGCTTCATGCTGCATGATCTGGAAGAAGCGGAGTATTCGCGGGAGGCGGCTAGCCGCGCCGAAAACCGCATCGTCGTCGCCGATAGCGCCAAATTCGGTCGCAGCGCGCCGATCGTCCTCAGCGAACCTGCGACCTACGACGTCCTGGTCACCGACGACACCCCACCGGCCGATATTCGCGCCATGCTGGAGCGCAACGAGATCAAGCTCGTGATCGCCAACCGACAACGGGACGAACGACGGTAACAGGACCGTCAAATCAGGCACTTAACCTTTGCACATCGCCTCAAGCGTCAGTGCCGCCTTGCTCGCGTGGCGCTCCTTATGGCGTAGCAGCCGGAAGCTCCGGACCGGCAGATCGAATGCCGCCCGAACCAGCAGCCCCTGCCCGAAATAGGCACTTGCCGCAGCACTGGAGACGGCTGCCGCACTTTGGCCGGCGCAAACTGCCGATAGCACTGCCTCATTCGAAGGGAGAACGAGCGCAACATCGAATTCACGCGGCGAAGCCCCGAGCCTGGCAACGGCATTCTCGAATTCGGAACGCGTGCCCGACCCCTCTTCCCGCATCACCCAGGATGTGCCGCTTGCAAGGTTGGCGGCGGTGAGCTGCCGACCATCGGCCCAGGGATGATGCGGCGGCACGACGATGACGAGCGCATCCTGTGCAACAATCTTCATCGACAGCGCCGGCGCATCCACTTCGCCCTCGATGAAACCCAGTTCGGCCGCACCGTCGATAACGGCTTCGGTTACGGTTCGCGTATTGCCGATCGTAAGATCGAGCTCGATACCGGGATAGTCGCTATGAAACCGCATCAGCAGGGGCGGCAGCCAGTAGCTGGCGATGGTCTGGCTGGCATAGAGGCTGAGGCGGCCGCGCTGCAGCCCGCCCAGTTCCGAAAGCATGAGTTCGGCTGAGCGCACACGCGCAAGAGTCGCCCTTGCTTCTCCCAGGAAGGATCGGCCCGTCTCCGTCAGCTCGATCCTTCGACCGACGCGATGAAACAGCTCCACGCCGTAATAGGCCTCAAGGTTCTTGATCGCAGAGCTGACGGCGGATGGCGTCAGGTTGATGGCTTCTGCGGCATTGGTCAGATGTTCTCGCTCGGCGACAGCGACGAAGATTGCAAGTTGCTCGAAGGTCATGGGAAATCATTCTAATTTATCGAATGAAACATAGGATAATATTCGATGGATGTCGACATCGGTAGGTGAGACTTTCCAGCCGTCACCAAATCACAAGAAACGAATGACGGCGCCCCATGTCCATCGCTCAACGAACAAACAAGATCGTTCCCGGCCTCGCACTCACCTCGGGCGTCGCCCTTCTGGCCTATGCTGCGGAGCATGTTGAGGTGGGCCTCCTTGGTGGCCGGTGGATCGAAAGCCTGGTGCTTGCCATAGCCCTCGGCATCGTCGTCTGCACGATCAAGCCGCTAAAGCCCGCGATGAAGCCAGGCATCGATTTCAGCGCAAAGTTTCTTCTGGAAATCGCCATCGTCCTTCTCGGCGCCTCCATCAGCCTTTCGTCGATCCGCGGCGCCGGCGTCTGGCTGATTGCCGGCATCGCCATCGTCGTCCTGCTGTCAATCACGGCCACCTATCTCATCGGCCGGGCGCTCAGCCTGCCGCCGAAGCTCGCGACCTTGATCGCCTGCGGCAACTCGATCTGCGGCAATTCGGCAATCGTGGCCGTTGCGCCCGTGATCGAGGCCGACTCGCAGGAGATCGCCGCAGCGCTTGCCTTTACCGCCGTCCTCGGCATTGCCGCCGTGTTTCTGCTGCCGCTTTTCTATTTCCACTTCAGCATGAGTGTGCCGCAATACGGAACCCTTGCCGGATTGACGGTCTATGCCGTGCCGCAAGTATTGGCAGCGACCGCGCCCGTCGGCCTGCTCGCTGTCCAGACCGGCACGCTCGTCAAGCTCGTCCGCGTCCTGATGCTGGGCCCGGTCATCTTCCTGCTCGGCATCATCACCAAGACGGAGGCGACAGGAACGGATGGACGCGGCGGCCATCACCATTCTCTGGTCCCCTGGTTCATCTGCGGCTTCCTGGGATTGATGGCGCTGCGCTCCTTCGGGCTAATCCCGGATACGCTGGCGGCACCGATGGAAACTGTTTCCGGCATTTTGACCGTCATCGCCATGGCCGCACTCGGCCTGTCGGTCAATATCCGCTCCGTCGCCCATGCCGGCGGTCGGGTGATTGCCGCAGCGACGCTATCGCTATTGACGCTGGGCGCCATCAGCTACGGTCTGATCCTCGCCCTGCAGATTCAGTAGCATCCGCCGCAAAGATTGGCCGAGGATCAACTCAGGCTCGATGCCTCGGCTGATTTCAGCAAAGCCGCGGTCTCGCTTTCGCAAGAAGGATAGCCGATGGCATAGCCTTGAAGCTCGTCGCAGCCGACCTCGGCGAGAACGCGCGCATGATCCTCTGTCTCGACCCCTTCGGCGACCACCTCGACATTCAATGTGCGTGCGATTTCGATGATAGAGCCGACGAGGCGACGCTGCTCCTCAGACACCGTAACCGCAGTCACCAGCTGACGGTCTATCTTCAGCCGCTTCGGTTTCAGCTTGACGAGACCGATCAGCGAAGCATGACCAGAGCCGAAATCATCGATCTCGATATCGATTCCCATCTCCTTGATACCTGCGATATTGGCAAGCACGGCCTCGTCGGGCTCATCCAGAAAGATGGTCTCCACCAGCTCGAAGGCGATGGCGTGGCGCGGTATTCTGAGCGCCTTCAAACCGTCGATCAGGTCGGGATCGGCAAGCCGGCGACCAGAGATATTCACAGCAATACGCGGCGGTGAAAGGCCCTGCGAAACCCAGGCTGCCCGATCCGCCAGTGCGCGCTTCAACACGGCCGCATCGATCTCCGCGGTAAATCCATATTCATCGGCGACCTTGAGGAAGGCCACGGGGCTCAGCAATCCCCTTCCCGGATGCCGCCAGCGTGCCAGCGCCTCCAATCCGACGATGCGGCGGCTCTGCGCATCCACCTGAATCTGATAGAAGGGCTCGATCTGCCGCAGCACTGGCGCCAATCGCAACTCGTCGGCTAGGCGGCGTTCTGCATGCAGATCGGACTGGAGCTGCGGCGTGAAGAACTCCACCCGGTTGCGGCCGAGTTTCTTGGCCTGAAAAAGGGCGACATCGGATTCTGCCAGCAGATTGCCTGCGCCGCTCGTCTGGCCTATCGCCACGCCAATGGACGCGCCGATCTTCAGCATCTCGTTGCCGAAACGCACTTCGCGACGCAATCGCGATAGAATATCGCCGGCGATCGCCTGAAGTCTTTCGACACTGCCGATATTGACCAGCACGGCCACGAACTCGTCGCCGCCGATGCGGGCGACGATGTCATTGGCCGTTATCGCTCCGGAAATGCGGGCGGCAGCGCTTTGCAATGTGGCATCGCCTGCCGCATGACCCCATTTGTCGTTGATCTCCTTGAACCCATCGAGATCGATATGGAGGATCGCAAGAGTCCCGATAGACGCATCGTTGCGCAACTCGGCCAGACGCCGGTCGAAATAGCGGCGGTTTGGAAGGCCCGTGAGATAGTCGTGATCGGCGGCATGTTCTATTCGCGCGCGACTGTGCTCCAATGCAACGGCACGCGCTTCGGCGATCGCTTTTTGACCACTCAGCTCGCGATTGAGCAGGACGTCGGCGGTGACGTCCCATTCCGCGCCGATGAAAGAAGGCGCCCCGTCGGCATCCTCATAATAATGCGCGCGCGAGCGCAGATGACGCACCTCGCCTCCGGGCAGGATGATGCGGAACTGGGAATTGTAGAAACCCTTCCTGGCCAGCGCGACATCGAAGTCGCGGATAGCCCCTTCGAGGTCCTCGGGATGCAGCGCATTCATCCAGACGTCTGACGAAACCCGGTGCTCATGAAGTCCGGTCCCGTAGAGCTTGTGCATCTGCGAGTCCCAGAGCAATTCCTGCTCGTTGACATTATGCTGCCAGACACCGATTTGAGACGCCTCCAGCGCCAGCTCCAGCCTCCTCAAAAGGTCCTGGAACTCTTCTTCGCTTCGTCCTGATGTCGTCTCTGCCAAAGAGCACTACCCCCTTCGGAAACTGAAGAGACCAACTAATCGCAGCCAATTATAGTTGCACTACTCCCTTTCGCGAACTTTAATGCCTGCGCAAGCTACCCAAATTAATAGCAGCACTGCAATCCCTGCCAACGGCCGGCGCCTCTCAATGGTTGTGCCGCGGCGGATTGGCAGCGATGCCGCGGAAATCGGCGGCGCCATCCAGCACGGCTCCGTCGGAAAGCTGCGTGACCGAACGGCGATAGATGCGCTGCCATGGCGTCGCATCCGGCGGCACCGCCGGAATGCCGTCGCCCTTGCGACGCGCGATCTCCGCCTCGTCCACCAGCATGTCGCAGCGCCCCTGATTGAAATCGATGCGGATGATGTCACCGGTCCTGAGCCAGGCAAGGCCGCCGCCAGCCGCACTTTCCGGCGAGGCATTCAAAATGGAGGGGCTGTCGGCTGTGCCAGATTGGCGCCCATCGCCGATCGTCGGCAAGCTCTTGATGCCCCTTTTAAGAAGATGATCCGGCGGCTGCATGTTGACGACTTCGGCCGATCCCGGCCAGCCGATCGGTCCGGCGCCGCGAATGACGAGAATGGTCTTTTCGTCGATGCCGAGATCGGGATTGTTGATGCGCTTGTGATAATCCTCGGAGCCGTCGAAAACGACCGCCCTGCCCTCGAACACGCCTTCGTGGCCCGGCTCCTGCAAGTAGCGGCTGCGGAACTCCTCTGAGACGACGCTCATCTTCATGATGGCGAAATCGAACAGATTGCCTTTGAGCACCAGGAAGCCGGCGCGCTCCTTCAGCGGCTCTGCGAAGGGGCGGATGACCTCGCGATCTGTCGCCTCCCGGCCCTTCAAATTCTCCGCCATCGTCCGGCCGGTCACCGTCGGACAGCTGCCATCCAGCTTGCCGGCCTGCAGCAACTCCCACATGATGGCCGGAACGCCGCCGGCACGATGGAAGCGCTCGCCGAGATAGGCGCCCGCCGGCTGTACATTGGCAAGCAGCGGAATGTCGAAACCATGCACCTGCCAGTCGTCGGGATGGAGCTCGACGCCGGCGTGCTTGGCCATGGCGGCCAGATGCGGCTGCGCATTGGTCGAGCCGCCGATCGCGGAATTGACCCTGATGGCATTGAGGAAAGCCTCGCGCGTCAGCACATCCGAGGGCTTGATATCGGCAAGAACCAGCTCGACGGCTCGTCGTCCCGTGCGGTAAGCCATCTGTCCCCGCTCGCGATAGGCGCCGGGAATGGCGGCACAGCCGGTGAGCGACATGCCAAGCGCTTCCGCCATGGCATTCATGGTGGAAGCCGTTCCCATCGTATTGCAATGGCCGATCGATGGAGCCGAGGCGAGAGACGCCTCCATGAACTCCTCCTCGTCGATCTCGCCTGCCGCCAGCTTGCGGCGCGAGCGCCAGATCACCGTGCCGGAGCCGGCAAGCTCGCCTTCATGCCAACCGTCGAGCATAGGTCCGCCGGAGAGAACGATCGCGGGAATATTGACTGTCGAGGCCGCCATCAATGCCGATGGCGTGGTCTTGTCGCAGCCGGTCGTCAGCACGACGCCATCGAGCGGATAGCCGTAGAGCACTTCCACTAGGCCAAGATAGGCGAGATTGCGGTCCAGCGCCGCCGTCGGCCGTTTGCAGTTCTCGAAGATCGGGTGCGTCGGAAACTCGATCGGGATGCCGCCGGCATCGCGAATGCCATCGCGCACGCGCTTGGCGAGATCGAGGTGATGGCGGTTGCAGGGTGTCAGGTCGCTGCCGCTTTGGGCGATGCCGATAATCGGTTTGCCGGACCGCAATTCCTCCGGCGTGATGCCGTAATTCATGAAGCGCTCGAGATAGAGCGCCGTCATATCGATATGATCCGGATTGTCGAACCAGTCCTGCGAACGCAGTCGACGCTTGGATGCACCCTGATCGCTCATCTCTTCCTCAAGCCTTTCCTCGGGCATTCTTGTCTTCCAGATGCTGTAGCAGGCCGCTGTGATCCTGCTCGCCGCCGCCGTTTTCGACGAATTCGGCAAACTCGGCTCGGACGGCTTCGGTCAACGGCAGATGAAGCGACAGGTTCTGCGCCGCCGCCAGCACCGTATCGAGATCCTTCAATTGATTGCGGGCTGTGCCGCCAGGCTCGAAGTTGCGTTCGATCATGCGCTGGCCATGCAGCTCCAGAATCCGGCTTTCGGCGAACCCGCCGCGAATAGCGTCACGAAAAGCCTCGCGCGAACCGCCCCCGGCCTCGACCAGCAGCATCGCTTCCGCAACGGCCCCGATGGTTACGGCGACAATCTGCTGGTTGCCGAGCTTTGCAAGCTGGCCTGTCCCGCTCGGACCAACACGGGTTACGCGCCCGAGAGGCGCCATGATATCGCGCACGCTGTCGATGACGCCGGCATCGCCGCCAGCCATGATCGCGAGCGTTCCGGCAGCCGCCCCCACCACGCCACCGGAGACCGGCGCATCGATGTGTCGGATACCGCGCTCGGCAAGTTTGAAGGCATGTTCACGGGCAACGGCCGGCGATATCGAGCTGTTGTCGATAACGATCGCGCCAGCCTCCAGCACATCGGCCACGCCGCTGCCGAACAGGACTTCGCCGACAGCTCCGCCATTCGTCAGCATTGTGAAAAGCACCGCGGCTCCCCGCGCGGCCTCTACCGCCGTATCTGTGACGGTTGCGCCATCGGCAGCCAGAGGTTCCGCCTTGCTGCGATCGCGATTCCAGACGGTCACGGCAAACCCGGCGGCCAGCAGACGCCGCGCCATAGGCGCACCCATCAATCCCGTGCCGAGAAAGGCGATCTTCCTGCCGCTCATAGACTATCCTCCGAATGCAACGCACCAACCCCGAGATTATATGCTATCGCCCTTTAAGTCCTTGCGCCAACGGGCCGCTCCTCATGCCCGATGTACGTCAATCAAATCATCCAAGAGCTTGATAAACCTATGGTGCCAGCATGCAAAGAAAATCGGCGACCTAGCCGAAAATTCTTCGACCCTGAATCCGGAATAGGCCGCAGATAAAGAAAAGGGCGGGACCTTTCGGTCCCGCCCCTGGCCTGTCGAGGACTGGAGGTCGATTCGGCACGGCCTCTATTCGGCGGCGATCGGGAGTACCTCCGCCGAATGTTCGTTGTCGTTGTGGTGATGCTGCTTGAGCGGACGATTGCCTGTCAGCCTGCGGATCAACACGTAGAACACCGGGGTCATGAAGATGCCGAAGAAGGTCACACCAATCATGCCCGAGAACACCGCGATACCCATGGCGGCGCGCATCTCGGCACCGGCACCGGTCGAGGTGACCAACGGCACGACACCCATGATGAAGGCCATAGAGGTCATCAGGATCGGGCGCAGACGCAGGCGGCTGGCTTCGATCGCAGCCTGAACCGGCGTGCGGCCCTCGAATTCCAGCTCGCGGGCGAACTCCACGATCAGGATCGCGTTCTTTGCTGATAGACCGACGAGCACCACCAGGCCGATCTGGGTGAAGATGTTGTTGTCTCCACCCGTGAGCCAGACGCCGGTCAGCGCCGCCAAGACGCCCATCGGCACAATCATGATGATGGCGAGCGGCAAGGCCAAGCTCTCGTATTGGGCGGCCAGCACAAGGAAGACCAGGAGCAACGCCAGCGGGAAGACGACGACGCTGGAATTGCCGGCCAGGATCTGCTGGTAGGTCAAATCCGTCCATTCGAAGTCTATACCGGGCGGCAACGTCTCATGCAGAATCTTCTCGATCGCTGCCTGTGCCTGGCCTGACGAGAAACCGGGCGCCGGGCCGCCATTGATGTCAGCTGCCAGAAAGCCGTTATAGCGGTTCGTGCGTTCCGGACCCGTCGTGGCATCCACCTTCAGCAGGGCTGAAAGCGGGATCATCTGACCCGATGCCGAACGAACCTTCAACTGGCCGATATCTTCCGGCTGAGCGCGGAACTTGGCATCGGCCTGCACGCGGACGCTGTAAGTCCGGCCGAAGGCGTTGAAGTCGTTCACATAGAGCGAACCGAGATAGATCTGCAGCGCCTGGAAGACGTCGGTGACGGAGACCCCGAGCTGCTCGGCCTTGGCGCGGTCGAGATCGGCAAAGAGCTGCGGCACGTTGATCTGGAAGCTCGAGAAGATGCCGGTGAGTTCCGGTGTCTGGTAGGCTTTGCCGATCACTGCCTTGGCCGCCTGATCGAGCGCCTGGTTGCCGAGACCAGCGCGATCCTCGATCTGCAGCTTGAAGCCGCCCGTCGTACCGAGACCGTTGACCGGCGGCGGCGGGAACATGGCGATGAAGGCATCCTGAATGGCGCCGAACTTCTGGTTCAGTGCCATGGCGATCGCCCCGCCCGAAAGGTCCGGCGTCTTACGCTCGTCGAAGTCCTTCAGCGTCACGAAAACGATGCCCGCATTCGAGGAATTGGTGAAGCCGTTGATCGACAGGCCCGGGAAGGCGATCGCATTGGCGACGCCCGGCTGCTTCAGCGCGATATCAGTCATGCGCTTGATCACGCTTTCCGTACGGTCGAGGCTTGCAGCATCCGGCAACTGTGCGAAGCCGATCAGATACTGCTTGTCCTGCGACGGCACGAAACCACCTGGAACCGTTGTGAACAGGCTATAGGTCGCTCCCACCAGCGCGAGATAGACCACCATGACGATGCTCTTGCGCGAGACCAGACGGCCGACACCCTTGCCGTAATATTTCGAACCGGCTCCGAACGCCCGGTTGAAGCCGCGGAAGAACCAGCCGAAGACCGCGTCCATGACCCGCGTCAACCGATCCTTCGGCGCATGATGGCCCTTCAGGAGCAGAGATGCCAGCGCAGGAGACAGGGTGAGCGAATTGAAGGCCGAGATGACGGTCGAGATGGCAATCGTCAGCGCGAACTGGCGGTAGAACTGGCCGGACAGGCCGGAGATGAAGGCGAGCGGCACGAAAACCGCGACGAGGACCAGCGCGATCGCGATGATCGGACCGGAGACTTCCTTCATGGCCTTGTAGGTGGCGTCTCGCGGGCTGAGCCCGCTCTCGATATTGCGTTCGACGTTCTCAACCACCACGATCGCGTCGTCCACGACGATACCGATCGCCAGCACCAGGCCGAACAGACTAAGCGCGTTGATCGAGAAGCCGAAGACATACATCACCGCGAAGGTGCCGATGATCGACACCGGAACGGCGATCAGCGGGATGATCGAGGCGCGCCATGTCTGCAGGAAGAGGATGACGACGAGGACGACTAGCGCGATGGCTTCGAGCAGCGTGTCGATCACCTTCTCGATCGAGGCGCGGACGAATTTCGTGGTGTCATAGACGATCTCGTACTTAACGCCCGCCGGCATGGCCTGCTGCAGCACGTCCATGGTCGAGCGCACGTTGTTCGCGATCTCGATCGCGTTCGAACCGGGCGCCTGGAGAACTGCGACGGCGACCGCCGGCTTGCCGTCGAGCAGCGAACGCAGTGTGTAGTCTTCCGCACCGAGCTCGACACGAGCGACGTCGCGAAGGCGGGTGATTTCGCCATTGGCGCCCGTCTTGACGATGATGTTGCCGAACTCCTCAGGTGTGCGCAGGCGGCCCTGGGCATTGACGTTGAGCTGCAGATCGACGCCCGGCCGGCTGGGTGAGGCACCGATGATGCCAGCCGCAGCCTGGACGTTCTGGGAGCTGATCGCATTGCTGATGTCGCTGGCGGCAAGATTATGCTCGGCCGCCTTCTGCGGATCGATCCACACGCGCATGGAATAGTCGCCGGCGCCGAAGACCTGCACCTGCCCAACGCCTTCGATCCGGGCGAGCCGATCCTTGATATTCAGGGTCGCATAATTTCGCAGATAGGTGATGTCGTGGTCGGCCCCGTCCGAGACGAGGTTGACGACCATGATGAAGTCGGGCGAGCTCTTGACGGTCGTGATGCCGAGGGCACGGACTTCCGTGGGTAGGCGCGGCTCGGCCTGCGAAACGCGATTCTGCACGAGCTGCTGCGCCTTGTCCGGATCGGTACCGAGCTTGAAGGTAACCGTCACGTTGAGAACGCCGTCTGATGTCGCCTGGCTGGACATGTAGAGCATGCCCTCGACACCGTTGATCTGCTCTTCGAGCGGCGTCGCCACCGTTTCGGCGATGACGGTCGGGTTGGCGCCCGGATAGGTGGCGCGCACGACAATCGACGGGGGCACGACCTCTGGGTATTCGGAGATCGGCAGCGCTCTGAGGCCGATCAGGCCGGCGACCACGATGAGGACCGAAAGAACACCGGCAAAGACCGGGCGGTCGACAAAGAATCTGGAGATGTTCATATCAAAGCCCCCTCTGGGGTGAGAACGGATACAAAATTCCTGTCCGACGATTTGAGAGCCGTCGGCGGATCATGTGATTTCGGAATGTCGGCCTTCTGCCCGCGGGCAGAAGGCGAAGTCTTACTGAGCGGTCGCGACCTTCTCTGCCAACTGCGGTGCGACGACTGCACCGGGACGGATGCGCTGCAACCCGTTGACGACGATCTTTTCGCCAGGTTTCAAGCCGTTCTCGATCACTCGCTGGCCATCGACCAGCGATCCGAGCTGGACCTGCCGGTAATTGACCTTGTTCTCGCCATCCACAACGAAGACGAACTTTTTGTCCTGGTCGGTGCCGACTGCACGGTCGTCGATGACGATCTTGTTCTCGGCCTTCGGCTGGCCCATGCGGACCCGCACGAACTGGCCTGGGATGAGACGACCGCCCGGATTATCGAAGACGGCGCGAACGCTGACGGTGCCGCTTGCTGCGTCGACTTCGTTGTCGATCAGCTGCAATTTGCCCTTGATCGGCGTGCCATTGTCGCTTGCCGTGCCGACCTGAACCGGGATCTGCTCGACGGGCGGAACAGCGCCGCCGGTTGCCGGCAGCTCGGCCAGAGCCTGCGTTACGGTCTGCTCATTGGCGCTGAAGCTCGCATAAATCGGATCGACCGAAACGAGCGTCGTCAACGCCGGCGACGACGAACCGGCGGCCACGAGATTGCCGACGGTGACGGCGATCTTGCCGACGCGGCCGGCGATTGGGGCACGGACCTGCGTATAGTCGAGGTTCAGCTGCGCGGTCTGAAGGGCTGCCTCCGCAGCCTTCAGATTGGCCTCTGCCTCGGCAGAGTTGCTGGTGCGGGTATCCATGTCACTCTGCGAAATCGTCTTGTTGTCGAAGAGTTTCCGGCCGCGATCGACTTCGACCTTGGCGAGATCGAGCTTGGCTTTTGCTGCCCCGACCTGGGCTTGAGCTTGGGCAACAGCCGCCTCATAGGGTGCCGGATCGATCGTCACCAACAGGTCGCCTTGCTTCACCAGGGCGCCCTCGCGGAAATGCACCGATTGAATCGCTCCGGCGACACGCGGCCGGACCTCGACACGGTCGATGGCTTCCAGACGGCCGGAAAATTCCTGCCAGGGTGTGATGTCACGCGGCTCGACGGCCGCAACCGTAACGGGGATAGCCGGCTTTGCGGCCGGGCTCGCCGCCTCTGTTGCCTGCGCGCCGCGCGGCAGCTCCAGATAGAAGGCCCCACCAGCAACAGCCGCAGCAACACCCATGCCGGCGCCCCACAGGGCCCAGCGCTTATCGTTGGACTTCATGTCAGTCTCTCCTTTGGCCCCGTCTTGGGATACGGGACCTCAAATTCCTATCGTCTCAACAAAATCAGGGGCCGAAGCACCGCGCATCCGCGTGACCATCGCTCCGGTCTCATGCCTTCGACATCAGCCCAATCCGCGCTCATCCCTCGCGAACAGGATCTCCTAGTCGATCAAGCCTGCACGTCTTCGACAAAACCCTTGAAACAACAACAGATATCCTGCTGCCATGAAGGTCTGTCCTTCGACTGCCCGCCATAGAGGGTGGGCCAGCCTGTCCCGGCGGGAAGGACTTGCTGGCGAACACGGACGCCAGCTGCTTTCAGCCGACTGCCGTATTCCATGCTCTCGTCGCGGAGCGGGTCGTCCTCGGCCGTGAGCACCAATGCCGGCGCGAGGCCCGAAAGCCGCGAACAGTATCGAGGCGCTGCATAGGGGTGACAGACACCGCCCAGGAAACCCAGGTAACGGTTCCAACCCTCCGTCCAGCGCTCGCGCATGCCGCTTTCCTCCGCCTGGAGGAAAGATTTCGATCCCATGAAGGGATCAAGCAAAGGCGATATCAAAACCTGTCCGTCCAACGAACCCGGCATCTGATCGCGCGCCTTTAAAGCGACGCCCGCTGCAACATTGCCACCCGATTCCTCACCGGCGACAAACAGCAGCGATTTTTTCGCTCCGCCCAGCGCAAGCATGTTCCGCTTGTTGCTGAGGTAGGCGAGAAGCCCGTAGGCGCATTCCAGCACCTTCGGAAAAGCATTCTGATTGCAGCTAGTATAATCCGCCGCAACTACGATGGCTCCGGCCTCAGCGAGGCTTGCCGCCACCGGCCTATTGGTCGCGTGACAGGTATCGAGAAAGGCGCCGCCGTGCAGATAGAGCACAAGGGGCGCCGCCTTCTTCAAACCTTCACCGTTGTAGATCCGCGCTTCCACCGGCCCCGTAGGCACGTTTTCCAGCACAACATCTTTCCACGGCGCACTCATCGACCCAAATCCCTGTCTGTTCGAGTGAATATGATGATGCAGCAACCGTTTAGCATGCTTCACAATCATATTCTCGATAATGCGGCTTTCAGCGCCCCCGTGCCGCATTGCAACAATCTTGAAAAGAACATATTGTTATTCCGCTTCGAGAATAAGTAGCCTATATTCGATCAGACTATTCACCATTACAAACAATCGACCTCTTTTCATCGGGTCGAGGGACATCATGGAATGGACCAGTTATCAGCAATGCGGGCATTCGCGCGTGTGGTGGAGACGGGTAACTTTACCCGCGCCGCAGCCGCCCTCTCCATGCCGAAAGCGACGGTGACGACGCTCATCCAGTCGCTGGAGGCGCATCTGCACGCAAAACTCCTCAACCGCACGACCCGACGCGTCATGGTGACGACGGATGGTGCGCTCTATTACGAGCGTGCCATTCAGATCCTCTCCGAGATTGAGGAGCTGGACGGCAGCATCAGCAATTCGCAGAGCCTGCCAAGCGGCCGCCTGCGCGTGGAAATGGCCGGCGCCTTCGCCGAAAAGATCGTCATGCCGGCGCTTTGCGATTTCCATCAGCGCTATCCGGATATTCATATAGATCTCGGCGTCGGGGACCGGCTGGTCGACTATCTGGCCGAAAATGTCGATTGCGCATTGCGTGCCGGCATGCCGAGCGACCAGTCACTGATCGCCCGTCGTGTCGGCGAGATCCATCTCGTCACCTGCGCCGCTCCGCTTTACATCGAGAAGCACGGCATCCCGGAACGGCCGGAGGAGCTGGAAACCAGTCACTACGCGGTCAGCTATTTCCGCGCGCAAACCGGCCGCACGATTCCTTTCCTGTTCGAACGCGGCAACGAGTCGCTGGAAATCACTCCGCGCTACATCCTCTCGGTCAATGACAGCCGCAGCTATCTGCAAGCAGCCATGACCGGCCTCGGCATCGCGCAGGTTCCCAGCTTCATGGCGCGGGATGCCCTCGCCAAGGGCGACCTCGTGCCCGTCCTCTCCGGCTGGAGCCGGCCGACGCTGCCGATGCACATCGTTTATCCGCCCAATCGACACCTGAGCAACAAGGTGCGCGTTTTCGTCGACTGGCTGGCGAAGCTGCTGGCAACCTCGCGGGTCGGCGAAGCTTGAGACGCACACCACCTTCTTCTCTCTGTGAAGAAGGTGGTGCCGATTGCGAACAATCAGTTCCAGGAAGCGCCTGCCTGCTGACGAACCGTCGAGTTCAGTCGGTTCCACACATTGTCGATCGCTATTGCAATGATGAGGGCGGAGAGCGCCTTTTCGTCGTAGTGTCTTGAGGCCTCGTTCCAGATTTCGTCTGTGACGGCATCCGGCCGGTCGGCAAGGCGGGTGACGGCTTCCCCAAGTGCCAAAGCGGCGCGTTCGGCATCGGAAAAGTAAGGCATTTCGCGCCAGGCGGAGACGCCGACGATGCGCTCCATGGTCTCGCCATCTTTCTGCAGCTTGCGAAAGCCCATGTCGGTGCAGACGCTGCAGCCATTGATCTGGCTGACCCGCAGATGCACGAGATCCATGATGTTTTCCGACAAGCCGCGATCTTTAATCGAATTGCTGACGGCCAAGAGCGCCTGCAGCGTTTCGGGCAGAACGAGGACTGGGTTCTTCATACGAGCTTGCATAATTCTTTCCTCTGGTTGTGAGAGCCCTGTTGCGGCTCATCTCCCGACGATGCACTTTCCCGCCGATCCGATGTCACACCGGCCGGATTTCGTTCGTCATGGGTTTGACGGATGAGGACGAGGAGATGTGACCGATGGACGAAAAAAAGTGGCAGGCAGAGAAATTCGAGGCGAACCGGCCGCATCTGCGCGCCGTCGCCTACCGCATGCTCGGCTCGCGCACCGAGGCCGAAGATGCTGTGCAGGAGACGTGGCTGCGCCTTGTCCGGAGCGACACATCGGAGATTGAAAACCTCAGCGGCTGGCTGACGACTGTCACAGCGCGCATCTGCCTCGATCTCCTGCGGTCGCGCAAATCCCGTCGCGAGGAGCCGCTGACCATCCATGTTCCCGAGCCGATGGTGGTGCATGAGGCTGGCAACGGCACCGACCCGGAACAGGATGCCTTGCTCGCGGACTCCGTCGGCCTCGCCCTTCTGGTCGTGTTGGAAAAGCTGAACCCGGCCGAGCGGCTTGCCTTCGTCCTGCACGATATGTTCGACGTCCCCTTCGATGACATTGCCCCGATTCTGGGACGCACGACGGTCGCGACACGCCAGCTTGCAAGTCGCGCCCGCCGCCGCGTGCAGGACACGCCAGCAACGACGGAGGCCGATCTCACCCGGCAGCGCCACGTCGTCGACGCCTTCTTCACGGCCTCGCGTGACGGCGACCTGCAGGCGCTGCTCGCCGTCCTCGATCCCGAAGCCGTCTTCCGTCCGGATGCGGTTGCCACCCGCATGGGGGCGGCCGGCGAAATCCGCGGACGTATGGATGTCGCCAAGACCTTCCAGGGCCGTGCGCAGGGAGCCCGGCTGGCGGTCATCAACGGCGCGGTCGGTGCCATCGTCGTCATCGGCAGACAGCTACGCGTCGCCCTTCGTTGCACCCTCAATGCAGATGGCATGATTACCGTCATCGATGCGATGGCCGATCCGGAAGAACTGCGCAAGCTGGAGATCGTTTTGATTGAAACCTGAGATTAGAGCAATTCCAGGAAACGTGCGC